>JANLTX010000019.1:0-10196 GCA_031363095.1 Armatimonadota bacterium | reverse complement strand
GGCGGACCCGGTGTTGGTGATGACTCTGGAGAATCCAAGCACGGGCTGAGCGGCAACGACGTTGATGGCGTTGTTGATGGTGACGGCCTGTCCGTCGGGGTTCGTGACGGTGACGTTTCTGAGTCCTGCGGTTGCGGTGTTTGAGACATCGAACGTGACGGAGGCTTGCGTCGGGCTGACGAAGGCAACTCGGACATTCGTGACGCCTGAGCCGCTTGCGCTTGCGGCGAGCCTGCTGGGGAAGCTTGCCCCTGGATCGAAGAGGTTGGTTCCGGTGATGGGAAGCGAGACGTTTGTCTGTCCCGGAATCGCGTTGACGGCTGTCGCAGAAGCCGTCGGAGCCGGAGCGAGTAGCCTCTGGGCGCGGACGGTCCAGGTGTTGGCCGCCGAGCAGTATTCCTGAAAAATCCACATCGTCTGGTCGTCGCTCGGGTCCACGCAGGTGTAGCTGTAGTCGCCCCAGCGGTTGCGCCCGCTACCATCGTTGCGCGTGTAGGCTCCGGTCCCGGCCTGGGTCTGGAGAATCGCTTGCATCGTCCCGGTGGCGTCGGTTGAGAGCCGCCCGCAGGTGTAGATTCCCACCGACTCGGCACTGGTGACGCCGGAGAAGCCCATCGCGGCATGGCCCTGACCGCTGATCGCGATGCTGGGGTAGAAATAGTAACGGGGTGTCGCGGCGGCGGAGTCGAACACCCGGCCCGACTGAACGATTGTGGGGGTTGCCGTCGAGACGTTGATCTCCATCCAGTCGCAGCCTGCCCGGTTGATCGTCGTGCTGGCACCGGTTGCATCAAGGCCCACGGTTCGCGCTGTCCAGAGTCGGTTGCCACGGATCATCGCCATCTGGCTGCGGAAGTCGCCGGTGTTGATATTGGTCGTGCTACCGCTGGCGGGAGCGTTGGGCGGAGCACCCGAGGTCGGCGTCGTGACCAGAGTTGACGATGCCTGAAGAGAAGGCGTCCCGGCGCTCCAGGTGAGCGAGCGAAACGCGACGACGGTGGAGTTGAAGCTGGCGACGAACCAGGTGCGCCCGCCTGCCGAGTTGTCGAGGTTGTGCGCAGGCTGAGGCGTCGAGTACATGTCTGTGACATTGTCTGTGAAGAACACCGTCCCGAGGCTCGGCGCACCCGCGATCAGGCTGGCTTTATCGGTCGCGGCGAACTTCGCCCGGTTGGTTCCCGTGCCGTTCGGGAATATCCGTGCACAGAGATAAACACCATTTGCGTCCACGCCGAGCGTCGAGTAGTCCGTAAAGAAGGTATTCGGGCTTGTTCCCGCAACGCCGATGTCGATAAAATACTTGTCCCAGGTTCCGGTCGGGTCATTTGTCCGCGAGACGGCTAAAATAACACCATTTTGTGCGCTGCCGATGCCAAACTCCATTCCGGTGGCGAACCAGCGTCCACTCGGGCGATCATAGACCACTCTGGGGTCGAACGCGCCGCCCTGCGGATAGGTCGTGGGGCCGACCGTCACCGCGTAGAAGCTGGAAAGCGAGACCGAGCTGATCTGCGCCCCGGTAGTCTTGTTGTGGATCGCGACCCGTCCGTTGACCTGGAACATGACGTGACTCGGGCCGACTGCGCCCTGGGTGTCGGGCGGAATGAACCCGGAAACGTTGATATTCGGCCCATCGAACGCCGTGCTCGCGGTCTGCGGCCCACGCGGGCCGGGAGCTGCTGGCGGCGCACTACCGGGCACAAAGTGCCCCTGCGAGTCGATTCGGCCACGGTACGGCGGTACGGGGAAGCGATACTGGCCGCTACCCGGAAAGCCGCGTGGCTGGAACCAGGCTCCGAACCACGCGTCCATCAGCTCCTCTTGCCTCTCTTCAAAGACGTTGAAGACAGCGATGGGGAACTCCGGGCGCGGACGAAGCCCTTGCTGCATCTCCTGCTCGATTTGAGCGTCGCGCAGCATCATGTCCGCAAACGTCTCGGTGAACGGGTCGGAACCGCTCTGGCCCGGCTCCATCGGAACCATCAGCGGTTCTGCGGAAGCGCCCAGTTTCCCCTGAGCCTGTGCTTGCGTCGGTGCAAGGGCAAGTCCGGCAAAGCCCAGCAGGGAGAGGGCGAGAGATCGTCGAGAGAGTTTTGTGTCGTTCATGGCGGTAGTTCTTCTGATTTTCGGTAAGGATCCGAATATAAGTATACTCAGATTCCGACGAAATCGAACGAACTATCGAAAAACCTGAACGACCCTACCAGACGGGCGTTCCGCCGAGTCCGAGCCGCCACGACGCCGGTGCGCCGTTGACGGACCAGGGCATTCCCGAGCGCGGGAGCACTTCGTAGATGGGGGATTCGGCAGAGCCGCGCTCCACCCGAACAATTAAGAGCCGCCGCGCCGCAATGTCGCGAGAGAGGGAGTTGGCGGTCCAGAGATCGCGCAGGGCACGGGAGTGTAGCGCCAGCAGCGCGGTGCCAAAAGCAGCGAGACCGAGAAAATCGTAGCCGCGAAGCAGGTTGCCGTGGGCGCTCAGAAGCGTGACCAGCACCAGGTAGAGATCGAAGGCGTACAGCCCGCGCCAGCGCTCCCACGAGAGATGAAGCTGGTGCCGCCGAAGCTCGCGCTCTTCCGACGGCGTGATCTCGCGTTTGTTGGCGAAGTAGTTTTTCTCTTTGGTGCTCATCGCCGGAGAGAGCCACTGCGCCGCCACCGATGCCGAGTCGGGGAGATTCGCCACGGGCACCGAGTCGGCGACGCTGATCGCGAGCGTGGGTTTGTCGTTGATGGTCCAGAGCATCCCCGAGAACGGAAGCCGCTCGGTGTGGTGCATCACGTTGTCTTCGTCGGTCTGGGAGAACAGCTCGGCCTCGCCCAGGGACTCGTCGTGGCGCAGGCGGTGGGCCAGAATCAGGCTGCGGAACGTCACGACGCCCAGCAGGGGAAGCACATAGAGGCTGATTCCAAAGACCAGCCGCGACCAGAAATCGTCGGCCAGAAGCCGGGGGACATAGCCCGCGACGGCCAGAAGCACCGGAGCCAGGAGCGCTCCCAGAACGCCCCGCCAGAGCGTCTCGTGGCGGCGCTTCCTCACCCCTAATTTTTCGTCGGGCCGGAGAGCGCGTCGCCCGGTGAGCTGCATTCCTTGCAGATAGATCGTCGTGTCGGAGCCTGGGGTCACGCGGCGATTGTACATTGCTCGAAGCATTTTAGTACCTGGCAATTTCGCCAGAGTTTCCCGCCGCGCTGCAAAAACCGTGCCAGCGCGACGGGAAAACGGGAATTAAACGAGTATCAGCGGACCGTGATCGTGTGCCGTAGCGCCGTGACCGCGCCGGGTCGCTCGGGCAAGGGCGTCGCCAGGCTCTGGGCGCGGCTGGTCCCGACGATGTAGGCAAAGCGAAGCGTCGCCTCGCCGGGTGCGGTCAGCTCCAGATAGACGGCGCTGCTTGCGGGCAGATCGCCCGTGGGCCGCAGAAACCAGCGGAACTCGCTGCCATCGCGTACCAGGCTGGTGGTAATTTCTTCGTCGGAGCTGGCATCGGAGCGCAGGCGGTACATCCGGGCTGTGAAGGTCGCCGGTGGCTCGAACCCGCTCGACCAGAATACCGTGAACTCGGTGGTTCGCGGGAGAAAGGTCGCGCCGGGGACCGGAGAGACATCTACGTCGCGCAGTCGTCCGTTACCGTCTGTACTGACTTTGTTGGTTCCTCCGCAGCCGGTCAGCGCCAGAAGCGCGCCCAGCGCGGAGAGTGTCGTGAAAATCGCCTGTCTTCGTGTCATGTTCCTGTCCTCGTTCTCCGACAAAGACGCGAATCCCTTCTTCGCTGTGACAGCCACTCAAGTCCACCTGAACCCACCCCGGCCTCCGCTCGCAAGCTCGCTCCAGCCGACCCTCCCTTTGCCGCAAAGGGAGGGTCCGACGAGGAACGAGGAGGGGGTGGGTTCGGGTGGGTTTGGCAGAATCAAAAAATTTGGGGATTTTTATCTGTTTTTGTCAGAATTGCCAATCTCACCCGTTATAGCAGTATGAGACGACAAAATTATGAGCAGATTCGCAACCATGCCCGTCGGATGCGAGCGAACATGACATCTGCTGAGGCACGCCTTTGGGAGCTAATTCGACTTCGTCGTTGTGGTGGCTTCCGCTTTTTACGACAGCGAATCGTTGGGCGATTCATTCTCGATTTCTACTGCTGTGAAGCCCAATTTGCCATTGAAGTGGATGGGAGTGTCCACCTTCAACCAGATATTGCGCAGTATGACCGGGACCGTGAGACCGCTTTGCGTGAGGAATCAAAGATTCACATTCTTCGATTGACCAACGACGAAGTGCTTCAAAGCTCTATGCCGGAGCTGCAAAAACGAATTCTTGATGCTCTGAACCACTCGAACCCACCCGGCCACTCGAACCCACCCGGCCACTCGTAAACCTCGGGTCCACCCTCCCTTCGCCGCGAAGGGAGGGTCCGACGAGGAACGAGGAGGGGGTGGGTTCGGGTGGATTCAGGGAGGGAAACCCGCGCCATTGCGCGAAGTGAGAGGACAGATGAAGATTCTGTTTATCGGCGGAACCGGGATTATCTCGTCGGCGTGCGTCGCGCGGGCGGTGGCGCTGGGCCACGAGGTTTACTTGCTCCGGCGCGGCGTCTCGGCGAGCTACGCCCCGACGCCCGGAACGCACTCGCTGCTTGGCGACATCCGGGGCGACGAAAACGCGCTACAAGCCACGCTCTCGGGGCACACGTTCGACGTCGTGTGTGACTTTCTGAGCTTCACGCCCGCGCATATCGAGCGAGCTGCTGGATTGTTTGCGGAAAAGTGCGGGCAGTACGTGTTTGTGAGTTCGGCGAGCTGCTACGAGCGCCCGCTGCGCCACCACCGTGTCACCGAAGAAACTCCGCTCGGGAACGCTCACTGGCAGTATTCGCGCGACAAGATCGCGTGCGAAAAACTTCTTTCGGGTCAGAGCGGGCTACCCTGGACCGTCGTGCGGCCCTCGCTGACGTTCGGCGCGGCGAACTTCCCGCTGGTTTTGAACTCCTGGACCCGCCCGTGGACCGTGGCGCAGCGCATGCGCGAGGGCCAGGAAGTAATCGTCCCCGGTGACGGCTCCAGCCTGTGGTCGATCACCTGGAACGAGGACTTCGCGCTGGGATTCTGCGGGCTTCTTGGGCGCTCGGAAACCCTGGGCGAGGCGTTCCATATCTCCACCGACGAAGTCCTGACCTGGCGTCAGCTATTCGAGCAGGCGGCAGAAGCCCTCGGAGTGATTCCCAAACTGGTTCCGATAGCCTCGGAGCTGCTCATTGCCCACAATCCGGACTGGGAAGGAACTCTTCTGGGCGACAAAGCCGTGAGCATCGTGCTGGACAACT
This sequence comes from Armatimonadota bacterium, assembly GCA_031363095.1. Lineage (GTDB taxonomy): Bacteria > Armatimonadota > Armatimonadia > Armatimonadales > Armatimonadaceae > JANLTX01. The sequence continues at coordinate 4,872 of JANLTX010000019.1, read as the reverse complement.
CCAAAATCAAGCGTTTTGTTCCCGATTTTCAGGCAAAAACCACCTGGAAAGACGCCATTACCCGCTCCGTCACCTGGTACGACGCCGACGACTCTCGAAAAACCATCGACGAAGCTCTGAACCACAAATTTGACACGATTCTCAAGGCTTACCGAAAGGCATTTCCGTAGATCGCCCAGATAAATCACCCAGCGACTGGGTACCCGGCGTCAGGGCGAGCAAGCTCGACGAAGTCGCTGGCATGGTGCGCCGCGCACCAGCGCTCCGCGACAAAAAACAAAATTGGTTTACGTCCGAAGGACATCGTGGCGTAGCCCTTAGCCACCGATGTTGATATCGGCGGTTCACCGATGTTGATATCGGCGGTTCACCGATGTTAATATCGGCGGACGTCCATGTGGGCGGAGAATAATAAAATGAAATACAAACAGAATGTTGTAGGAATGCTGGGAGCTATGCTGCTACTGGCCTCGTGTGTGCGTGCTCAGGATAAAAATAGTGCGGGATTTGTCTGGTGGGAGGCGGAAAGTACGCGAGCGAGTAATTTTCCCGAGAAACACTCGTTTATGCCCGCCAATCCCGCCGAAGAAAGCATACTTTCTGGCGGTAAATGGATCGGAGTCGAGGGTAAGAGAGATAGTTCGCTGTTTGCGGAGTACGAAGTAGTCGTACCGACGGCGGGTGCGTGGAGTTTCTATGCCCGCAAGTTCTGGAAACACGGCCCGTTTCGCTGGCGGCTTGATGAAGGCTCGTGGCAGAGCGTCGGGAAAGACCCTGCGCTGCTCGACGATGCCCCGATCCGGCAGTTCGTGGGCGCAAACTGGGTCTACGGCGGCGAGGGGATCGTTGCAAAGCCCGGAAAGCACTGGCTGCGCGTCGAGCTGACCGAGACCGACGGCGCGGCGTGCTTCGATTGCTTTGTATTGACAACAAATCCGTTTCTGCCGCGCGGCAAGAAAAAACCCGACGAGAAATACGGACGCAGCGAGCCGGGCTGGTTCGCGTTCGAGCCGGGCACCGACCCGTTCACGAAGTCCGCGCTGGACCTCCGATTTCTCAACGAAGCGAGCGCGGGCGACGGCGGGTTCATTCAGAGCATTGGCGGGCGGTTCATTTCGAGCAAGTCGAAGCGGCAGCACAAGTTCTGGGCGGTGAATGCCGGGCCGGATATCGTCGGGATGCCCCCGGCATCGGTGGCGTATCTTGCGCGGAGCCTGGCGAAGAAGGGAGTGAATTTAGTTCGACTTCACGGCGCACTCTGGAAAAGCGACAACTTCCGCGAGATCGACCCGGAGAAGCTGGAAAATACCCAGAAATTTATCGCGGCTCTCAAAAAAGAGGGGATTTACTCCGAGCTTTCGATCTATTTCCCGCTCTGGATCGAGATTTCGGATAAAGATTCTCTGTCGGGTTATAATCCGGCCAAGAAACCGTTCTCACTTCTCTTTTTTCAGCCTGAGTTCCAGAAAATCTATAAAAATTGGTGGCGAACTATTCTCACGGCTCCGAACTCGCACGGCTTGCCGCTGGGGAAAGAGCCTGCGGTTGCTCTGGCGGAGCTTTGCAACGAAGATAGTTATTTATTCTGGACCTTCACCGATGATAACGTCCCCGAAACCCAAAGAAAACTTCTGGAAAAAGCGTTGGGCGACTGGCTCACCAAAAAATACGGCTCGCTTCAGACGGCGCTCACGACCTGGGGCGCACCCGACCCACGAGACAGGCCCGCCGAGGGCCGTGTCGCGTTTCGGGGATTGTGGGACATGGCCAACAAGAGAGACGCCCGCTCCCAGGACACCGCCGAGTTTCTGGCGCGAAACCAGCGAGCGTTTTTTGACAGCGCCGGGAGCTATCTCAAAAAAGAGCTGGGGTTTGCAGGCTGCGTCGTGGGGTCGAACTGGGTCACCGCCGACGGGCGCGTTTTGGGGCCGCTCGACAAGTGGAGCAACGCGGGCCTCGACGCCATGGACCGCCACGGCTACTTCGGGGGCCGCCACGAGGGGCCGCGTGCGGGCTACTCGCTCTCTGTCGGCGATCTCTACGAAGACCGCTCGGCCCTGCTTTTTACCAATAACGAGTTCTCGCTGCCGCTGTTCGACACGCGCTGGCAAAATCTGCCGTCGATGGTGAGCGAGGTCAACTGGCCGATGCCTAACCGTTTTCGGGCTGAGTTTCCCCTGCTGGCGGCGGGCTACGGGGCGCTTCAGGGTAGCGATGCGATCCATTTCTTCGCGCTCGGCGGCGCGGACTGGAGCCAGACGCACGGCAAGTTCGACCTGCAAAGCCCCGCGATCCTCGGGCAGTTCCCGGCATCGGCCCTGATCTTTCGGCAAGGGCTGGTAAGAACCGGCCCGCCCGCCGTCGCGCTGGACTTGAAGCTGAGCAATCTGTTCAAATTAGAAGGAATGCCGCTCTCCGCTCCGCTCAACCTCGATGAGCTACGTGCTGTAGATCTCCCGAAGTCCGGCCCGGCGACGATCAAGTCTCTCGGGAAGCTGGACCCGCTGGCGTTTTTAGTCGGCCCGGTGACGGTGAACATCAGCGCCGACGGCGGCCCGGCAAAGGTCGCGAATCTTCCCACGCAGATCGACCGGACAAAAAAAGTCGCGCGGGCGCTCACGGGCGAGCTTGCCTGGAACTGGGGCGCGGGCCGCGCCGTGATCTCCGCACCGGGCGCAAACGCCGTGACAGGCTTCTTGAAGTCCGCCGGGAAAGTCTCGCTTCCCGCGCTGAGCCTGGAGTCCGACCTGGAGTACGGCTCGGTCGCGCTGGTGTCGCTCGACGGAAAGCCGCTTCTTTCCAGCCAGCGCCTGTTGCTTCAGGTGATGTCCGAGGACCGAAACTGGGGCTGGCGAGCCGCGCCCGCCGACAAAGGACTGCTGCGCATCGAGAGCCTGGGCGGGCCGCCGATCCTGGTGAAAGAACTCACCGGCACCGTCTCCCTCACCCGCCCCGATGCCGAAAGCCTGAAAGTCACCGCGCTGGATGGCAATGGCTACGTCGTGAAAGCACTCGGTGGCGCAAAGAAAATCACCCTTCAGCCCGGAACGCTCTATTATTTGATTGAAAAATAGTTTCATGCGCCGGGTTTTGGGGAATACCCTGGTCAGGGTCACATAAAATGAAGATAGCTTTGGTGGCAGGTTGGGTACTGGCCCTCGGAATGGCGGGGGCGGCACATGCGCGGCAACAGGCCGCGCCGCCCTCGCTCACGCCAGACCGTGCGGTTCTGGCGTCCGGGACGATTGTCGATATTCTGGGTGTCTCCGAGGAGAGCGGGCCGGGTTCGCTCTGGTGGAGCGTCGAAGGAAAGCGGCTGACTCGCCCGCCGGTGCTCGTGGTACGCGGGGCGGCGGCGATGTTACGAGGCATGGAGGGAACCCGGACGCTGTCTCTTCTGGTGCGGCTCAGCGTACTCGATGGCGGCGCGACGCTCCCGGTCTTGCGCCAGGTGACGGCGCAATGGGATCGGGGAGCGAAGCTCGCCCCCCGGATGTTCGGGATCGCGGCAGTGAAGAGTTCGCCCGGCGTGAGCCTGGTCCGCTTCTCCGCACCCGACGACGCCCGAATCGGGGTTTTCCGGCTGGGCGTCTCTCTCGTCGGAGATCGGGTCGAGATCGCCGAGTTCAAGGCTGTTGCTTTGCGCCCCGCGCCAAGATGACGTTTCTCAGCAGCGCAGCGTCCAGCGCGGCGTGTTTTTCGTCGTAAGCGAGAAACGCATAGCGCCTCAGCTCGCTGTGCTCCGAAAAAACGTGCGCTGCGAACGCCTTGCGCCGCGCTCGCTCGTCCTCGAAGTTTGCCAGCGGGAACTTCTCGGCCAGAGCTATTGCGCCGGATTTCAGGCCGCCAGCCGTTTCTTTTCGCTCCGAATACACCGCGAAGTGCTCCTTCGCCGTTTTCTGAAGCTCGAAGTCCCAGCCCGCTTGCGTCAGGGCGGCTTCCAGGCCCGGCACGTCGGTGATCGCGCCGTCCAGAGCAAACCGGACGATAGACTCGTACGTCAGATGCCAGCGAAGCGCGTGCTGGGCGAAGTACCACGCACTCTTGAGCTTGAGCAGCGTCTGGCCGTCGGCGGCGCGGACGACCACGCCTTCGGAGTGGTTCCAGCCCTGGACAATCTCCAGAATCTCGCTAACGCCACTCACTCCGGCCCAGTCCAGGGTTTCCACCAGGTTCAGCCCGAGTGCCTCCGCAAGACTCTGGAGCGTTGTCCAGTCGGTGTAGCGCACGGTGGGCCGGTGCGTCGCGGCTCCGAGAAAGACTAAATCGTCGGCGTCGTAGCGCACCACGATCTGGTTTCCCGCCCCGACATACTCAAACAGAAGCGAGCCTTCGGGAAACACGGTCGGGTCGAGCAGCTTCGGGTATTTTTCTTCGGCGACCGCGCGAGCATGGACGCCGTACTCGCCGCCATCGAAGCTCCCGCGCGTCCGAAACAGAACCGTGCCGCCTGGCAGGACGGAGCGAATGACCAGCGAGCCATCGTGTTTGTGCGTAATCACCGCGCGGCCTGCGGCAAGCTCGGCGGCGATAACTTCGTCGCCCTCGGCCTGCTCGCCCTGGTTGAAGAACTTCGGCCAGCCGACCGAGACAACTCGGCCCGCGCTGTCAAGAACCACCGAGCGCAGGTGCAGCTCGTCGTCGGCCCAGTCGAACTTGTGCCGAGCCGGGTGAACGAGAGAGAACTCGCCGTGTGGCGTGACGACAAACCCTTTTTTCGTGAGCGCCTGGATATCCATTGGAACTACTGTATCGGACTTGCCCCCCGGCCCCCAGTAATGGGGGAAACTCCCCCGTTACGGGGGGCCGGGGGGCATAAAAAAAGAAAAACCGGGCCGCGCAGTGGTTGCGCGGCCCGGCGGAAATCGTCTG
>JANLTX010000015.1:0-14384 GCA_031363095.1 Armatimonadota bacterium | reverse complement strand
TCACAACTTTTGTATTTTTCTCAACCGCAGCCTCGGTCGCCCCTCCCTCCAGTTTGCTGATTTGCTGGGCTGGAGATGAGGAGAGGGGCGTTGCGCCCCTAATTCACAACAAGCGTTAAATTCGCGGCTACAACTACGAATTCGACCTGCGATTGGCAAGCCAATCTTGTCGAATCAAAGAGAATTTCTGGATTCGACGAGGGAAGCTTGCTTCTTGAAGGTCCGGGTACCCTCAGGGTGTTGTAATCATAGCCGCGAATTTATTCGACGGGATCGGGCAGGAAAATCCAAATGCGTTTGCCCTGGGGCTGGGGGGCAAACCTGGGGGGCTTGCTTGCCTGCGGTAAAATCGGAGCATGTCCAATCCGGCACCCGTTTTGTCCGACCGCATCGCTGCTTTGAAGACGCTCACCGACGAGCAGGTTTCTTTTTTTGTGGAGAATGGCTACCTTGCTGTCGAGGGGCTGGTGACGCCCGAGGAGGTCGAGGCGCTTCGGGCCGATACCGTGCACCTCGCGCGCGGCGGCTACCCCTGCGAGACGCTTCAGGCGCTTCCCGAAGACCTGCCCGACGACGAGGCTTTAAGAAAAATTCTCTGCATCCATCAGCCGCACTACATCAGCCCGGTGGTCGAGCGACACGTCAAGCACGCCAGAATCTGCGGGGCGCTCTCGCAGATCACGGCGGCGCACCTGCCCGGCTGGGACGGCTCGGTGAAGTGCATGCAGTCGATGCTCTTTGTGAAGCCCCCGACCTTCCAGGGCCAGGCGTGGCACCAGGACGAGATCTATATTCCCACCCGAGATAGAAGTCTTATCGGAGCGTGGACCGCACTCGACCCGGCAACGATAGAGAACGGGTGCCTCTGGGTCGTGCCGGGTTCACATAAAACGGGCTATCTCTACCCGCAGCGCCCCCACAACGATCCCGATGAGTACGATTTCGCCCCCGAGAGCTTCGGTTTCGATGAGAATGAGGCGATTCCTGTGGAAGTTCCGACTGGGACCGTGGTGTTCTTCAACGGCTACCTGCTCCATAAATCCCGAAAGAACCGCTCGGAGGTCTACCGCCGGGTGCTGGTCAACCACTACATGAACGCCTGGAGCAAGCTACCCTGGTCCCTGCGCGACGGCGAGTCGCCCGCCACCGCAGACCGGCGCTGCGTGATTCCCGTCGCCGGAGTCGATCCGTACGCCTGGTCGGGCTACGAAGCGCCACCCGGAAACGTCTGGCTGCGCACCAGCAAGGCCACGGAAGAATTAAAACAAATCAGTGAAGAAATAAGCGAGGTTACCGAGTGAGCCAGCCGTTTGATCTAAAAAGTGTCACGAACATTCTCTGCATCGGGCTGAACTATCGCCGCCATGCCATTGAGAGTAACATGCCGATCCCCGAGCGCCCGATTCTGTTTATCAAGCCAACCTCGACGCTCTGCTCCCACGAAGGCGACATTCTCCTGCCCCAGACCGAGGAGCTGGACTACGAGTGCGAGCTGGCCGTGGTGATTGGAAAAGCCGCAAAAAACGTCTCGGAAGAAGACGCCCTGAGCTACGTTCTGGGTTACACCTGCGCCAACGATGTCTCAGCGCGTGATTGGCAGATAAAATTGGACAAACAGTGGGCACGGGGCAAGAGCTTCGACACATTCTGCCCGCTCGGGCCGATTTTAGTGTCTGCCAGCGAGATTCCCGACCCCAATGCGCTCCGCATTCAGACCCGCGTGAACGGTATTACTCGACAAGACTCCAATACACGGGACATGATCTTCTCGGTGCGTGAGATTATCTCGTATCTCTCGCAAGGCATGACGCTTCTGCCCGGAACGGTGATTCTTACGGGAACCCCCGAGGGCGTCGCGATGGGCCGAACCCCGAGTCCGTGGCTCAAGCCCGGCGATGCGGTCGAGATCGAGATCGAGGGCATCGGTGTGCTAAGAAATCAGGTCGTGTCCCCCTCCGCCCCCAATCACCCAGAGGGTACCCGGGGGAACCAGTGATACCTTTCCGGCTCGACGGCAAGCGGGCCGCCGTCACGGGGGGTGCGTCGGGGATCGGGGCGGCTATTGTTCAGCTCTTGCGCGATCAGGGCGCAGAAGTCGTCGTGCTGGACTTAAGCCTCCCTCGCTTGCCGGGGGAGGACGGCAGCGAGGAACGAGTGCGCCAGGTGGGGGTTAGCATTATTTGCGACGTTTCCGACGAAGCGAGCGTGAAGTCCGCGTTTGAGAAGATTGACGAGGGCGGGAACCTGGATATTCTGGTGTGCTGCGCGGGAATCGGCGGCGTCGCGACTATTTTAGAGACCAGCGTCGAGCAGCTTGATAAATTCCATGCCGTCAACGTCCGGGGCGTCTTTCTTCCCTGCCGTGAGGCGGTAAAACGCATGAAAGAGAGCGGACGCGGCGGAAGCATCGTCAATATCGCGTCTCTTGTCTCGAAAGTCTCGCTGGAGCGGCGCTTTGGCTATGGCGTCAGCAAGACGGCAGTTTTAGGCATTACCCGCTCCATCGCGCAGGACTTCGTGAAAGACAACATCCGGTGCAACGCCATCTGCCCGGCGCGGGTTCACACGCCGCTCGTCGATACCTATTTGAAGAATGCGTTTCCGGGCAACGAAGCCGAAGAGCTTGACAAACTCAAAGCCGCGCAGCCCCTCGGACGCATGGGCACACCGGGCGAAATCGCTTATCTTGCCCTCTACCTCTGCTCCGACGAAGCCGCATTCGTCACCGGAGCCGCCTACGACATCGACGGCGGCTGCACCGCCATGCGTTAATTCGGGGGAAAAGTCATTATGGATCGTCGCTTTCTGCTTCTCGGACTTGTATTTCTTATGGGATGCCATCAGACGCCTCGCTCGCGGCCTCTGATCGCCATTGAGACGCTTCCAACGTTACCCAAGCTTGCACTTCTGGAGCCGGGGGTTGAGTTTGCTGAGATAAAGCTGCCGCGCACCGACGAGCGCAAGAGCAAGCTCTGGGTTTATCTGCCCGAGAAGCGTCCGGCGGGAGGGCTGGGGTGCGTTTTAATCGCCCCTGCCGGTGGGACGCTACTGACAGGCACCACGGTTGGAGAGGGAAGTCGGCCCGAGCATCTTCCCTATGTTCGGGCGGGGTTTGCGGTTATCGCCTACGATGTAGACGGAGATATTGCCGATAAACCGTCGGATGGTGAAGTCATTCGAGGTGCGCAGGACTTCTTAGACGCTGATTTCGGGTTAAGAAACACCCAATTTGCGTATGACTACGCTGTTCATCGTTTGAAAATCAATCCGAAGCGAATTTACACCGCAGGACATAGCTCGGCGGCGACGATTGCGCTTCAAGCCGCTCCTCGTGTGGGGGCGAAAGCCTGCATTGCCTACGCGCCCTGCGTCGATCTGAATGCCCGTGTCGGTAAGGTGCTGCCGCTGATAGATCGTAAGATTCCAGGGTTTCGACAGGCTTTGCTCCACTACTCCTCGCCCGACAACATCGTCAATCGGGAGAATCTCAGGTGCCCGGTTTTTCTGTTTCATGCCCGCGACGACTCCAACCTGCCGTTTAATTTAACAGAGCGGTACGCGAAGACGCTTCAAAAAACCAATCCGAGCGTCACGTTCGTCGCGGCGGACTTGGGCGATCACTACGACAGCATGATCGAGCAGGGCATCCCGGCGGGGATTCGCTGGTTAAAGGAAATCGACCGGAAAGCGTCGAAGTGAGCGGCATGAAGAAATCAGGGTGGCTTTCCTTTGTGGCGCTTGGCGCGACGCTTTTTCTTGCGGGTTGTCCGTCCGCTCCGCCGAACGTCGAGAGTACGGCTTCGGGCGCTGGCGCGGCGAAGAAGACAATCGCGGTGATTCCCAAGGGCCTGACGCACGACTTCTGGCAGTCGGTCAAGCGTGGGGCGGAGAAAGCGGGCAGCGAGTTTTCCGTCAATATCAAGTGGGACGGCCCGCAAAAAGAGAACGATGCCTCGGGGCAGATCGGAGTGGTTGAGAACGCGATCAACCAGAAAGTGGACGGAATTGTTCTCGCGCCGCTGGACAAAGCCGCGCTCGTCGGGGTGATTAAGAAAGCGGGTGACGCCAAAATCCCCATCACGATCTTCGACTCTGCCGCCGACGTCGGTGAAGATGCGTATGTGAGCTTCGTCGCGACCGACAATAAAAAGGGCGGCGAGCTGGCCGCGATGCGTATGGGCGAGATTCTGGGCGGCAAGGGCAAGGTCGGGCTGATTCCCAACCAGGCGAACTCGGCCTCGACCATGGAGCGTGAGGAAGGCTTTGAAGAGACGCTCAAGGCAAAGTTCCCCGGAATCACGCTGGTGAAAGCCACGCTGGCCGACTCGGACGCCATCAAAGCCATTCGGGTCGCGGAAGACTTGCTCTCGGCCAACCCGGACATCGTGGGGATGTTCGGCTCGTGCGAGCCGTGCGCGGTGGGTGCGCTCCAGGCTGCGAAAAATAAAAACCTGCTCACAAAAATTAAAGTGATCGGGTTTGACAACACCAAGCTCATGGATAGCGCCGTCAGCAAGGGTGAGATGGACTCACTGGTCGTTCAGAACCCGGCAAAAATGGGCTATGAGGGAGTCAAGTCTCTTATTGACAATGCCATCGGCAAGAAACCCAAAAAACAAATCGATACTGGCTGTGTCTTGCTCAAAAAAGACAACATGGACCAGCCCGACATGACCGAGTTCCGCGCCAAGTAACTCGATGGCTGAGATGGAGTGGTGGAGCCGCTGGATTTTGGGAGCGTCGATTGGCCTTTGCGTCTTTGTCGTCTTGAGCATCTTCTGGCTCCGCCACGATCTCGGCGGCTATCCGTGGCGCGGCGTACCTCCAGAGCTTCGTGTAGCATTTCTTCGCTCCATCGGGAAGCGACTGGGAATCTATCTCCTGATTTGCTCTCTGGGAGCGCTGCTTTGCTGGTCCAGCCTCACGTTTTTCCATGCTGGAAGCGATGTTACGACTCTCAGCGGTGTGGCTCTCTTCGCTATGGGCCTGATGTTACCCGCATTTGGGCGGAATTCAGAGATAGGATCGAGTAACATCGATGACTGAGACACTGCTCTCGCTTCGGGGCATTGAGAAGTCGTTTGGAAGCGAGGTAAAGGCACTTCGGGGCGTCGATTTTGAGGTTCGCGCGGGCGAGATCGTCGCGCTACTTGGCGAGAACGGGGCGGGAAAGTCTACCCTGCTCAAGGCCATCACGGGGGTTCAGCCGCCCGATGCCGGGGAGATTTCCTGGCTCGGGCAGCCCGTGCGCCTCGACTCGCCCGCAAGAGCCAGGGCGCTCGGGATTCGGATGGTCTACCAGGAGCTGAACCTCGCGCCGCAGCTCTCGGTCGCCGCCAATTTGTTCTTAGGAGCCGAGCCAACCGGCGCAGGCGGGCTGCTCGACCACAAAAAGCAGAGAAATCTCGCCCGAGAGCTGCTCGAAAAGCACGGCTTCACGCTCGACCTGGACGCGCTGGTCGGGTCGCTCTCCCCCGCTCAGCGCCAGGTGGTGGAGATCAGCAAGGCGCTCGCCGCCGACGCAAAAGTCTTGCTGCTGGACGAGCCGACCAGCTCGCTCGGGGAGGGCGAGATCCAGGAGCTGTTTCACACGCTGCGCCAGCTTCGGGGCCAGGGGATCGGGCTGGTTTTTGTGAGCCATCGCCTGCCTGAGTGCTTCGCTTTGTGCGACCGCGTGGTTGTCCTGCGCGACGGCGGGGTCGTGCTGGAGTCGGCCATGGAGACCACCGACACGGGCGAGGTCGTCCGCGCGATGGTAGGCCGCGACCTGGGCGAGTTCTACCCGCGCCAGCCCACCCCACCCGGCCCCGAACGCCTCAAAGTCACGCTTCCCGAGATCGAATTCACGGCTCGTGCCGGGGAAGTGGTCGGAGTCGCCGGGCTGATGGGCGCAGGCCGTACGGAGCTTCTGGAGACCATTTTCGGACTTCGTGCCCCCCACTCCCTACTCCCCACTCCCCACTCCCCAACTCTTGCCCCCCGGCCCCCAGTAATGGGGGAGAAGATTGGCGTTGTGGTCGATGGGAAGTCGCTGCCGCTGGGGCGCGGGCCAAAAGCGGCGATTCGGGCGGGGGTCGGGCTGCTGACGGAAGACCGCAAGAGAACCGGGCTGGCGCTGGGGCTGCCGCTACGTCACAACGTCACGCTGGCGGGCCTCGAAAAACTCGCGCCGGGGCCATGGCTCTCGCACAGGCGCGACCGTGAGACGACAAAAGCCCAGATTGACCGACTAAAAATTAAAACATCGTCCACAGAGACGCTTATTGGAACGCTCTCGGGCGGGAATCAGCAAAAAGGGGTTCTGGGGCGCTGGCTCCACGCCGAATCGACGGTTTTACTGTTCGACGAACCCACCCGAGGCGTCGATGTGGGCAGCAAAGTCGAGATTTATGAGCGCATCAACGAAGCAACCAAAAAAGGAGCCGCTGCACTGCTGGTTTCCTCCGAGCTTCCCGAGCTTCTGGGCATGAGCGACCGGATTTTAGTTCTCTTTCAGGGCAAACTGGTGGCAAGTTTGACAAAACCCGAGGCGAGCGCAGAGCGGGTTCTACACTACATGATGACAGGAAACGATATTTCATGATTTTAACTTTCCAGGACGAAAATCGTCCGGCTATGGGGCTTCGTTCCTCAGCCGACGCTTCGCGTGGGGGCTTATGAATCTTTTGAAGCGGCTGTTGCCTGCGGTGGGCCTTTTGATTCTGTGTGTGTTCTTTGCGATCCGGGTGCCGATGGCGACCGGGCGGCAGTCGTTTCTGACGCAGGACAACCTGTTTGGGATCGCGGGGCAGTACGCCTGGCTGCTTCTCATCGGGATGGGCGCGACCGTGGTGATTATCGCGGGTGGGATCGACCTGTCGGTGGGCAGCGTCGTGGCGCTCTCGGGGGTTGGTGCGGCGTTCGCGCTGGTGAAGCTGGGTTGGCCGGTCTGGGCCGGGTCGCTCGCGGGCGTGCTGGCCGGGATGCTCTGCGGGGCGCTGGTCGGGATCATCAGCACCCGGCTCAAGGTTCCGGCGTTTCTCGCGAGCCTCGGAATTCTGCTGGTCGCGCGGGGGCTTTCGCTAAGAATCGCCGAGGGCCATACAATCTCCGGGACGCCCGAGGGCTTCAACTTTCTGGCGAGCGGTCGCCCACTGGGGCTGCCGATGCCGCTGGTTTTAGTCGTTCTCTGCGCCGGGCTGGTGGCGTTTCTGCTGCATTTCACGAAGTTCGGGCGCTACGTCTACGCGATTGGCTCCAACCCTGAGGCAGCGCGGGTCTCGGGCGTCCCGGTCGAGCGGGTGCAGGTGATGGCCTACGCGCTGGGCGGGGCGCTGGCGGGGCTGGCCGGGCTGGTCGAGGCCGGGCGGCTCAGCTCGGGCAATCCGGGTAGCGGGCTGGGCTACGAACTCGATGTCGTGACGGCGGTCGTCGTGGGCGGTGCGAGTCTCTCGGGCGGCGAGGGGCGGGTCTCGGGGACGATTCTTGGGGCGCTGCTTATCGCGGTTCTGCACAACGGCGCGAATCTGCTCGGAATCGACCCGTTCGACCAGAACATCTATATCGGGCTTCTGATTATCGGGGCGGTGGCGCTGGACCAGAGGCTGAAAAAACTATGAGCTACACCGTTCGGCCTACGTCTGTCAATGACCTCGCGGCGCTTCGTGCGCTCCGCCTCGACGGGCTGCGGGCGGCTCCCGAGGCGTTCGGGTCGGATGCGGAGAGCGAGTCGGCGCGGCCTGAGAGCGCCTGGATCGAGCGGGCCACCCCGGATGCGCTGCACTCAACTTTTGTGGCCGAGGGTGAGAGCGGCGCTCTGGTCGGGATGGCGATGGTCTTCACCGACGGGCGACTTAAAACCCGGCACGTCGGAAACATCGTCTCGGTTTTCGTCCGGCCCGAGGTGCGCGGCCAGGGCATCGGCGAGGCGCTGATCCGGGCATGCCTCGGGTGGGCGCGCGAGCGCGAGCTGGCACGCGTCCGGCTCTCGGTCGTCGCCACCAACGCGCCTGCTATCGGGCTGTACCTGCGCCTCGGGTTCAGCGTCTACGGGGTCGAGCCGGACGTGATTCGCCTGGATAATCAGAGCCACGACGAGCTTTTACTGAGCGTTTTGCTTTAGCGACGTTCCGCGACTCGACCGCTCCCCATCAACCCAACAGTTTCACGGTGTACAAAAACTCACTCAAATAATCTTTTTTTATCAATGCCTTGACAGCCGTGAGTTCAGCAGATATACTCAGAGAGTCGGTGCCGCTCAGAGAGTCGGTGCCGCTTACGGATGGATGACTGTCTTCCAGAGCGGTAATTGCTTGGAGGCAGCAGCTCGTGACTAAGCTACTCGACAAACCAATAACGACTGTTTTACTCATTTTTGTTTTTGCGATAGTTTCGTATCTTGCCGTCAGTCGCAGATCGGTTCATTCTCTTCCCCAGATTCCTGGCTGGAACTGGTCAGATCATCCAAGAGTTCTTTTTGTGAATTACTTTGACGGTGGTTGTGGATGTTTAGAAACAATGAAACCCCGTATTAGCGCAGCTCAAAAACTGAGATATGATATTGTAATCGCAAAACACCCAAATGCAATCATAACAGATACTAATTTAGATGGTTTTAAAATTGTAAATTCATCTGATATCCCTAATTTAAATATTTTCGAACAGAGTAAGAGCACAACTTTCATCTTCATACTGGATAAAAAAATTGTCAATGAAGAAAATATTCGTGAAATTCAGAATGTCTTAGACAATATGAAAGGTCCGAAATGAAAAAACTTCCAATTATTCTTGCTACATCAATAACATCTTTTGTTATTGCGGCTTGTATCATCGGCTACTACAAAGTAGACGCTAATAATAGAAAATTGAGTTCACATGATTTAGAATTCGGCGTTCCTGTTAAAATTACTAACTCAGAAGCGATAGTTAGCAATGTAGAAAAATTTATTATTGAACGACTAACAAATGCCAGGCAGGAATTTGAACCATGGGCACTTTCGAATAAAGGACAAATAAATGAATTAAGATCATCCAAAGACCCTATTATTTTGCTTAAAACATATAATATCTTACCAGAAAAATCCGTAAAATGTGGTATATCAACCATCAATATGAGCCAGTATCCAAAATACAACAGAAAAATACCTGGATTTGGATGGCACGTCCCACCAAAAAAATATAATCCAGAAAACAAGCTACCTCAAGACATTGACAAAATATTGAAGGAGGATTTTGAAAACAAAAAAGACATTCAAGTTATGTCTGCTGCTTGTGCTGGGCATTTGCAAGCTCAGCTCTGGCTTAGTGGTCGGATAACCATCATAACTCTAAGCCCTAAAGTCGTCAATGGAGCTTTCGAAATGGTTGAAACTGCGGAGAGAGAAATTGCTCCGCCTTACCAATTCATCGCTCCTGTTTCCTACCGAAAGGATTAAAACATGCTAAAAAAGCTAAATGTCGCATTGCTCTGTCTTTGCGGTGCGAGTACGCTCGCTTTTGTACTTGCTTCACGTGTTATGGCGTCAGTTGCTGGCTGCCCTGACGAGGTAGAGCACCTGACTGGCAGTTGTGGCTCAGGGGGTTACAATCTTGTGCCGACAGATACCTATTTCTGCCGAACAAGCACTTCGGGCCTCTGTTGCAACTACAGAAAATACAAAGCCTATTGTTTCTCGGATGGTTCGTACATCGGCTACATAAACTTCTTCCAGTCTGCAACTGCATCCGAGTGCATCAACAACAAGTGCATCCCAACTCCGCCCCCACCATAGAGATCAGGTGCCTTGCAAGTCGGTTTCTTCCTTTTCCACCCAACAAGTAGAAAGAGCAGGAAGCCGACTTACACTTTATTCAAGTTTAACTTTTTCATCGACGTTTATTCCAGAAGTTTGACGGTGCGTTTTTCTTTTGCCGAGAGCATCGCCGAGTCTACGATCTGTTGCCCGATCCGGCAGAGCTTCGGGTCGAGCGGGCCATGAAGCGCACAGCCCGTCTCCAGGTGATGGATCAGATGGTCAATCGGGTTCTGGAAGCCTGGTAGTAATTCATCGACGGGGATTTCGTGAGTTTCTTCCTGGTTTCTCGTTTGCAGACGAACGACAGGCTCGTAGTCGTAGCTCGAAATGGTTCCTCGGGTGCCCACGACGACGAACCCGCATTTTGGCTGCGGCTGAAGGGTCCACGGATCGGTGAAGGTTCCCCAGCGCGTCTCGAACTTGGAGAGGCCGATAGGAGACTCGTAGCGGCAGACCGTGACCGAGTGCTCATCGACCTGAAGGCCGGGGCGCTCGTCGGTGATGCAGGTGACCTCGGTCGGCTTGCGGCCCGAGAGAAACCAGGTTCCCAGGGTCACGCCGTAGCCTAAATAATCCTGGAGGCTCCCGCCCGCGCTCGCCCGCTGGTACCACCACGACTCGGACTTCTGGCGATTTGCCTCGGCCTCGTCGATCTCGATCTTGTCGGCGATATGGCGCAGCGGCCCCCGGTTGCCGTCGTAGTAGTGCACTTCGAGCACGTCGCCAATGGTGCCCGCGTCGATGATTTTTTTCGTCGTCACGTGAGGTGGGTACCAGGCGAGCGGCCAGTTAATTATCATTGTCTTGCCGGTTTTTTCCAGCGCCCCGATCATCGCGTCGGCATCGGCGAGGCTTCCCGCAAATGGTTTCTCGACCAGAACATGGGTTCCCAGCGGCGCAATATCTACCGTCCACCGGCCATGGTCGCCGGTTTTGGCGCACAAAATGGTTATGTCGGGCCGGGTTTCCGTCAGGCACGTCCGCCAGTCCGAAAAAACCTGCTCGCCCGGAATGCCCAGGCGCTGGGCGGTCTCCTGCATCCGGGTTGTCCCGTGCTGGGGTGCGTCGGCGATCCCGACCAGCCTGGCTCTCGGGTGCTCGCTGACCTGGCGGAGCAGGTCTCCCATGTGCATGTGGTCGAAGTTGACACCGGCGAACGTCCAAATTTTCTGGCTCATAGAACCTCTATTTTAGCACAACGACGCACCAGAGCGATCCTGTGTCCTCCCCCGCACCTGCCAAACCTCCCCCGGCGTTACCGCCGACCCCTCCGGCCTATTCCTCGCAAGCTCGGGGCGAAGGGGTATCTGCGAAGCGCCGGGCTGGTGGCGGAAAATATTTTCCGGAAAATATAGGATTTTTGTCAGAATCGGCATTCTCACCCGTTGTAGTAAGTGATGGACAACGGATATTTGGTAATGCGAGACCGGGCGCGTGAGCTGCGCCGGGAGATGACACCCGAAGAGCGGCGCGTTTGGACTGCACTTCGCTGCAGTCGTTGCGGTGGGCTTAGATTTCGACGCCAGAGAGTTTTTGGGCAGTACATCGCCGACTTTTACTGCCCTGCGATTCGCCTGGTTGTTGAAATTGACGGCAGCATCCACGATACGCCCGAACAGCGCGCTCGAACGAATCTAAGAATCTGTGTAGATACCTAAGGATTCCCCCCTTCCCCCGTGCGGCACGGGGGCGAAAGGGAAGCCGAGGCACGAGGCGAAACGCTTCGGGGGACAGCAGAAAGCTCGGTTTCCACACAGTCTCTAAGCCCATCACCAGCCCAGCGCCCCGTGGATACCCCTTCGCGCAGCCGGAGGGGTCGGCGGTAACGCCGGGGGAGGTTTGGGGAGAGTTAAAAGAAATCCGGGTGCCAGACGGTGGCGGGAGTGAGAACTTCGGCCAGCAGCGTAAATCCGTGGTCGTCCGAAACTTGCACCCGGCCCGCACGACGGAGCACGGTCAGCGACGGATGACCCCAGACGGCCTGGGAGAGCGCCCGAATATCCAGTGCAAGCTGCGGGGCATCGGTGGAGCGAACGCAAGCCGTGGTTCCTCCGCTGGCCTCCAGCGTGAAAATCCCGGCGTTCCAGGGCGCGGCTTCGTCTGTCACTGAGAAGCAGACCTGTCCCTCGACCGACACCGGCAGCCCCGAGAGCGCACTCAAGACATCCACGACGCGGGCCGCAAAGACTGGCTCGACCTCGCGCTTGACCTCCCAGTTTGCCAGGTGACATAAAACCGTCTGATCCGACGGTGCGTTGCTCCAGCGGGCGGTCTTGCGCTGAACCCCGAGATCGCGCAGAACCCCGAGCAGCGCACTCTGAGCCTCGGGCGTGACGGCAAGCATTTCGCGAATGTCGCCGGGGGAGTTATCGTCGTTGTAGCGCCAGAGCAGGTAGCCGTCGTCGCCCGCCGCGTAGACATAGGTTTGCTTGTTGTCCGAGTGCTCCAGCCGGGCAGCCCAGTCGCGGGACTGCGCCGTCAGCGGACCCTGGTGGCTCGCTGTGTAGCGCTCGTAGACGCTCCGAGCCAGAGTCCGAGCCTCGTCGCCGTCCAGGAGCCGGATATCGGCCCGGCTTTTGGGCAGCTCGCGCAGGGGAAGGGTGATGCTCGCACGCTCCCCCACCCACTCCCAGCCGAACTTCTGGTAGAACGCCCAGGCGAACGGGTAGAGCGCCGAGAGATTCTGCCCGGCATCGCGCATCCGAACCAGCGACTCTTTGAGCAGTCGGTCCACCAGCCCGCGCCCGCGCGCCTCGGCCCAGGTCGCGACTCCGGCGATCCCGCCCATCGCTTGCGGCCCCGCCACGCCCCAGACGACCGAAAAGTCGCGGACGCTCAGCGCGGCCCGAAGCTCGGTCCCCTCGAACAACCCGATAACCCCCTCGGGCGGTGCATCGCCTTCTTTGGGCTGCTCGGGGATTCGCCCCTGCCCGAAGGCATGGTTCATCAGTCGTCGATGCGCCAGAGCGTCGCCCGGCTCCAGGTCGCGCAGTTCCATCAGTGCCTCTTTCCCACACCAAACGCTTTTCGGACGCCTGGGAGCAGTAAATAAATCAGTGGCAGAAACGCACCGGCGGCCTGCGCCAAAAACCCGACGACGCCAGGCGCTTGTACGAACGCGAAGATCGAGAGGCCGATAATCACCACCGAGCGCAACACCGCCGCCCACCAGCCCCAGGCTTGAAACAGCCACAGCCCGACGGCGCAGAGCAAGCCCAGCCCGGCCTGAAAGAGCGTCGCGGCGTCGCGGCTGCTGTAGATCAGAAGGTAGACGGCGTACAGCAAGCTCAGCGCCGCGATAACTTCGACGCCAAACGGCTTATCCGTCTCTTTTTTGGTTTCGTTCAAAATAATCTCAAGGCGATTTTACCGCACCCATCCCCCCGTCCCTTCCCTGCGGGCACAAAAGCAGGGCAACCGCATACGGATTTCAGGCACAGGCGAGAATCTTTAGGATGTAGTCTGGATTCCATGCTGCCGCCTTTCTCTTTGCCGCTAAACTCCGCTTGGTCGTCTTTTCTCTGTGGAAGAGGTTAATGCACATGTGTCTGAGTAGAGCAAGGTTTTGACGAGCCTGTTCATCTCTTACCCGACAGCGATCTTCGTTAAAGCAAACATCAAGAACCCAATGTACGCGATTTTCTATTCCCCAGTGATGGCGACCTGCACGCAACACACGTTCTGCTTCGGCAGGAAGACTTGAAATAAAATAACGAGACTCAATACTCACTTTACCCTTGATATGTCGTTCGCTTTCGATACAGACGACGCTGGTAAAGCCAAACATATTGCCTTTGTCATCAGGAAAATCAAGCCACTCCGCATCTTCTACTACCCAGCAACGACGGATTTCCAGGCGACCATGCCCTTTATCAAGAGTCTCGCAAAAGGAATGGGCGATACAATCCCCATAACTCGTTGACCAATTACGCCCACGTTCGGAATCAAAAAGTTCCACCACACGCTCATGAAGAGTACCGTGATTTGCCTTAAGTCCAAGGAGATACTCCCCTCCCTGTGAGCGAATCTGCTGGGAAATCTCTTTCTGGCAGCCCATAGCATCAATCGTGACGATACATCCTTCAAGGTCGAGCTTCGCCAGCACTTGAGGAATGACAATGATCTCGTTTGCTTTCTCAGCGACTCCTTGTTGAGCAAGAACGAGGCGGTTTTTTGTAGCCCAGGCAGAGACCAGGTGTAAGGGAGAAATGTCTTTTCTGGCATCTCCGCTTCGACGTAGAGTCTTGCCATCGATAGCAATTACTTCGTCTATCTCAGTGACAAAAAGGCTCTTTGCCCAATCAAGAAAGCACTCTCCCCAGGCTTCGGGGCAGACCGCAGCTAAAACTCTACGAAAGGTGTCAGAACTCGGAATACCATGAGGTAGAGTCAAGAATTTCTCTAGCCAGACCTGGTTAGAGGAAGACCAATGTTCGATTTCCTCGCAGTTATCTGCTCCAGCAAGGGTTCCACAAAGGCACATAAGCAGAATCTCAAGAAAAGGGTGACGGATGGCATTGCCCCGTCGAGGATCCAAAAGCGACTCAAAAGCAACAGGCATGTTCATGATGTAGTCTACATCAGGAGACTATTTCGTATGCGGTTGCCCTG
>JANLTX010000122.1:0-67199 GCA_031363095.1 Armatimonadota bacterium | reverse complement strand
ACTCATCGACGTTGAAGTACAATGTCGTCAGGAAGGTGTCTATGCAGAGCATGAGCGGAGCGCTCCTTTGGTCGGGAATGCTCCTAATCTACCGCAGGCCACCTTCCATTTCCAATTCACAACAAGCGTTTCATTCGACGGCGACTATTTGGTATGATGGGAGCCATGAACCTACGTCTCCCTCTTTCTCTGGTGATCGGCACGCTGAGTGTGCTGGCTCTGACCGGCGCGGCGCGTGCTCAAGGGCCAGCGGGTCCGCCGCCCATGGATGCGAAACAATACAAAGCGATGGTGGCGTACCAGCCTGTCTTCTCGCTCATCCGAAACATCATGTCGCTGGACCGTCTGACCAACATCAATAAGCTGACACTCACGCCAGCGGAGAAGAAACCGCTCCAGGCGCTGCTGGTCGGGCTGGCGGCGAAAAGCGTACTCAAACCCGCCGAGGCAGCCGGGCTGGAGAAAGCACTGAACAAGGTCCTGACTCCCGCGCACCAGAAGCAGCTTGCAGCGGCGGTGAAGCTACTTACCCCTCCGAAGTTGCCGCCCCCACCTGCAGCAGATAGCAAATCGAGCGGCCCTGCGCCCGGTGGAATGTTCGGCGCGGTCGTCAGCGGAAAGCCCTTCAATCCGTTTGGTTCGTCGGACCCGATAACAGGCCAGGTGGTGAAGTCGCTGATCGCACGACTCAGCAAGTAGCTCCTGTTTTTATCGGCTGGCGACGAGAAGCGCCGCACGGACACTGCTGACCTGCGGCGCGACCTCTTCGGTCTGGGCGCGGCGGATCGTGAGGGCGCGCAATTCCGTGGCGACGCCTCGCAGATCGACGTGCGCTTCGCGGAGCTGGCGGATCTTCTCGAAGTCCTGGATTCCCTCGCGCAGCCGCTCGAAGCGGATCGAGCTGCGTGCGCCGGGGTAGACCAGGAAGCAGTCTCCCGCAGGCCAGGTCGTGTGCTTGGTGTCGAGGAGCGGGTCTTCCGTCCACGAGTCGAACGCCCAGCGCAAGAAGCCGGTGTAGCCTTTGGCGGCGGCGTACAGCCCCAGCCAGTGGCTCTCGGCGGGCGGCGAGAAGGTGAAAGAGTTGGGCCGGTCCGGGCTGCAACAAACGTAGTACGTCGTCGGCTTGTTCTGAGCGCGGCGGGCCGCAAGAAGCTGCGGGTCCACCTCGACGAACGCCAGGCACCAGTCTTCGATGAAGTCTTTGAACTCGGGGCGGGCCTCACCTGCCAGGGCTATCGGAATCTGCGGCGCGTGCCGCTTGACGACCTCGAATGCGGCTTTCATGACGGGCAGCGGGCGCTCGTCCATGGCGATCCGGGTCTTTCCGAGCCAGCCTTTTTGCTTCAGATGCTGGGAAAACGCCCGCAGAAACGGGCCGAAGACCGCCTCGAACTCGGGCTTGCCCGGCTCCAGCAGGAGCGACTGGCGCTCTCCGCGTTCGTCGCGGAAGTGCAGGCGGTTGGTCCAGGGAATCATCGAGTAGCAGTTGACGTATGGCCCGATCCCACACGACTTGCCGAAGCTGACGTACCGGTCAAAACGGGAGAAGTCCCAGCTCCAGCCGCTCTCGGTCCGGGTCCACTCGACCATGGAGCCGTACGGATCGAAGGTCTGACCGCCCCACGGATCGGGGAGAATGGTCGTGGTGAGCACTTTCTGGCCCGCGTCGGCGAGCATCTGAAGGTGCGGGCGCAGCACTCTAAAATGCTCGTCGGAGAACGGCTTGACCCGATGCCAGCGTGCCAGCGCGTACGGGTTCTGCCAGAGATCTAAGTAAAAGCGCCACTCGCGCGGGGGCGGGAGCGTCCGCCCGAGAACCTCGACGACAATGGGGAGCGTCGCCCGCATCCCGCTGCCGTCCACAAAGAGAGTTCCCTCGTAGCGACCGGGCCGGGTGCCGGGCGGCGGCTCGACGCTCACCCAGACGCTCCGTGTGGTCCGTGCGGGAAGAGAAACGCTCTCGATGTCGTCTAAAACATCGGGAACCAGCGCGTCGTCGGCGCGGACAAACCGGACGAACCGGGCGGTCGCAAACGGAATTCCCTCGATGCGCACCCGAAGCTCCTCGCGCTCCGTCGTGCTCCAGAAGACGGCCTGTGCGCTCACCCGCTCGCCGCGCCAGGCAGAAAGCGTCAGGGAACCGCCAGGCGTCAGGGTCGGTAAGCTGTGCCGCAGGTAGCGTACGTCGGTGCTGCCCCACGCCAGAAAAAGGCGTCGGTCGGTAAGACCGTCCCAGCGCGGGTCGGTCGGCCCGCGCGGATCGGTCGGCTCGAAGGGTGCGTGCGCCTGCCGGGGAAGCGGCGTCTGCACGGCAAAGCGACTCATGTTCAAATCATACCCGATTTTGGCTCACAGTGGCACCCCGAGACCGCGAAGCGCCCCCGGAAACCCCGAGAGCGGCAGCGCCCACTTCGTTTTCTGCTCGTAGTACGGATCGAGAGTCGCACCGGGTGGCGGCGTGTACGCAAAACTCTCGCGCGGCAGCGGCTCACTCAGTACCAGAGACTCCACGGTCCAGACCCTGGTTCCATGGCCTGGCTCGCGTGCCCAGTCGCCCAGCCCTTCCCACTCGCAGCGCACCGTTTTCCAGTTTCCGTTTTTGTCCCGCGACGCGGTCCAGCGCTCCGAGCGCGAGCGAGTGCCGTCTTTCGGATCACGCGGATACTCCCAGCAAACTGCGCCGTCGCGCCGGACACGCAGGTTTTTCAGCCGAGGATGCTTTCGTAGCGTCACCAGCGGCGAGTGCTCGAAGATCACCCTCTCTTGCGGCGGCCAGAACCCGTTGAGCGGAAACAAACTCCCTGGCGCAGGAGTGAACGCAGCGACCATCAAAACCGAGAACTCGGGCGCTTCCCGGTAGCTCGTGTACCATCGAAACCAGCCGTCGCAGGCTTCGTCGAAGTGGGGCTTGTTATCAACAAATTTGGAAATTCGGTACAGATTGGGCCGCGCAAGCCGAACGTTCACGACGCTCTGCTCTTTTCGGCGGACCTTGCCGTCGGTTCGGTCTTCGTCGAGGCGAATCCGGGCCTGAAGCGTCGTGGCTTCTCTAAGCTGTCGGTCAGCTTGAATCAATTTCTTGCCCGCCTCGGATGTCGGCCCGCGCAGGTCGGTCGTCGTCTCTTTCTGCGCGAGTCGCACGGCAAGCTCGCGGACGCCCGCCCCGAGAAGCAATAAAAAAACTCCTGCGCCACCAGAAAGCAAAAACCGCGCTCGCCGTGTCATTGAGCCAGCAACGAACGAGAGCGAGACCTGGTTACGGAGCGCGGTACACTTTCCGCAGATGACACCCGACAAAGCACTTGTACAGCTCTCAGGCAAGCCGTTTGCCGAGATTTTCACGCACGGCTCGCTCTCGGTGGAAATTTACAGGCCCGAGAACGTAGACAATCAGCAGCCACACACCCGCGACGAGGTTTATGTGGTGATTTCCGGCTCGGGCTGGTTTGTAAGCGGCGATTCTCGCGAAAGATTCGGGCCGGGCGAATTTTTATTTGTTCCAGCGGGCGTCGTGCATCGCTTCGAGGACTTCACCGACGACTTTGCCACCTGGGTTCTGTTCTACGGCCCCGAAGGCGGCGAGTGATCCCGGATGCGTTTGATCCGGCATTGAAAATACCGGCCTCATAGAAGCAGTCCTCCGGGCTGGCCGAACCCGGCGCTCTCGCGCCCCGGAGGGGCGCTTTTAACAGATACGTATTTTCAATGCGGGCCGAGCGCAGGATTTGCACCTGCCAGCGGCGAATGAAGGGTCGTGGACACGCCCGAGCTTCCCGAGACGACGCTGTACGATCTGCTGACGCATCGCAAGGCAGCGATGGCGGTAACCGCGACCTTTCTCGGGCTGGACGACGGGTTTATCGGGGCGATTCTCTCGGACCAGATGGACGAGTGGCTCTGCGACCAGGCCCGCGAGCGCGACCGGCTCCGAGCCGAGTGCTACGACGAGTATCTTCTGCTCCTGGGCCGCGAGATCACGGTGCGCTACGCCGCGACCGCCGCCGAAGGGCTGGTGGCCGACCCTGACAGCCCGCTTGCGTGTCGGCGCGTCATGGGCGACACCGGCGGCCTCGGGCTGGTGGACGATGCCAACGCTATCGCCCGAATCCATGAGATCTTCGAGCACCTGGAATCCCCCGACGCCTCCGAGGACGCCGAGGCGATTCTCCATGTCGTCAAGCGGCAGCTCTGCAATTATTACAATGCCTGCGCCTACACCCTGGTCAAAGCCACGCTCCTCCCGGTGATTATCGACGCCGCCGAGGAACTCTACAAACGCGGCACCCTCACGCCCCAGCGCGTCAAAGAGTTAGTTATCGCCGAACAGGAACGCCCGGCGTGATAGAATTGCCTCAACGGCGCGGCTTCTGGCCGCGCCGAAACTTTGTCTGAGGATTGTTAACTAATGGAGCGAACCTATCTCATGATCAAGCCCGACGGTGTCCAGCGACGCCTGGTCGGAGAGATCATCGGGCGTTTTGAAAATCGTGGCCTGAAACTGGTCGGGCTGAAGCAGCTTGTCCCGAGCCGCGCTGTCGCCGAGAAACACTATGCCGTCCACGCCGAGCGCCCGTTCTTCGGCGAGCTGGTGGACTTTGTCACGTCCGGGCCGGTAGTGGCGATGGTCTGGGAAGGCAAAGATGTCATTAAAATCGCCCGCAACATGATCGGCGCGACCAAGCCGCTCGACGCCCTGTCGGGAACCATTCGCGGCGACTACACGGCGGACATGATGCTCAATCTCATTCACGGCTCCGACGCTCCCGAGACCGCCGAGGCCGAGATCGCGCTCTGGTTCGCCGAGGGCGAGCTGCTTTAATCCCCCGGCCCCAATCACCCAGAGGGTACCCGGGGAACCAGAGCAAGATTTAACCTTGCTTGTTCTCCCCATTATTGGGGCCGGGGGACACACACCGATGTCCGTTCTTCTCAGCGACTACGACTACTCCCTTCCCGAGGAGCGTATCGCCCAGACGCCCATCGAGCCGCGCGACTCCGCGCGGCTTCTTTGCGTCAACCGCACGAGCGGAAGCCTCACCGACCGGGTTTTTCGCGAGCTTCCCGAGCTTCTGAGTCCGGGCGACCTGCTGGTTCTCAACGAAACCCGCGTCTCGGCGCTTCGGCTCTTTGGAGTGCTGCCCGGTGGCGGTGCGCTCGAAGCTCTGATTCTGCGCCCGGCCATCGAGCGCGGCGAGACCGTTTATGAAGCGCTTGTTCGGCCCGGCAAGAAGGTCCGAGCGGGCACCCGGATTGATTTCTCCGACGCCGGACTTCTCGCCGAGAGCATCGGGGAAGCTTCGGGCGGCGGACGATTTTTACGGTTCTTGGGCAGCGACGACGTTTCCGGAGCGCTGGAAAAAGCAGGCCGGGTGCCGCTTCCGCCCTACATCACCGAAGCTCTGGAAAACCCCGAGCGCTACCAGACGGTCTACGCGAAAACGCCCGGCTCGGCGGCGGCACCCACGGCAGGGCTGCACTTCACCCCACAACTTTTAGAGAAACTACAACGTCAGGGCGTCGGCGTTGCGAAAGTGCGGCTCGATGTCGGCCTCGGGACATTCCGGCCTGTGCGCGTGGACGACGTGACGCAGCACGAGATGCATGCCGAGACGTTCTCGGTAACAGAAAATACGGCAAAATCGGTGAATTCTTGCGCCGGGCGGGTGATCGCGGTCGGAACCACGAGCCTGCGGGCGCTGGAGAGCGCCGCAAGACTCGCAAAACCCGGCGAGCGCGTGTCAGCGCGTGCGGGCGCGACCGACATTTTTATCTACCCAGGCCATGAGTTTCGGGCCATCGACGGGCTGATTACGAACTTCCATCAGCCCCACTCGACGCTTCTTCTGCTGGTCGGGGCGCTCGTGGGCTGTGAGCTTCTGAAAGCATCGTATAATAGGGCACTGGCGGAGGGCTATCGCTTTCTGAGCTTTGGCGACGCCATGTTCATTCATTAGAAGGAATCCATAATGCCGGGACCCCTCGACCGGGAAAAAAACTTTATCGAAAAGCGGGAGCGTGGGCTGGAGACGCTGACCGAAGGGCGCACATCGGGCCGGACGATTCCCGTGCCCGGCGCGGACAGAAATGTCCGTTACGTCGTGCGGGGCGGCGTCACGATCACGCTGCCCCTCGGCGAAGAGCCGCCGCCCGCGCCGCGCCCTGCTCCCACCGCGACGCCGACATTTCGCATTCTGCCGCCGCCGCCCAAGCGTCCCGAAGAAGTCATCGTCCCGCCGCTGCCCGCCGCCCGGCCCGAGGGCGACGGCGAGGCGCTCTCGCTCTGGGGGACGCTTCCGCGCCATGTGCAGATACTCGCTTCGCTGGCAACCCAGGCCGGGGAGCCGACCGGAGAGCGGACGTTTGAAGAAACTCGCCCGCAGCTTCTCTCCCGGCTGCTCGATCCGTCGCTGACGCTGGAAGAGACCGCGCGCCTGCTGGATGTCTGCCCGGCGACGGTGCGGCGCTACACCAACCGGGGGCAGCTCCCCCACACCCGGACCATCGGCCAGCAGCGCCGCTTCCGGCTCTCAGAAGTGCTGGCGTTCCTCGAACAACGCGTCGGTCGCGCGTCCGATGCCTGAGCCAGGCGGGCAGCCTGAGCCAGGCGGGCAGCCTGATTCGGGCTGGCTCGTTCATCAGCCGTCGGGGCGGACGCTCGGGCACGGGCGGGTTGCCCGGACGCTCCGGGGGCGTCTGCTCGGCGTGATCTCGCTGGAACTATCTCCCGGAGTGTTCGTCGGAATTCCTGATTTCTGGGTACACTCGCTGGGAATGAAAGCCGCCATCGATGCCGCGTTCTGCGACCGGGCCGGGTGCGTTTTAAGAGTTTTAACGCTCGCGCCCAACCGACTCAGCCCCCCCGTTCTCGGGACAAAGCTCATCTGGGAGACGGGGCAGGGCGGACTTTCAGGCGTCGCCGCAGGAGATTTTCTGCGGTGCGAGTAGGGCTGTTCACCGAAGCCTACGATCCGGTCATCAATGGCGTCACGACCTCGGTCAAGACCCTCGCCGCCGAGCTTCGGAGCGCGGGCAACGCCCCGGTGATCGTCGCGCCGGGCTATCCGGGCTTCACCGACGACCCCGAGTCGGGCATCGAGGTGCGTCGGCTGGCGTCGTTTCGGACGATCTTCAACCGCGACAACCCGTTTGCCTGGCCCCCCATCGGCCCGATGCCCGAGCCGCTCGCGACGGCAAACCTCGACCTGATTCATACGCAGCAGCCGTTCGGAATGGGGCTTCACGGACGGCGTATTGCAATTTTGCAAAATCTTCCGCTGATCTCGACGTTCCATACGCTCTACCACGAATACACCCACTATTTTCCGCTAATTCCCAAAAACAGCCTCCGGAAAATTCTTACAAGGCACCTGAGAATCTACTACTCGGAATGCGACGCGGTTATCGTGCCGTCGAAAGCGGCGGGAGACCGACTGCTGGCTATCGGGGTTCCTGCCGAGCGCCTCCATGTCGTCCCGACGGGCGTTCCAGCTCCACCTGCGGTCCTGCCCGCCGCCATCACCGAGGCCAGAAAACGCCTGCACCTCGACGAGGGCGGGCTTCCGAGCGTACTCTATGTCGGGCGGCTGGCACGCGAGAAAAACCTTGAGCTTCTGATCGATGCGTTCGCGCCGCTGGCCGGGCGCGCCGTGCTGGTTGTCGTCGGGAGCGGGCCGCACCGGGCCGCGTGCGAGCAGCGCGTCCGGGCGCTCGGGATCGAGACCTGGGTGCGCTTCGCCGGGTTTCTCTCGCGGGGTGCGCTCTCCCCGATCTACGCGCTTGCCACGGTCTTCGGGTTTCCGTCGGGTTCGGAGACGCAGGGCGTGGTTCTCTCCGAAGCCCAGAGCCACGGCCTGCCGTGCGTCGTGGTGGACGAAGGCGGCGGCCCGGAGTTCGTCCGCGACGGCATCGATGCGATTCTCACCGAGGCAAGCATCCCGAAGTTCCGTGCGGCGCTCGAAGCCGTGCTGTTCGACCCGCCGCATCGCCGCATGCTCGCGCAGGCCGCCCGTGAGTCGTCGCTGCGGCCCTCCCCCGACGGCATGGCGCGGCAGGTCATCGCGATCTACCAGGAAGCCCTGCGGCTCCGACTCCTGAAAGCGGCTCCCTGAAAAAATGCCACGCTTCGTGACGTTCGGCGAGCTGATGCTCCGGCTCTCCCCGCCCGGCGCACTGCGAATGACTCAGGCCACCTCGCTGGAGCTGAGCTTCGGCGGCGCGGAGGCGAACGTCGCCGTGGCCCTCGCGCGGCTCGGGTGCCCGGCCCGGTTCGTCTCGAAGTTTCCCGACAACCCGCTCGGTGAAGCCGCCCGGCGCACGCTCCAAAGCCTTGGCGTCGAGACCCAAATTCTGGTCGGCGGCGAGCGGCTCGGGGTGTATTTCATCGAGGCTGGGGCGGGAAATCGGCCCGCCGTCGTGACGTACGACCGTGCCCGCTCCGCTTTCGCCGAGGCCGACCCGACCGAGTTCGACTGGGAGCCGCTTCTTGACGGCGCAGGCGCGCTCCATCTCTCGGGGATCACTCCGGCGCTCGGGCCGGGCTGTCGTCGCGCGGCCCTCGAAGCCGCCACGGTCGCGCAGGCCCGAGGGATTTTTGTGAGCGTCGATATCAACTTCCGCTCCAAGCTCTGGTCGCCCGCTGAGGCCGCCGAGGCGATGGACGAATTATTGCCGCTGGCCGACCTGTGTTTTGCCAGTGCGGGCGACCTCGGGGCGCTTTTCCAAATCACCGACCCGAGCTACGAGCGCTCGGCGCGGGCGCTGACGAAGCGTTACCCGAACCTTCTGGGCGTAAGTTCCACCCTGCGCGAGCCGTTCGTCGGGGCGCTCGGGGCACTGCGCGGCGGGCTGCTCTGGAAAGACAGCTATGTCGAAAGTCAGGGGCACACGTTCGCCATCGTCGATAGAATCGGGGCGGGCGATGCGTTCGCCGCTGGAGTTCTGCTCCGGCTCCTCGAAAAAGCCGACCCGCGCGACGCCATCGAGTTCGGAGCCGCGCTGGGCGCACTCAAGCACAGCATCGTCGGGGATTTCTGCGACATCTCCCGCCGGGAAGTCGAAGAACTGCTAAAAAGCGGCGACCAGACCGGACGCGTCCAGAGGTGAAATCCGCCCCCCAGCGTGAATTCAGCCCGGAGGGCTTGGTTTACGTAGACCCGTCGTTCACGGCGGGGCAAACATGGCGAAACATCATTAAATAAACCCAATGAACAAACAAGAGATTCTAACGCGGCTGCAAAACCCGCCGATTATCGCCATTATCCGAGCAGATTCACCCGAAGAGCTTCAAGGAGCCGCCGAAGCGCTGGTCCTGGGCGGAATTAGCGCCATAGAAGTCACCATGACCACGCCCGATGCGCTCGAAGTTATTAATTCTGTCAGTGATGCTCTCGGAGATAAAATATTAATGGGCGTCGGGACCGTTTTGGATACTGAAACCTGCCGAATGGCATTGTTATCCGGTGCAAAATTTGTGGTAACCCCCGTCATGAAGCCCGAGATTATTCAAATGTGCAACCGCTACTCCATTCCCGTCGTCTGTGGAGCGTACACGCCCACAGAAGCACTGGCGGCGCACGAAGCCGGAGCGGATTTTGTCAAGATATTCCCGGCAGACTCGCTCGGGCCGGGATTTATGAAAGCGATTCTGGCTCCACTGCCCATGCTCCGGCTGATCCCCACGGGTGGCGTCGAGGCGAGCACGGCCAGAAGCTTTCTCGATGCAGGCTGCGTCGCCGTCGCCGCCGGGTCGAGTCTGGTGAGCAAAGAAATTCTAAAAACGCGCGACTGGGCATCTCTTACGGCGCGGGCGCGGGCGCTCGTGGAGGCAGTGAGTTAAATTATGCCCCAGGACGATAAACGTCCGGCAATGGGGCAACAAGTTGCCGTCTCCCTCGTACCTCGGTCGAGTTTTACGCCAACATTTCGAGCGAAGCGAGACGGCTGAGGTACGAAGCCCCATAGCCGGACGTTCATCGTCCTGGAAACCCGGACGTTCATCGTCCTGGAAATTCGGACGTTTATCGTCCTGGGAATTCGGACGTTTATCGTCCTGGAAATGGGGAAATACGGGTTAATTTATGAGACGAAAAGCACACGGACCACGCGTCATTCGATTGACCACGCTTCGACTCGCGGCTCCCCTGCCCGAGCCGATTCTCTGGGCGCACGGCGAGCGCACCCACCGCGAGGCGCTACTGGTGAAAGTTGAGGCCGAAGGCGGCGGCGAGGGCTGGGGCGAGTGCGCCGGGCCGCCCGCGCTCGCCGAGGCCGCGCTCCACGAGGTCTACGCGCCGCATCTGCTCGGTCAGGACGCGCTCCAGACCGACGCGCTCTGGCACCGGCTCTACGAACTGGGGCTGCCGTGGGGCGCACGGGGCGCTTCGCTGGCCGGGCTGAGCGGGCTGGACATGGCGCTCTGGGATGTGAAAGGCCACCTGCGGCGCTGCCCGGCCACCGAGCTTTTCGGCGGGCGAGTCCGCGAGCAGGTCTCACTCTTTGCGACAGGGCTGTTCGCGCGGGAAGAGCCGGAGGCAGGACGAATCCCTCGCGCCTGGGACGAGGCCCGAAAGTACCTGGAAAATGGCTTTCGCGGGGTGAACGTCGCGCTGGGAAGAAGCGTCGCGGCGGACCTCGCGCTGGTGCGACGGCTTCGCGAGCGCTACCCGGAAGCCACGCTCTTTGCCGACGCCCACGGGAGCTACGACCCGACCGAAATTTCCTTGCTCGGTTCTGCGCTCGACGACGCCAATTTTTCAGGGCTGTTCGATCCGGGAAGTGTGCCTGCGACGAGAGTGCCCGTGCTGGCCGGGTCGCGCACCCAGACGCGCTGGGACGTTTCCCTCACCGGACTCTCGGGCTGGCAGACGAACCTCGCCTGGTGCGGCGGCCCGAGCGAAGCGCTGAAAATTCGGGCCGTGGTGCAGGCGCAGGGCCGGAACGTCACGCCCCGGACGCATCTCTCGACGCCCATCGGGTTCGCCGCTGCGCTGCACTTTCTGGCGTCCGACCCTCGCGTCCCCGGTCGCGCTATGCCCGCGCCCGCGCTGCTGGAGCGCGACGGCGACCCGGACCCGCTCTGGACGAGCGCTTTCTCCGGGCTGAACCTCGAAGACGGAGTCGCGTCGGTGCCCTGGACCTATGGCTGGGGCGTAAACGTGGATGAAGCCGCGCTCGAACCGCTGATCTCGGTTCGCCGAGCTGCGGGCGCTTAGCTTCGTGCTCTGGCGCAGCTACCTGCCGCTCGCGCTGTCGTTTGAGCTGATGATGGCCGAGGCTCCGGCGCTTCAGGCCGCCATCGGACGCCTGCCGGAGACCGAGCAAAACCTCGCAGCGTGGGGGCTGACCATCGGGATCGCACTTCTGATCGAAAGCCCGGTCATTCTGCTTCTCACCACGACCATCGCGCTGGTGAAAGATCGGGCAAGCTTCGTCGCGCTACGCAAATTTATGGGGATGCTCGCACTGCTCTGCACGCTCGTCACGGCGCTGATCGCGTTCACACCGCTGTACGGCCTGGTGACGGGAAGCTTGATGAATCAGCCGCCCGAGATCGCTTCTCTGGCTCGCATCCCGCTTGGGGTTCTGCTCCTCTGGAGCGCGGCGATAGCCTGGCGACGGTTTTTCCAGGGCGTCCTGGTGCGCTTCGGGCAGGCCCGCTGGATGACCTGGGGCACCCTGCTCCGGTTGATCGCGATTGTTCTGGTCGCGGGCGCTCTGGCACGAGGCGGGGCGGTGAGCGGGGCGCTCGCGGCGGCGATAGCGATCATGGCCGGAGTGCTGGTCGAAGCCATCGCCTCGACACTCTTTGCCCGCGCGACGGTAAGGCAGCTCCCGCAAGGCGGCGAGTTGCTCCCTCAGCGCACCATCGCCCGGTTCCACGCGCCGCTTGCGCTCAACACGTTGCTCTCGCTACTGGCTCAGCCCCTGACGGCGGCGGCGCTCGCTCGGCTTCCTGACCCCAACCCGAACCTGGCGGCCTGGCCGGTGATCTTCGGGGTCTTGCTGGTCTTGCGCGGCTGGTCGTTCGCGGTCCAGGAATTGACGCTCTCGCGGCTCAAGGCGGGCGACTCTCCCCACGCGCTCCGTCGCTTCGCCTTTGTTGTCGGCATCGTCACCACGGCGGCGACCTTGATCTTAGCCGTCACGCCCGCGCTCGATGCCTATCTTGCGCTGCTCGGAACGCCCGCGCGGCTCTGGCCGCCGGTGCATCGCGGACTACTGTTCAGCGCCGCGCTTCCACTACTCACAGCGCTGGGAAGCTACATGCGCGGGCGGCGCGTGGCGTCCGGCGACACGCTGAGCATCCTGCGCGGAATGGCCATCGCGCTACTGGTTCAGTGCGCGGGCCTCGTTCTCGCCATCTTGATTCAAGCCGACGGCATGACGGCAGCCGCGCTATCCGTGACTGCGTCGCTGGTGGCCGAGCTGATGTATCTGATCTCTCAGAGCTGGCTGAGAAGGTCGTCGAACGCGCCTTCGGAGATGCGGGCAGCGATCTCGGACCAGAAGACATAGGTTCCGCCCTGTTGCCCGGAGTGCGCCCCGAGCCGATACTCTCCAATCAGCTCCGAGAGCCGTGAGCGCACCGCCGCGACGACCGCCGGATCGCGCGCATCCGAGTGCCGTGGACGAGCGCCGGGCCGATCTTTGAGGGCGTCGTAGGTTCGCAGGGCCGCGACCGAGAGTTTCACGCTCATAGACTTCCCCAGTGTACCCCGCTACGTCAGGGACTGGTCAGTGCGCGTCGATCTCTTTGACTTCGCGGGCGTGCTTCTCGATGAACAGACGCCGTGGCTCGACTTTCTCTCCCAGGAGCATCGTGAATATCTGGTCGGCTTCGGCGGCTTCTTCCACCGTCACCTGGGCCAGAGTTCGCTTCTCGATGTTCATGGTCGTGTCCGCGAGGTCTTCCGGGTTCATCTCGCCCAAGCCCTTGAAGCGGGTGACATGCACTTCTTTTTTCTTGATTTCTTTGAGAATTCGGTCGCGGTCGGCCTCGGTGCGGGCGTAGACCTTGTCGTCTTTGCCGATGCGGATCGAGTAGAGCGGCGGCTGCGCGATGAAGACGTGCCCGTGGTCCACGAGCGGCTTCATGTACCGGTAGAAAAAGTTGAGCAGCAGCGTCCGAATATGGTCGCCGTCCACGTCGGCATCGGTCATGATGATGATCTTATCGTAGCGCAGCTTGGCCAGATCGAAGCTCGGGGTGTCGTCCTCGCCGCCGGTTCCGAGCGCAAGCCCGGTTCCCACGGCGGAGATCAGCATCTTCACGGCCTCGTTGTCGAGCGCCTTGTCCATGCGGGCTTTTTCGACACAGATAATCTTCCCGAACAGCGGCAGAACCGCCTGGGTGCGCCGGTCGCGGCCTTGCTTGGCGGAGCCGCCTGCCGAGTCGCCCTCCACGAGGTACAGCTCGCATTTTTTCGGGTCGCGCTCGGTGCAGTCGGCCAGTTTTCCGGGCAGTCCGCCGCCATCGAGCGCGTTCTGTCGCTTGACTAAATCGGCGGCTTTGCGTGCGGCTTCACGCGCTTTTGCTGCGGTGAACGCTTTGTCTACAATTGCTTTTGCTATCGACGGGTTTTCTTCGAGAAATATGGTTAACCCCTCGCCGACCATGGTGTTGACCAGGCCGTCCACCTCGACGTTCATCAGCTTGACTTTGTCCTGGCTATTGAACATCGGGTTGGTTAAACGTACCGAGATAACCGCTGTGATTCCTTCGCGAACGTCGTCGCCGCTGAAGTTGGTGTCTCTATCTTTCAGAAAGCCATTTTTACGGGCATACTGATTGACAATTCGGGTAAGCGCCGTTTTGAAACCCGAAAGATGGGTACCACCGTCGGGCTGCGGGATATTATTGGTGAAACAGAGAATATTTTCTTGATAACCCCGGTTGTACTGGAGCGCTATCTCGACCTGAGAATCGTTTTGTTCGCGATAAAAATACACGACTTTGTTGTGAAGGGAGTCTTTGTATTCGTTCAGATGCGCGACGAACTCGGCGATTCCCTTGACATGATGGAAAACGACGGGTTCTTCGCCCTGAAGCTCGTTGGTCCAGGTAATAGCGACTTCTTTGTTGAGATACGAAAGCTCCCGGATACGCGCTTCGAAGAGATTGGCGTGATAGTCCAGCTTACCGTCTTCATCGATTGCCGAGACAAAGATGGTCTTGTCGGCCAGCCAGCGCTGGTGCGTCCCGGTTTCGGCCTCGTCGCACTTGCCGATCACCTTGAGCGGCTCGGTGACGTGCCCGCGTCCGAAGCGAATCTGGTGAACCTTGCCAAACTGCTTGACCGTGGTTTGGAGGTAGTCGGAGAGCGCGTTGACGCAGCTCGCGCCGACGCCATGAAGCCCGCCCGAGGTCTTGTAGCCGCCGTCGCCGAACTTGCCGCCCGCGTGAAGCTCGGTGAGCGCCATCTCGACGCCCGGCTTGCCGGTCTGCTTGTTGATTCCCGTGGGAATGCCGCGCCCGTTGTCCTCGACAGAGACTGTCTCGTCTTTGTGCAAAATAACGCTGATCTTGTCAGCGTGCCCGGCCAGAACTTCGTCGATGGAGTTGTCGATGATCTCTTTGAAAAGATGATGCAGACCCTTGACACCGGTGTCTCCGATGTACATTCCAGGCCGCTCACGAACCGCTTCCAGCCCTTCCAGAAGTCGAAGAGAGTCTGCGTCGTATGTGTGCTCCACGCGCTGCACATTCGGGGTCTGTGCTTCGTCGAACTCTTCGCCGATCTCGTTGTCCTTGCCTTCGATGGCCAAAATCTTGCTCCTTGAAGCGTTGTCAGTTATTGACAGACGCTGTTTGCTTTTTTCCATGGCATTCTATCACGAACAGTTGTTTCTTTCCAGTTTTCTACTCCAGGCAAATCAAGTTACCCGGAAAGGGAAATTCGGGTATAATTCCGGCATGAATACCTGGAAAACTCTCGGGGGCGTCGTTGCCCTCATGGCGTCGGTCTTCTCCCTCTCTTCTTTTGCGCAGGCACAGACCGGCTGCGGTGGCTGCGGAATGCCCTCGTGCGGGGGCAGCGGGTGCGTCTGCGGCTGCGGCGGATCCGGCGCGGGCGGCGGCCTCGACAACCCGAACCCGGCGGCGGCGGGCGCGGCGTTCCAGTCGGAGGGAATCAACCTGCGCGCCCGGCTCACGCTCGATCAGATCGGCGGCACCGGCAAGATCGGGAGTGCGATCTGGGGCTGGCAAGACCCGGCCAGCAAGCGGGAGTTCGCGCTGTTCGGGCTTTCCAACGGAACCTCGTTCGTGGAAGTCACCAACCCCGATGCGCCCGTCTACCTCGGGCAGCTCCCGACGTTCACCGGCGAGACGGTCTGGCGCGAGCTTCAGACCTACCAGAACTATGTCTATGTCGTCAGCGACGGCAACGGGGCGCACGGGATGCAGATATTCGATCTCAACCGATTGCTCAGCGCCAACCCCCTCGCGCCGACGACCTTCACCGAGGATGCCCACTATGCGGGCGTCACGAATGTCCACTCGATCTCGATCAACCCCGTGACCGGCCTTGCGCTTCTCAACGGCAGCAGTCAGACCCAGCATATTCTGAGCCTGGCAAGCCCGCTCGCCCCGGTCGCGCAGGCCAACTACAGCGCCAACGGCTATGTCCACGATGCCCTGGTGCGTACCTATGTCGGCCCCGATGGTCGCTACGCCGGACGGCAGATCGTCTTCAACTCCGGCGGCGGAAACGGCCTGAACGTGGTCGATATGACCAATCCTGCCGCGCCCATTCGGATCAACAACGCGGGAACCAACACCTATCCGGGCCTCGGTTACACCCACCAGGGCTGGCTCACCGAAGATCAGCGATTTTTGATCGTCAACGACGAATTCGACGAATTAAACAACAACGGCCCGACCGTAAAAACCAAAACCCATATCTGGGACATGCAAGACCTCCAGAACCCGCGCTACATCGGTGCTTATATTCATGATACAAGAGCTATCGATCATAACTTATTTATCAAAGGCGACTTTGTCTATATGTCCAACTACACATCCGGGCTGCGCGTGTTCGACATCAAAGGACTCACCGCGCTCGGGAATCTCGCCAGCCCGACTCAGGCCGATATCCAGGCCGCGTTCCAGTTCAAGGGCTACTACGACACCTACAACCAGGACGACCTGACGCCCGAGACGAGCTTCAACGGCCAGTGGGGCAACTACCCGTTCTTGCCCAGCGGGATCATTCTCGCCGGTGACCGCAACAACGGATTGTTCATTCTCTCGCTCGCCGCCCCCGAGCCTGGCTCGCTCGCGCTGCTCGGCTTCGGAACCCTCGGCCTGCTTGCCTGGCGTCGCCGTCGCCGTGCAGGGCGATAAACGTCCGAATTCCCAGGACGGTGAACGTCCGGTATTTCCGAATATCCAGGACGATGAACGTCCGGTATTTCCGAATATCCAGGACGATGAACGTCCGGCTATGGGGCAACAAGTTGCCGTCTCGCTTCGCTCGAAAATAATGGGTCGGGGTGGGTTTACTCTGATCGAACTACTTGTCGTGATTGCGATCATTGCGGTTCTCGCCGCCATTTTGTTTCCGGTGTTTGCGCAAGCCCGCGAAAAAGCACGCCAGACCGACTGCCTGAGCAATCTCCGGCAGCTCGGGCTGGGGTTTTCGATGTACGCATCCGACTACGACGAGCGCCTGCCCGACCGCCGCGACCTCAAAGGCTCCCTTGGCTTTCGCGGCTGGGGGAGCGCCTGGCCGCCGTCCGACCCGCGCGGCGGCTGGGCGAGTGTGGTTCTTCAACCGTACTACCGCACCGCGCCGACACTGTACTGCCCGAGCGTCGCAGGCCGGTTTCGAGGGACTGCCCAGGTCGAGCAACAGACGCCGCTGGGGCCAACCTACTTCTGGCTCTGGCGCTTCGACCGCCCCGAAATCTCCCTTACGACGCTCTGGGGGAAGACCGTCGAGCAGGGCACCGACGACCTCTTCGCCGCCAACGATCCGGTGATCGGAAAGCCCGGCGGCCCCGCCGAGGTGGAGCTTGCGGTGGACCCGTACTTCCCGAGAACGATTCCGTCGGTGCCCGCCGCGCTCAAGGGAAAGTCCGTGCATCTGGGCGGACGCAACCGGGTCTTTCTCGACGGCCACGTGAAATGGCTGCGCGACCCCCGGACGGACTAACCCCGGCGCGTGGTGAAGCGCCAGGTGCGGCTAATATTTTTCCCGAGGCCGTCGCGGGCGCTGACCCGCGCGACGTAGGTTGTACCGGGCTGGAGCGGCTGGGCAGGAAGCAAAACCACGGCCTGGCCGCCCAGCTCCGAGTCCGTGCGCGGGTCGTTGATGAAAAGCCGCACCGTGCGCCCGTCCGGGCCAAGCAGGCTCGCGCCATCCAGCCGGATCGGGGCGGGCGAGCGACCTGGCGGGCGCATCGGGAAGTGGGCGAAGACCAGCGGGTAGCCAACGCTTGCACCAGAGACATGTTCGTGGAGCCGCAAGGGATCGGGAGTCTCACGGCCTCGCCAGCCGAGAGGAACGCCCCCCTCGCCGTCGAACGGCGAGACCACGACCTGCGGCGCACGCTGAGGATCGTCCAGGCCGCCAAAAAGCAGAACCGCGTAGCGCGCACCCCCCGACGACTCGTAGGCGGTCCCGAGCTGTGTCAGGGTCGGGTTCAGAAACGGAAGTCGGTGGTAGGGTGCATCGAACAGCCCCGCCACAGCGCTGGTCGCCCGCAAATTCCCACCAGGCGACGCGCTGGTCTGCACCGCGACATCCTCGACGAGCGTATCTTCCACAAAGCCGAAAGCACGCGCACGGGCCGCCGGGTTCGCCGCCAGAAACCCCGGCTTCCCCGCTACTTGCAGGTGCCCGCCGACCCGATTCTTCAGCAGGTAGCGTGCATGCGCCGCCGCCGCTGACTGGAGGGCAGGATCGACCCGGAGCGTCGAAAGTCCGAGGCGCTGGCGAATCTGGTTGACGGCCTCGTGCGCCTCGCGGGGCGCGGCAAGACGGGGCGCGGGCGTCGCGGCGGGCACAGCCACGGTAAAGTCCCACTCTTTCCGGGTCGTTCCGCCCCCGCGAAACGTCACGACGCACTCGACGCGGTACATCCCTGACTTCAGTGCGCGAGCGGGCATCCCGACCACGGCGCGGCGCTCGCGGTCGTAGCGAGCATCGATTCGCTCGCCATTGAGCAGAAGCGCGACCCCGGTGACATCGGGCCAGATCCGCCAGAACAGACGTGGCCTAACTATCTGCAGCATCCCTCGGGGCTGCGGCTCTCCGGCAAAGATTGTCATGGTGTCGCTCATGTCCTCAAAAACAACGCGCTCCCGCCTGCATGGTTGCGGGCGGGAGCGCGTTTTGCCGGAAAAAACCGGTAGTGTCGTTAGCCGCGCCGCCTCAGGAAGGCCGGAATATCGATGGTGTCGCTCTGCGTCGGGGCGCGGGGCGTCTCTTTTTCTTTCTCTCGCTCACCCTCGGTCTCCGTGGCGCGGACGCTCGGAACGGGCGCAGGGTCGGGCTGTCGGGCAAACAGCGGCTCGACCTTCTTGCGCGGCGCACTCGCCGAGAAGCCGGTGGCAAGCACGGTGATCCGGACGGCTCCCGC
This sequence comes from Armatimonadota bacterium, assembly GCA_031363095.1. GTDB lineage: Bacteria > Armatimonadota > Armatimonadia > Armatimonadales > Armatimonadaceae > JANLTX01. The sequence goes on along the minus strand of JANLTX010000122.1, from coordinate 48,617 downwards.
AAGGCGCGGATCGACCACGGTGCCGAAGATGATGTTCGCATCCTCGCCATCGGTTCCCTCGCGGATCAGCTCCAGCGCGTCGTTGACTTCACTGAGCGTCAGATCGGGACCGGCGGTGACGTTCACCAGAACGGCGCGCGCTCCGGCGATCTCGGTCTCCAGAAGCGGCGAGTTGATGGCTGCCTGCGCCGCCTCGACCGCGCGGTGGTCGCCCTCCGCAAAGCCGATTCCCATCAGGGCCGTGCCCGCATCCTGCATCACCGACTTGACATCGGCGAAGTCCACGTTGATCAAACCCGGAATCGTAATGATGTCCGAGATGCCCGCGACACCCTGGCGCAACACTTCGTCGGCCTCTTTGAAGGCATCCATCAGGGTTGCCCGGCGCTCGACCACATTGAGAAGTCGGTCGTTGGGGATCACGATCACCGTATCTACATGACTCTTGAGACGGTCAATACCTTCATCGGCGTAGCGTGCGCGGCGCGGCCCCTCGAACTTGAACGGCTTGGTGACCACGGCGACGGTTAAAACGCCCATCTCCTTGGCGATCTCGGCGATCACAGGAGCGGCCCCGGTGCCGGTGCCGCCGCCCATGCCAGCCGTGATGAAGACCATGTCCGTGCCGTCTAAGATTTTCTGAATCTCCGAGCGGCTCTCGTCGGCGGAGGCGCGGCCCTTCTCCGGGTCGCCGCCCGCCCCGAGTCCGTTGGTCAGACGTGTACCCAGCTGGAGCGTATTCTCCGCTGCCGATGTTTTGAGCACCTGGATATCGGTGTTCATCGCCCAGAACTCGACCCCGGCCAGGCCGGATTCGATCATTCGATTGACAGCGTTCTGTCCGCCGCCACCTACACCGATGACCTTGATTGTTGCTGCAAGAGCATCTGTGCTCGTGTCGATCACTGCGCTCGTCCCCTCGCCCTCTGTCATATTGCCTTAAATCCTACGTAAGAGTTTCACGCGATTATATCAGGGAAACCCTCAAATCGCTTTGTCGTTTCAGAAAAACTTCCCCCTGGCATCTCCCCGACATCTCCCCGCTCGATAGCTCGCGACCCTCTTCGTTTTTGCTCGTCCCTCGCCGAAGAGGATATAGAGCTACAAGTCCCGACGCTCAACTTTATTTCGGCACCCTCTTCGGCTGCCGAAGAGGGTGCCGAGCTATCGAGGCGGGAGATGCGCGGGGAGATGCCAGCTCAGGACTCGCCGCCCCAGGGCCGCAAGAGATTGTCCAGCCAGCCCCGGAAGCCGCGCCGCCTTGGACGAACCGAGCGCCGTGCGCCCCAGAGCGCCAGCCCGTACACCCCCGCCAGCGCCGTGTCGTCGCCCCACCGACCAGCGGGCCTTCCTGCGGCCCCGACCCGCGCCGGGCCGCCGAAAAGCTCTTGCGAAAGCTCGACCAGATGCCGAAGTTTTGCACCGCCGCCACAGAGAACCGTCCCGCCCGGAAGCATGCTCGATGCGCCCGAGCGCGCCCGGTCCGCCGCGACCAGCTCCAGAATCTCGGCCATTCGCGCCAGCACGATCTCGTCGATAGCCGGATCGGCGCTCTCGGCCAGGCACTTGAGGCGCTCGGCGTCGTCGCGGACGATCCCCAGGCCCAGCGCCAGATCGAGTGTCACGCGCTCGCCGCCCAGCGGGACGACCCCGCTTGCCAGAACCTCGCCCTCGGAGAACACGGCCCAGTCCGTAAGATTCGCCCCGATGTCCAGAAGCAGAACGCCCAATTCCCGCTCCTGCGCCGTCAGCACCGCCGACGCCGACGCCAGCGAGGCGAGAACCGGCTCGGCGACCGTCAGCCCGGCTCCCTCGACGGCCCGCAATAAATTTTTCAGGTGCGACGAGAGCGCCGTCACCAGGTGGGTCTCGGCCTCCAGCCGCAGCCCCGACATCCCGACCGGATTCTTAATTCCGCTCTGGCCGTCCAGATGGAACTGACGCACCAGCACCTGCACGATCTCGCGCTCGGGGGGCAGAATCAATTGCTGCGCCTGCCCGACGACCCGCTGGACATCGGAGCGGCGCACTTCCTGGTCCGCGCTCGATGTCGCGCCGACGCCACGGGTGCGGAGGCTGCTCAGGTGCTCACCGGTGATCCCTAAAACGACTTTTCCCAGCGTGAGCCGCCCGCGCTTCTCGGCGTCGGCGACGGCGGCGGCTATCGAGCCTGCCGCCAGGTCGAGATCCGTGACGATCCCCCGGCGAACTCCCGCCGACGGCGCAATGCCAAGCGCCACCGGGTTGACTTTCTCACCCGAAGACTCGGCGACGAGCGCCCGCACGCTCGCGCTGCCCACATCCAGCCCGACGATCAGCTCGGCATCAGGCACTCGGCGCGTCCCGGCGACGATTGAGCTGCCGGTTGGTCAGCCAGAAGCGCCGGATGAGCGAGAGGTTCAAAAACACCCGCCCGCCCAGCATCACGACGGCGGCCAGGAACAGATCGACCCCGATCCGATCCCCGAGATACGCCAGGGCTGCGGCCAGCAGCGTGTTCATCAGAAAGCCCGAGAGAAAAATATCGTCGTGGAACTTCCCCTCAAGGCCGGAGCGAATTCCGCCGCAGATCGAGTCGAGACCCGCCAGCGCCGCGAGGCTGAGATACGACGCCAGCCCGTCGGGGAGCGTTAACTTGGAAACATAGACGGCGACGAAGCCCGCGACGCCGCCGACAATCGGAACGAGATAGCTCAGGCGCATGGCTACTTGCCTTTCTCTTTCTGGTTCTGCGCCTCGGCGACTCCGGGCAGGGTTTTTGAGCCTTCTTTTCCCTGAGCCTCCGAGCTGTTGAGCGCGGCGTCGGCCTTGCCCTCGGGTGCGGACCTGGAATAGCGAATCGGCGCGGCACCGGCGAACGCGGGCAGGGTCAGCGAGTCGGACTTATCGACGGAGAACATCTGCGGGTCTTTCTCGGAGATCGTGTCGCGCGCCCCGCCGTTGATGAGCAACGCGGACATCATTGTGTCTTTGTTGCCGACGGCTTTTATCTCAAATGGCGGCGCAACCGGGACATTGTTAATTAAAACCGTCGGGCCGACGCAACGAATAGCGGTCCAGGGCGTCACGCGCTGGTCGTTGACGGCCACGGCTTCCGCGCCCGCCTGCCGTAGCTCGTTGATGACCGTGAGCACGTCGGCGTCGTGGATGTTGTAGGGCTTGATCAGCTCGATCTGCGCCTCGGCGGGCATTTTTTTAATCTCAGGCGGCACCGATTTCGCGTCGCGCAGGACCACGACGATCCCTGGTCCGGTCGCGGCCTGAAGCCCCAGCGCGAGGTTGGCTTTGTTCAGCTCCTCGTTGACCATCCGCGCGGCCTTGGAGTCATCGTTGATGGCGGCGTCGCGGTACTTGCCGAGCTGCTTTCGAAGCTCGGCGATCTGGCGGCGCTGGTCCTCACTGGTTCCTCGTAGCTCGGCGTAGGCACCGGCGAGCAAGCCAGGGCGCGTGCCGCCGATCTGAAGCTCGCGGAGCTTGTCCTGGGTCTTGAGCGAGAGCGCGAGCAGCGCCCCTAAAATAGTAGCGAGAATCGTCACCTGACTGAGCCAGGGACGGTAGCGAACGGGCGACGAGAAGACGCTCATAGTTATTAGCTTACAACAGTGGTTCTCTGGGAAGTTGCAGCTCCTTTTTGGGAAGAACCGCCGGGGCATCCCAGGCATACAGGTTGACATAGGCGATGTCGTACCCTGCTCGAATCTCCGGATAGTCTGAGACCAGTCGCGCCAGGGTTTCCAGCTTGCGCGGCAGGTCCACCGGTGTCCCGAGCTGGACCGGCATTCCGCCATCGCTATTTAAGCATAACTTCCCGCCTTTTTCCAGCGAAACGCTCGCCAGACGGAACTCTTTGTGCGCCTCGGACCAGGCAAGGCAGTCTTTGAGGTTCTGCAGAGTTTCAGCAGGAAGAACTTCGCCCGCTTTCGGGGCCGCACGCTCGCGTCGGTCGAGAACCTGCGGAAGTCCGGGCGTCGGGGCTGAAACCGGACGAAACAGCGTTCCCAGGGCGTCCATCTCCCACCACGCGCCCGAAACTTTCGCGACGAACGCGGGCTTGCGCTCGGTCACTTCGACGGTGAGCGTGTCGGGCCAGCGCCAGCCGACATGGGCGCTTGCGATCATCGGTTCTTGAGAAAGCCGTTTCTCCAGCGCTCCGGGCAGGCACTTCACCAGAGGCGTCCCCGGCGCAACCGATAGGCGCTTCAAAAGAACCTCGCGCGAGGCGTTGACGTTCCCCGAAAGCGCGACGGTGTGCACCTGGAGCCGGGGCGAGAGCAGCGCCGCCGCGCCCATTTCCGCGAGCAGCGCGATCAGGGCAAGTGGGAGCACCGTTGACGCGAGGTTTCCCCGGCGGCGGTTGCTCTTGCGGCGCGGGGCCGGACGACGGACGGTTTTTCGAGGCGTTTTCTTCATTTATTTGTCTATTTATTTCTATCGCCGTTTTATTTCCAGGACGATAAACGTCCGGCTATAGGGCGCTACGCGCCGTCTCGCTTCGCTCGAAATTTTGGCGTGAAACTCGACCGCGAGGGAGACGGCAACTTATTGCCCCATTGTCCTGGGACGGGGTTATTTGTCCAGGGCGTAGGCCACCAACTTGTCTAAAAGCTGCGAGAACGAGATTCCGGCTGCCGCTGCGGCTTTCGGCAGAAGCGAGGTCGGGGTCATGCCGGGAATCGTGTTGGTCTCCAGCACGACGCAGCCTTCTTCCGTCACGAACATGTCGGTGCGGCTCATTCCCCGGCACCCGAGCGCCCGGTGGCACTCCAGCGCCAGCGACTTGGCCTCGCGGGTGTCTTCCTCGGAAAGCTCCGCCGGGCAAATCTCGACCGCGCCGCTCTCACCCGTGGAATACTTTGCGGTGAAGTCAAAAAAACCATCTTTGACGATGATCTCGACTGGCGGCAGCGCGAACGCATCGTCGTCGTTGCCCAGAACCGCGACCGTGATCTCTCGCCCGACTAAACATTCTTCGATCAGGGCCGCGTCGTCGTACTTGAACGCATCGAGCAGGGCGGGCTTGACATCCTCGGGATCGACCACGACGCGGGTGCCGTAGCTGCTTCCCTGGCGGTTGGGCTTGATAATCACCGGAAACCCGAACTGATGCCCGATCTCGCGGGCGGCCTCCCGGATACGCGGGCCGTCGGTGCGCTTGATGAGAGTCCCGGCGGGCACCGGCACTCCGTGGGCCTGAAACAGCGTCTTGCAGCGGCTCTTGTCCATCGCCAGCGCACTCGCCAGAACTCCGGAGCCGGTGTAGGGGATCTTCAGCGTCTCCAGAAATCCCTGGACCGTACCGTCCTCACCGCCGGGTCCGTGCAGCGCGATAAACACGACATCGGGGCGCTCGTCGAGGGAGAGCCGGGGCAGCTCGGTGAGCGCCGTCGCGTCGTCGCCGTGGATCGAGGGCAGCGGAGTCGCCGCCCGCGCGGAACCTGGTAGCTCCAGCGCCCCGGAGCGGGTGTCTATCGCAAAGACCTCGAACTTCTCCGGGTCCAGCGCGTTGAGCACCTGCGTCCCGGTTTTCAGCGAGACGCTTCTCTCTGCCGAGTCTCCGCCCATCAGCACCACGACTTTTTTCTTATTGATCATATCTTCGTCATTTTTCGCGTTTCGCGTTTCGAGTGATTGAAATCCACTCGCTCAGGGCACTTCGCGCCGAGCGTCCTCGCGGACGAGATTACTTAGAGCTTGAGAAACGCCTCGGCTTGCTCCCGAATGTTGCCCGCGCCCATGAAGATCGCGACGTCGCCCGGCAGAAGCTCAGCCCAGAGCCGCGCCGGAAGCTCGAACCGGTCTTTGATGAGGGTTGCACCCATCCCCCGGCCCCTTCCCTCGCCACCCAGCCGCTGGGTACCCGCCGTCTTCGACGGGGCGAGGGAAGGGGAGCCAGAGGGGTCCACCCCCTTCCCTTCCGCCGACGACGTCGGGAGAACGGAAGGGAAGGGGGCCGGGGGGATGGGTCCCACCTTATCCGCCAGCAATTCTATCAGGCCGGGCTGCGGAGTCTCGCGCGACGGAAAGATTTCTGTGAGGTAGACCGCGTCCGCCCCACCGCTGGAGAGCGCGTCGGCGAACCCATCGAGAAAGTCGCGGGTGCGCGAGGGCAGGTGCGGCTGAAAGACCGCGATGAGCCGACTGTCCGGGTACGCCTGCCGCGCGCCCTGAAGCGTCGCCCGGATTTCCGTCGGGTGATGCGCGTAGTCGTCGATCACCGTCACGTTGTTTGACGTGATGCCCAGTGTCTCGAAGCGCCGTCCGGTGCCAGAAAAAGACTGAATGCCATCGAACTTTTCTTTTACAAATCCACCATAGACACAATAAGCAGCACCAATAGCAAGCATCGCATTTTGAAGATTATGTCGTCCGGGAAGAGGCATTTCAAATGTCCCGAAAGAATGCTTTCCCCAATCTTCAAAGCACGCTTCAAACTGAGTTGAGCCTTGATTCCACTCCACCTGATCCGTAAATAAGAATGTATCTCCGCGATCAATAGCACAGGGAATCAGCTTAGTATCTCTCGCATTTTTTGATTTAATATCTCGAACTAAACGAACTAAATCTGATGTATTTGTATAAACCAAACTCCCCAAAGGCCGAATTCGTCTACCAAACTCTAAAAACGCTTTTCTAAAGTTGGCGGCACTGCCGTGGAAATCTAAATGGTCGGGTTCCATGTTGAGAATCACGGCAATAGTGGGTTTTAGCCAGTCTAAACCGCCGTAGGCTTCGCAGGCTTCGGCGACGACTAAATCGGGGTCGCCGTTTCTTGCGTTTCCGCCCATCAGGGGGAGATCGCCGCCGATGAGAACGGTGGGATTGAGGCCCGCGTGAATCAAGATACTCGCGACCATCCCGGTGGTTGTCGTTTTTCCGTGGGTTCCGGCGATACAAATAGCTGTTTTGGCGGAGTTTACCAAGCTTCCTAAAGCTTCGGGGCGCTTGAAGATCGGAATTTTTCTTAATTCGGCTTCTTGAACCTCGGGGTTTTTATCTTTGACGGCGTCAGTGACGATAACTCCCGCGAGATTGTCGGGAAGATGGGCTTTGTCGTGCGGGCCGGGCAGAATTTTGCAGCCGACGGACTCTAACCGCTCTTTTGTGGCCGCAGAGATTCCGGGATCGCTGCCGGTGATGCTCACGCCTCGGCTGGCGAGGACGAACGCGAGTGCGCTCATCCCCGCGCCGCCGATGCCGACGAAGTGGAGCGGGCCGCTTGGGAGGGGCCGGGGGTCGGGCACTACTCCAGGCCCATTCGCTTGAGCAGGGCGTCGCTGGGGCGGCGCTTGTTCTGCGGGCGCTTCTTGCCACCGCGCAGCGGGTGCATCGAGATGTTGAGCAAGACGCCCATCGCGGCGAGATTGGTCACGAGCGCCGAGCCGCCGTAGGAGACCAGCGGGAGCGGAACGCCGGTTGCGGGCATCGACGCGCTCACCACGGCGACGTTCACCAGCGCCTGCCCGAGAACCATGACCGTGATCCCGATGGCGAGAAGCTGCCCGAGCGGGTCGCGCGACTCACAGGCTATCGTGAAGCCACGGATTCCCAGCAGGCCGTACAGAAGCAAAATCCCGCACGCGCCCACCCAGCCGGTCTCCTCGCCCAGAATCGAAAAGATGAAGTCCGTGTGGCGCTCGGGAAGGCCGCCCATACGCTTCTCGCGGCTCTGGCCCAGCCCGACTCCCGTCAGGCCGCCCGTCCCCAGCGCGATGGTCGAGTGCCGAATCTGAAAGCCCGTGTTGAGCTTGTCGGCGTCGGGGTTGACGAACGTAATCACGCGCTTCCAGCGGTAGTTGTCGAAGCCTTTTCCCGCCGCCGCCGCAAAACCCAGAATTCCACAGAGCGCAATAATTCCGACCAGCCAGCGCCCCCGGACGCCCGCTGCAAAGAGCATCCCGAGCACAATTAAGAGAATCGTGACGGCGGTTCCTAAATCCGGTTGCCGCTCGACGATCACAATCGGGACGGCGCAGAGGCCGAACAGAATCGCGACCCCGCCCCAGAGGTTCTTGACGATCCAGGTTCGGGTAGACAGAAGATGCGCGACGAACAGAATCAGCGCGAGCTTCACCAATTCCGACGGCTGAATCTGGAGTGGCCCGAAGACCAGCCAGCGCTTCGCCCCGAGACGCTCCGGCGCGAACTTCAGAGTGAGTGCCAGCAGAATCAGTGTCCCGAGAAACGCCCAGACCGAGAGCTTTGTGAGCTTCCAGTACGGCACTTTCATCAGGCCGAACATGACGCAAAGCCCTAAAATCGCCGCGATGGCTTGCTTCTTCACAAAATGAAAGCCGTTTCCGATCTTCGACTCCATCGCAAACGGATACGATGAGTCATAGACTGCCACCAAACCCAGCGATACCAGCGTCAAAATGACGAGAAAAAGCCCCCAGTCGGGTGCAAATGTCTTCTTTTCGTTCATAATTTACTTCCTGCCTCCCGAACTAACTCCCGAAAGCGTTGACCGCGTGCCTCGAAGCTGGCAAACTGATCGAAGCTCGCACAGCCTGGCACTAAGATCACGGTCTCGCCCGGCCTTGCACAAGCAATCGCCTCGGAGACGGCGTACTCCAGCGTCCTCTCCACCTGGAACTGCGTAAAGCCCTGCTTCATCAGAGCCTCGGCCAGGGCGTCGGCGGCCTCGCCGATGAGCAGCACCAGCCTGGCTCGGTTTGCGAGTGCGCGGGCCATCTCGGACAGATCGCCGCCCTTGTGCTTGCCGCCACAGATCGCGACGATCCCGCCCGTGCAGGCTTCGAGCGACGCGGAAACGGCAGCCGGGTTGGTACACATCGAGTTGTTAATAAACGAAACTCCCGTGAGTGTCCCGACGTGCTCCATCCGGTGCGCGACGCCCGCAAAATCCGTCAGTCCCCGCTCGATGCTTGTATCGTCGATGCCCAGTGCGCGGGCGAGTTGCGCGGCGGCCTCGGCGTTCGCCAGATTGTGCTTGCCCGGAGTTTTCAGGTTTCTTTGAGGCGGACTGTCGCCATCCAGCCAGACCCGTCGCCCCTGCCCGACGCCCTCTGCGAGCCGCACGACAATCGGGTCGGCGGAGTTCAGCACGGCAACGTCATCCTCGGTCTGGCTTTGTAGAATCTTCGCCTTGTCGCTGGCGTAGGTTTCTAAATCCGGGTAGCGGTCCAGGTGGTCCGGCGTGAGATTGAGCCACGCGGCGGCCTTCGGACGAAAGCGCTCGGTCTGCGCAAGCTGAAACGAGCTGATCTCGGCCACCAGAATCGCTGTCTCGGGAGCGCGGTCGGCGGCCTCGATCAGGGGCGTTCTAATGCCGTCGTCCTCGGCGATGTTCCCGCAGACAAACGCCTCGCGTCCGGCGGCCCGGCAGATCGCGCCCAGCATCGCCGTTGTGGTGGTCTTTCCGTTGGTGCCGGTGATGGCGGCTATCGGCGCACGGGCAATTCGGTAGCCCAGCTCGATCTCGCTCCAGACCGGAAGATTTCGGGCGCGGGCCTCAGCCAGCGGCGCGGCACTCTCCGGGACGCCCGGACTCGGGATTACCAGCGTGGTCTCTTCGGGAAGCAGGCTCTCCCCCGTGAGAACCGAGACGCCCAGCCCTTCCAGCTCCGAGAGAATCGCGGGGTCCAGCGCCGCACGCTCTTTCGAATCCAGTACCGTCACGCGCTCGCCGCGCCGGGCGAGCACGCGTGCCACCGCGACACCCGTCGCCGCCAGACCGATCACCGTCGTCACCGAGTCACCCCGAGATGCGGGGCCAGAAGAAGCCCGAGCGCCGCAAAGATCAGCCCTAAGACATAAAACCGCCCGACGACCTGCGTCTCGTGCCAGCCTAACTCTTCAAAATGATGGTGCAGCGGCGCTCGTCGAAACACCCGGTTGTTCTGGGCGTACTCCAGCCCGTGTTTTATGCGTCGGAACTTGAAGACATAGCGCTGGATCAGCATCGAGAAGATTTCCAGTAAATAAATCAGCCCGACCACCAGCACCAAAATTTCTTGCTTGGCGATGATCGCCCCTGCCGCCACCCCGACGCCCAAAGCGAGCGAGCCGGTGTCGCCCATAAACACCCGCGCCGGGTAGCTGTTGAACCAGAGAAACGCCGCGCACGCGCCTGCCAGTGCGCCCCAGATCACCAGCGCTTCCTGAAACATTGCCCCCAGCCCACACGCCACTCCGAGTGCAATCGTCGCGATCAGGGTCGTCCCGGACGCCAGCCCATCCAGCCCATCGGTGAAGTTGACGGCGTTGGAGAACCCCATTACGAAAAGAACCGCCAGCCCATAATAAACAATTCCGAGGTCGAAAACATGCCCGAACAGCGAGATAACCGTGGTAATTCCCGCCTGCTCGACCCGAGTCAATCCAAAAACAAACCCGGCTGCCACAATTAATTGAAAAGCAAGCTTTGCTCGCTCCGAAAGTCCGGCTTTGTTCTCTTTTTTACGCGCTTTCCCGAGATCATCTAAAATCCCAATGACACCAGCGCCTAAAAATGCACCGACAACCAGTAACAGCTTGATTTTCTGGACCCGCTCGAAGCTTCCCAGAGATAGAGAGACCAGAACCGCGAGCGTCACCGCGCCGAGAATCAAGACCCCGCCCATGGTCGGGGTTCCGTGCTTGCGTCGATGCTTCTCGGGCGCGTCCGGGCTGATCGGCTGGACACTTTTTTTCGAGCGCAGGTAAGCAATCACCGGCTGACCCAGCGCCAGAAGCGCCGCCAGCGCGATCAGAAACGCTATCGCAAACTGGGTCATGGTGTGTCAGCTCTGCCCCCTGACCCCCAGTAATGGGGGGACCAGTCCCCATAAGCTCCCCTATTACTGGGGGCTGGGGGGCAAATAAACAAGGCCGGGGGAAATTTCACGAGAGAAGTGCCTCCACGATGGATTCCATGGCGATTCCGCGCGAGCCTTTCACTAAAACAACATCTCCTTTTTGCACGATGAACTTCACGCCCGAGGCCGCTTGCTGGCTCGTGGCGAAGTAGTGCAGGTGCTCCGGCGAAAACCCACCCGCAATCGCCGCCGCGCTCATCTTTCGGATTTTTTCGTCGCCGACTAAGATCAGCATCTCGGGCTTGAGCTTCGCAATGGTACGCCCGACCAGCGCATGGCCTTCGTCGGCGTACTCGCCCAGCTCGCGCATCTCGCCCAGAACCGCGATTCGCTTGCCGCCCTCGCCCGGCTCGGCCTGCATCAGGGTTTCGAGCGCCCCGGCCATCGAGTCGGGCGCGGCGTTGTAGCAGTCAGAGAGAACCATCGCACCGACCGACGAGACCAGAGTTTCCAGCCGCATCGCGCCGGGCTGGTACGTCCCAATCGCTTCGGCTGCCGCTTTCAGGTCCACGCCGAGATTTCCCGCAACCGCAAGAGCGAGCAGGGCGTTCTGGACATTGAACCTGCCCGGCGACGGCACCCGGAGCGCGACGCTTCCCCACGGACTCGTGACTTGCGCGTCCCAGCCCCCGCCGGAGAAAACCAGGTCCGTTGCGCGAACATCGGCGTCGGCGTCGATAGCAACCGTCAGCGCGGGGGCAAAAAGCTTGCCTTTCAGAACCGATGCAAAGCCGTCGGTGGCCGGGTAGACCCCCAGCCCTTTCGGGTCCAGCGCCTCGAAAAGCTCGCCCTTGGCCGTGGCGATGTTCTCCTGGCTCCCAAGAAGCTCGACATGGCTCATCCCGATCCCGGTGATCACGCCGACGGTCGGCCAGCAAATGGCGCAGAGCGTCGCGATCTGCCCGAGGCCGCGCATGCCCAGCTCCAGAACCAGTGCCTTTGTCTCGGGCGGGGCGGAGAGAATCGTGAGGGGCAGCCCGATCTCGTTGTTGAGGTTGGCCGGAGTTTTGTGGATCCCGCCGAGTGGACTCAGCGCCAGTGCCAGAAGCTCCTTGGTCGTGGTCTTCCCGACGCTGCCCGTGACGCCGATCACGGGGCCGGTAAATCCCTCGCGGCTCTCTCGGGCGATGTCGCCCAGCGCCCGAAGCGTGTCGGAAACCTCGACGCAGGCAATCCCGTCCATCGGCACCGAAACAACGGCAGCGACCGCGCCTTTCGCCAGTGCCTGCGCGACGTACTGATGTCCGTCGAAGCTCTCGCCGATCAGCGCGACGAACAGCGCCCCCGGCTCGATGCTCCGCGAGTCCGTCGAAACAGACGTGAAAATTAAGGTGCCGTCGCCTTCGAGCTTCCCGCCCGTGGCCTCGGCGACCTGAGAAAGCGTCAGCGGGTTAAGCATGACCCATCCCCCAACCCCTTGCCCTCGCCTTTTTCCGACTTCGTCGGGGCGAGGGAAGGGGAGACAGAGGGATTGAGTCTGGGGTCACCCCCTTCCCTTCCGCCGACGAAGTCGGAAAAACGGAAGGGAAGGGGGCAGGGGGGATGGGTCTAACCACGCTGAACCTCCTCGGTGGCGACCTCGACATCGGAGAAATGGATTTTCTCCGTGCCCAGAATCTGATAGTCCTCGTGGCCCTTGCCCGCGATGACAACCGTGTCGCCCTTCTGCGCCAGCGAAACCGCCAGCGCGATGGCTTTTCGGCGGTCGGTTTCTTTTCTTACGTCGCACGGCTGGTCGCCCTCGAAGCCGCGCAGGACCATCTCGACGATTTTTTCGGGGTCTTCGGTGCGCGGGTTGTCGCTGGTGACAATCGCGATGTCCGAAAACAGCTCCGCGAGACGCCCCATCTTCGGGCGCTTGGTGTTGTCTCTATCGCCGCCGCAGCCGAACACGATAATCAGCTTTCCGGGCGTGAGCGGGCGGGCGGCTTTCAAGACATTCTCGATGCCGTCGGGGGTGTGGGCGTAGTCCACCAGAATTGCGAATTCCTGCCCCGCGCTTACCGGCTGGAATCGTCCGGGGACGGGCGGGCAGCTCGCAAGCCCCGCCGCGATCACCTCGGGTGAGAGGCCCCGCGCGACCCCGTACCCGACGGCTCCGAGCGCGTTTGCAGCCTGGAACGTCCCGCCGAACGGCAGGCGCACCGGAATGTCGCCAATCGGGGTCTTCGCCGTGAACGAGAGCGAGTCCACGGCAAGCTCCAAACTCTCCACCGAGAGGTCCGCCCGCCCACCCGACGGCGAGCAGGTCAGCCGCCGCGCGGCACGGGTGATATTGGCGTAGTGTGGCCCGTACTCGTCGTCGCTATTGATCACGGCGGTGAAGGTCTTCCCGGCGGCGCGAGCGTCGTCCGCCCAGTCGGTGAAGAGCAGCCCCTTGGCGTCGCGGTAGTCCTCCATGGTGCCGTGCAGATCCAGATGGTCCTGCGTCAGGTTGGTAAAAATCCCGACATCGAACAAAATCCCCGAGACCCGGCCCGAGGTCAGGGCGTTCGAGGCCACTTCCATCGCCGCGCTCTTTCCGCCCACCGCGACGACCCGCGCGAGAAGCTCCTGAAGATCGGGAGCCTCGGGCGTGGTGCGCTCTCCCGGCGTCTCGGAGCTCTCACCGTTTATCGTAACGCCGATGGTTCCAATGACGCCCGTGATGTCTCCGGCAGCGCGGGCAATCGAGTCGATCATCAGCGCCGACGTGGTCTTGCCGTTGGTGCCGGTGACGCCTGCGACGAATAACTTCTGGGATGGCTGGTCGAAAAACTCCGCCGAGAGCGCTCCCAGAGCAATGCGGGCGTCTTTCACCACAAGCTTCGGGACACTTAAATCAAAAACGCGGTCGGTCTCGATCACCACGGCAACCGCCCCTTTCTCGATAGCCGCCGCGAGGTAGTCGTGGCCGTCGAGCGGGGTCTTGCCGGGCACGGGGATTCCGCGCATGGCGACGAACAAATCGCCGGGCTTCACCTGGCGGGAGTCGAACCGAATGCCCGAAACCGCGACATCTTCCCCCACGACGGAGGCACCAGAAAGAGCAGCGGCGAGCTGCGAGAGTGTCTTCATGCGTCCATTCTACTCGGCAAACGCCGCAGAGCCTTCCTTCACGGGCGTCCGGTCCGCCGCGAGGCTGTGTCGGTCTTGCGGGGCACGCATCAGCAGCAGTGCATCCTCGGCGATCTGGCGGAACGCGGGCGCGGCGACCTCGCCCCCGTAGTGCTCCTTGCCTTTGGGGTCACGAATCGCAACGAGAACCACAAGCTGCGGGTCCGAGAGCGGGGCCAGCCCGACAAAACTCGCGACGTACTTTCCGCCGTAGCGCCCGCCCTCGGCGATCTGCGCGGTGCCGGTCTTGCCCCCCGACGTGTACCCCGTCAGGCGAGCGTTTCGGCCCGTCCCGCGCTCGACGACGGCGGCGAGCATCTTGCGCATCTGCCGGGCGGTCTCGGGCGAGACGACGCGTCGCTCGCTCGATTTTTTCACCGGCTCGGGCGTCTGCGAACCCGCCGGGACGTAGGCTTTCACGATGTGCGGCTGACGCCAGATGCCGTCGGCGAAGACTCCGTAGGCTCCCGCGAGCTGGAGCGGCGTGACCGCGATCCCCTGGCCAAAGCCCACGTTCGCCAGCTTGATCTGCGACCAGGTGGACGGCGGCGTGAGCTGGCCTTTGTGCTCGCCCGGCAGCCCGGAGCGAGTCGATTGAGTCAGGCCGAAGCGCTTCAAATACTCGAAGAGCCGGGGCTTGCTTAATTTAAACGCACACTGGGCCGTCGCGACGTTGCACGAAGTCCGAATGACATCAAGCAGAGACTCATCGCCGTGCGCGGACGAACCGCCGTGGCTGGCGCAGTGGATCGTGTTGCTTCCGATTTTTAGAGAGCCTGTACAGAAAAAGTGCCGGTCGGGATTGACCACGCCCGACTCCAGCGCGGCGGCGACCGTCATGGCTTTCAGGGTCGAGCCGGGTTCGTAGGGAATCACCACGGCCCGGTTGAGCCGCGAGCCGGGAGCCGCCGAGGCATATTTGTTCACATCGAACGTCGGGTAGGAGGCCAGCGCGACGATCTCGCCCGTCCGTGGGTCCAGCACAACGGCGGAACCCGACTCGGCCTTATGCGTTTTGCAGGTCTCGGTCAGCACGTCCTGGGTGCGCTTCTGAACCCGAGCGTCGATAGTGAGCTGGACATCTTTTCCGTCGATCACGGGCTTGTCCACGCGGATCGTCCCCGGAATCGGCTGGAGCACGCGTGGCCCGGAGCCTTTGGTGTCGAACTCGGCCTCGCGGACGCCCTGGGTTCCGCCGAGCGTGCCGTTGAGCCGTCGCTCCAGCCCTTCGAGGCCCGCGCCGCTGCTGTTGGTGAACCCGACGATGTGCGGAGCCAGGCTGCCGTCGAGGGCGCTACGCCAGCCCGACTCGATCAGCCCGATTCCCGGCAGCTTCGCCGCCTTGAGCTTCTCGGCGACATCGGGCGTGACCTTGCCCAGATCGTAGGTGATCAGCCGCTTCGGGTTCTTCTTGCCGGGGCGCAGCGGACGACGCAAAAGCAACGCATCGACGTGCGCCTGGGGCATCAGACGCCGCAGAGCCGAGAGGCAGAGCGCTTTTCGGGCCTCGGACGTAGACATTTTGTCCTTCGCATCGCGGGGCGCAAACCACGAGTTGGGGTCCATCACGACTTCGTAGGCGAGCCGGTCGTGGACTAAATAAATCCCGTTGCGGTCCATGATCCCGCCGCGCCGCGCCGCGATGGTGATGCGTCCGTTGCGGGCTTTGGCGGCCTCCTGGACGAAGTGAGAATGGCGGTAAAGCTGGAGATAGGCCAGTCGCCCGGCAAGCCCGACGAATGCCAGGATGCCCAGCACGCCCAGAGCGCGGGCGCGCCGGGCGATGGCTGCCGAGGGCGGGCGTGGCTTCACGGCGTGCTCTCCACCTCGACGACGTTCAGGTCGGTTCCGGTGCGGACCATGCCGCGTGCGTGGACGAAATCGCCCACCGGCACCGAGAGCTGTAGCGTCGAGATCTCGCGATCCAGGTCCTTGACGGCCTGCTCGCTGTTATGAACGTCGCGCTCCAGCCGGGTGAGCCTTAGCTGATTGCTCTGGACCCCGGCGTGCTCGGTGAGATAGAGCACCACGAGCGTCGTTAGAAATGTACTTAAAAACAGCGCGACGGCCATTTTTTTCGTCTGGCGCGTCGGGCCGGAGGGAGCCGGAGCGGGGCGGTGGCTCTCCCGAATTCGGGGCGTCGTGGCGGGCGCTTTGGTGCGCGTCGGTTTCTCGGCAACCATTTTAAATTTCCTTCCTCCTCAACCTCTGCGACTCGTAGATCGCACGTTCTTATTTTTTCTCCGCGACGCGTAGCCTGGCGCTTCGGGCACGCGGATTGCGTCGCACTTCGTCGTCGGTCGGCCCGAGCGGTTTCTTTGTCAAAACCGTCAGCGTCGGCTCGGGCAGCGGGGCGGTGTCGGGGAAGTCGCTTCCCTCCCGCTTGCCCGAGAGCGTGTTGAACGTCGTTTTTACAATTCTGTCTTCGAGCGAGTGGTAGCTCAGTACCACCAGCCGCCCGCCCGGATTCAGTCGGTTCACAGATGCCTGAAGCCCGCGCTCCAGAACGCCTAACTCGTCGTTGACCGCGATCCGCACGGCCTGAAACGTTTTTGTGGCCGGATGCACCTGACCGGGCCGGGTTCCGCCGGGCATCGCGCGGCGCACGGCGTCGGCGAGGTCTTCCGTGGTTTTGAGCGGCCTGGCCCGGACGATCTCGGCGGCGATTCTCCGAGACCGATTCTCTTCGCCGTACTCGAACAGAATGGTCGCGATCTCTTTCTCGCTCAGACGCATCAAAAGTTCGGCGGCGCTCTCCTCCGTCTCCGGGTTCATCCGCATGTCGAGCGGTCCCTGGCTCCGAAACGCAAAGCCCCGGCCCGGCGTGTCTAACTGGTAGGAGCTGACCCCGAGGTCCAGTAAAACTCCGTCAACCCTGGTTATTTTTAATTCGTCGAGGGCAGCTTCGATATTCTCGAAGTTGCTCCGAACGAGCTTCACCTGGCACGGTGCGCTCTCCAGGCGCTTTCCGGCAGCGTCGAGTGCGTCGGGATCCTGGTCGAGGCCGATCAGGGTTCCGCCCGGCCCGAGGTGCTCGGAGATCGAGGCCGAGTGGCCGCCCCCGCCCAGCGTTCCGTCCAAAATGGTCTTGTCTGGCCCGAGGCTGAGCGCTTCGAGGCACTCGGCGAGCATCACGGGCGTGTGGTAGCTCACGGCGACAGTCTCCCGAGTCCGGTCGCGATGGCCGCCTGCGTCAGCCGCTCCTGCGACTGCTGGCGCGTGTAGTCGTCCCAGGCCTCGCGGCCCCACAGCTCGATCTTGTCTCCGGTCCCGACGCTCACCACTTCTTTGTAGATCCGGGCAAGCGGCCTCAGTCGCTCCGGGACGGTCATTCGGCCCTGGCCGTCGATATTGACATCTTCTGCGGACCCGATGAACCAGCGCTTGAGGTCCATGGCTTCCTGGTTGAGCATCGGCTGGCTGAAAAGCTCGGTCTCGATGGCATCGAACTTATCGGCAGGGTATAAAAAGAGACAGCCATTCCAGCCTCGGGTCAAAACGCCCTTGCCGTTCAGCTCATCGCGGAACGCCGAAGGTATAATGATCCGAAACTTATCATCCAGATTATGGAAATTTTCACCACGGAACGACACGAGTCTGGATTATCCCTTTCTGGGCACACGCCTCCCTGGCTCTCCACGGGAACCCCACTGCACACCCACTGAGCGACAGTGTAGGGGAACAACCTGGAAAAATCAAGGGTAAACATTAAGTTCACAGGGTTTGTGCAACATTTATTGGATTATTTGCGCCCGAGCGTCTCCACGGCGTAAGATGTTGCCGATGGAAGTTAGACCCGATGCCCCGCTGATTCTCGCCGCCGACCTGGGCGGAACCAATGTTCGCGCCGCCGTGATGAACCGCTCCGGGAAGATGCTCGGCAACGGGCGTGCGCCGTCCCACGCCATGGAAGGCGTCGAGGAAACCATCTCGCAGATCGTTGCCGCCGCCGAAGAAGCCATCGCCGACGCCGGGATAGGCAAAGACTCGATTGCGGGTTTTGGGATCGGCGTCCCCGGCCACATCGATCCGTCGGGCGGGAGAATTCTCTGGACCCCCAACTTCTACGAGGACGGAATTCCGTGGGCCGAGGTCTCTCTGGGACCGCAGCTCGAAGAAAAATTAGGCATCAAGACCCTCATGGGCAACGACGCCAACGTCGCGGCGCTGGGCGAGTTTCGCTTCGGCGGCGGCCAGGGGACGCGCACCATGGTCATGATCACGCTGGGCACGGGCGTCGGCGGCGGTTTGATTCTGGACGGCAAGCTCTGGGTCGGCTCCACGGGCGGCGGCGGTGAGCTGGGCCATATCATCGTCGCGGCGGGCGAGCGCGGCGGGACGGCGGCGTACGGCTCGCTGGAGTCCATGGGCCAGATCGGGGCCATCGTCGAGCGGGCGCAGCGCAAGATCAGCCAGGGCCGCAAGACCACGCTCTCGGAGCTGCACGAAGGCCGCTGGCGTCTGCTCACGCCGAAAGATATCGCCGATGCCGCCGAAGCCGGAGACAGCGTCGGGATCGAAGTCTTCGAGGAAACTGGCTACTACGTCGGCCTGGGAGTCGCGTCCGTCGTTAATTTGCTCTCCCCGGAGAAAGTCGTCATCGGCGGAGGCGTCGCGCTCTCGGGCGAGCTAATTCTGGACCCGATCCGGCGCAGCGCAAGAGCCAACGGCATCAAAACCCTCCTGGACGCCTGCGAGATCGTCCCGGCGACCCTGGGCGACGACGCCGGAATCTACGGCGCGGCGGGCCTGATCCTGGACATGCTCACCTGACCTGGGGAACGCAACCCGGCCCGAGAGCGTTAGGGCGTGGCGTGACCTCGCTTACCTACGCACGTACCCGGCTCTTTCTGGGAATCTCCAACGTCGGGTTCTGGGTGCTGATCTCAGCCTGGCTTCTCTGGAAACCCCTCGACCTCTCGATTCTCACACTGGCGCTGATCCGAGTTCTGGGAAGCCTCCCATTCGATCTGCTTGGCGGATTTTTTCTGCCGGAGCGATTCGGGAGGCTGCCTGGCGGCGAGACTTTCCCAAGCTTTCTTGGGCGCTGGACTCGGGGCGTACTGCTTCAGGGTCTTCTCATCAGTTTATTTTTATTTTTTGTTCAAAAAATTCTAAGTTTACCTGGAAAACTAATTCTATTTATTGGACTTCAGGGCATTTTGTTGTTTTTTCAGCAGTTTATAGCCCAGTTACTCGCCGGAATTCGAACGGCTTCGATCACGCGGAGTGAACGAGAAGCTCTACATGCTCATCCGTTTCTGAAAGACCGACCCATCCCAAAGCTGACGTTTCTCCGCTCCAACGACGCGGGTTTTGTGGGCGGCTGGTCGGGAAATAGCCTGGTCCTGCCCGATTCCTGGCGCACCGAACTCTCGCCCGACACGCTCGCGATCCAGGTTCTCCGGCGTAGCTTTGTACAAAGTAGCGGCGCTCGCACCCGTGGTGTCGCGCTGGCGATTCTCTTCAACACGGTCGGCTTCGCTCTGGCGCTCACCTACCCGAATCTGACACTCACAAAACTCGTTGCGCTGAGCACGCTCTGGTCGTTTCTCGGAGTGCTGGTCCTGCCCACGCTCAGCCGACCGACCGTTTTTGCCGCCGACCGATTCGCCCTGGATTCGGGAGTTCCGCCCGAGGCGCTCAAAGCGGCCATCGCCGAGCTGGACCGGCTCCAGGACGACGAACCCGAGCGCCCGGCTCTGGTCGAAGCGATCTTCCACCCGATTCCCTCGGCACTCTCCCGCATCCGGGCGCTGGAGTCTGGCAAAAAAGTCCGTGTGGTCGGCGGCTGGCAGCTTCTCCGGACGGCGCTGTATCTCTCGTGGGCGAGCGGCAGCTTTCTCTCGCGGGCCGTCCACTGCAACATCGGTCGTCCTGATTTGTGGGTCTATTTCCCCGGCGACTAAACGCTCGCCGTCACGCTCCAGCCGGTGACTTCGGCCACGAGGTCAGTGAGGAAGACCAGCTCGGCGGGAAGGGTGCGGTCCCGCTCGATGTCGAACCCCAGCAGCGAGGTGCGGATCGGAACCATCCCCGTCTCCAGCCGGAGCGAGCCGCCGCGCCCGACCGCGATGAGATCGAACCAGTCCTCGAAGCGCCGCGCCCGAAAGTTGGGCCGCACGACCAGGGCGGCGTCCGTGAGGCGCTTCTTCGACTGCCAGCCCCAGAGACCGAGCCTGCGCTCCAAGTAATTCGGCCCGAGGCGCAGCTCTTCCCGGCCCCAGATCGTCCAGAGAGTCCAGAGCACGAAGAGCAGGGCAAAGGGCAGCACGGCTACGAACATTACGCCGGGCGCGTGGAGCCGAAGCGCGAGCGAAGCCAGCCCGAAGCCCAGCACGTAGGTCGCGACTCCCGCCCCGCCGAGCCAGAACGAGAAGTCCCGGCTGAGCCTGCCCCAGGCGCGACGACGCAAAAGAACCGTGCCATCGGGGAGACTCAGGCGGCTCCAGCCCGGCGGCTCGACACGCCTGAGCGGACCTGCGGGCTTGTGCGCCGGAGAGAGCGAAGGCGCAAGGCGGCCACAGTGCGGGCAGTCTTTCAGGTGCAGCGGAACCAGGCCCGCACAGCTTAAACAGGGGTACGTCCCCTCGCCCGGCAGCGGCGCGGCCTTCGGGCGAGAGTCGAGCCGGACACCGCACGCATAACACTTCGTCAGGCGCGGCGGGTTCGGAGCATGGCAGTCCGGGCAGGTCTTCATCGGCTTACTTTTTATTTGACACCGGAGCAAAAGAGTTGGTTGCGCGATTGACAACGACGCGGTTTGCACCGATAATAACCCTCACCAACCCCCATGGCGGCCACGCTCGAATCGATTCTGACCCGTGTCCGGCGCTATCATCCGAGCGCCGACCTCGCCTTGCTACGCCGCGCCCACGACTACGCGACCGAGAAGCACAACTGGACCTACCCGAAAGACCCGTCGCTGCCGCCCGAGCCGACCCCGACCCTGCGAAAATCAGGCGAGCCGTACATCACCCATCCGGTCGAGGTGGCAGCAATCTTAGCCGATCTCGAAATGGACGCTCCGAGCATCGCCGCCGCGTTCCTCCACGACGTGATCGAAGACTGTCGCACGAGCCGGGAAGACATCGCCGACGCGTTCGGCGAAGAAATCGCGACGCTGGTCGATGGCGTCACCAAGTTAAAATTAGCCGACTTCGAGCGAACAGCCCCTGAACTTGCGGCTGCTGCGCGAGAAGCCGCCGAGAAAAAAGAAAAAGACGCGCTGGCCGAGCAGAAAAAACAGAAAAAACGACTGGAAGCACGCTCCTCGGCAGAAAATCTGCGTAAAATTCTGCTTGCTATGGCCCGCGACTGGCGCGTCATGGTGATAAAGCTCGCGGATCGCCTGCATAACATGCGGACGCTCACCGGACTTTCCGAAGAGCGCCGCAAAAAAGTCGCGGAAGAGACCATGCAGGTCTTTGCACCACTCGCCCACCGCCTCGGAATCTGGCAGGTAAAGTGGCAGCTGGAAGACCTCGCGTTTAAAGAGCTGTACCCCGACGACTATAAAAATCTAAGCGAGCAGCTTGCCCGTAGCCGAAAAGAGCGCGAAAAAGACATTCAGGACGCAACCTATTTACTGAAAAAAAGCTTCTCGGAGGTTGGTTTAACCCCGGAGATCAGCGGTCGTCCCAAACATCTGTGGAGCATTTTCAACAAAATGCGCCAACAAGAGCTGAGCCTCACGGATATTTTTGATTTGACAGCCCTGAGAGTAGTCACCAATTCTATTTCGGAGTGTTATGCCGCGCTGGGAATCGTTCACAATGTATACATGCCCATTCCCAATAAATTCGATGACTATATCGCCAAGAAAAAGTCGAATCTGTACCAGAGTTTACATACAAAAGTCTATGGGCCGCGTGGCGAGCCGCTCGAAGTTCAAATCAGAACCATGGAGATGCACCGGACGGCAGAGTTCGGGGTAGCGGCGCACTGGGCCTACAAAGAGCGCGGCGAGGAAGCCCGTGCCGGGCGCGACGATTTCGAGCGGAAGATGGCGTTTCTGCGCCAGCAGCTCTTCGAGTGGCAGCAGGATTCCCGCGATAGCTCCGAGTTTCTCTCGCGGGCGAGCAACGACCTGTTTTCGGATCAGGTGTTCGTGTTTACGCCCAAAGGCGACGTGATCGACATGCCAAGCGGCGCAACACCGGTCGATGTGGCTTTTCGGATTCACTCGGGGGTCGGAGAACACTGCTACGGGGCAAAAGTCAACGGCAAGATGGTCCCAATCAACCACATTGTGAGTAATGGCGATATTATTGAAATTTTGACCCGCCCTCAGGCGCATCCATCGCTGGATTGGCTCAGTTTCACCAAATCCAGTCATGCGCGGGGGAAAATAAAAAATTATTTCCGAAAGTTAAAGCACGAAGAGAGCGTCGAGCTGGGACGACGGGCGGTTTTAGAAGAACTTCAGCGCCTGGGACTCTCGACGGAGCCGCTTAAAGACCATAAACGGCTCACTCAGATCGCCCAGACGTTCAATAAAACCACAGGCGACGATCTTTTGGCCGCCGTGGGCTTCGGGGATATCGCGCTGGGCACGGTGGTCAACAAGCTGCGGCCCGAGGACCACGACGAAGGCGGCCTCAAGATCACCCGGCGCACGGGCGAGGAACAGGGCAAGCTTGCGATTGCCGCCGGGGGCGTCGATGGCGTGGCGATCAGCCGGGCCAAGTGCTGCCTGCCGCTGCCCGGCGACCCCGTGGTGGGCTATGTCAGCCGGGGCAAGGGAATGGTGCTCCACCGCGAAGGCTGCAACAATGTCGCGCACTGGCGGCGCGACGATGCCGAGCGCCCGAGATTGGTGGAAGTGGACTGGACGGCCTCGGAGAACGCCCGCTACAACACCGGCCTGATCTTCGAGACCGTGGACCGAACCGGGCTTCTCACCGATGTCACCTCGGTTTTCTCCGAGTCAAAAACGTTTATTTTAGGGATTCAGACCCATTCGAGCCGCAGCCGAAACACCGCTCGATTTCGCATCGACTTCGATGCGTCGTCGGTAGCGGGCGTCGATATTTTGATTCGTCGGCTTCAGGCGTTTGAAGACCTTCTTTTAATACACCGGCTGGGCGTCGGCGCGGACGAACTCAAGCCTCCTACCACAGAAACCCGGTAATTTATTTTTCCAATCGGTAATTACTTGTCTTTGGGTTTAATTTCAGGTTCCGATACTTCAGAGCAGGCTCGGAAAACCGTTCCGATGCTGGAAGGAACACAAATCTCATGATGCGCAGCAGGAATTTCTCCTTGTTGGCAATTGCATCGGCGCTTCTCATCGCCGGGGCAACGTCCGCAAAGGCAGATATCAACATCGACTGGACCACACTCGGAATCATCGTGCCGGGTATCAACAACGGCTACCTCTCGATACCGTCGGGCGGTCAGTCGTTCACGGGCAACACCACCGGCGACGAAGTCATTCCGTTCACAGTGACTCTGACGCCCCGTTCAGGTACCAACGCCTGGTACAGCCTCGGAACGCAGGGAGGCACCCCGAACTCACTTATCATGCTCATGGGTGACCCCAATGGCTCTGCCGGGTTTCGCGCCGCGACCGACGGCATCGACTTCAACGTCACGTTCGGCAACGCGCCGACCGTTCCGGGGCCGTGGGCCAGCTCGTTCACGATGCTGGACATCGATGTCAGCTCGGCAGGCGTCATCGGTTGGCAGGATGAGCTGACCGTCACGTCGCCCGGTGGCGCGATTCTCCAGACTCTGCCGGGAAGCACCGTCAGCCTCGCGGGGAACGTCGGCACCGGCACGACCAATGTCCCGTTCAGCGGCACGGCGGGCAACGTTGTGACCTACTTCAACAGCCTCCCGACCACGTTCGCGTTCTCGTACGTGCCGGGTGCCAGCGACGGCCTTCAAGGGGGAAACCAGCTTGTGGGCGTGAATGGCGTCGGGTTCCGCGCCCCGGTCTCGGCGGCTCCGGAGCCGGGGACGCTCGGTCTGCTGGGTCTGGTAGCCCCGCTCGCCCTGCGCCTGCGCCGCAAGCGCTGATCGACCCGCCCTTTGTGTTTACCCCCTGACCCCCAGTAATGGGGGGAACTCCCCCGTTACCGGGGGCTGGGGGGCAAGTTACTGGGGGTTGGGGATGGGTACGACGCGCTCTGCTCCTTCGGGCAGGGCGCGTTTTTTTCGGCGGGGGTAGAATGAAGTCCTGATGATCGGGATCGAGACAGAGTACGGCATCTGGGTCGAGGGCAAGGGAGCGCAAGACCTGGTTGCCGAGGCGACCTACCTCGTGCAGGGCTGCCCGCCGCCGTGCATCGCCGGAAAGTGGGACTACTCCCGCGAGCATCCCCGCCGCGACGTGCGTGGCTTCACGGTCAGCCAGCTCTCTATCGACCCGTCCGATGCCCAGTTCGAGCAGCGCGGTGCGCCCCACTCCACCGATATCGAGGTGCGCGCCGACCGGGTTCTGCCCAGCGGCGCACGGCTCTACAACGACCACGGCCACCCCGAGTTCTCGACGCCCGAGTGCACAAGCCTCACCGAGCTGATCGCCCACGACCGCGCCGGGGAGACCTGGATGCAGACCCTGGCCGAGCGCCGAAGCAAAAAACTGGGTGGAACTCCCGTCGCGCTGTACAAAAACAACACCGATTTCCATGGCGCAAGCTACGGCACCCACGAGAGTTATCTATTCGCCCGAAACATCCCCTTCGACGACGTTATTCAGAGTTTATTGCCGTTCTTTGTCACCCGCCAGATTTTTGCGGGCGCGGGCAAGGTCGGTAGCGAGAACGGTGCCCCCGATGCCAATTTCCAGCTCTCGCAGCGCGCTGACTTTTTCTCGGCCATCGCGTCGGTGGACACGCTCTACAATCGCCCGATCATCAACACCCGCGACGAACCCCACGCCGACGCCCGGCGCTTCCGGCGACTCCATGTTATTTGCGGCGACGCCAATTTCTGCGAAGTGGCTACTCTGCTCAAGTGCGGCACGACACTTTTACTTCTGCGGCTTTTAGAACAGGGCTGGCGGCCCGACCCGAGTTTGGTCGCGCTGGCCGACCCGGTGGCTGCCGTCAAGCAAATTTCGGCAGACCAGAGTCTCAAGTGGCAGGTGAAGCGGGCGTCGGGCGGGAGCATCGGAGCCGTTGACATCCAGCGGGTCTATTTGTTAGCTGCCAGAGAAAAGCTCACCGGACTCTCGCCCGAGACCGATTTAGTTCTTGCCGAGTGGAAGGACGTTTTGGATAAATTAGAGAGCGATCCGCTGGGGCTTTCCGACACCCTGGACTGGGCGGCAAAGTACGCGCTCTTAAACGAGTTCCGCGAGGCCGAAGGGCTGAGCTGGAGCGATCCGTACCTCAAAAGCCTGGACCTGGAGTACCACAACGTCGATCCGGGCGCGGGGCTGTACCTGGCGCTGGAGCAAGAAGGCCGGGTGCGTAGAATCGTCACCGACGCCGACGTTCAAATCGCGCTTAAGAATCCGCCCGCAGGCTCGCCACGGGCCATTGCGCGAGGGATCGCCGCATGCCGGTTCCCGGAGGCCGTGCAGTCGGTGACCTGGAGCCGAATGTCGCTCACCGACGGCGACCAGACAAGAAAAGTCGCGCTCGCACGGCTGGGCGAGGCGGACCCGCTCGTAGTGACCGAAGCCCTCGCCGATGTACACACCCCGGCGGCCCTCGTCGCCGCACTCGATGGCCTGCTGGGCGCAGGCGAAGACCCTGAGGAGGATTGAAATATCATGGACGAACTTAAAATGGACGACCGGCTGACCCGCCCGACGGTTCCGATGGACCCGGTTCGCAAGACCGGCGATGGCGACGGCCCGAAAGCTCCCGATGTCACGCGGCCCGACTCGCGCAGCATCCTGGACCGAATGAAAAAAGTCGATCCCAAGACGGCTGAGCGCTACCGACAGCGGAGCGGGCAGTAGCGCGTGAGTGTCTTTTCTGAAGCGGGCCGGGGCGACTTCGCGGCGCTGACTGGCTACTCCCCCGACGGGCTGGCGTCCGGCGAAATTCACGGAACCACCGTAATCGCCGTCAAGTTCGACAAAGGGGTTCTTTGCGTCGGGGATCGACGCGCGACGGGCGGCTTTGCGATCATGTACGACCGCGCCGAGAAAGTCATGCCCCTCGACGACGACACGCTGATGGCGATCTCCGGGTCGTTCTCCAAAGCCATGGAGTTCGTCCGGTACCTGAAACACGCCTTCAAGTACTACGAGCGCTCCCAGCTTCAGCCCATGAGCCTCGAAGGCAAGCTCAACGAGATCGGGCGGCTGATCGCGGGCAACGCCATGGCCGCCATGCAGGGCGTCGGGATGGTCATTCCGATCCTGACGACGTTCGACAAAGTGCGCGGCGAGGGAAGAATCTTCTTCTACGACGGCGGCGGGGCGCGTTTCGAGCAGGTGGAGTACGGCGCGGCAGGCTCCGGCTCGACCCAGATTCGCGGCGCGTTCGAGTACATCGCCCGCAACAAAGGCCCGTTCACCAAAATGTCGCTGCACGACGCCCTCGGGGAAGCCCTCACACTTCTGGAGATCGCCGCCGATTTAGACGCAGCGACGGGCGGGGCGTCCAAAGTGCTCCCGCTGGCGAAGATCATCACCGCCGAAGGAATCTCCGACATCGACGAGGCCACCCTGCGAGAAGCGGTCGCCCTGACGCTGACCAGAGAGCCGAGAAAGGTCTGAGCGCCCCCGCAGTCCCCCGCAGTGCGTCGTTCGCGGGGCGAACCAAGCTTTCGCCCCCGTGCTGCACGGGGGACGGGGGGGGGATTATAAACTATGTCCTATAATTTTTACGATTTCAACAACGCGGTCCAGCAGCGCAACGAGTACATCGAAGGTCGGCTGCGCGACGGCTCGCCCGTGGTGGCGCTGAGCTACGACGAAGGGATTCTCTTGCTCACGTTCCGGGGGACGCAGCGCAAGGTCTTCGAGGTCTACGACCGGCTGGCCGTGGGCGCACTGGGCCGCCAGAGCGATGTCGAGGGAATCCGGCTCGCCGCTATCGACTCGGCGCACCGCGAGGGCTTCCAGCGCTCCGAGGACGATGTGAGCATCCAGCGATTGGTCGGCTTCGGGCTGTCTCCGGCGGTTAAGAAAGCCTACAACGACCCGCAGACGATCCCGCTGACGTTCAAGGCGATCTTTGTGGAGATCAACGCGGATGTCGAGAGCGACCATCTCTTCGTGCTGGGCTACGACGGCGAGTTTCGGACTCCGCGCGGAGCTGCGGTCGCCGGTGGAACCCACTACGCCGAAGAGCAAGCCCTCGAAATTCTCCGGCCCGCCGTCGGCAAGCCCTTGAGCGATGCCCTCGATGCCGCGCTGGAAGCCTGGGGAGCGGCAAAGTCGCGCCTCGCCCCGCCCCGCGAGAAGCTGGACGACGACTTCGACACGGAGGCCGAGAAGCTCCCGACGCCCGGCGAGGCCATCAAAGCCGCCCGCGACGACGGCCAGGCCATCGAAGCCGGGGTTTTAGTCCGTAGCGACTCTCACCAGTCGCGCTTCCGGCTTCTGACCGACGACGAACTTTCTGGCCCGTTCCAGAAAATCCTCGGGTAAGTCTCTGACCCATCCCCCGCCCCTTACCCTCGCCTATTTCCGACTCGTCGGGGCAAGGGAAGGGGAGAAACTCTCTCGTCGCGACCGAGCAACTACCGACGAAGGTTGGTTGCTCGCAACCGGGGAGATGCCAGAGAAGAGGCAAAGACGCATGATAAAATAGCGTCACGGCGGCGGGTCGGCTTCGAACCTGGTCAGGGCGGAAGCAGCAGCCATAAGAGGTACGGCCCGTGCGTCGCCGCTAAGCTAAAGGGCAGTAGGCAGAACGATGTGGTTCGAGTGGCTCCAGAATAAGCGGCTCAGCTCCAAAGACCCGAAGACTGTCTGCGCGGCTCTGAAGGAGCTGGGAGAAAGCCCCGGCCCGAGGTCGGTCAAGAGAATCCGGGAGAGCTTGTTCTCTCTGCGCGACTGCTCCGAGTGCCTGATAGCCGCCCACGATGCACTAACTTCTCAGGCCAGGGCCAATCCCCGGTGGCTTTTAGACGAACTCCAGGACATGGCAGACGCTCAGGTCTGGATGTTAACGCACTCTCATGCCACAGAGGCCCGGTTTTTCGCCGAAGCCCTGATCGCGGCAAACGTCGCGCCGGAGAAGTTCCGGACGCTTCTTTTTGACACAAAGCGCCGCGATGCCATTCGGGTCGAGGTTGCCCAGGCTCTTCGCACAAAGTCGTCGTCGCCCCAGCTTGCACCGCTGTTTCGCGAGCTTCTGGAGCTTCAGGACCGTGACGTGAACATTGAGGCCGCTTTTGGGCTGGAAAAACACGGCGACAGCTCTGATATTCCCCTGCTCACAGGCCGAATGCGGACCGGGCAGGTAACTCCGGTTCGGCGGGCTGCTGCCCAGGCGCTGAGCAGATCGGGTTGGGAGCCGCTCCCGCCCGAGGCCGAGCTTGCGGTAATTTCCAACAACGATGCGGCCAGAGTCCTGGCGTGTGGCGCGGCGGCGATTCCCTACTTGCTTTTCGAACTCACTCTCCGAAGCGACGAAGATGTCCCGCAGGCGCTAAAGCAGCTCGAAGCGATTCTCCAGGCAGACAGGGAGAATGTCCCCACGGCTCTGCTCCAGGCAATTATTTCCCTCAAAGACCCGAGCTATGCGAGCCGCGAGTTCGGGGTCGGGCATCAGGATGTTGGCTATGGCCTGGCCGACGCCGACTCCGTGCGCAAACTCGCCCGGAAGATTCTTGCCCGGCGCGGGTGACAAATGCCCGCCCATCGGCTACAATAGAGCGCTTTGGCCTATCAGTCGCTGTATCGAAAATATCGCCCCCAGACCTTCGCCGACGTGGTCGGGCAGGGGCACGTCGTGCGGACCCTTCAGAACGCGATCACGTCGGGGAGAATCGCCCACGGCTATCTCTTCACCGGGACACGCGGGACGGCCAAGACGACCATCGCGCGGTTGCTTGCAAAAGCCCTCAACTGCCAGGGCGGGAGCGGCCCGGTCGCCGAGCCGTGCAACGCGTGCAACGCCTGCCTCTCCATCACGGCGGGCGGGTCGGTCGATGTGATCGAGATGGACGCCGCCAGCCACCGGGGCGTCGCCGACATTGAGGAAGTTCGAAAAAACGTCGGGTATGGCCCGATGGATCTGCGCTTCAAGGTCTTTATTATCGATGAAGCCCATCAGCTCAGCTCCGACGCCAAAGATGCGTTTCTGAAAACTCTCGAAGAGCCGCCGCCGGGCGTCGTTTTTATTCTGGCGACGACCGAGCCGCAGTCGATTCCGATCACTATTCGCTCGCGCTGCCAGCAGTTCGACTTCAAGCGCGGCTCGCTGCTCGAAATCTCCGGGCGGATCAAATATGTTTTAGAAACTGAGGGCGTTTCCTACACCGACGAAGCGGTCGCGCTGGTCGCTCGGGGAGCGGAGGGTAGCTACCGCGACTCGCTCTCGCTTCTGGAGCAAGTGCTCGCGTTCTCGCCGGAAAAAATCGACGCCGAGTCGGTCCAGACGGTTTTAGGCACGCTCGACCGGGAGACTCTGGCGCTGGTGGTCGATATCGTCGCCCGAAGAGACGCACCGGGGGCTTTTGCGCTCGCCGGGCAGATATTAAACGCCGGAAAAGAAGCCCGAACTTTAATCAAAACCCTCTCGTCGCACTTTCGGGACTTGCTTTTAGTTCGCGTCGGCGGCCCCGCCGTCATGTCCGAGTTAACTCCCGACGACGTGAAGTCGCTCCAGCCCCAGGCCGCACGGTTCGATCCGGCGCAGCTTCTGAAAGCCATCGAGGTGCTCAACGAAGCGTTCTCCGAGACGCGCTGGAACAACCAGCACCGGCTTCTCACCGAGCTGACGTTTCTCAAGCTCATGAACCTCGGCGAAGGCGTCAGTGCCCCGCTCTCGACCGCCCCGATTGTGTTTACGACGGTTTCCCCCAGCCCCAATAATGGGGAGCCTGCAAGCGTGCCTCCCCCGGTGTCACCGCCGACCCCTCCGGCCTATTCCTCGCAACACCCAGCCGCTGGGTACCCAGGCGAAGGGGTATCTACGAAGCACAACGCTGTAGACCAACTGCAATCTCCCCCATTACTGGGGGCCGGGGGGCAGACGCTTGCCGAAGGAGAACGGAAGCGAGGCACGAGCGCCCGAGAGGATGCAGAGCCTGCGCCGCTCGCGGTCGAAACTCTCCCCATTATTGGGGCCGGGGGAAACACAGACGAACCCATTGACAGTTCCTACTTCGCGGGCGAGGGCGAGAGCGAGGACGACGGGATCGAGCTGGAAGGGCCGAGCAGCTTCGACGAGATCGACGATCTCCCGCCGATCCCGCTGGAGACAGAGCCGGAGAACGAAGGCAGGGCGCTCTTTGCAGAGATCGAAGCCCCTGCGCCCGAGCCGGAACCCATCGCCGGAGCGCTGAGCGGCGGCGACGAACCCGCGCCCAAGGTTCCCCTACCCGAGTCCCCCCTTCCCCCGCCGGGCGGGGGCGAAAGCGGAGCCGAGGAACGAGGCGAAGCGCTTCGGGGGACAGATTCAGACACCGTGCCCTACACGCTCGACGATGTGCAGCGGGCCTGGCCGCGTTTTCTGATGCAGGCCAAGGAAGTCAGCCAGAAAGCCTCGGTGCAGATGGCCTCCGCGCAGCCCAGCGCCGTCGTCGGGAAGATGATTATCTTCACGTTTTCGTCGCCGTCGAGCTTTGAGATGATGAACCAGCCCAAGCAACTGGAGTTCGTCCGCAAGCTACTCGCGATGGTGCTGGATTGCGGCGAGAGCGTCCCGATCCGCTTCGAGCTTTCCGCAGAAGAAGCGACGATCTCGATGAAGTTCGAGCGGCCCGCCGAGAAGCCCAAGCTGCGGCACGACCCCATCGCCAAGCTTCAGGCTCTGCGCGACGGCCAGCCGACCTCCGCGCCACCCGCGCCAGGTAGCCCGAGCAGCTACGACGCGCCCCCGCGCCCGGCTCCGCGCGTCGCCGAGCGACCCGCGACGTATCCCCCTTCGCTTGCCGGAGGGGGTGGCGAGCCTGCGAGCCGGGGGAGGCAAGAGGCGCAGTCGGCACCAAATCCCTGGTCGGTCCGCCACGACGAGCCGTCGCGTGGGCCGAAGGAAGACCCGCAGGTTACCGCGAGGCGCGAGGTCGCGCTCGCCGAGCCGCTGGTCCAGGACGCACTCGAAGTCTTCGGCGGCGAGATCGTCGTCGATTAAACGCACACTCACTTAACTTCTTGAAAGGAACGACATGGCACTCAAAGGATTCGGCAACAAAGGCGGCAACGCGGGAGGCGGCGGCATGGGCGGCTTCGGAGGACTCGGCAACATGGCCGGGCTGATGGGCCAGCTTCAGGACGCCCAGAAGAAAATCCGCGAAGACGGCGAGAAGATGCAGCACACGCTGGAGAACGCCCGGATCGAGGGAGCCGCAGGCGGCGTCATCAAGGCCGTGGTCAACGGCAACGGCGATGTTGTCGAGCTGGGAATCTCCCCGGAAGCGGTCGATCCGAGCGACGTGGCCGGGCTGACCGAGCTGATCCTCACCGCCATCGGGCAGGCCCAGGACAAGGCCGCCGACCTGCGCGAGGAAGAGCAAAAGAAGCTCATTCCCGCCGGGCTGAACATCCCCGGACTGTTTTAGCCTCAGTGGTCTCCTACGCCCGGCCCCTCGCCCGGCTCGTCGGGGAGTTCGAAAAGCTCCCCGGCATCGGGCCAAAGTCGGCTCAGCGGCTGGCGTTCTACGTGATGCGGCTCTCCAAAGAAGAGGCCCGCTCCCTCTCCGACGCCATCACCGAGGTCAAAGAAAAAATCAGCTACTGCAAGAGCTGCTACAACTTCGCCGACCAGGATTTATGCGAGATATGCCGCGACCTTCGGCGCTCCGACGCGACCCTCTGCGTGGTCGCCGATGCCCGCGACCTGATCGCCATGGACAGAACCGGCGAGTTCAAGGGGCGCTACCACGTCTTAGGCGGAGTTCTCGCACCGATGGAGGGGATCGGGCCGGACCAGCTTCGTATCCGGGAGCTGCTCGCGCGCCTCGCCGATGTGGAAGTCGGGGAAATTATTCTCGCCATGAACCCGTCGGTCGAGGGCGACGCCACGGCGATCTATCTCTCCAGGCTTCTGAAACCGCTCGTGACGCGCGTCACCCGGATCGCCCACGGTGTCCCGGTCGGCGGCGACCTCGACTATGCCGATCAAGCGACGCTCATTCAAGCCCTCGAAGGCCGCCGGGAGCTTTGACCTCTCCTCTTTAATCCTCTTCTGATTGTAAAAAATTACTAAAATATTTCACTATATCATCATCAGACTTGAATACTTTATTTATCGGAATTTCATTACCCCCATAGACTCTATTTAAAACGTCATTTATTGCTTCCATAGCTAATTTTTCAGGATTTATTCTATAGGTCCGCATAATAATATTCTCAGGATATTTTTTTAATTCAGAAAACAACTGAGAAACAGACAATTTCATATCACCACCAGGATAATCACCATATCCTGATAATCCAATATCAAATGACAAATTTTTAATTTCATTCTTCACCGAAGAATCTTCTGTTATATATTTATAAAATTCAAAACTAATGTTATCTAAAGAAAAAACAAACCCTGATTTATAACCTTTTTCGTTTTTCATCTTAAAAAACTCATTATTGATACTATTTCTAAATCTTTTTCCTGATTTACTGCTTTTAGACAAATTCCATTCACATTCAATAATGTATTCTTTATTATTATCATCATTTATCACTAAATCACGCTCTCTTGCTTGTTTTATAGCTTCCTTAAAACCATTAATTCGGTTTTTTGTCGTAACTGGAAGTTGATTATGACAGAAAAAAATAAGATTATTACAACCATTTTTAATCATATCTTCGACAAGTTTCTTAGTGTAAAAAAAATCATCAACAGAAATTTTACCAAATTCTTGTTCACTAGTTGCGTAGGCATCTTCAGAGATACCTAACAGGAAGCATAAAGGTATTTTCTTTTCTTTTATCAAATTATATTCAATTTTTAAACTTTCTGGAGTATTACCGTGTGGAGATGCAATAATAATCCCATCAGCAAAGTTAATCGCATCACGCAAAGCTTGCTTCTCTTTATTTACAGATTGGCTAACTTCATGATATTTTGTCGATAACACGATTAGTTTCTTTGGTGGTTTTCTCTTTGCCATTTCTTCTTCACATACAGCCAAGCATCTACCCCAAAATGAAGAGTCAAGCCTAGGAACAATAAAAGCAATTGCGTTCTTTGGCTTAGAAATACGAGTGCTCGACAATTCAATTAGCCCTCTCCGCATCTGTAGTAGAGCATCAATGTCTAATACTTCAAAAACTCTACCAGATTTACTACTAATTTTTTTAATTATTTGGGAATTACATTTCTCAAATTCAAGCTTAAGATCATCTTCAACAAAATTACCATTTTCAATTTTTTCTAAAATCATATTCTTTTTGCTTATTTCAATTATCTTCCTCATTGAATATGATGATGTGTTTATTTCAGATTGAGTTATTACTACTTTACTAACATTACTCTGAATCTTACTGAATAAAACAGTCGCAGTTTCTTTAGATAAATTAGTTGCATTTACAATACGCTGAATATCAATTTTTTTTAATAATATCCTTTTATTTAAACTATCAATCTCTCCAAAATGTGTAATATTCAATTCGTCCAAACAAATTTGCAATAAAAATATTGAAAAAGAAATTGCAGGAGTAATCCGATTATCATTCCGAGAATATCTCAACCAATTCAGCAAAATTTCTCCAAATGTTTTACCGCCATTAATCTCTTTCGATAAAATCACATCAAAATTAGGAATAATCTTCAGAAATAATCCTGTTTTATTATCATTTGCAACTGAAACAATATCTTTTACACGATTTGTGTTGGCAATTATTTCAGATTCTCCAATGGAGTCGATCTTTTTTAATTGGCTTCCAAACAACTCCAATATGTCTTCACTAATATTATTCACTCCATTATCACTAAGAATTTTTTGCAAATCACCATTAAATCCCCAAATAGATCGCACATAGTCAATGATTTTTGAAACATCATTCCCGCGCTCCATTACATCCAGAGACCCCACTACAGGAAAATAGACAGCCCCTCCGTGTAAATCCCCCATGCGCCAGATTGACTCAAAGTCATATTTTTCCACCCATTCGGCTGTGCTTGCTATCTCCAATTTTGAGGAATCGTCAAGCAATGAATAGACGGGATGCACATTCAGAATACCGATTTTAACTTCGATCTGCTCTCGATTCTCAGGCAACAGATCTGCCCACACAACCCCTGATTGACCAAATACCACAGACACCTCCAGAAAGAATATATCACCAAGCAGAGGACGCTCCTTGACAATTTGGGGCGACCCTGATATAACCGAGTTTGGCGCTGGAAAAGTGAACCACGTTTCTGGCGACTGATGGCCTTTCACGGCCTTCTGGAGGTTATAAATGAACAGTGAGTGTTCGTCGTGTCATGGACCGGGGTGCCAGTGCGGTGGGATGGGGATCGGTGGGGTTTACTACCCCTTCGGGAGCGATCACGCATACCAGTGCAGTGGACTCTCATTCACCAGCCCGGGGCCTCTGTGCCCCCTGTCAACAGTGACCAGTCTCACCAACTGGTAACTCGCCCTGCCGGAGTGGGGAGCATCCCCACTCCGACTTCTGATCGGAGGAAACCCATGCGGATTTTGAGTTTCATCGTGACCATCATCATCGGTCTTTCGCTGTTCGGCTGTGGAGTAAGCAGTACGCCGACCGATTCGTCTGAATTTCTCAGCACGTTGCCCATCGTCAGTGACGAGGAGGCAGAACAAACAACTGGTGAACCCCAGCAGGCAGAACTTGAAGCAAGCCGGGTGGTCACCAGCTACGACTGGGCTACGAGCGCCTACTCTACCGGCGGGACAACCCTTACTGGCGTCTCTCGGACGGGTAGTGGACAACAGGGCCGTGTCAAAGCCAGCATCAATTGGCGGATTCCAACAGGAGGAGTCCGCCCGACCCAGGGAAGCATCATGTATGGTCGGGTCTACTTCGATGGGCAGTCTCCGAGACACAAGATCGATGAGGTGCGATTTACGTCAAACCTGGACAGAGATGACACAATCCGATTCAGCGGAAATGCTGCTACCGCAGAGGGTGTGGGTTATGCCTATCCCCAGGGTGAAGCACCGCGTCGGGGTACGGTCAAAATCCAGGTCACTGACAGTGATGGCAACGACAAAATTCGTGTTTGGTTCGAGGGTCGGGAGATTTGGCGTTTCACCCGAGACACCTACTACGGAGAAAGAGGCGATGTTAAAATTCTCTTGAATTCACCGAATCCGCCACGATAAAAGAAATGAAGCTGACTGCCTCAAACAGTCAGCTTCGTCTTGATAGCAAAAAGAGTGGAAACCAGCAGGCTTGCCAGGACTCTGAACACACTGTCATGCGCCGATTTGCTTTTTCTTTGCTTGCCCTGTCCCTCTCCGTGCCCGCTCTGGCCCAGAACCCCTCGCGGGTCCGGCTCGGGTGGGATGCGAGCTATCTCTATGCGGCCTTCGAGGTCGCCAGCACGGATGTGCGGGGCGTCAACGACAAGCCGTTCTCCAGCCCGCTCGAAGACGATGCGGTCGGGCTGTACATTCGAACCGGGCGCGGGGCGGCCAGTCAGCCCGATGGTGCGTGCCGGGCGCTGCTGGTCTCGGCGGCGGGCGGGATGACCTTTCTCAAGGGCGAGGGCGGCAACTGGGTACCCGAGCGCAAGTTCACCGTCAAGTTCGGGGTCGAGATCGACGGAACCCTGAACCGTAGCGACGACAAAGACCGGGGCTTCACGGCGGAGCTGGCGATTCCGTGGAACCTGCTCGGCCTCGACGGGAAAAATGTCGGGCCGGAGACAGTGCTCTCGGCGTGCGTCCTGACCCGAAAGCGGGGCGGCGCGATCCTGCCCTTCCCGGCGGGTGCGGACATCTCGGAGCCGTCCACCTGGCCCCGGCTGAGCCTCGATGAAAAAACGTCCGGGGGGCTGCGGGCGTTCGCGCTGGCCGCACCGCCGACCATCGACGGCAAGATAAAAAACAACGAGTGGCGCAGCGACGGGCTGGCGCTGCCCGGCGCGGAAGACGCTCCGAGCGCTGTCGATACGAGCACGCCGCTCACACTCGCCCCACTGCCCGGCGTGAGCGATCAGCCGCCCGCGCTCGGCAATTTCAAGCCCGAGAACCTGCCCCCACTCGTGCTGGCCCGGTATCTTCCGTTCTTTCAGGCGGATCTCACCAAGGCCTACCCGGTGCGCGGCGTTCTCTCCGAGCGCGGGCAGTATCTTTTTGCGGATCAGCCGGTCGAGGGGCTGGGGCCGTGGTTCTCGACGGACCGGGTCGGGTGGCACAAAGGCGAGATGACGGCGATGAAGCGGGTCGGGATCGACGCCGCGCTGACCCAGATAGGCGGCCCGGACGCGCCCACGGCTTTAGTGGACGACAAGACGCTTCTCACGCTGGTCTCGGCCCTGCGCGAGCTGAATCAGGAGCGCGTCGCCGCGCCGAGCATCACGCCGTGCTTCGACACCAGCTATCTCGCGCCGACCGCTCAGCGCCCCGATCTCGCAACATCCGCAGGCCGGGAGAATCTCTGGCGGGCCGTCCGGCGCTGGATGATGCTGGTTCCCCCCGAGTTTCGGACAAAAGTTTCTCTGCCTGGCGGCGGGAGCGCCTATCCGATCTTCTTCACCGACGGCGCAAGCCTTCAGAACGCCGGGGCGGGCGGCTGGGCCGATTCTTTGCGTCGCCGGTTCGCGGAAGAGCTGGGGACGCAGTGCGGCGGCGCGACTCTACTATTTGTCGGCGGTAAGAACTTCCCGCTCTCGGAGAACGTCGTCGGGGCGCTTCCGGCGGGCGTCGGCAAGGGACTCGGGGCGCTTTCGCTCTCGGTTGTCTCACCCGGCAGCCAGACGCCGCTGATTCCGCGCAAGTCGGGCGAGACGTACAAAACCCGCTGGGACGATGCGATTGCCGCCGGGTCGAGCTGGCTTCTGATCGACTCGTGGAACGATTTTGCCGCCGGGTCGGAGATCGCGCCGAGCCGCCAGTACGGGGAAATGTACCTCGATGCGACTCGGGTTCAACTGGTTCGAGCGTCGAGCAATAGAAATTGGGGGGTCCGGCTCAAAGCGAGCGACCTGCCGCGCACGCTGAAATCGGGCGAGCTGTTTCCCTCGCAGCTCACGCTCCAGAGCGCCGGGCTGACCCCGCTGCGCGGCGCGAGCGTCCCGACCCTGAGCTACCGCTGGGTGCAGGGCGGCAAGACAATCGCCAAAAGCCCGGTCGGAATTCGCCCCCCGCTGACGCTTCTCGCGACACAGTCCGCGAGCGTCCGGCTCGGAGTCGCATCGCTGGATGAGCAGAACAAACCCTTGCCGCCGGGCGAGTACACGGTTATTTTAGAAGCGACGGGACCGGACGGAAAAATCGCCGATAGCTTGACGGTTCCGGTGCGACTGGAGAGCAAGCGCCCGGACGCCGCCGAGGTTCGGAGCACGACGACCCCGATTTTGCTCCAGTCCGGGGCGACCTACCCGACAACGCTCTCCCTGCGCTGGCTGGGCGATTCCACGCTCAGTACGGGCGAGGCGAGCCTGGTCTGCCAGATTCTCTCCGGCGACGGACGAACGGTTCTGCGCTCGGAGTCCACCCCGCTCGATGTCACGCTGACGCCCGGAGCCTGGACCACGGTTCGCGCCAGTGTGAAGACGCTGGACAGCGCAGGCGCACCGCTGAGGCCCGCCATGCCTGAGAACTCCCCGCAGAGCTACGACGAGAACGTGCTCAATGTCCGGGTTCGCTGGGCGCTGGCACGCGGCGCGGGCGGAGCCGTCCCCGGCGGCTACGAGGAGCTGGTCGCGATCTACCCCGGCGACGACGAAGCGAGCGTCGGGCTGGAAGCGTTCGTCGAGCGGGGAGAGGCGAACGCGACCCACCCGGCGCAGCTCTCGGTGGTGAACCGGGGGCCGTTTCCGTGGGGGAAGGGCCAGTACGCGGTGAGTGTCCGCTGGTGCTACGCCGATGGCTTCACGTTCCGCCGCCAGGAAGAGGGCCACGCCCGGACGCCCATCGCGCCGCCACAGGTAGGCAGGCCGCTGGAGCGGGACATCGCGCCGGGCGAGTCGCTGAGCGTGACTCTCCCCGTTCGGCTTCCGGATCGAGGCGGGCGCTACATCGCGGTCTTCTCCGTCGCGCGTCTGACCCCGCAAGGCCCGGTCTACTTCGACGGCGGGGTCGTGACCCGCACCGGAGACATCGCCAGCGCCACGGTCGATGTCTCGGGCGGCAGGCTCGTCCCGCTGGACTTGGACAAACTTTTCGACACCGACGCCGCCTCGACCGAGGACTCCCCCACCGACGGCAACCTCGACGGCAAGGGCGCGACGCTTCCTGCCGAGTGGCTCGCGCCGGATCGGTTCGGGCGCAACCGGCCCCTCCCCGGCGCGGGCGTTCTGTACCCGTCGGGGTACTTCAGCGAGATCGCCTCGACCGCCGCACGCGGCGCGTCGTTCCGCTACGGCTCAACCGGCAAGGGAGCCAAAAACGCCCTGAGCGCGAAGGGCCAGAGTCTCCCGGTCGAGCGGGGGCGCTACTACGCGCTGCACCTCGTGGCAATCGCGACCGCAGGAAAACCGGAGTCGTTGACCCTGACCCTGAAGTACGCCGACGGCAAGACCGAGGAGCGCATGGTTAGCGTCGCCGACTGGCTCGCCCCGGCAGCAGACAACGAGGC
The DNA here is from genome assembly GCA_031363095.1 of Armatimonadota bacterium. Classification (GTDB taxonomy): domain Bacteria; phylum Armatimonadota; class Armatimonadia; order Armatimonadales; family Armatimonadaceae; genus JANLTX01. The sequence continues at coordinate 9,911 of JANLTX010000122.1, read as the reverse complement.
CATCGCGCTCTCACTGCCCCGCAAGCGAACGCCCACGGGCGACACGCTGGAGTCTCCGTCGCTCCGGCACTATGTCCTTCCGGTGACCGCGCTGAAAGACCTGGTGGGAATCACGCTGGGCCGCCCGGCGTCGGTCAAGGTCTTCGCGGTCACGCTGGAGCGGTAGCGGTCCGCTTCCCCGGCTCGAACCCACCCGGACACTCGAACCCACCCGGCCACTCGTAAACCTCGTGTCCACCCTCCCTTTGCCGCAAAGGGAGGGCAAGGGTGGGTTCGCTGAGGAAGGGGGTTCTCCCCATTACTGGGGGTCAGGGGGCAAGCCCGCTGACGGCGTGAAGAACCGGGGCGGCTTCGGTGCCCAGCGCTTCGAGGCGCAGCTCGCGGACTTCCACGGGGGCCGGGCCGAGGCTCACGATGAGTTTCCTCAGACCCGACAGTGTCGGGGCGTCGGGGCAGGTGGCCGGGTCGCCCGAGGCCGCGACGTTCTTGCCGTAGACCAGCGGAATCTCCCGCACCTCGCCCGACGCGAGGATAATTTTCACGGTTCCGACGCAGACGCCAGGGTCGGTGCGGTGCGTCGTGGAGAGAAGCAGTCGAAGCTCCGAAACCCGTCGCCCGAGAGGAACGGTCAGGGCGCTCGGGTGAGGCCGGGTTTCGAGCGGGCCACAGAGAATTCTGGGCATACTGGTGTCGTACAGGACGCCATCAGCCAATCGCCTGGTTTTCTTGCCCAGAGTGAACCCGGCGCGTGGACGAGACCCGGTCACGCTCGTGGCGGCCCACGCCTCGGAGAACACGTCCTCGGGCTTCCAGGTCGCGCGGCTTCCTCCGTTCCAGAACGCCTCGGCGGCCAGCACCATCGACGAAAACTGTCGCCGCTCGATAGTGTCCAGAACGGCTTCTTTCGACTCGTAGCCACACCAGGTCGTCTGGATCGCCCCCAGCGCCCCGACCTCGGCAGCGGCCCGCGCGAACCCGTCGATGTTCTTCGGGTTGTACCAGGTCGCCGCGACGATGTTCTTGAATCCCGCATCTTTCAGTAGTTTAAGCGACGGATAACGGGTATGTGGCCCGTACTGCCAGTCAAATAATATAATATCTTTGAGTAATTTCTCCCGAACTGCTCTGGCAGCTTCTTTTGACGGCGCGGTTCCAAAGCAGGGAGCGACTTCCGACGGATGCAGAGCCATATCTGCCCACATCCAGGTTTTTTTGCCTCGTTTTTTGAAGAAATCGCTCCAGTGTGCTGCTCCATCGGTAAATAAATCGACGAAGTTCTTGCCCTCGGAGCGATACGGAAACCGTCCCCGCATGGTAACTTCGTCCAGCCCGATGTGAAACGCGCTCGCTCCGAACAGCGTGTCGGCCTCGCTCAGGAAGCCTTCGAGGTAGCGCACGGCATCGGGGTTGGAGAAATTCACCGCGTAGGGCGTCTGTGGGTCTTCGGCAAGCTCCCGGTTGGCGGGCTTTTGGAACAGCCACTCCATGTGTCCATAGCCCTGAATCAGCGGAAACGTCGTCAGCCCGTGGGCTTTTGCAAACGTAATCTCGTCGGTCAGCCCGGCGCGGGTTCCGGCCCAGGACGGAGCCACGAGCGGGTCGGCGTCCCAGCGCACCTGCTCGACCTGGAGGATCAGGGTGTTGAGCTTGAACGGCGAGAAGACCCGCTCGATGAGTTTTTTGTGGAACGCGGGGGCGCTCTGCCCATGAAACAAATGGACACCGCGAAGTGCAAGCGTCGGCCAGTCGGAGATCGTCGCGCCTCGAATTTTCCCGTTCTCGACGAGCTGAAGCAGCGTCTGCGCCGCCCAGAGTGCGCCCTGTGGGTCTGTACCGGCAGCCTGCACTCCGCTTTTTGTCACGGCGACCGCGTAGCCCTCGGGCTTGCTCGGGGGATTCGGGGCGACTCCCTTCCCGATCATCAGCCCGGCTCCCGGCTGACTTTTCACGCCGAGTTTCAGCCCGGTGCGCGCCAGAATCCCCTCGGCAAGTAGCCTTGCGGCTTCTCTGTGCGAGTCGTCATGAAAAATAACTTGACCGCCCCGAAGCGGGAAGCTCTCGGCGGAAAACCGGGCTTCTTTGGGCGTCGGAATCACCCGTGGCACCCGCGCGACGGGAGGAAGGAAGGCATTGGGCACCCGATCCCCCAGCCCCAATAATGGGGAGCCAGAAGCAGATTCTTCCTTATTTGGTTCCCCGGGTACCCAGCGGCTGGGTGATTCGGGGTTAGGGGATCTCGGGGAAACCGCTACCGAGAACGTGACGGTGCGGGTGGCGTCGAGGGGGAACTCCGGGGCGGGCGAGCCGATGCCCCACCAGAGTGTCGGGAACGCCTGCGCCCAGCCCTGGGAGTCGGAGCGGGCATCAAACAGCGTGTCGGGTCCGGCGTCGCCCGAGGCACGCAGCGAGATTTTCCCGAGAGGCGTCAAAAACTCCCGAGAGAGGATTCGGTTTTGCTCCTGCGTCCGGCCCGGTTTCGGCGGCGGGCTTTGAAGCAAGTTCCCCGAGACGTAGCCTGCGGCGTACTCCCAGTCGGCGGGTTCCTGGCTACGGCGGGTTAGTTTCAGCGCAACATCCAGCGCCGCCTCGGAGAGCTTCAGCGTGTACATCGCTTCGGCGTGCTCGTTTCGGGCCGTGAGAGTGGCGCTCTGGCTGCCGTCGCTCGCTTCTTTCCAGCCGTCGGTGGACCAGCCTGCGGAGCTTTGCCCAAGCAGCGTTCCTTTCCAGCCGCGCTTCACTAAAAACAGGCTCGACTGGCGCACCACGGGAACCCCGCCGACCTTGAGCAACAGCCCCGTCGCGGGCCTCCACGATGCCGCCAGCCGCCCCACCCGCGCCTCCGGCAGCTCCGTCGCCGCCCGCGCACACGAGCACGTCAGCGCCAGAGAACAGAGAAGCCCCAGGATATAAATCGGTTCCCCATTATTGGGGTTAGGGGACATCATAAATACATCGCTTTCACGGTCAGCTCGCGCTCGCCCGACGCGTTGGTCAGTAAAAATTGACAGTTTTTCCAGCGCGGCGGACCGAAACGAACTTTCGGGTCACGGCTCGCCCCGAAGCCTTCTTTGGGAATCCCGAACGGCCCGGTGTCTAATTTTCCGTTTTTATTTTCGTCATGAAGCAGTAAAACCGCGTAGGTTCCATGCTCCAACTTTTCGAATTTGAGTAGTGCCGTTTTATCAGGAAGAATTTCGCCTATTGCGCTTGCCAGTTCTTTACGGTTTTTAAAACTCTCCTCGCCCAGGAAAAGCTGTGCAGCAACAATTCCTTTTGTATTTCTCAGCCCGGTGACGATTATACTCAGCGTAGAGTGCTGAATAGCAGTGACATGCGATGTCTTGAGTTCTTTCCAAGCGATTTCCGGGTCGATTTGTGCTGTTGATTGAGCAATTTCGTCGTGGAATTTGAGAAATTCAGGCTGAAGCGAGGCACCGACGAGATATTTTTTCTGAGCGTCGATGGGGAGCTTGCGACAGGCTTCGTCCAGAGAATTTTTTATTTTCTCGGGCGATGTCACCGTTGCCAGCACGATATGGTTTCTGTCGGCGAGGCGCGTCCAGCCGTCGGTGAGGAGCGCAGGCTCCAGGAGCACGAGCGGGCAGGGCCGGGTGAGATCGAGCGGCTGAGGCGGGCGAATCATACTGACGATTTTACCTTGCGTAGTCTGCCCGTTGCCGTGTACAATCTCCCGACAGGAACCCCATGCCCGAAGACCCCGAAGAAGAAGGTTTTACGTTCCGCGACCGCCGTCGCGCTTCGACCGAAGTCCCCGCCGCTCCCCCGCCGACGCCCGCACCCATGGCTCCGACACCTGCGCCGGTTGCGCCTGCGCCTGTGATCCTCGACGATCCCGAGGGTGAGCCGCTGCCGCCGGGCGACTACACGCTGCCCGATGTCCGCGAGATGCTCATGGAGTACATGCTCGTGCTGCGCGATGTCTCGGTGCTGCGCCTGGGACTTGCCCTGAATCCGGGGACGGGACAGAGCGAGAAAGACCTGCCCCAGGCCAAGATCGCTATCGACACCATCGCGTTTCTGGCGTCGCAGATCGAGTCGGCCCTCCCGCCCGACGAGCGCCTGCCCCTGAAAGCCATGATCTCCGACCTCCAGCTCAACTATGTCCGACAGACCGGGGGAACGCCGTAGACGTGGCTGTTGTCGAAGCGGCCTCGCCTTCCGTTGTTTCTTTCTCGGGCGAGCGCACTATGCTACTGGCGGAGATCGAGCGCTGCTCGGTGTTCTGGGATCGCTACTGCGACCTGGCCGAGCTGATCGCCGACGCCGCCCACGATGGTGTCGAGACCTGGATGCCCGACGCCTACGAGAACTGCCGGATGCGCTTCGCCGAGGCGTTCGTGATGTCGCCGTTCGCCCCTAGCCACGACTTCGAGTCTTTGTTTCTGCCCACATCGCTGCCCGCCCTGCTGATGGGCGACCAGGGCCAGCTTCAAGAGCAGCTCACCCGCTCCCGCGAGGCTCTGGAGCACTGGGCCGACTCTCTCTCCGAGCGCCTGCGCCTCGCCGGACTGCTCGCGTAGCTACGGAGCCTGGCGGATGAGGTGGACTTCGCCGACGCTTCGGAAGGCAAGCCCCTGCGCCCCGACTCGGATCAGGCGCGTGGGAGCCTCCACCGAGGGCAAGACATAGGTCGCGACCGGGACGAACGTATTGATGTTAAAAGTCTTTATCGCGTCCGGGGAGGCATCGCTCAGCACCCAGATGCGGCCCAGCGCCTGGTCCGCGCAGATCGGACCGCTCGCCGCGACGACGCCCAGCTGCTGGCGCGCTTCGGGGTCGATAATCGCGCCGCTCGTCGTGTAGAGACGCCCGTTGTGGAAGACGATGTCGATGCCGTAGCCGTACATCAGCCCGCCCAGGCCGTCCTGCGTCTGCACCCCGGTCGAAGTGACGTTCATCCGCCAGAAGGTGAAGTCGGAGATCTCGTTGCCGTAGCCGTACAGCCGACTTGCCGAGCCGAACTCGATCACGTTCGACCCGCCCGATGTGCCCGCACGGGGCGTCCCGTTGTCGAAAATCCAGACCCCTTCGTGGCGCGGGCTGAAGCTGACGTTCATCCGGGAGATCGCCACGACGTTCTCGTTGTCGGGCTGGGCGGCCATGTCCTCGACCTGAAGCGTCCCGCCGCCGTTGCCACCGACCGCAAAGAGCAGGTCGGGCGTCATCGTGTTCAGATCGACCCGGCGGACCTGGCCGGAGCCGCGCAGGGCGACATAGAGATAGCGCCCGCTGGTAGAAAGCGCAAGCTTGGTCGGCTCGCTGCCGACGAACAGCGCCGTCCCGAGCGCCCCGGTCGTGATGTCTATCGACTGGATCGAGTTGCCGTTTGCGCCGTTGGTACTGGGAAGCGAGGCCCAGACTTTCTGGCGCGAGGGATCGTAGGCGATGTCGTTGGTGGTCAGTGCGATTGTCAGATCGCCCCCGCCAGCGGTTCCTCCGCCTGTCGTGCCGCCAGTTGTGCCCCCCGTGGTCGTGCCACCGGTCGTTGTTCCAGTGCCGGTCGTTGTGCCGCCCGTTGTCGTGCCGGTGCCGGTGGTGTTGCCGCCGCCGATGCCACCGCCATTGGTGACCGTCGCGACAACGGCGACGCTGCTGGCGGACTCGATGTCGGTCAGCCGGATCGTCGTGACGCCGACCGCGACACCCGTGACGCGTCCGGCCCCATCGACGCTTACCACGGACGGGGTGTCGCTTGCCCAGAGCAGGCGGCTCGGCGAGAGCAGCACGACGCGGCCCTGAGCGTCGAGCGCGGTGGCCGTGAGCGTCGTCACCTGGCCGACCGTCAGCGCAGGCGCAAGCGGCGCGATGTTCAAACTCGCTATCGTGCTGGCGAGCACAAGATTCACCGGCGTGATCTGGCCCGCGTTCACCATGATGGCGGTCTCGCCCGCCGCCTGAGCGACTCCGACAGCGTCCGCCGTGGGGTACGCGCTGGCGGAAACAACGGTCGTGCCGATGGGAATCCGGTCGAACGAGGCGGTCCCGACGCCCCCACTCGGAGGACGGACGAGCGTCGCTTCTCCGACGAGAATCCCCGACTGCGTCAGAGAGATCCGGACACTGTTGGAGGCCAGCGGAATCAGCCGCGTCCGCTCCGGCCAGAGCACGGAGATCGTCGCCCGACCCTTCGCCGGGACGTGACGCCCTGCCGCGCACCCGATCAGAACGACCAGGATCACGGAGAAAATAAAAATGAGATTTCGTTTCATTGTGCTTAGAACCTGGTCCAATTTTTTATCTATCTGCTGGTGATAGTGATTGAGCATTGTTGAACCTGTCCACGAAGGTGGACATTTTTATCAAGCCGGGAATTTATTCCACGGCGCAAAGGGTAGAAACTCAGGTTGAACCTAACGAACGCCCACATCGACGCCGCCCGTCTCCGGGAAACCAGCCCCGACCTGAATCGTGCCCAGCGTCACGGTCACGGTCGCCTCGCCGAACCGGGACGGATCGAAGACGCTCGTGGCGCGGACGTGATAGGTTCCGGTCGCTCCCGGCGCGACGTAGCGTCCCGCAGAATCAATCGTCCCGCCCGATGCCCCCTCGACGATGCTCCAGAGAACTCCTGTCGGAGCGCCTGATGCCCCCGAGACGCTCGCCGTGAATGTCCCGACCGTGCCCGGCCCGACCGTCACCGATGCGGGCGTGAGCGTCACTGAGAGCCGGGTGCGAACCTCGACGGCTTGAGAGGCGCTGGAAACGCCGTCCACACGGGCGACGACCGAGGCAGCTCCTGGCGCAAGCCCGACCGCAAGGCCGCTCTCAAAGCGCAGCGACGTGCTCCCGGCACCGAGTTCCCAGAAAACGCTGCCCTCCGAGAGAAGCAGAATCGTCCCGGCACCGTCGCGGGCCTGGGCACGGAGCGCGGTCGGCTCGCCCAGAAAAACGCTCTGGCCCGCCTCGACGCTCACCGTGGCAACCTCGCCGCTGAGCGCGATGTCGGGAAGAGAGCCGTCGAGAGCGGTCGCAACGGTCGCGCTGCCACGAGCGACGATGGGCGTTGCTACGAACTCGTCGCCAAAAAACGTCGCGTCGAGGGCGTGATCCCCGACGGTTACCAGCTCGGGGAAAGTGTAGGTTTCGTCGTAGCCTGCGGGGGCGGAGCTACGAACCACGATGAGAGCGACATCGCCCCGGCTCGCAGACGCCGCCCGGAGCACCAGGCGTCCAGAACGCGCCGACGGCGGCGGGTTGAGCGCCCGGCTTCGGGCGCTCCAGCGAACCGTCACGTGGGCGGTCCGCGTCTCGGGAGTCCCATTGTTGGACGTCCCGCCGCCACACCCGGCGAGGATGAGCAGCAGTGCCAGAGAGAGCCACCTCATAGTAGCCAGTATACCAGAGCTTGCTACAAACCGAATCCCGCGCTATCATAATCCGGCGATTCGGACAGCGTTGACCGCGAGCCATAGAGAAAGGTTTTTAGGATCATGGCAATCCGCGTCGGTATCAACGGCTTCGGGCGCATCGGGCGCTTGACGTTTCGGGCGATCTACGAGAAGTACGGCCTTGGGGGCGATGTCCAGATCGTCGCGCTCAACGACCTCACGGACGCACCCACGAACGCGCACCTCCTGAAGTACGACAGCAACTACGGCCCGTTCCCTGGCGCGGTCGGCTACGAGGGCACGGACATCGTCGTGGACGGTCAAAAAATCCAGGTCTTCGCGGAGAAAGACCCGGCCCTCATTCCCTGGGGCACCGAAAGCGTCGATATCGTGATCGAGTCCACAGGCTTCTTCACCGACGCCACCAAAGCGGTCGCGCACATTCGAGACAGCGTCAAAAAAGTCATTATCTCGGCTCCGGCCAAGAACGAGGACTTGACCATCGTTCTCGGGGTGAATGAGCACATGTACGACCCGAAGAAGCACCATGTGATCTCGAACGCGAGCTGCACGACCAACGGCCTCGCGCCGGTCGCAAAAGTCCTGCACGAGACCTTCGGGATCGAAAAAGGCTTGCTCACGACGATCCACGCTTACACGAACTCGCAGCGCACGGTAGACACCGCCGCCAAAGACCTCCGCGACGCCCGCGCCGCCGCCGAGAACATCGTCCCGAGCGCAACCGGTGCCGCCCGCGCCGTCGGGCTGGTGATCCCCGAGCTTCAGGGCAAGTTCACCGGCATGGCGTTCCGGGTTCCGACCCCGACCGTCTCCGTCGTTGACTTCACCGCGCTTCTCTCCAAAGACGCGCCCGTCGCCGAGATCAACGCCGCGATGAAGGCCGCCTCGGAGACGCCTAACTTCAAAGGAATCTTGCAGTACAGCGACGAGCAACTGGTTTCGACCGACCTCAAAGGCAACCCGCACAGCTCGATCTTCTCCGCCGTGGACACCATCGGCCTGGGACGCTTCGTGAAAGTCGTGAGCTGGTACGACAACGAGTGGGGCTACTCCAACCGCCTCGCCGACCTCTTGAACTTCCTCGAAGACAAAGGTCTGTAAACCAACCGGGCCGGGGATTTCTCCCCGGCCCGAATTTCTTTGGGAGGTAAAAAGGTATCTTGGGATTCCTTAATACTATCGAAAGACTGATATTGTTATTTCTGGCGCGGCCAAGCAGATTCGTTGCCTTTCTGATACTTCTCAGCTTAATCGGATTAATTTTCATTTCCAGGTCAGTATTTCAATCTCAAAAAAACAAAAAACTCCGTTTTCAGGTTAGAATTGATTATAGCACTCCCGATACGATTCATGTTTTCGATTTAGAAAACTCAATCACACGAAATGACATTCCCAGGCTCGGTGGATTCAGATCCCTCGAAGAAGTATATGAGTACGCCTGCCAAAAATTCGACGAACCTACTTTCACATATATTTTACTCTACAAAAATAATTTAGAAAACCCTGCTTCTTTTGAATATGATTCAATAATACCTCATCAAGACAACAAAAATAATTTAATAAAAATATTTGAAGATACATCCACTCACAACACTCCTTCCTGAATCAATAAAAAAACTTAAAGTTTGTTTGATGCGGTACACTAAAAACGCAAAGAGGCCGCTGCGCTAACAGCGACCTCTGCGCCCACGACTTACATCGTGGATCAAATAGGAAAGGAGGAACACGGAATGAACGTGTTTATCCTCTGGGCAATGCTCGTCATGCTCAGTGGTGCCAAGTTTTACCTGGCACTACGCTTGATGCGCTAACCCAACTCCCCGTCGAGATGACCGTCTCGGCGGGGTTTCCTTTTGAGAAGCATCGGCTTCCCGGCAAGAAAATTGTACCACATTTTGTTTCAATCCTCACCTATATTGAAACGCTTCTAACATAATTAACTATCAAAATATTACAACAGCTACAATAAGACAGTTTCAATCCTCACCCGAAATTGACGAACTTAAAGTTTGCCTGATGCGGTAGACTGAAAACGCAAAGAGGCCGCTGCCCCAAGCAGCGACCTCTGCGCCTGCGGCGCAGGCCGCAGAAATTCAGGGAAAGGAGGAACGCCACATGCTCGCGTTCACCTTCTGGGTGGCTACGCTCATCGTCGCATGCTTCAAGTACTTGATGCGTCGGCTGATGAAGTAGCCTGACCAAAACCTCGCCGAGCCTAAGGACCTCGGCAGGGTTTCCTGTTTTGAGAAGCATCGGCTTCCCGGCAAAGAAAGTATATCGCAAAATTGCATCAACGCATTGCACAAATGCAACAAACGGTCCGCTTGCAATCGAGAGGGTCGCACCGGAGGTGCGCTTTTAACAGACCGGTATTTTCAATGCCGGGCTGCGTGGTAAACTGCAGGGCAAACGCATTTGAAATGCGGTTTGTTGCTGATTGGGCTTATTGATATTTACTGCGCTTTCACCATCGAATAAATTCGTGGCTATAGCTACGAATTCGACCTGCACCTCGCCAGCTCGGTTTGTCGAATCTTAGAA
>JANLTX010000097.1:0-30372 GCA_031363095.1 Armatimonadota bacterium | reverse complement strand
CTATCCGCCTGAGCGGTTCCTCGTGTCGCGACAGAGTGTTGAGCGGGACGCCCTTCCCGATTTTCGTTTCTATCCGCCTGAGCGGTTCCTCGTGTCGCGACTTTGCTCAGGTCTTTGTGCAGGCTATGGCCGATGCCTACGTTTCTATCCGCCTGAGCGGTTCCTCGTGTCGCGACCGTCAAGTCCGACGAGTCTGAAGAAGAAGCGTAACAGTTTCTATCCGCCTGAGCGGTTCCTCGTGTCGCGACAGCTTCAGAAGACTCCAGAATGCCCGTACAGAGCATTTGCCAAAAATCGCCTGGGCGATGAGGGCATTCTGACCCGGATTTCTGCCCCTGTCAAGGCCATTTACCCGCTAACCTCAAAGAAGGTTTCCTCAGCGAAGGCAAAAGTCGGGAGGTTAGCGGGTAGGGCATTTTCGGGGGTACCACAAGAACCATCTGGAACCTGACACCCCTGTACGAGGCGCACAGAGGCTGATACAGGTTGTGGATTTCGTACACGAACACCCGCCATCGTGGAAGCCTGGTGAAACGTATACCCGCTAACCTCTGAAAGCGCCCAAAAAGCCGGAGGTTAGCGGGTATTTCCTTCCGTACACGAACTCCCAGGCTACAAGATCAGGACTTTCTGAAGCGGCTCAGGAATCGTGTCGAGGCCCAGGGTTCGAGCCAGCGGACGACACTCCGCACAGACTCGATAGAGGCGAACCGTGTCCTCTTCAGGCAACAGAACGTCCCACAGGCGGGCTACCAGCTCTCGGTAGAGTCGCTCCGACGCCAGATCGCACTCGAAGCAACTCTTCTGATAGCGTCCTCCGTAGTCCAGAATGATATTCGCCGCTCGCTGCCGACGGCGATTCGATGGAATGTCGTAAGTCAGGACGTATAGCATCGATTCGTAAAGGCTCTCTCGTTCAAGGCATCGAAAAAGGACGAAATATCTTGTTTTCTTTCAAGGCACGCGAAAGATTCATCGCTTCCTGGCGCAGTCGCTCGCGCAAGCAGGTTTCCCGGCTGGATTTGTTCGGCTGAAACGGCTCGGTCATGCGCTCTTCGTAGGCGAGCAGAAACTTCCGGCGGGCCGCATCGCTCAGACGCGGGCCGAGATTCTCGTCGGTGGTGAAGTCCGTCAGTGGTGAGAGAACCTTTCGGTTTGCGACTGAGAGTACCAGGCGATCCACCACCGCACTGCGAAACGGCTCGATCAAGTCCAGCGCCAGGCTCGGACGACCGTCGTCGAGCGCGTGCAGAAAGCCGAGGGACGGGTCGAGACCCGCACCCGCCACGGCGCTGGTCGCCTCGCTCGTCAGCAGCGTGTAGCCGAAGGAGAGGAGCGCGTTCGCCGGGTCGCGGGGCGGGCGGCGGCTGCGCTCCGAAAACCGAAATCCCCCGCCCAGCATCCGACCGAACGCCGAAAAATACGCCGCCGCTGCCTCGCCCTCGAACCCCATCAGCCGCTCGATGCTCTCGGCGCGCTCCGCCGCATACCCCGCCGCAAAGAGCCGGTCGCGCTCGCGGGTCGGGTCGAACTCGGGGTGGTTCCGTGCATAGCGACCAAGAAGCGTGTCGCCGTTCTTCAGCTTCCGCACCACGAACTTCCGGGCCAGCGCCAGTCGGCGAGTGGAGTCCGAGTAGGCGGCGAACTGCGCCAGACGAAGCGCCGCGCCCCGGCCCCGCGCCGGAGCGAGAAATCCCCGAAACTTCCCGGTCGAGGAGAGAAACGCCGTCTCGATCCCCGCCTCCATCAGAGCGGTCGCCGCCGTGCTCGTCACCCCCGCCGACCCACCGAGAATCACCACGCGCTCCAGATCCAGGAGTCGCGCCTCCTGAAGTACCTCGCTCCCCTTCGTGACCTTCAGACGCCCATGGTCCTGGTGGACGCACGCGCCCGGCACCGTGACGTACAGCACGCTTCCACTCATCGGGTCTCCTTCCGGCGCAGCTCTTCCAGCCGCTCACGCACCTCGTCCGCCACGCGCTCGCCGCTCGCTTTCGCCGCCCGCGATCCCCTCACCAGACCCCGCCGGGCCTCCAAAAGCGGTTGCCTCGGAGCTTCGATAACAGGCAGCGCCCCGTCGTCGTCAAAAGCATGGCCGAGAAACTCCAGCGGGTCGCGGCACGAGAGAATCCGCGTCTTCTCGGGGTGCAGGGTGAGCCGCAGGCGCTCCAGCTCCCGCACCGCGATCTCACGGGCCTGCCGGGTGCGCACCTCCGACGGGCAGCACACCACGAAGTCGTCCGCGTAGCGCACCAGGCGCAACCCGGCCCTCTGCATCCCTTCATCGAATCCGTGCAGGTAGACATTGGAGAGTAGCGGCGAGATCGGCCCGCCCTGTGGCGTTCCGGTTCGGCGCACTCGCCGCCGGGAGAGAACCCGATCCGTCGCCAGGACGCCTGCCACGGCGACCGCCGCGACCCCGCCCGTCACCAGAGCCGCTTTTGTCGCGAGGACGGGAAAGACGAACCGGCGATAGTCCCAGGCGAGCCGCGCCGCCTCGGTTCCGAACCGCCTCAAGTTCGCTGCCCGGCTCGAACGCTCCCAGTCGTCCGGCTCTTCCGAATCGCTCCCCGCGTCGCTCGCCACCGCCCGGAGCGCCCCGCGCACCCGCTCCGCCGTGGCATGAACCAGCGAGAACCGCTCGGCGCTCGGTGCGTCCAGCGCCCCGGCATCCAGCCAGAGCGAGATCACTCGAAGCACCGACGGATCGTAAACGTAGCGCCGGAGCCGCTCCCGCAGCAGGTCGTGATCTACCGAAGGGAAAAAGTCCGACACGTCGGCATCGAGAACCCAGTCCAGCCCCGCTGCCCGGTAGGCCAGTACCCGCTCGATGGCGTCGTCCACGCCGCGCCGGGGCCGATACCCGAACGAGCACGGCAGAAAGATCGGCTCGAAGATCGGCTCCAGGACGTTCACAAACGCCCGCTGGGCCACGCGATCCAGCACCGTCGGCACCCGAAGCTCTCGCTCCCCGCCGCTCTTCTTCGGAATCGTCGTCCGGCGAAGCCCGAGGGGAAGGTACGACTCACGGGTCAGCGCCATCGAGAGTTCGGCAAGGTGCGTCGGCAGGCTCTCCTCGAAGTCGCCCAGCGTCACGGCGTCGATGCCCGGCCCACCGTGGTTGGCGCGAACCTTCCGCCACGCCAGGTAGAGGTTCTCCTCCTCGACGATCTGCGCCATCAGGCCGCTCATCGGGCTTGCTCCGTCGCCGCGATCACCTGGGTTCCCGCAAGCAAGTCGCCCAGGCGTCTGCCGTCTTTGCGGCAGAGGACGACGATTCCCTCGACGACCGGGTAGAGCGCCCCGAGCGGTGCGAGAAACGCGCTGAGCGTGCAAAGCCCCGCAAGGATGTAGCCGCCATTGCGAAGCACCGACCGCCCGACGTTGCAGGGCATTCCATGACGAGACGCTTCCGGCGAGATCCGCACGACCCGCAGCCCCAGCAGGCGCTTCCCGAGGCTCGCCCCTTGCCCGTCGGCGAAGAGCGCGTACGCCAGCGGGATCGCCAGCCAGATGGGAAAGACGCCCGCCAGAAATGGCAGGGGAATCACGCCATCGATCAGCTCCGCGACGAGCCGCCGAAACAGCGGCGCTTTCGAGAACGTGCGAACGTCGCAAACGAGCTGGCGCTCGGCATTATAAGGCGGCAACAAAGACATGGGGCAATCTCCGGGAAAAAGCGCCCCGCCATCTGGCGGGGCGCGAGGTCGGACGTCGGCTACAGGTCGCTCGATAGGACGAAGCCGACGACGGTGCCTCCGTTGACGATGTCGCCGTTGGGGAGCAGCGACCCGAACCAGGTGCCCGACAGGTAGACCTGGCCCTCCCCGTAACTGGCCGTCGCGGAGACGTTCACGGGAACGCCTCCGACCAGGGCGTAGACGGCGAGGGCCGTGGACGCGGCGACCGGCACCGACGCCTTGCCCGGCGGCTCGGCCCGGACGACCGGGGCGTTGACAAGCGCGGCGCAGAGTGCGGCCAGCGCGACGACGATGCGGGGTGTTTTCGTTCGTGACATGCCCTCTGATGCAGGTCAGAGAGACTTTGCGACACAACAGGGAAAAACTATTGGGAAGCAAGCGCGACGAGGTCGGCGAGGGGAAGCGCGGCACCCTCTGCACGCCGCTCGGCACAAAGATCCTGACCGAGTCCCCCTGCGACGCGGGCTTCCAATGCTTCGTACTCGGAAATCGCGTCGGCGGGAAGCGGCTGGCCGCGCGTCGCGCGGAGCGCCTCCGCCCCACCGAGCAGCCGGGCGCATCGCTCCAGCTCCCCCGCCGCATCCGCCATCGTGATCGCGGCGGCAAGCGATTGGAGCAAGCCGCGCCAGTGCTCGTGCTTCACCCCGAGCAAAAGCGCCTCCGCCAGGTAGACTCGCGCCGCCTGCGGCTCGCTGCGTCGAAGGTGCAGATGCGCGGCATTGTTCAGAGCGACCAGAAGCGGGCCGCTCAGTCCATCCTCGCGCAGCTCGGGAAGGTTTGTCTCGACCAGGCGGAGCGCCGCCTCAAAGTCCCCGGCCTCCGTCGCTGTCAGCGCAAGATTGTCGCGCGTCAACCGGATACCGCGCGGATCGCCCAGCGCGGTGAAGCGCTCCAGGGCGGAGAGGAAATGCCCTCTGGCCTCCTCGAACTCGCGCTTGCTCAGCGCCGCCAGCCCCAAACTTCCCAGCGCCCGAGCCTCGCGCACGGCGTCGTCGGCTACCCGACTCCGGCGACGCGCTTCTTCGGCAAACCTTGCGGCTTCCTTCGAATCACGCAGGGCATAGGCGAGGTTCGCCGCACCGAGCAGCGTCTCCCGAAGAGCCGGAGAGTCGGTTTCCAGGGGCAAGCCCAGCGCCTCTCGCAGGTAGTGAAACCCGGCGAAGAGGTTGCCGCACTGGTACCAGAAGCGCCACATCGCCGCTCCCAGCCGATGCGCGAGGTCCGTATCGCGCAACTCCAGAAGGTATGCCTGAGCGCTCTCCAGGTTCGCCCGCTCGCGCTCCATCGCGTCCGGCGGCGGACTTTCTTCAGCGAAGCTCACGAACCAGGCGGCATGCGACTTTCGCGCCCTCTCTTCCTCCCCGCTCTCACGAAGTCGCTCCCCGGCAAACGCGCGTAGCGGCTCGGAGAGACGCCAGCGGCTACTTTCTTCTCGTTGAAAGAGCGAACCGTGTGCCAGTCCCTCGGCGAGCCTCCGCGTCAGATCCTCGTCCCAGCCGACCACCGCAGCCAGCCCGCTCAGACTCATGCCCCCGAGGAAGACCGATGCAACGTAGAGAAGTTGGCGCTCCTCGGGAGAGCGAAGCGCCTCGCTCCACTCCATCGCCGCCCAGAGGGTCCGGGCACGTTCGGGAACGCGCTCGTCCCGTGTTGAAGAGGCCAGTGATCGGAGCGAGCGCTCCAGCTCGCTCGCCAGCGCCACCATGCCAGGGAACCGCTCCAGGCTCCCCGCCGCCAGCTCGATTCCGAGAGGAAGCCCTTCGAGCCGTTTGCAGATCGCGGTCACCGCCGCCCGATCCCCCGCACTCTGCGGAAGCTCGGAGATCGGGGCACGCTCCCAGAAAAGCGCCTCGGCGTCGGGCAGAGGCAACGCGCCTACGGGGACGACGCGCTCATCGGCCAGCCGGAGCGGCTCACGGGTGGTTGTCAGGAGGTGAACGCCAGGGCAGTGCGTCAGTAGCTCCCCGAGGACGGTTCGAGCGGTTTCGAGTACGTGCTCGGCGTTGTCGAGCAGGAGCAAGAGTTCACGGGGAGCGAGCGCGGCGAGCAGGTCGGTCTCCGTCGCCGACGGCAGCCCGACCGCCCGGCCCAGCTCGGCTACAAGCGCGTAGTCGCGCGCGCCGGACAGCAGGCGCGTCAGATCGACGAACGCGACGCCACTGGAAAAGCGGGGAGCGAGCCTGCGGGCGGCTTCCAGTGCGAGCCGTGTCTTGCCCACGCCGCCCGCGCCCGTCAGCGTGACCAGGCGGGTGCCGGGAACGAGCGCCTCCAGCATCCCAAGAGTGCCCTCGCGCCCCAGCAGCCGGGTTCGCGGCGAGGGCAGCTCGGCGAGGGCGAGCGGCGCAAGCTTCTTCTGAGGCAGCTCGGCTACCCGGAGCAGCTTCTCAGAAAGGCGGCGCGTCTCCGGCTCTCCCCCACCCGAATCAAGAAGAGCGCGAGCCTCACGGAGAATCACGTCGCGCTCCCCGAGCTGCAGTTTCAGAAGCCAGCGCCGCCTCAGAAACCACTCGTCCTCGGGTTCCAGAACGCAAACGCGCTCCAGAAGTGCCAGCGCCTCCCGCGCTTTCCCCGCCCGCTCCCAGGCGTCGGTCAGCGCCCGCCAGACCTCGCCCGCCTGTTTACGGAAGTGGATACGGTACGCCTCCAGCCACGGCGCTTCCATCGCAGGCAGCAGCTCTCCGCTCTCGGCGATCTCGCTCGCCCGCTCCAGCAGGGTCACCTCACCCGAATGGAGCGCCTTTCGGGCCGCGTCGCGAAACGCCCAGACATCGACATGAACGAGAGAAGCGTCGAGTCGAACCTCGCCGCGCTTGTGAATCAGCGCGAAGCCGACCTCTTTCCCGAGCGCCTTCCGCAGAATTCCGCACTGCTGCCGAAAGGCATCATCGCGCCGCTTAACATCCACCTCGCTCTCCGAATACTCCGGCCAGATCGCCCGTGCAACCTCTTCGTCGGGCTGGGCTTTCGCTCCCCCAAGTACCATCAGACCGAGCAGGGCTATCGTCGGTCGCTGAAGCTTCGTCGTGCGCTCCTCGCCGTTCACCCGCAAAGAGACGGTTCCGAGAAGTTGGACTTCAATTTCGGATTGATTTACAGGAAAAGACTCCACAAGTAAGGAATACTCCGCGCAAGTCTTCGACTCCTGCCGGGTCGTTCACAAACCGTTCACAAAACCTATGTTATCCTGACGATAGACCTTGCCATGCGTGGTGAGATTGGGAGACTCCATAGGGGAAAGCAAGAAAACAATGCCAGAAAAATTTGACGCGATGGTCTGCACAGTGGGAGAGAACCCGCTCCCCGTCTACCTCGGAATTGCCCAGCTTACTTCGGATAATGCCGAGGTAATTCTGTTGCACTCCGAAGGAACCCGGAGTCAAGCGGAACGAATTACAAAGTGCGTCGCCATGCGTCCGGGCAATCGGCGCACGGTACGTTTTCACAGCGAATCCAATGGCGATGAGGAGTGTTTACTGGACAATCCCTGGGACTTTCCCGCAACATCACAGAAGTTCAATGATCTGTACAAGAGTAAATGTGCTTTGAACATAACAGGTGGCACCAATGTGATGACAAGTACGGGCTACCATATATGGACTAACCTTAACAAAAAGGAAAATCAGAACAATCCTATTGTTTATCTGGAAGAAAAAAGTCAGAAATTTCGTTTTAGTGACGGAAATTATGTAAATTTAGATTTTACTTTAGATATACAGACATTATGCGATCTACATAATACTGAAGATTCGCCAAGATTGTCTAATTTTCCCGAAAATTGCGATCTATATTTAGAGCGATTATTTCAGATTTTTGGGCATCCAAATGAAAGATACAATCTCCGTCATGTCACTAAAAGCATTCCTGAAAATGCGACAGACACAATATATTTTCACAACGGGAATAACTCCC
This sequence comes from Armatimonadota bacterium, assembly GCA_031363095.1. GTDB lineage: Bacteria > Armatimonadota > Armatimonadia > Armatimonadales > Armatimonadaceae > JANLTX01. The sequence continues at coordinate 22,762 of JANLTX010000097.1, read as the reverse complement.
CAATGTTTAATTGGCTTATTACCAGGAGAAACGGAAAAACTGAAGTAGAAAAACGAACAGGAGCAGAAATTTGGGAAGATTTAACTAATAATTTTCTTAATTTTTGGCAAGAATCTGCTACCGACATAGAAAACAAGATTAACTCTTATCCTGACTGGAAAGAATTTGTAGAATCTAATCCTCCAAACAAGGGTATATTAAAAAACGAAACGGGTAAACGAATTCTTTTTGTCAGAAAAGGATTCTGGTTCGAGAGATTGGTAATGAATACCCTAATCTATGAACTTAGTGAAAAATACGATATTTCAAGATCGAACCACTTCAATATTTCTGACCAGGAATTCGAGGTGGATGGAATATGCTTGGCAAATAATCGCCTTCATCTGATTTCTGTGACGACTGAAAAACAGTTAGGCCCGATCAAAGAGAAAGCGTTTGAAGTGATGCATCGAGCACAACAATTAGGAGGAGGATTGGCCTGTTCGTGTGTTATAGCGCCAACGAGTGAAGCGAACGCTGCGAAATGTCAGTCATCGATTGATGCTTCTACGAAAAAGCGTCATCTTATAATACCAGTTCCTATCGAATTCAAAGCTGATTTTTCTAATTGGAAAGCTAATCTCGCAGAAAAATTCAAGGATTTCTTGGAAGGGGTCGGATAAATGTCGTTTCTACTTCTCATAGACACATCGGGAATTCAGAACTATATTTACCGTAGCAGTGAACTGAAATATATCGCCCAAGCTTCTCAGGAAATAGACAATCTGTCAACTCGATTTGCAGAAATCGCGAAAGAACAGAGCGTGCAACTGATTGTTTCGGCAGGAGGCAATGCTTCTTTCTGCTCGGACAGCGAGAAACTGCTGAAAAATATCTGTCGAACAATCAGTCGTGAACTCATTGAAAAATACAACGGCCTGGAAGTTGTTGCTGCGATCTACCCCTACGAAAAAGGACAGTTAGTGCGAATCTACCGGAATGCCGGGGCGCTACTGGAACAGAAAAAACTGACGCAGGCTCGTAGCGCTACGTTTACTTTTCCAGGGCTGGAGAGTTCGAGGGAAAAAGTCTCGTCGCCTGTCAAGCCGTATTTGGAGACGAAATATCTTATTCCCAATCAGACGGACAATCAGATTATTATGAAGTGCGAGGGAGAGAAAAGCGATCTCATGGCCTTCGTAACAATGGATGGCCTGACGATGGGACAGAAATATTTTAAATGGCTGTCACTTGCTGAAGATCAGAGCTATAGTGACGAAAAATTTATCGAGGAATTCCAAAAATGGTCTATGTATCTTACACATCGATGGAATGATGCCTGGAAAAATATCATTGAAGATATTTTCAATTCTTTTCCAGCAGAAAATCCAATGTTAAAGCATCCAATTTCATCAAAGAGGCAGCTCAAACTCAACTGGGATGAAGACCAAAAATCGAAGTTCTGTACACAGCCGTATCTTCCGATTCGTAAGATTTTTCAAGGCGGAGACGACCTGACCTTTATTTGTGATGCACGTATCGCACTCAGCATCATTCGAAACTTGATTCACTACCTCGAAGAAAAAGCGGAAAACACGGCTGGCATTCCTTTAATGTTCCAGAATATCACCGTGAGCGCCGGAGCTGTTTTCCTCGACTCGCACTTTCCTTTTGTACGCGCCGTTCGTCTGGCCGATGATGTTCGCAAAAAAGCGAAGAAAGATGCAATGGAATCCATATCCGGTGAGAACGAAGCTCCTCCGAGTCGCTTCGACTGGTGGGTAAATCGAAATGGGGCGCTGAGAAGACCGGAAAAATACGACTTTACCAGCTCTGTACGCCCTGCGAGTCCTGCATCCTGGGATCGGTTCGAGAACAACGATTTAACGGGGGCGTGGGGGGCGTTTGCGGAATCTCGCGGGAAGCTCAAGGCATTGGCCGAGGCGGCGCAAGACGGGCCGTCCGCCGTTCAGGAGTTCTTGATGCTACGTGGCGTCCCGGAGGCAACGAAACCCGACGCTAAGAATAAATCTCTGGATTTTCTCTCACCAGGGCTTCAGAAAAATGGCTTCAACGGCGCTCGAACTCCAATCATCGATATTTCAGAACTTTTTGATATTCATTTCACTCTTCCCAGAAAAGAGAAATCGGCATGAAGGGTGTGTTGACGATAAAATTTCTTAGCGATACGGCGTTCTCCATGCCAGCCAGTCGCGATGCTACGGTCGATAGCGATGTTTCCCTGGATACTTTAGGATTGCCAGAAATTCCTGGCAAAACTCTTCACGGAATCCTGAGAGATACATGGCTGTCGCTCGACAATCCGGCACCCATTGAAGGAATTGCCCTGCTTGGAAAGACTTTAAGCAACAACGCCGAAGGAAGACTGCGGATCGGAACGGCAAGAATCGCAGATACTGTTTTGCGGGAGTGGATCGCGGCGGCGCGTTCGCGAGGAAAAGATAATAACCCATTGCCTCCGGGTGCAATGCCCAAAGCATTCCTCACCACCCGGTTCCTGACCGCGCAGAGCCGGGAGACGGGCAGGCCGGAAACAGAGACGCTTCGGGTGGTGCGCGTCGTTCCGGCAGGTACCGAGCTTCAAGCGCCGCTCACCGTTCGCGGAACGGAGCCCATCGACATGGAGTTTTTTGCACTGCTCTGCGCTCTCACCCGGCATGGCGGGCTGGATAGAAACCGGGGGCTCGGGCATATCAAGCTCTCGGTAGCCTGGGGGGAACCAGCGGCGACCGTGGCGCTTCCGGCGCTACCCATAACTCGTATGGCGACTCGGTTCGTCCCTTTGTGTTTTACCCTCACCGCACCGGCCCTCCTGACGTCGAGCGAGCTGGACGCCAACTCGCGCATCAGTCGAAAATATATCCCCGGCAGCGCCGTACGGGGCGCGGTGGCGGCGCTGCTGGAAGGCGCGGGCGCATCCGACGACATTCTTCACGCGCTGCTCGCCTCCGGCACTGTCCGCTGGCTCAACGCCTACCCCGCCGACGCAGGCAGCCGACGCGGAATACCTGTGCCCGTCACCGCTCGGCGAGACAAAGACGCAACGAAAGAGTACGACAACGAAGCAAGTCCGATAGATGAAGCCGAGCGCCTGCTGAGTAAGAGCCTGCCAGATGCTCCCGTCGGCGGCATCCAGCGCCAGCCGCTTCAGAGCCAGTTTCTAACAAAAGAAAGAAGTCGTTACAACGCCGTCAATGTACGCAATATCGCACATACCCATCAGACCCGCAACCGCGAGACAGGAATTACACACAAAGACGCGATAGATTCAGTCTATGTTTACGAAGCCCTCGAAGAAGGACAGGTCTTTATCGGCGCCCTCGCAGTTTCAGCGGAAGAGGACGCTCTGGAGAAGTCTCTTGGGGCGATTCTGAAGGAGCATCCGTTGTTTCTGGGACGAAGCGCCAGGTCTCAGTACGGTGGCCTGCCCGATGTGTCTGTTCTTCCCACAAACAATACTGAACCTGGTTTTACCCCTCTGAATCCACTAAAAAAAAGCGATATTTTCTTCGTTCGACTCACCTCTGACGTGATCGTACGCAATAAATATGGACAGCATGACCCCTATGCTCTCAAAGAGATTTTAGAACGAAGATTCGAGGGAAAAGCCACTATCGGAAAGGTTGGTATCCAGGTAACAACAGCCCGTGGCTACTCCCGGCTCTGGCGCAACGAGTACCCAGGCGTCCCCGCCGCCGCCATGGGCAGCGTCGCCCGCTGTCAGGCTACAATCGACCTGAGCGCCGACATGTTGATCCAGCTTCAGGCAATCGCCCTCGGAGAACGAACCGCCGAAGGCTACGGCTGCTTCGGCATTTTTCTCCCGGAAGCGGAGATGACGATTGCGCCAAAAATAGACGAACTTGAACTTCCGGAACCTTCCAAAACCGAGCCGCAAGCGCTCATAGAAGCCCAGCGGCGGCTCTACACCCGGCGGCTCCGCTCCCTTCTGGCGCAACACGCTATTGAGTTTGCCGACGAGGCGAGAAATCCCCCGCCGCCGAGCACGACTCAGCGACTGCGAACCACTCTGCGAGGCGAGGACTGGGACGCGACCCTGAATACCTGGTTGACAGGCAATGCCGCAGAGCGGCTCAAAGACACCGCTCGCAGGAAGTTAGACGCTTGCCGCGTGAACAATAAGAAGCTCTCCGACTGGCTCGTCGAGCTTCTCGCGAAGCCAGACGACTGGCCGACGCTTTCCAGCGATACTTCCGAGCGACTGCGCTACCGATTGGTTTCCGAAGAGAAAAGCGTGGAACTCTGGGCCGAGACGAAGAAATCGCTGCGCCGTCACTTTTTAGACACGCTACTGAGCGCACTGGCGAAAAAAGCACAGGAAGAGGAGGCGGGAAGATGAGCGCGGAGAAACGCCGCAAGGCGCTTGCCCGGTGGGTCGTCACCGCCAACCTCACACTGACCACCGCGTCGCAGATCGGGACGCAGGACTCGGAAAGTGCCGACTCGACCTTCGCGCGCGACGCGAAAAACCAGGTCGTGCTTCCCGGAACCACGCTGGCCGGAGCGCTTCGAAGCGCCATCGAAGACATTCTGATCGGCTACCGAAAGTGCGACGATCCGAGAAATCCGATAGCGGGGCAGCTCTTCGGCGATCTGAGCAAACACGAAAGCCCGCTGATGGTCTTCGATGCCGTCGCCGATCCCGGCACGGTCGCCGCGACGATACGCGACGGCGTGCGAATCGACCCGAAATCCCGCCTCGCAACGGACGGACTCAAGTACGACCGCGAGCTGGCGCTCCCCGGCCTGACGTTCCCCATTCGGCTGGAGCTTGTGGTTCCCGACGATCCAAAAGTCTGGGCGTCGGAAGCCAGCCTTCTCGCGGATCTCTGCGCGGCGCTCGAAGCGCTCTCTGGCGGTCACATCCGGTTCGGCGTGCGCAAAAGCCGGGGCCTGGGGGCGTGCCGGGTGTCCGACTGGCGGGCCAAACGCTTCTCTCTCACCACGCTCGACGAGTGGAAAGCCTACGCGAAGACCGACCACGAGAACCCGCTGGCAAGCGAACTCGCGCATAGCAGCATCGCTCAGGCGCTGAGTTCCCAGCCAGACGGCCACTTCACGCGCACCGAAGTCGAAGACAAACGAAGTTCGCTTCGGCTGGAGTTCGACTGCACCCTTCCTGGAACGTTCCTGATCCGAACGCCTGGCGTGAAAGCCGACGATCCGGACATGGTTCACCTTACGGAGAAGGGAAAGCAGCTTCTCAGCGGCACCTCGCTGGCGGGGGCGCTGCGGGCGCACTGCGGGCGTATCGTCAACACAATGGGCTGGACAGACAAGGACGGAAACGACGTGCTGACGGACACGCTGTTCGGCTCCGCACCCGACCCACGGCAGCAGACTCTCACGGCGAGCCGGGTGCAAGTCTCCGAAGCGATTATCCAGAACGGGACGAGCCGCAAGCAAACCCGCGTGAAGATCGACCGGTTCACCGGCGGCGCACTCGATACCGCGCTCTTCGACCAGCAGCCCGCCATCGGTGGAACGGCCAAGTTCACGGTTCGCTGCCTCGCGCCGGATCGCCAGCAGATCGGGCTGCTCCTGCTCGCCGCCCGCGACCTCATCGAGGGGCTTCTCCCTCTCGGCGGCGAGGCCAGCGTCGGGCGCGGAGTGCTGCACGGTAGCGTCACCGTACACTTCCCGGAAGGTGGCAGCCCACCTGTCAAACTGACGCGTGGCGTCGCGCTTGATGCCGACACCGTTCGTCGCCTCGACGCCTATCTCTCGGAGGCAAGCGCGTGAACGCGAAAGACTATCTCGACTGGCTCCTCGGCGGCGCAAAACCAACCGACGCCTCCAACGACTTTCAATGGGCCGTCGTTCAAGCGACCGATACCCTGGTCTGGTGCCTTCGGGAAGGAGACGCCTGGCGGCGCACCGACCTTGAACCTGGCTCGGGGGTGCGCTCGCTCAAAGCCGACCGCATCTTCGAAGCCCGCTTTTTCGGCCCCAGCGAGCAGCTCCTTCTCTGGCGCGACGACGGCGGCGAATGGTTCCACTCACTCCTCACCTCAGCGTCCGGGGAGTGGCACAAAGACAAGCTCACTTTTGTGGGAAATCCCCAAACCCTCGGCGAGAGTGGCTTCGATTGCCGCACCGATCTGGCGGGCCGCGTCAGTGTTGTGCCGCAGGGAGAGTTCCTCAAGATTGCCCAGCTTTTGGAAGAAGACCCGGAGACGGGCCTAGTCCGCATCGCCGCCACCCGTTTTGTTGAGATCGTGGAGAAATAGCCATGCCCGACGCCATTACCCCGTACAACTTCGTCCCACTCCCCTCGGTAGTCGAGCAAAGCGACACCCCCACCGATTTCGACCAGAGCAAGTGGTACTCCGACCGACACACCGGCTGGATCGATGTCGAGTACGAAGCCCTCACCCCGATCTTTACGCGCTCGGACAAAGACACGGTGGAGTTCGCGCACTATGGCGACCAGGCCCCGGTACTCACCGGCTCGTCGCTACGCGGCATGGTTCGAGCGGCGTTCGAAATATTCACCGCCAGCCGCATGGAGTTCGTCGCGGATCGCCGGTACTACTACCGCTATTTTGCTTCAAGGGAGAAGAATCTTCAGCATCAATATATTACTAACTTCAGAGCGGATACACATTTGGTCGCGGGAAAATTCGTAGAAACGTCCACAGGTTTGGTACTCCGCGTCGCCAGTATGCCAACAAAAGGCTTTGTCGTTCTCCCGATCACGGATTCACTTGTCGCCACGGCTACAGCTCGCTATCAAGCAATCCCAGGCTTCTTTATGATGACCGCTACTCGTCGCGGGCTACTGCGTGACCCGGCAAATGTTGGAGCAGGGCATTGGTTTAAGGTTCCAGAAGTCAATAGTTGCCCGGCAGGCACTCCAGGAGCCGTCGGCGGCTGGCTGATGATTCCAGGGCCAGAGCTTCCCCTACGGCCTGGGGGAACACCTCGCCACCATTTTCAAGTCATCATTGAGCCAGATACCAACTACACGGACTATCCGATTCCAGAAGATGTCTACGACGATTATCTGACGTGGGGGCAGATGGCGCACGGTAGCCGTTTTGGAACGGCAGATGCTCCGCGCAAGCTCAGAGATGGCGCACCAGCTTTCGCAGTTTTGAATGGCCCTCTAACAAAGGTGGCCACCCTTGGGGCGAATATGATGGTAGCTCTACGTTATTTGAACGGTGCACACACGGTTAGGGATCGCGAGCAGGGAACTTCCAGCCGTCCTGCAAGCACCTCTCCTGATATGGCACAGAGTGTTTTCGGCACGGTCTCAGATAGGAAGGGTGGTTTTTCCATTCGGGGCCGTGTCTTTTTTGAAGACGCCCGCTGGCAACGTCCCGAAGGTCAGGCTGCGCTTCCCTGGCTCGATGGCGCGAACGGCATTCGCAACGCTCTGCTCTCCAGCCCCAAGCCGACTGCAATTCAGACTTATCTAAAACAAGGGCCAGACCCAGACCCCGCAAAGCCAACACCGGATGCTCTGAGGCATTGGGATTCCTCCGACGCCTGTTTACGTGGCTTCAAACGCTACTGGCATCGCTCCGCCGAAGCTGCAAATGCTGCGATAGGAACTGGAATCGTAAACAATAGCCAAAGTACCAATCTGCGTCCCGTTAAGCCAACCACGAAATTCCGAGGGCGTATTCGGTTTGAGAACCTGACAACACTTGAATTGGGCGCTCTGCTTTACTCTACGCTTCTCTGGCAAGGGGCTGCTCATAAATTTGGCATGGGCAAAAGTCTTGGATTGGGTTCGCTCAAGGCAAAACTTGTTGGTATTTCCCTTTTGGATATAGCACAGCGATACTCTTCATTCGCCACCCAAGGATACCGATCAAGGACAGACGTCGAACCAATCTACCGATTGGCAAAGGTATATGCCGAGCGAATTTCAGGTCAACGATCCGAAGCAAGTAGTCCGGAAGGAATACGATTCGCGGCGGCAAAAATTCTCTTTCGCCTGCCGCCCGAAGCAGAACCAGCCCGCACGCAGTGGGACAACAGGACGCGCCAATTGGGAATCAACGATGGCCCCCAGTGGAAACAGCGCTACCGACTTGTCAGAGCAATCGAAGTTCACCGCCCAGGCTGAGGTCTCGCATCACCTCGACAGGGCGGCGGCACTCCGGACTACTGCGGTTCGGACGAGTCGATAGGAAAATAGGGGAGCGACGACGAAAGCCTGACGCTCCGGCCCAGATGAACGGGCACCAGGGAGAGCGAGGAGCCGTTCCAAGCGGTTGCGCTGCTTGTTTGAAACGTCCCTTCTCCGATGAAGGGATAGAACAGCGCCAGCGATGGCGGAAGTTCGCCGGGTTTTCTCGCCATCTCCGCATACACCGTGAGCTGGCGAATATCGTCCGGGCTGAGCTGCTTCCCTGCGGCAACCATCCTATCATCGTCGAACGTCAGCGACTGAATCTGCCCTTTGGTGAGGTGCTTGTACTTTGCATCTCCAATCCAGGTCACTCCCCCCTCACTCCAGAGGTAGTCGGGCTTCTGCTGGATACCACCGACCTTCAATTTCAGCAACGTCCCGATTACCTTTTGCATCTCTACCGTGCCCCCCGCTCGCGCTTCCAGCGCAGCGGTGACGAACGCCTCAAAGACTTCATTCATGTCCAGAAGAAAGACAAACGTCTCCGCGCTCCCGGTGCTCAGCTCATGCGAGAGGCCGCGCAGGAGGCGGACTGCCAGCGCGTACGGTCGGCGAAAGCGCTCCTGGCTACGTCTCCACGGCGGAAGGACGTGCGCAAGGTGGAGCGCCTCGGGGATCGAGATGTCACTCACCTCGTCGAGAAGCCCCAGACAATCGTCCAGGCAACGACGGGCCTCGGCGTGACGCACTCGCCCCAGAAGCTCCCGACAGGCGCAGCGCAGAATCCGGCAGAGCGCGGTGTCGGGGGTGAACTCGTCAAGGTACTACGCAACGGTTAATCCAGCTCCTCCAGCAAGATCTTCTCCACCAGGCAGGCCAGTTGACGTTGTGACATCGCCTGCACGTCGCCGTGCCAATCTTGCGGTCGTTACCGATTTGCCCATAAGCTATCGAGCGATATTCCCACTTGCTCATCAGTAAATCCACTGTCAAGGTTCATCCCGCCCTTGAAGCGCGCTATACGTATTCAGGTTCTCAGCGAGGCTGCAGCAAGTCCTGCTTAATGTCGGGGAGTTATCCACGAGAAAGTAAGATATTTGCGCTCCCATTTGGTGAATCCATTCGACCCCAACTTCTCCACCCATCTGGCAACGACGCATTGGGGGATCTAACTCACAGCAAATTACTTCGTCTGATCGGCGTTGGGCACCAGCGATACTAATCGGTGATCAACCCAGCCGCGAATGTCCGAATCTGCACCAGCTTCTCCTCGGCGCTTCCGCCTCCCTCGATCACCTCCAGCAGCCAGCTCCCCAGCTCGGCGCGGCCCAGCTTCCGCAGCTTCTTCGGTGGCAGCCAGGTTCCCCCTTCGGATTGGGGCCAAATACGGTGTTCCGGTGGGCAGCGTGAAGATCGGGGTGAAAGTTATTCCGGTCAGCAACTCCGGCTTCCAGGGCAGCCCCCAGAGCGCCCTTGTCATCGTCACTGCGTAAGCCCCAAACCGGAGAGGAGACGACCTTGACGCTACGTAAGAAGCGGGCAGCGATTCTCGGGGCGGGAGCGGGAATCGTCGCTATAGCCGGAGGGCTGGCAACCGTCTGGCCCACCGGCACGCCGGTTCCCAAAGCGGCGACTTTGCCGACTTCCGATACCTGCAAGGCAATCGAGGTCGTGGATGGAGACACCCTCCACGCGAGCTGCAAAGCCCTCGGCACGGTCACGATTCGACTCTTCGGAGCGGATGCACCGGAGATGAGCCAGCCGTCTGGCCCGATGGCGAGGGCAGCACTGGGCAGCCTGCTCGTAAATCAGGCACTCACGGTCAAGCCCATCACACGCGACCGCTACGGGAGGCTCGTGGCTTCGCTTGCCACCTCTGCCTACCCCAACATCGAGAAGCGCCAGATCGAGACCGGCCTGGCGTGGTGGAGTCCCCAGTACGCCCCCGATTCCCGAGACCTGCGCCTCGCCGAGGACATCGCCAGAGAAGCGCACCGTGGCCTTTGGGCCATGCCTGCGCCCGTTCCGCCCTGGCAGTGGCGACAGAGCCACAAGTAGATAAACACCGTTTGAGAGACAAGGAAACACACAAAATGAGAAAAGCAACCGCACCGAAGATTGTTCGTGCGCCGAAGAAACCCACGACGCCAGCACCAGCGGTCACGCCACATGCGGCCAGCAGCAGGCCAAAGCGCCTCACGCGCCCGAAGCCGAAGCCAGCACCCAGGCCCATCGAGACGCCGCTACTGGGGCCACCTGCTGTCACGACGCTTCCTACGCCGACACCGGAACCCGTCGCGCCTCCAGCGGCTGTGCCAACCGAGCCGACGACAGCCCCTTCTATCATCGAATGGGCGGCAACAGAAGGGACCCCGCCAGCAGAGACCTCGGCACCTGCGGAGAGCGGTGCTACGAGTCGCCCGCTCGTCGCGCCGCCCCTGCAGCCGGTTCAGCCCGGCGTCCCCGCGCTGGTTCTCCCACGCGGCCAGAGCGCCAGCGACATTTCGTCTGTGCAGGTCGGCGATACCCTCATCCTCATGATGAAAGTTGGCGCAACGGAGGGCACGCCATGACCGACGAGCGGCGAAGAGCGCAGAACGAAGCGAAGCTCGCCGAGTGCCAACCGATCTTTGCCCGGAAGGTGAAAGCCATCCTCGACGACCTCGAAGGACACGGGCTGCGGCCCAGAATCCAGGAAGCGTGGAGAAGCCCGGCCCGGCAGAGAAAGCTACTGCGAGAAGGCTTCACCAAAGTTGCCTGGGGAATGCACAACGCAACCACAGACGACGGAAAGCCCGAAGCCCTTGCCGTGGATGTGCTGGACGACGAGCGCCCGAACAAAGAAAGCATCCGGTTCCTGCTCCTGCTGGCAACTTCGGCCAAAGCTCACGGCTGCTTGACGGGAATCTCCTGGGGACTTTCAGCGAGCAGCAGAGCGCGGGCCGAGCAAGCTATCGCCGAGCGCAACTTCGACGCAAAGTTTTCTGTCGGGTGGGATCCGTGCCATGTTCAGATCGACGGAATCACCGTGACGGAGGCCAGAGCTGGGAAGCGGCCCAAAGAGTAGATCTCAGAAAATTAGTCCAACGATCCATTGGACAATTTATCGAGAAGCACAGGGTTTACCCGCGATGGCAATTGTGCAACGACCCGTTGCACAATTCCACAGAAAGGGCCAGTTCAAGCCGCCTGGAGGGGGCGAAGCTGGGGGCGGACGCGCTCCCAGAGATCGCGTAGCTCCTCCGCGAGCGCGGGCGGCGGGTCGCCGGAGAGTGCGCGGGCGATCAGCCGCTCCGCCTCGCGGGCGTCGCCCAGTTCGAAGGCCAGCGACGCGGCGCTCTGGAGAAGAATCGCCACCGTCGCCGGGGGGGAGTCGGGTAGGGCGTAGAAGCGCAGAGCCACCTCGCGCTCGCAGGTGAGGGCTTCGCGGAGAAGCTCCGAGGCGCGGGCAGGCTCGCGGCGACGGCGAGCGGCATCCGCCTGATCGGCCAGCGCCATCGCCCGGTTATGTAGCTCTTCCAGTTCCTGGTTCATCGCCTATCCACCACTGCTTTCGGCTCGCCAAACTCTACGATAATCGCATACGCAACGAGCGTGCCGAGGTCCGCATCGGAGCGCGCGATCTGCGCCCGCTTCTGCCGCCGTCGCGCTTCCACCTGGGCCTCCGTTCCCTGACGTATCCCCGAGACTTCGAGCCGCGCTTGAAAGTCCAGTATGTCTTCCGTACCGAGATAGTAATCGAAGCCGGTTCCCTTGCGCGCCCGGCGAACGACGGACAGCCCCGTCAACGCGCGGGCCAGCAGGATCGCCACCCCGCAGGCTCCCTCCTCGGTCGCCTCCTCCGGGTCGTCGTAGGTGCGCCGCAAGAGGTCACTCACCTCAAGCCGCTCCAGCCGGAACGTCTCGGAGTGGCTGCCCGACACGACCAGCTCGCAGGCCAGCGCATGGCCGCGCTCGTCGAGACAGACAGAAGCGGCCTCCGCGAGGCGCTCCCCGGCAGCGGGAGTCAGCGCGGGCATCCCGGTGCAAAGGTCTTCCAGAGCCAGCCGTCGCAGCAATTCTATCAAAAAGAGTCGTCTCCGAGAAGAACGTCTTCGACGCGGCGGGCGATTCGGTGCTGGACGGACTGCCGGTCGTCGTCGTAGCACTCGTGGGAGGCGCGGGGGAAGGTGGTTTCCGGCCAGGTCGCCTCCATGTTGTAGTAGATCGTCGGCTGCTGACCGCCCTGATAAAACCCCGGTGCGCCGGAGCGGGAGCGGAACGCCTTTACCTGCGCCCCGAGCGTTCGGGCGGCAGTCGTCCAGGTATCGACCAGCAGGAGCGAGCCTTCGGCGTGCGAGAGGATCACGCGGGCGACGCGCTGCGCGACCATTTCGATCTCTTCCGCCCGAACGCGGCGCGGGGTGAGCGGGTAGGAGTAGCCCCGGCGCTTTCGTGACGTTGGCATCAGTCCACCAGCGGAACCGCGCTCGGGTCCGGCTCCCTATCGAAGATCTCCACGGCGTTCGCCATCAGCCGCCGGTACAGCTCGCGCCGATCCGACGAGACGCCCCGGTACAGCTCGACCAGCTCCCATTCTTCCTCGGAAAGCTCCCGCTCGATGGTGGGAGTCTCGGAGCGCAGGCCCGCTGCCCGAAAGATATCCGCTTCCTCGACGTGCAGATGCGGTGCCAGCTTGCGCAGGGTGGACTTGCGCGGCAGGTCGATCAGCCCCGCTTCGAGCTTGTTGACCGTGGACGGGTCTACTCCGGCGGCGAGCGCGAGCTGGTTCTGGGAGAAGCCGCGCCGCTCCCGCGTCAGGGCGAGCCACCCGGCAAAGGCGGTTGTCTTCATCGTGCCTCCATTCTATGAAAAGAAATCATAAATTGCAAGTAAGAAATTAATTCCAAAAACCTTGCCAGAATCGTGAATATAATTCATAATACCCTCAGAGAACTTCGTGGCTGCGGACACTGCCCGATCCCGAAGAGTGAGCGACTTCTATGAAACCAATTCCCGACTCCCCGTTGACGCTGGCCCGCGAGGCCGCCGGACTCACCCTGGCCGACGCTGCCCGGAGCGTGGGGATTCAACCCGACTACCTGCGACGGATCGAGCGACGCGGCCAGGCTCCGTACGTCCTGGCCCAGAAGCTCTCCCGCAGCTACCGATGCTCCGCGATGGTCTTCGCCCAGAAGCTCGTCGCGGGCAGTTCCCCACACACGAAAGGAGAAACAGCAAAGACAAGAACACGGAGGCGTTTTGTGAGCGCGGGGAGCCAGCGCCAGGTCGCCCCGCGCGAAAAACTCACGGCGCAGGAAGGATTTTAACCATGGAATCGCGAAGGGAAATGCAACGCCTCCTTCGAGGCGAAATCACGGGCAGCAAAAAGCCGTTTGTGAGGGAGAAGCACGTTTTTCTGAGGGAAAAGCGCTTCTTCCCTTTCACGGAAGAGATCAGGGGTTCGATTCCCCTACGGGCTATTTTTTGCCGGTCGAGCCGGGGCGGGTGATCGGAATTTTAGCGAGCCACTCGGGGAGTTCATCGGGGGCATAGCTTTCCACCGTGAGCGAGAGCGTGGACTCCAGCGGTGCCCCGAAGTCGAGAGCGCCGCCCGAGCGATCTACTAAAACCCCTACTCCAACCAGGGTCGCGGCGTGTTTTTCCACCAGCGCAATGCACTCGCGGATCGAGCCGCCGGTGGTTAAAATATCATCGACCACGGCCACGCGTGCGCCTGCGGGCAGGTGCTCGGGCCTTCGCAGGAACCGGATGCCGTCCGCGTCTTTCTCGCCGTACGCCGCAGGAACTCCCAGAAACTTCCCGACCTCGTAGGCGAGCAGAATCCCGAGCGTCGTGGGGCCAAGCACGATGTCGGGGCGGGCCTGGGCTAATTTCTCGGCGAGCGCCTTGCACAGCGATTCGACGTGCCGGGGGTAGCGCAGCACGTGGAACTTCTCAAAATAACGGTCCGAGTGCCGTCCGCTGGTGAGCACGAAGTGGCCAGAGAGGAGCGCACCGCTCTCCTCGAAGATAGAAAGTGCGTCTTGCTGAGTCATTGCCTGAAGTTTACCGCGCCAGGCGAAAACCGGGAAGTGCGGGGGGTTACGTCAGATTGACGGCCATGCCGTCGGGGAAGATAACGATGTCGCCGGGGCGTAGTTTCTTGCCGCGTCGATCTTCCGCCTCGCCGTTGACCGTGATTCCCCCCTCGGCGAGAAACAGCTTGGCCTCGCCGCCGGAGCTTGCCAACCCGACGAACTTCATGAGCTGGCCCAGCGTGATGTAGGGGCCGCGTACTTTCAGCTCGGTCGGTTCGGTCATTGTTTTTTAATTTTCTTTCTGAAGCAGGGAATAAAGCAGCCCGTAGCGCAGGCCGCGTGCCGAGACCGTGAGCGCGTCGAGCCGGAAGTGCTGAAGGAGCGCCCGCTGGAGAATCGCCCCGGCGACGATCACTTCCGCCCGATCTGGCTCCAGGCCGGGCACGGATTTTCTTTGCGCAAGCGGCAAGCTTGCCAGCATTGTGATTTGCCGCTCCAGCGTCTGTGCAGAGAGCACAAAGCCGTGAATGTCCGCCAGAGTTCCCCCCTCACTGGGGGCGGAGAGGGCCATGCCCGCGAGGTTGGCCGCCGTTCCGCCACACGCGACGAACGTTGTCTCCAGAGCTGCTGTGGGAAGCGCGGCCACGGCCTCATCCGCGAGCGCTCGGGCGCGGGCGAGGTCTTCCAGCGTCCACGGATCGGACGGCTGGGTGCGCTCGGTGAGCCGCACCGCGCCGAGCTGGAGCGAGGTCCGAAACGAGCTTTTTTCACCGTCACCCAGCACGACCTCGGACGACCCACCGCCGATGTCACTGGCAATGGTAGAGCTTGCGAGCGGCAGGGCCGGGTCGCGCGAGACGGCCAGAAACGTCAGCTCGGCCTCACGCTCGCCGGAGATGATTTCGACAGGACCGCCAAAAACGTCCGAGGCTTTTCGGGCGAACTCGGCCCCCTCCGAGGCGTCGCGCAGGGCGCTTGTCCCGACGCCAGCCCGAACCGTCGCGCCGTGCGTATCAGCGAGCGCAGAAAGCTCCGCGATTGCCCGAAGCGTCCGCGCCGAGGCTTCTGCGCCGAGCTTCCCGGCAGAATCGACGCCCTCGCCGAGCCGGGTAATTCGGACTTCGTCGAGGGTAACTTTCCCGTTGCCCTCAGAAACAACTAACTTGACCGAGTTGGTCCCAATATCCAGCGCCGCGACGATCATCTTAGCTTTCAGGGTACCATAGGCCATGGTTCGAACCGCGCTCGCCGCGATGTTGCCGCTGACTCTGCTCGCCCTCGCCGTGGCGTCCCCGCGCCAGGACAACAAGCCCACCGATCAGGCGGTTTTAGACGCCGAGATTCGCCCGTCGATCCAGCGGTACTGCCTGCCGTGCCACGGGAAGGGCAGCCCGCAGGCCGGGATCGATCTGAGCGGCAGCGAGAGCATCGAGGCGCTCCAGAAGAACCCGAAAATCTGGCAGTCGGCGCTGCGCCAGCTCAAAGACCGTGCCATGCCGCCCGCCGGACTGCCCCAGCCGACCCTCGCCGAGCACGAGCGACTGTCTCTGTGGCTGGGCGACGTTCTGAGCCGCAACACCGACGGCCCGAAAGATCCGGGCCGCGTTCTGCTGCACCGGCTCAACCGCGACGAGTACAACAATACGGTACGAGATTTATTCGGGGTCAGCATCCGGCCCGCCGACAAGTTCCCGTCGGACAGCGGCGGTGGCGGCGGCTTCGACAACAACGCCGACACGCTTTTTGTCCCGCCCGTTCTTCTGGAGCGGTACTTGATGGCCGCCGACGAGGTTCTTGCAGCCACGAAGCCCGAGCGATTGTTCTTTGTCGCTCCCGGCCCGAAATTAGCCCCAAAAGCAGCCGCCCGAAAGATTCTGGGCTTCCACGCCTCGCGCACCTGGCGACGACCCGCATCTGAGCCGGAGCTTTCCCGGCTTCTCGCACTCTACGACGGCGCTCGATCCAAAAAAGCCAGCCACGAGGACGGCGTGAAGCTGGCCCTTCGCTACATTCTGATCTCGCCCCACTTTCTGTTCCGGGTCGAAAAAGACACCGATGCGCCCGGCCCCCGGCCTCTGAGCGACTACGAACTGGCAAGCCGCCTGAGCTACTTTCTCTGGTCGTCCATGCCCGACGACACGCTATTCTCCCTCGCTCGCACCCAGCAGCTCAGCGACCCGGTCGTTTTAGACAAACAGGTCGCCCGAATGCTTCTCTCCCCGAAAGCCCGCGCACTCTCGGAGAATTTTGTGGGGCAGTGGCTCCGGACGCGCGAGCTGTACACCACCGCTCAGCCCGACCCCGGCAAGTTCCCGCAGTTCACCCCGACCCTTCGGGACGCCATGTTCCAGGAATCGACGAAGTTCTTCGGGTCTTTAGTGAGCGAGAACACCAGCTTGCTCAAACTAATTGATGCCGATTACACCTATTTGAACGAAGAGCTGGCAAAACACTACGGAATCGAGGGGATTTCTGGCCCGAATCTGCGCCGAGTTCTGTTAAACCCGAGTGCAAAGCGGGGCGGACTGCTCGGAATGGGCGCGGTTCACGTCCTGACAAGTTATCCACAGCGCACCAGCCCGGTTCTGCGCGGAAAGTGGATTCTCTCCGAACTTTTAGGCACGCCCCCGCCTCCACCGCCGCCCGTGGTCGCGACTCTTTCGCCGAGTGACGCCCCCGAAGCGGGCCTGACGTTCCGGCAGCGCCTCGAAAAGCACCGCGAGAAGCCCGCGTGCACGGGCTGCCACTCCCGGATGGACCCGCTGGGCTTCGGACTGGAAAACTTCGACCCTCTGGGCCGCTGGCGCGACAAGATCGGCGAGACTCCCGTTGATTCGTCAGGTATTTTGCCGGACGGCGCAAAATTCGACGGCCCACAAGAGCTTAAGAAACAACTTCTGGGCCGGAAAGACGATTTTATTCGCCACACCACCGAAAAAATGCTCTCCTATGCGCTGGGCCGTGGCCTGGAGCCATCGGACCTGCCTGCGGTCCGAAAAATCACCGACAAGCTCGCCCAGAGCGACTACAAAGCCCCGGTTCTGGTTCGAGAAATCGCCCGGTCGTACCCGTTCACCCACCGCATGAACGAAGGCCGAAAAATAGCCCGACGTTGACAATCCGGTATTGAAAATACCGGTCTATTAGAAGCAGACCTCCGGCCTGGCCAATTTTCTACGAGGTTCGGGCCGCCCCGGAGGGGCGCTTTTAATAGACCGGTATTTTTAATGCCGGACTTCTCGCAAAATGCGGGGTTTTGGGCCATAATGAGGTATGACACGCCTGCTTCTTGCCGCCGCGCTTCCCGTGATCGCTCTGGTGGCTCTTGCACTTCCGACCCTCGCGCAGCCGGGTGCGCCGCCACAGCGCGTGAAGTCCGTTCCGAAGCCTCGGGCGTCGGCGCAGGACGAGACCCGGCAGCTTCTGGAGAAATCCCGGCCCGAGCAGTTCCCGAACGCCGCAAAAGTCACGATCCACGACTACGCCGACGCCGTCGTGCGGCCCGATGGCTCGGCGCGAACCGTGACCCGGATGACCGTGAGATTGTTCACGCCCCGTGCCCGCGACGAAGGCGAGATAAAAATCCCCTACAACGGAAGCTTCGAGACCATTAAATTAGTGCGTGCCAGAACCATCCGGCCCGATGGAACCGTCGTTGCGGTCAAACAGGCCGATATTCGCTCGTCCAGCCCGTCCGACTACGATGATGCCAAGATTCTGAGCTTCTCCATGCCCGCCGTCGAGCCGGGATGCATTCTGGACTACGAGTACATCACCGACCAGAGGGCCTCGCAGATGCCCGGCCATCACTGGAGTCAGTGGTACTTTCAGAGCGGCTTCGACCCCGTGATGCACACCCGGCTGACCCTGAGCGTCCCGAGGTCGTTGAAGCTCACGACAAAGCAGGTCAACTCCAAGGTGAAAGCCGAGACCCGCGACAGCGCCGACGGCAAGTCGATTGTGTACTCCTGGGAAGAGAAGAACCTCGGGCCGCGCTTCACCGAGCCGCTCATGCCCGACCTCGACCGAACGTTCCCCAAGCTGACGTACTCGACCATTCCCGACTGGCAGGCGATAGCGGGCTGGTACGAGACCCTCGCCGAGGGCCGCGCCAGCGCCGATTCTGCCCTGGCCACAAAAGCGAAAGAGGTCACGGCGGGCCTGACCACCCCCGAGGAAAAAGCCCGCGCGATTTTCTACTGGGTGCAGGACAAGACCCGCTACGTCGCCATCGAGCTGGGCCAGGGAGCGTATCAGCCGCGCCCGGCCACCTCGACCCTGGTGAACCAGTACGGCGACTGCAAGGACATGGCGACGCTTCTGGTTTCGATGCTCCGCGCGGTCGGGATCACGGCACATCCCGTGCTTCTCGAAGCGGGCGCAAAATACAAGACGAGCGACGAGCTGCCCGCCCCGAGCGCGTTCAACCATGCGATCTGTCTCACCGAGATCAACGGCAAGAACTACTGGCTCGATGCCACCGCCGAGGTCTGCGCGTTCGGCCAGATCCCCGGCGCGGACCGGGGGGTCGAGGCGCTGGTTCTGAAAAACGGCAAGGGCGAGTTCGTGACCATTCCCGAGGGCACCGCCGACGACGCCGAGAGCGCCCGGACGCTGGACCTGCTGCTCAACCCCGACGGCTCAGCGTCCGGAACGATGACCGTTACGGGCACCGGCGACTACGATCTCTCGCTCCGCGCCCAGCTTCTCGCCACCCCGCCCGACAAGCTGGGCAACCTCGCAGAAGCCTTTGCACAGGGAATCGCCGCCAACGGGAAAGTCTCCGAAGTAAAAATCAGCGACGCCAAGAACCGCGACGCAAAAGTTTCTCTGTCGATGAAGGTCAGCTTCCCGGCCTGGGCCACCAAGTCGGGCGATCTGCTTTTGTTCAAGGCTCGCCCCGACCAGACCGCCGCGCAGTTCTCCAACCCCCTGAGCCGCGAGGAGCGCACCTACCCCATCGCCTCGGGTGCACACCGACGGATCAAGACCGAGCTGACGGTCGCCCTCCCCGACGGCTTCGCCCCGCTCTCGGTCCCGACCGCAACCGCCCTCACCAGCGCATTCGGCACCTACAACCGCGCCGTCACATCGGAAACCGGAAAGCTCTCGATTAAAACCACTATCGTCGAGAAACGCGCCGAAGTCCCCCCCACGGGCTACGAAGAACTCAAAAAATACTTCGATGCCTACTTAAAGTCCTACGACGAGTCGGTTATTCTCAAAAAGGGCTAAAATAGCGCCGTGGAACACCGACCCGGTGCGGGTTAAATTCCCGGCTTTGCAAGAATGTCCACCTTCGTGGACAGATATCGGATCATGTCCGCGAAGGCGGACAAGCTTATCGAGCCGGGAATTTATTCCACGGTACCAATATCAGATAATTTAGCGATCCAGGCTTCTAAATCGACGCCACCGTTCTTCCAATCGAGCGGTGGCGTCTGCATTCGTCCTGCCAGGCACAGACTTTGCGGAGTATTCGGGCGGTTTTCCTGCGCATCCACAAAAGGCTGAAACCCCACCCATGAAATTTGGGACCAGCGTGATCCGACAACCTCGGAAAGTTTTGTAAATGAAGTCAGTGCGACGACAGAGACGACGCCAAAACCAACCGGCTCGGGGAAAAAATCGGCTTCTGGGTAGGAAAATACGCTCCAACGAAGCTCTGGGCCTGAGAAAACCTCTGCGCCGTCCATGAGCGCCAGTTCCGTAGCTTCGCGAACCCTTCGGCACTGCCCGACATCACGACGCGGCGGAACCTCAAGACGGCTGGAAAAATAGGAAAGGTCGCGAACGAGGCTCTGCGTCAAGCTTTCTCGATGCTCCGGCCCAATCACAAAGATTACCTGGGGAGACAGGCAGCCTTGCTGGTCATACATCAAAATATCTTTTGCCAGTAAGATACTTCCCAGTAAATTATTTCCACCACCACTGATTGCAATACTGATTGCATGCCCAAATCCAAGAAACGGCTTTTCTTCAGCAAATAATTTCAAATTAGAAATACTGGAGTCGGAACCATAAGCAATTATGGCATCAGATAGTTGAATTAATTGCTCGGTTCTCGGGTCTTCTCCCGGCCAGATATCACAAATTACTTTTTCCCCGGCTTCAGGACTAACTAAATCGATGCTTTCTTTGAGCAATTGCGGCCAGAGCGTTTCAGAACTGCTCATCTTGACGAAAAGCGGAACCCCGTGGCGCAGCGCAAAGAGCATCGCGGGCCAGGCGAGCAGCGGCGTGTTCCCCGCACAGATCAGCGCCAGAACCTTCGCCTCGTTCCCCCCCAGAACTGAGGGCAGGGGGGCAAAAACGGGTTGCGGGGCGACCAGCGCGGCGAGGCTGAGTTTCACCTGCGCCCACGGAAAGCCGGAGCTTGCGGGCGGCATCCAGCCCGACGACAGCCGCTCTCGCCAGAGCGCCAGGACCGCCTGAAACGCAGCTTCCCCTCCGACTCCCCTTCCCTCGCGCCGCCACCCGCGACGGGTACCCGGTCGGGAAAACGCGAGGGCAAGGGGCCGGGGGATGGGTGCCGGGCTATCCATTTGGCGGGTGAGAGGGTCCATGCTCGGAGGTATACTACCCCCACGATGCGACGTGAATCCAGGCCCATGCCCCGCCCCGACGACAACACTTCCCGCGAAGGCACCGCTCCGAGCGATGCTCCCGTGCGTGCCTCGGCGATTGTCGAGGAGCTGATCGCGCAGACCTCGCCCTCGGACGCACGGTACCAATATTTATTGTTGCTGCGCCACCAGCTTGAGGTGGAAGAGCGGCAGAGCGGCGAGGCGGGCGAGCAGCTCTCGCAGTACCAGGACGCCTACGCCAAGCTCACCGAGACCGCCAGCAGGATCGGATTGTTTCTCGGGCCGGTCGAGGGAAGCCAGAAAGTCTACCTGGCTCTGGGCGATGGCGAGTTCGTCGGGAACGTCGATCCGATGCTGGAGCGGACGCTCTCCACGGGCGATAGGGTGATCGTCAACGATGCGTTCGCCGTGGTTGAGGTTCTGCCCCCGCACGAGGCCGGACCGCTGGTCAAGATCGGCGAGGTGCTCGAAGACGGACGCCTCCGGCTCGGCGGAGAGCAGCCCGGCGCGGGCAGCCGAATCGTCAGCCGGGGCGAGACGCTCACCGAGGCCAACCTTCAGAGCGGCGACGAAGTGCGCCTGGAGCCGACCGGCAAGCTCGCGGTCGAGCACTTCCCCAGAGCCGAGAGCCGCGACTTTTTCCTCGAAGAAGTTCCGGTGCTGCCGTGGGAGAAGGTCGGCGGCCAGGACGAAGTCATTCAAATTATCCGGGATGCTATCGAGCTACCCCTGCTCTACCCCGAGCTGTACGAAAAATACGGTAAGCGCCCGCTCAAGGGAATCTTGCTCTACGGCCCTCCCGGCTGCGGAAAAACGCTTATTGGGAAGGCAACTGCCTACAATCTCACCCGAGAGTACAACGAGCGCACCGGAGAGCAGCTCAAAGAGTATTTTATGTACATCAACGGGCCTAAAATTTTAAATATGTGGCTCGGAGAGTCCGAGCGTCAGGTCCGAGAGATCTTTGCAACGGCTCGCGAGAAGGCAAAAGACGGCCACCTGGTGTTTTTGTTCATCGACGAAGCAGAGTCTATCTTAAGAACCCGAAATTCTGGCCGCTACACGAACATCTCAAACACAGTGGTTCCGCAGTTCTGCGCCGAGATGGACGGCCTGGTTTCCAGCACAAACGTCGTCGTCATGCTGACATCAAATCGCCCGGACTATATCGACCCGGCGGTTCTGCGCCCCGAGCGCATCGACCGACGGGTCCGCGTGAAGCGCCCGGACCGCAAGGCTTCCCACGACATTCTCAGTATCTATCTGAACGAAACCGTCCCGCTGGCCTGCGACGTTTTAGAAAAGCACAACAACGATAAAAAAGCCGCTGCCGCCGAGCTGGTCGAAGAAACCGTGACCTATCTCTGGCGAAAGACCGGCGAGACCGAGTTCTTAGACGTTTTTCTACGCAACGGCGGTACCCAGAGATTGTACTGGAAAGATTTAGTCTCGGGGGCGCTTCTCAGCTCGCTCGTGGAGCGCGCCAAAGACTTTGCGATCAAACGTGCAATTGAATCTAAGAACTTCTCCGAGGGAATTTCCCAAGAAGATTTAAATAAAGCGGTCACGATGGAGTTCAAAGAGAACGAAATCTTCCCCAAATCCGACGCCGTCGAAGACTGGATGATGCTTCTGGACCAAAGCCCGGAGAACGTCGTGGATGTCAAGCCGATCCGCGCCGAAACGCGTGGCAAAGGCAGCGCCAAATCCCCCTCCGGCGTGATTTAGCAATTCTCAAAGCGTTAGCGAGTCACATGGCATACGAGAAGCTACGCCGAATCGTCGTCGATAACGAAACGTATCTCTGGAAAGTCGCTCATCTGCACAATGTCATCCCCTGTACAAACGGAGAGACAACCTGTGCAGAACGACTTACCGTATGGCATTCGGAGCATCGCAACTCTCTTTGTAACTATTCAGGCCTCGCGTAATTTGGCTTCTTGAGGTAGGATTCCTCTCAAGATCATGACCGAGCAGGAAGCGAGCGCACTCTACGACCAGGGCAAGGAAACCGTGGTCGCATGGATTCTTGCGATGGATCAGCGCCT
>JANLTX010000073.1:0-13826 GCA_031363095.1 Armatimonadota bacterium | reverse complement strand
GCCGCGGCGACCGCCCCGGGCGCGCCGCTGTCTCCTGGGTGACGCCCCCCTCCCCCCGGGCGGCCCGGGGGCGAACGCTATGTGTGCTTGCGACCGGAGCGCTTCGGGGGACAGGGAAAGTAAGGGAAAAGTATGCGGGAGCTTGCAGTGACGCCGGGTCAGGCGTGGGGAACGTGGCGGACGGTGAGCGAGATCTCACCCCGCGTTATCATCGACGAAGCGGCGCTCTCCGTGACGCTTGCGATAGTTGCCTCGCCCGAGTGCGCCGAGTGGCTTCTTTCCGAGCTGCTCACGCCCGAGGCCAGTGTCGCCGAGAAAGCGGGAGCCGAGAGCCACTTCAAGCGCCTCGACACGCCGCCTGACTTCGCCGCCGCCGGTTTCTACACGTTCACGCTCTACCTCGACGGCCCCGACGAACCCATCGGGATTCGCGGCAAGAACTCGGTTCCGTTCGTCGGCACCCTCGACGAGGTAGCTTCGTGGATGCTCAAGGCTCGCCCGGACCTTGCCATCGCGCTCTCGCGGGCGTTCCGGCGCTTCCGCGTGCCCGCGTGCGACCTGCTGATCCAGCGTGCCAGCCGCGCCAACTCCCAGATCGCGTTTTTCTCGGCGCTCCCCAAGCTTCTTCCCATTCCGCTGCCGTTTCTGCCCATCTCGTCCCTGGCCGACGTGATTCTACTCACCAAGAACCAGGCCATGCTGATCATGCGCCTCGCCGCCGCGTTCGGACAGCGTCCCGGCTACAACCGCCAGGTCAAGGAACTTTTAGGCACGGTCGCCGCCGCGCTCGGCTGGCGGACGCTCGCCCGCGAGCTGGTCGATTTCGTCCCGCTGGGCATCGGCGCGGCCCTCAAAGCCGGAATTGCGTTCTCGGGGACGGTCGCCGTGGGCAAGGCTGCTGTGTTTTACTACGAGACCGGCCTCAAGCCGACCCCCGAGCAGATTCGTGCGTTCGAGAAAGACGCCAAGCCCCACGCCGAGGAAGCTGCAAAAGAACTCGAAGAGATCGACCCACCCGTCGCTGAGCCTCTGCCCCCCAGCCCCCAGTAATGGGGGAGCCGGAAGGGGCATTACCAGATTATTCTTGCGACGGCATCGCTGACGGCGCGGCGGAGCGGGATGCAGGCTTTGTGGGGGGCGTCGCCGCCGAAGACCGCGTTGGTCAGCAGAATAATCGAGAGATCGCGGGCCGGGTCGAGCCAGAGCGACGTGCCCGTGAAGCCTGTGTGCCCGAACGAGCGGCCTGAGAGCGTCGCGCGGATCGAGTAGGGCGAGCTTCTGTCCCACCCGAGGCCGCGCCCGAACGCCTGCTCGCGGGTGAACTCGGCCCGAATGGGTTCGGCAAGAAATGGGGTGCGGCCCAGCCAGACTTGCGCCAGTTTTGAGAGATCCTCGGCAGTCGAGAAAAGCCCGGCGTGGCCCGTGACGTAGCCCGCACGCTCTGCGGCGGCAGCCGTCGGGTCGTGGACTTTTCCGGCGTTTTTTTTATCGGGCAGGCACGGGGCGCACCGGGGAAGCTGCCTCCAGCCGGGCCGGAAGCCCGTGTCGTTCATCCCGAGCGGCCCGAAGATTTTCTCGTGGCAGAACAGTCGCAGGTCGGTTCCTGAGATTGACTCGATCACCGCTCCCAGCGCAATGGCCGAGAAGTCCGAGTAGAGAAACTTCTCGCCCGGTCCGCCGGTTCGTCGGGAGCGCGCGATCTCGGTGATAAGCTGCGAGAGCGTCACGGTCTTGCCCGAAAACGCGCCGCCAGCGGGAAAGCCCGCCGTGTGGGTGAGCAAGTGCCGCACCGTCACGCCGCGTCGCTCGGCGTCGGCAGAGAGATCAAACTCGGGCAGATACTCCCCGACGCGTCGGTCTAAATCCAGGCGATTTTCTTGGACGAGCAGCGCACACGCCGTGGCTGTCGCCGCGCACTTCGTGATGCTCGCCAGATCGAAGATCGTGTTTTTGCTTGCCGTCCCGAACGCCTCGAAGAGTAGGGGTTTCCCTCCCACATCGACGCGCAAGACCGCCCCCGGAATGCCGTTTTTCACCGCATCCGAAACGAGCGAACTTGCTTCCGAGAGGTCAGCGACGGGTTGCGGATTTGAGGGCTGCCACATAGTTTTTCGCAGATTCCAGTAAATGGGGGGAGTCTTTGTGCTCGTGCAGAAGCGTCACGAGGGAGCTGCCGACGACAGCGCCGTCGGTGCTTTCGAGGGCGCAGATTGCCCGGACTTGCTCGGGCGTTCTAATTCCGAAGCCCACGCAGACCGGGGTCTGGGGGATACGCTCTTTGATCTGGTTCAGAAGCTGCGGAAGCGAGGCGGCGTCGGCGTCGGCGGTGCCCGTGATTCCGGTCATCGAGACGCAGTACACAAATCCCGTCGCCATTCGGCCCACCAGCGCCATGCGAGCGAGCGTGCTGGTCGGCGCGAGCAGGAACACGGTCGCCAGGCCCGCCGAGTCGCTGATCTTTTTCCACTCGCCTGCTTCCTCGGGCGAGAGATCGGTCATGATGGTTCCGTCCACGCCAGAATCGACGCAGGCATGGGCGAACTTTTTCGGCCCGAACTGAAGGGCCGGGTTCCACGCGCCCATTAAGATAATCGGTGTCTCGATACCCCGTGCGCGGGCTTCTTTCACGGCTTCCAGAACTTTTGGCGGCGTCATTCCGGCTTGAAGCGCCCGAAAGCTCGACGCCTGAATGGTCGGGCCGTCGGCGAGCGGGTCGGAGAACGGGACACCCAGCTCGATGATGTCCGCCCCGGCCTCGGAGAGCGCACAGATCACGTCGGCGGTGTGGTACGGGAGCGGGTCGCCCGCCGTCACGAATGCAACCAGGGCTTTCTCGTTGTTTTCTTTCAGGGCAGCGAAGCGGGCATCGATTCGGTTCATCGCGCTATTCTATCGCCACGTGGGATTCGGCTGGGCTATACTGCCAGCGACGATGACCACAGCGCAAGTTAGCGAGTTTTTGTTGGCGCAGCTCGGCGGCGACGTTCAGGGCGTTGCGCTTCTCGGTCAGGGCGGCTGGTCGCAGGCGTTTTCTTTTTCTCTGGGCGACAGAAATCTTGTTGCGCGTTTCGGGGCGCATGTGGACGACTTTGAGAAAGACCGACGGGCGTCGCAATTTTCCACGCCCGGTTTGCCCGTGCCACAGGTGATAGAAATCGGCGAGGCGTTTGGCGGCTATTTTTGCGTCTCCGAGCGGGCCTTCGGGGAGCATCTGGAGAGCCTGGATGCAGCGGGCATGAGAGAGATCGTCCCGGCGGTCTGCCGGATGCTGGGTGCGCTTCGGGCTGCCGATCTGGGTGATTCTCGGGGCTTTGGCGGCTGGGATGCACAGGGCGTTGCGCCGCATGTCACCTGGCACGAGTACCTTCTCTCTGTGGACACGGAGACCGAGCGAGTTTCGGGCTGGCACCGTCTTCTGGAAGAATCTCCGCTGGGCCACCGGATATTTTACGAAGCCCTGACATATCTGAAAGCAAACCTGGCGTTCTGCCCAAACGAGCGCTATCTGATTCACAACGACCTGTTGCACGGCAATGTTCTTGTTTTAGAGAACCAGATCGGCGGCGTGATCGACTGGGGCTGCGGTTTGTACGGCGATCATCTCTATGATCTGGCGATGTTCACGTACTATGCGCCCTGGTATCCGTCGATGGAGGGAATCGACTGGGTGAGCGAAGCCAGAAAGCACTTCGAAGCGTCGGGCATCGAGATTTCCCACTTCGATGAGCGGCTACGTTGTTGTGAGGTAAGTATTGCATTGGGCAACATGGCCTACAGCGCGTTTCGGCAGAACTGGGGCGACCTGAATGACAACGCTCGGCGGCTACAGGCACGAATCGCCGGTTAGGTTTACTCCGGGATCGGGGACGGACTCGGGGTGGGGCCGGGAGTGCCGGTGATGGCGTCGGCGATGTTTTTGAGGGCACCTGCCGGGCTGGTCAGCGGGTTCTTGAGGGTTTCCCGCTTGAGCTTGCTCACCTCGCTCTGGAGCGCTTCTAAATCTTCGGTCAGTTTGCGAATAGTGCGGCGGCTTGTCTGGGCGTCGTCGAGCTTTTCGGCGAGGCGGCTCTGCTGGGACTGGAGGTTCTGAATTTGTTTTTTCAGTTTTGTCAGCTCGGCCACGGTCGCTTTCGACTCCGCGCGGGCAGGTTCCCCGCGCGAGATCGCCATGCCGCCGCCCAGAAGCCAGCCCATTGCAAACAAAAGGCAGCCTCCGAGGAGCAGTAAAATATTCCCGTACGGGCCGGAGCGTGCATCCATCGCCTGAAATTGTATCGCGTCTTGAGGGAAAAGAGATGGTAATATGTTCGGCGTGACGACCCGCATGGTGCCTGGCTCGGGACTGGCGCGCCACAGTACAATTCTGTTGCTGATTGGCGTCCCAACCCTACTTTTGCTCTTTGCTCTGGTGCAGCTCTGCCGCAATGTCTGGTTCGGCGAGGGAGCGCCGCTGGGCTATCAGGCGTTTCTGCCTCTGGGAGCCATCGCGCTCGCCTGGCATCGACGTTTCGACCTGAAGACGATCTCCGCCGAGCTTTCGACGCTTTTCCCCGATCCCAACCATTCCAAGCGTCGCGGCACGGTGGTGCTGGCCGTGTTTGGCGGGCTGCTCTTGCTGGCCGGGATTCTGGCGTCGCTTCCGCCGCTCGGGCTGTTTGGCTTTCTCTTGCTGGCGGTCGGGATCGTCCTGGCGCTTTGGGGGCCGTTTATTCTACGGGGGCTGGTCGGACCGCTGGGCTTTCTGGCGCTGATGCTGATTCCGCCGCCGATGGCCGGGATCACGGGGCGATTCGGGATCGAGTTCCAGCTTCGTAGCACGGCGTTCACCGGGTACGTCCTCCGGGCGCTGAAAAAAGACGCCCACATTCAAGGCTCGACCCTGACGGTGGGCGGGCAAACTCCCATCGATATTCCGGCCTCGTTCAGCGGGCTGGAGATCCTGCTGGCGACGCTGGCGTTCAGCGTCCTGGTTGTCTTGTGGCACCGGCTCCGAATTGGGGCGGCGCTGCTGGTGTTCTTTACGGCCATTGCGCTTTCGCTGGTCGTGAACCTCGTCCGGGTCTTGATTCTGGTCTCGACGGGTGCGCCTCAGTGGCTGCCGTCCGCGCCCTTTACGATTTTGATCTGCGCCATGCTCTGGGGTTGCGGACTGCTGCTGGCGCAACGCAGTGCGGCGACTCCCAAGGAAACCCTCGCCCGATGATGACCCGTCTGCTTCGGCTCGGCATTCCTTTATGCCTGATCGCCCTGGTTGCTCTAATCGCGACGGCCCGGCTCGCGACGCGCGGAAGCTGGGTGCCGCCGCTCCCGACCGTCATCGGCGAGTGGACCGTCACCGAGGTGCCTGTCAGCGAGGAAGAGCGCAGCATGCTCGGCAGCCCGCGCCTGACCGGCTTCGAGCTGACCAACCCGCTCCAGGAGCGAATCTTCGGGCGGATCGTCGCGACCTCGTCGTTCGATGCGTTTCTTCCGCCGCTGCTCTTTCGGTTCTACGAAGTCACCGGCGAGAAAGCCCTGACGCTGGAGGGCGGCGGAAAAGCACTGGGCCAGGTCAACCGTCAGATGGGTTCTGAGCTGCGTGTCTCCATGATCGCCTGGGTCCAGCGTCCCGATACGTCCACGAGCCTTCTCGGGATTCCGTCCGGGAGCACGCGAAGCCCGCTCGGGCGGTTCTTGCTGGGGAGCGAGGCGGCGTTTCAAGAGAACCGCTCGTGTTTGATCCGGCTTTTCACCATCGTTCATCCTGCCGATCCCAGCGGGGCACAGGCCCGGCGCAACCTGCTCAGCGCCGCCAATGCGGTTCGAAAGGCGCTCGCCGACGGCAAGCCGCTCGCCGGAGCGCGCGGGGCGGAGGCGGCGTTCTCCGAGGGCGGCAAGGACATCGCCTACCTGGCCGACAAGGGGACTCCCGCCGGGTCGGACAGCGCCGAGCTGCTCCCGCTCAAAACGGGCAACAACTGGGAGTTCGACGCGACGACCGAGGGGGGGCGTGTCCCCGAGCAGGTTATCGTCCGTGGCCCGGAGGTCGTGGGCGGCGTCTCGGGCATCGCTCTCGACATTCTGCGGGGCGGCAAGCTCTGGCGGCGCGAGGTCTACCAGCACGACGGCAAGGCGCTACGGCTGCTGGCTTTTGGCGATGCCACCAGTACCCGGATCGTGCTGAGTCCGCCGATGGCGCTGGTTGCGCTTCCGGTGACGGAGGGCGGTGAGGTCCACTGGAAGGGCAACTTGATTCTCAAGGGCCAGAAGCTCCCGACCATCGGCTACAGCCGGGTCAGCGCCCGCGAGAACATCGTCGCGGGGGCGGGTAGATTTGCCGCCTACCGTGTGGACAGCGTCCTGACCATCGACGGAGCCAAGCCGACCCACTTCCCGGCCATTCGCTGGCTCGCGCCGGGCATCGGGTTCGTCCGGCGTGGCTACGCGGACGGCGGAAAGCCCGCTGTCGCCGAACTCAAGCGATTCACCGTCAAATGAACGAGGCAAAAGCACTCGGAGCACTGCTGTTTCGAGAGCGTCGTTGGGCAGCGCTGGGGCTGATCTATCTTTTTGCCTGGTGGCTCCCGATATCGCTTTTCTGGCCCTGGCTTCATCCGGGGACGCGCAAGCCCGAGGGCATCGACGGTCCCGTCTCGTGGCTCTGGAAAAACTACTGGGGCAACACGGCGAGCTTGATCAGCTTCGAGATTCTGATTCCGGTGGGTGTTGCTCTGCTGGTGCTGCGCTATCGCCTGGAAGCCCAGGCCGCGCTGGCCAGGCCGGGCAAGAAGACACCGCTGGTTCTGATTGCTGGTTGCCTGGCGCTTATTGTCTCGCACCTGATTCACCTGCCTTCGCTTGCGACTGTCGCTCTGATTACCATTGCGGTCGGGGGCGTTTTGTTTCTGTGGGGGACTCGGGTTCTGCGGGCGCTCCGGGTGCCGTTTCTCTATTTTTTACTGATGATCCCGCCGCCGGAGAGCGTCGCCGGGATCGCCTCGAAGCTGCTCGGGCCGCTCACGCTCCAGCTTGCGGCGCTCTCGCTGAAGCTGGTCGGCAAGCGGGCGCTGGCGCAGCCGCCGCAGCTTCTTCTGGACGGAATCGTCATGGAGGCCGGGGGCATCGGCACGGAGGCGTCGAGCGGGGCGTCGGCGCTCACGGCGACGGCGGCGCTGATCTTGCTCTGGGCACTGATGCGACGCTGGCCGCTGGGCCGGACACTGATGGTGGTCGTGGTCGGGGCGCTTCTGGCACTGCTTCTCAATGTCCTGCGGGTGGACATCGCGCTTCTGCTGATGGGCCGCTCCCGAGGGCTTTCGGGGCTGGTGCTTCAGTTCAACTCGTACGCGCTCGCGCTCGGAGCCGCCGCGCTGACACTGTTTCTCGACACGCGACTCAGCCGGGTGGCGCGAGGTACAAGCTGGGCCGGGAAGCTACTTGCGCCGCTCCTGATCAACTGGCGGGCAAGCGAGCGTCAGGCGGACCGGATTCTGGGTAGCTCGGAGAAGGTCGCCCGAGGAGCCGCTGGCGGGATCGGGCGCGTGCTTCAGGTGGTGACCTGGCCGTTTGTTTTTGTGTTAAATTTAGTGATCAATGGTCTTGGGGCACTCTTCAAGCTCAATGTGAATTTAAATAAGAAGCTGGATCAGAGCTGGCAGAGTGCAGACCGGGCGCGGCGCAAGAAAAAGGAGCAAAAACGTCGATGAAAGGGCTGGGAGTGATGATGGCCGGGCTTGCGGCGACGGCAGTGGTCGGGTCGCTGGCGAGCTATCGGTTCACCCAGGCGGGCGAGTGGCTGCCTCGTCCCCAGACGACGCTCGGGAGCTGGGAGGCGACCGAGGAGAGCGTCCCGCCGGAGATCCTCGGGCTACTGGGAAACCCGCAGGCACTCGCGTTCAACTACGGCAACCCTCTGGGCGACATGGTCCAGGTCTCGATGGTGGCGGCAGGTCCGTTTGAGAACTACCACGACCCCACGGTCTGCGTCGGCGAGGGCGCGTTCCGGCTGACGGCCAGCCGGACCTTCCCCCTCGACGGCCCTGGGAGTGGGAACGTCCGGGCGATGGTCTTCAAGCATCGTGCCAACTCCCACTATCGGATCGTCATGTACTACTGGCAGCAGAACCGCGACGGCACGACCGACTACGAGCCGCGCATGGGGAACTACCGCGACATGGCCGCGCGCTTCGAGACGGGCTGGTCCGTGGTCGCACGGGGACGGCAGACCGTGATCATGCGCAACTTCATGGCCTACACCGACGAGAACGACCCCGAAGGCGTCCATGCCCAGCGCTGCGTCCACGAGGTCTCTCGGGAGATCTATCGGATGCTCAAGGAGCAAAAGCCATGAGCGCTTTTGTGCCATCTCCCCGAATGTCGCTTCGTTCGTTCCTCACGACGCTCCTTCGCCCCTCTTCCCATGACGCTCGCAAGCTCGCTGGAAGAGGTGTTTGGGGAAGTGATCCCTCTTCCGCCGAGGAACGAGGCAAGTTGGGAAGAGGGACGAAAGCGAGCCTGCGAGCGCTTCAAGGGAGATGGCTCTTGCTTCTCTTGCTGCTCGGAGGCTGTCGCAATCAGGCGGACCATGGCGAGGAGATGGGCCATCTGCGCGTCGATCCGGAGATCTACGGGCCGGATAAACTCTCGAGCGAGCGTCTGCTGCCACTTGTACCAGGGACGCGCTGGCGCTACAAAGTGACTCTGCCTGACGGAAAAGAGTCGTTTCTGGAGACGACGGCGCTTCCCGGACAGACGCTGGAGGGTCGCACCGACGGCAAGCTGGAGTCGCGCGACACGTTCAAGATCGGCCCGGCAGGGATTTTCATCGTCGGAACCCATGTGGGTGGCCCGTCCCCGATCACGCCGGAGCTGCCACTGGTGCTCCTGCCGATCAAAGAAGGAGCGATCACCGCCTGGCAGGGAACCATCGGAACGAACAAAACGACCCTTCCGGCGCGGGCCTGGGTTCGGGTGACGCGGCGCGAGAAAGTCAGGGTTCCGATGGGCGAGTTCTCCGCCTGGCGTGTGGACATGCGCACCGATGTCATGCGCGGACGCCAGCAAGCGATGCTCGTGACGCGCTGGCTAACGCCGGGTGTCGGGGTGGTTCGGATGCGGCTCGCGCAGAACAAGCAGGTGACGCTCTGGGAGCTGTCTGCAAAAAAAATGGTTTCTTCTGCAACGAACGGGGTAAAATGACTGTCGTAGGGGAGGAGTTTCTGCCGACTATACTTGAGCAGGGAACCGATTACCATGACAGAGCGTGTACATACCGAGCTTGAACGAACCTGGCGACGAGGGTCGCTGGCGCTTTCACTTGTCCTGGGGCTGGGGATTTCTGCCCGCGCCCAGGACTCTATCGCCTTGCTCGGCGGCAACCCTCGCTCGCTGTCGAACCTCGCCGATGCCTCTCAAACGTTCGACACGTTCCTCGGGACCGACAGCGCCGGGCCGTATGTTTTAGGCTGGAAGGGGATTCAGAGCCGAGGCATCGAAGTCTATGTCGATGGCCGTCTGTTGCTCAATGCCCAGTTTTCTCTGGATACAAATAAGGGCGAGCTGGTTTTCTCGCAGCCTCTCAAGCGCTCCCAGATGGTTCGCGTCGTGTATTCCTACTATCCCGGACTCGCCCAGCGCAACCCGAATCCGGCAGCGAGTGCGCCGCTTACGGCCAGTCTCGGGAAGCTCCAGGTGCTCGCGGTCTCCAGCCCGACCGACGGAGCCCGCCGCATGGTCTGGGGGCTTGCCGACAAAGGCCAGCTTCTGGGCGGAGGCTTTACCAGCCAGCTTTACTTCGCCCCCGAGTCGCTGGAAGGCGGCCAGGCGCACGAGGCCGGACTCTTCGGAAAAGCGGGCGTGAAGCTGGGCTACAACGTCGGGGATGTGAAAAACGGCCTGGACGCCAGCTTTCTGCGAGGCGGGCGCGACTTTGGCGGCTACGGAAAAGAAGTCGGGATCGCGTCGTCGGTGCAGAACATGAGCCTGGCGGGGCGCTTCAACCCCAGTAAGTCCACCGGACTCAGTTTTAGCCAGACCGACAACCGCGATCTCACCGGCAAGCCCGGCGTGTTTCAGCAAAATTTAGGCGCACGGCTCGGCGGGCTGGGGTTCTCCCGGGCCATCGACGACAAGCCCGACGCCAAAGGAATCCGCTCCCGTGTCGAGAGCGAGAAAGCGACCCTGGACACCGCGCTTGGCGGCCTGAAGCTCGCCGCCAGCGATGGCAACACACAGGTCACGACCGCCGACGGAAAAACCACCGGAACCGATCTTCAGACGCTGGACCTGCGCCTTGCTACCCGAGGGAAACCGGGGCTGGGATTCAATCGCACCGAAGCGGGCACAACCGACCCGTCCGGAAAACGAAGCGCGATCATAACGGACAAGACCGACCTGAGCAGCCCGCTCGGGCGTGCAAGCGTCGTGGCGAATCTCACCAACGTGCTCGCGGTCGGTGCCGACAAGAAGCAGACCGAAGATTCCACGCGCTCGCTGGGAGTTTCTCTGGCGGAGAAAAACAAGCCCGCCGTAAGCTACCTCCGCACCGAGAACGACAAGACCGACGCCGCTGGCGCAAAGACCAGCACGATCTCCGACAAAGGCGAGCTGATCGGCGCGTTCGGTGGCGCAAGCGTCACGGCAAAGGGTCTCAAGAGCTACACCCAGCTTCCCGGCGGCAAAGAATCCGAGCTGATTCAGAGCACGCTCGGAATCGGGGTGCAGTCCGCGACGTTTCTCCGCACGGAAGATCGCAAAGGCGACGCGGGCGCACTTGCCGGGATCGTCACCGATAAGTTCGATGCGACCCGAAAGTTAGGAAAAGCGGCGGTGAGCGTCGGGAGCACGAGTGCTGTCACGACAACGCCCGACCAGAAGAAATCCAGCGCCGAGACCCAGAAACTCGGAGTCACGCTTCCAAATGGGGTGAGCGTCACGCGCCTCACCGACGAGAAAACCGATGTGCTCGGGGCGAAAGTCGCCACGGAGACCCAGAAAGCCGACCTGACTCAGAAACTGGGTACCGGGGCGCTGACCGCGACGACCGCGCAGACCACCACCACGACGCCCGACCCGAAGACGACCGGCACCAGCCAGGAAACGACCCTCGCTCTCACCGGCGCAGGCGCGGCCAAGGGCACCGGCGCGACGGTCGCGCTGACGGGCGGCGCGGCGCAGACCGGCGCGGGCACCGAGCAAAAGCAAGGCTTGAGCCTCACGCTTCAGCCGTCCACCAAGGTTTCGCTCTCCGCCGAGCAGAAAGACCACATCGTCACGCCGGGCATCGGCAGTGCTAAAGTCATCACGACCCAGGGCGCGACCGCCGAGGTGCGCCCCATGGCCGGGACCGTCTTCACCGGAGCCTGGCGCTCCAGCCTCGACGGAACCAGTGAGTCGTCGGTCACCGAGTACGGCGCACGGCTCGGGAGCGAGCGCGGCGCGTTCCAGTTCCATGGCGGAATGGTCAACCGCGCCAGCATGATCGGCGGCACCGGCGCGATGGACTCGGCTCGCGCCAACCTGAAGTTGCGCCCCGCGCCGGGTCTGCTTCTGACCACGAACTACACGCTCAACCCCGAGGAAAAAGGGATCATCACGCCGCTCACCCGCCGCGAGTACGGCCTCGAAGCGAAAGCCGGGAGCCTGGAGCTGGGCGGTGGGTACGCGTCCACGGCCCTCTCTCTGCTCAGCCCGGAGCTTCTCAAGCAGCAGGCGGGCGCGATGGAGTACGGCGAGTACACGCTCTCGGTCGGCCTGCGCTTCAGCCCCACGACGAAGCTCACGACGCTTCTCAAAGACAGTTTCTACAGCGGCGCTCCCAAGGGTCTACGCAGCTTCGGGCTGGGCTTCTCCCAGAGCGCGGGCGATGCCTTTGTCACGCTTTCTGGAACCATGACCACGAATCGTGCGCTCGTCGGCTCGGGCCGCAACGATGTTAAAGCCGAAGCCAAACTCGGCGTCAAGTTTTGACCCCCGAAGCGGCTGAGTTTCTCATCTCCCCGGATGGCGCGGCGCTGCTCGCCGAGGCCGGGGCGCTGCCGGGCGACTCGGTCAGCAAGAACCTGACGCTTCGCAAGCGAGGGCACGCGCTCGATGTAGTCTCCGGGGCGCTCTCCCTTCTGGACGGGCGCGAGCGGGCGCGAAAACGGGGCTTCCCCGAGGCGGATCGACTTTTTGTGACTCCCGATGCGCTGGCGCAGGCGACCTCGCCGCTTCTGGCCCAATTTCATGCCTCGCTTCTCCTACCCGTGGGGCGCGTCGTCGATGTGGCGTGTGGGCTGGGCTTCGACACGCTGGCGCTCGCCCGCGCCGGGCTGGACGTACTCGCCATCGAGCGCGACCCGGTGCGGCTGACTCTCGCCCGCGCCAACGCCGACGTTCTGGGCGTCCGCGAAAGAATTACGTTTTCCCTGGGCGACGCGACCGAGAGAGAGCTGGACGACTGGCCCGCTGCTTTCTACGATCCCACCCGAAGGACCGCCCCCTCCGCCCCCAATAATGGGGGAACCATTGTGCGACACTCGGCGGACTCAGAGCGGTACGAGCCGCCGCTGAGCCTGCTCGAATCCTGGCGCACCGAGGGGAAAGCGATTGTCGCCAAGCTCTCGCCCGCGCTCCCCGACGAACTTCTTCAGTCTCTGGGCGACTCGGTCCTGTTTCTCTCCGAGAGCCGCGAGTGCAAGGAAGCCTGCGTCACCTTCGGGCTTTCGGACATGCGCTTCGGGGCGCTGCTCCTGCCCGAGGGAATCTTCGTGCCCGCGCAGGACGACCCGGAGATCGCTGAGACCCTCGGCGCGTTCTTGCACGATCCTGATCCGGCTCTGATTCGGGCCGGGGCGCTGGGCGGCGTCGGCGCGGAACGAATCTCCTTCGACGATGCCTATCTCACGTCCGACGTGTCTGTCAATCCTCGGCTCGCCCGGAGCTACCGGATTCTGGAGACGATGGCCTACCATCCCAAAAAATTAGGCGCCTGGCTTCGAGCGAGAAATATCGGGCGGCTTGTGGTGAAAAAGCGCCGCTTTCCCAAGGAACCGGAGGTGGTTTCCAGAGAGCTGGGTCTCAGCGGGGCGGGCGACGAAGCCACGCTCGTGCTGGTCGCCAGCGGGCGCGGCCATCTTGCGGTCGTGTGCGCCCCGCTTTAAGCCGTGCAGCTCACCCAGACCAGAAGCCCGAGAATGGCTCCGATTCCCAGCATCAAAAGTAGCCAGTAGCGCTGTCCGGCTGGCTGCGGCATCACCGTCAAGTCCTGGTGAGAGTGTCGGTTGCTCATCAATTGTGTTTCCTCCGTTTCACCAATAGTACGGGGCGACGATGAAGCAACCGTGAAGCAAAATAAAAAATCCTCACCCAAAGCGGTGAGGATTTTTCTAAGTTCCCGAACAAGGATTCGAACCTCAGTTTTCAGGGCCAGAACCTGACGTGCTGCCGCTGCACCATTCGGGAGCGCGAAGGTAAGTGTATCACGCCGCCAAGCCCACGTCAATGTCGAGCAAAGTTGGATTTTGGATTGTTTGTCCCCATCGAATAAATTCGTGGCTATAACTACCAATTCAACCTTCAGAAAGCAAGCTTTCCTCGTCGAATCAGAAATTTTATGAATTTCTGAGATTCGACAAACCTCGCTTGCGAGATGCAGGTCGAATTTGTGATCATAGCCACGAATTTATTCGATGGAGAAGGTATAATAAAAATCAACGAGTTTCAACGTAACTGCTCAGGTCTTGCCTGACTTGGTTTCCTGAAGTATACTTGCCTCTCCGAATGCTGACGCGAGACGAATTCGACCGACTCCGGCAAGAAGATCCCGAAGCCCTCTGGAGAATCATAGCCGATTTTGCCGCACGGGT
>JANLTX010000038.1:0-31655 GCA_031363095.1 Armatimonadota bacterium | reverse complement strand
AAAAAAACAACCACCCCGTCCCTTTCGGGGGGGCCCCCCCCAAACCCCCCGGGGGGGGGGGCAAAACCCCCCCCCCCGACGGTTTTTTGTATGCCCGCCGATATAAACATCGGTGGCGAAGGGCGCTTCGCGCCACGATGTCCTTCGGACGTACCGAAATTAGATTACGTCCGAAGGACATCGTGGTGAAACCTTTAGCCACCGACGTCCATGTCGGCGGTCCGATTACGTCGAAGCTGCCGGTTTCGGCGCGTCGGGCTTGGTTTCCGTAGTTTTGGTTTCCGTCGGCTTGCTCTCGGCGGGCGAGGACTCGGCTTTGGTTTCTGTTTTGGTTTCGGCGGGCGTCTCGGTCTTTGCCTCGGCGGGCTTTGACTTGGGGGCCACTGCTTTCGAGTCGTTGACGTAGAACCCGCTGCCCTTGAAGGCGATTCCGACCGGGTAGAGAATCTTTTTCACCAGTCCCTGGCACTCCTCGCACTCGGTCAGGGGGGCGTCGCTCATTTTCTGGATGCGCTCGAACTCGTGTTTACAGGCAGTGCATCGGTATCCGTAGGTTGGCATAGAGACACAAATGGTATCACGCCCCGGACCCAAGGTACACTGGAGGGTCTATGAACGCGCTTCCGACCACCGAGCAAGTGAACCCGAACTCCGAGGGCCTCGACCAGCTCTCGACCCTTGACATGCTGACCTGCATCAACGACGAAGACGCGACGGTTTCTCTGGCCGTGCGTAGCCAGCTTTCTCAAATTGCCTTAGCGGTGGACGCCATTGCCGCGCGCTTTCGGGCGGGTGGGCGGCTGATCTACATCGGGGCCGGAACCAGCGGGCGTCTCGGCATTTTAGACGCCTCCGAGTGCCTCCCGACGTTCGGCGTCTCCCCCGAGATGGTCTTCGGGATCATCGCGGGCGGCGAGCGAGCGCTCACCCGCGCGGTCGAGGGCGCGGAAGACGACGCCGAGGCCGGAGCCGTCGCCATGGACGACGCGGGCATCGGGCCGGGCGACGCCGTTGTCGGAATGTCGGCGTCGGGTGGGGCACCGTACGTCCGGGCAGCCGTTCGTCGGGCGCGGGAGCGGGGAGCCGTCACCATCGGCGTCTCGACGGCAAAAGACGCGCGGCTCTCGGGCGACGTAGACATTCCTATCGAGGCCGTGGTCGGCGCGGAGGCGCTCACCGGCTCCACCCGCATGAAGTCCGGCACGGCCCAGAAGCTGATCTGCAACATGCTCTCCACCGGCGCGATGGTGAAGATCGGCAAGACCCACGGCAACCGCATGGTCGATGTCCAGGCCACGAATTTGAAGCTTGTGGACCGCGCCACCCGGCTAATTATGGATTTGGGCGATGTCGAGCGAGGCGTCGCCGAGAAGCTGCTTCAGGAAGCGAGCGGCTCGGCAAAAATCGGGATCGTCATGGCGAAAAAATCCGTCAGTGCCGAAGCCGCCCGAGCGCTTCTCGAAAGCTCCGGCGGCTACCTCGGAAAAGTGCTCGAAGCCCCGCAACCGGGCGAGCCTTCGGAGCGTTAGGTTTCCATGCAACGTCGCACCGGTGTAATTCTGCTCTGGCTCAGCGCCTTCAGCTTCATCTTCGGGACACTCTCCACCGTCTTCGGCCAGGCCATGACGATGACCCATAAAGTCTGTTCATCGAGCAATCTCAAGGAGCTTCACTATGCCGCTTCGGTGTACGCCGAGAATCACCAGGGCAAGCTCCCGCCGCTGGGAAGCGTTTCGGAAGCGCGAGCCGCCCTGAACTCACCGGGTCGTTCTGTTTCCTGGGAGATTATTCGCGCACCGGGGCGTCTCTATCAACCCAACCCGACGCTGGGCGGGAAAGTCTTGGACAAAATCGCCGACGCCGACCAGATTGTGCTGTTCTACGAGCCGGGCGAGCGCTACGGCTACCGCGCCGTGGTCTTCGCCGACGGTCACACAAAGCGAATCCCCCGAGCGAACTGGCCGACAGTCAAAAAGCAAAGCGGAATCACCCTGCCCGACGGCCCGCCCCTGCCCGAGCCGATGGCGACGGTTCTCGGCGACGTGCTTCTAAAACTCTTTCCCGAGTTATTTCTGGTTGGCTGCCTGCTTTTTCTTTCCGGAAAGCTCACGGCGCGGCGAAAGCGAGCGTAGATTTATGTTTCCTCGGCGAACCTGGCTTCCTTTGGTGATTGCAACTATTTTCGCTGCTGGAGGAATTATTTTTATGCTGGCATCGGCACGAGAGACAGCCTGTTCAATTCGATCATTGTCTAATTTAAAGAGAATAGGTGGTTTAGTTATTTTTTATTCTCGATATAATCATCACGGTGCACTTCCTGATCTAACAAACCTCTCGACACTTCGTAGTAGTTTACCAGGGCGAAAACGCCAGTGGGAATGGCAAGTCCCAGACTGGAATCTGCCGTATGCAACTAATCCAATTGCTTCAAACGGACATAATTTACCAGGATATGATCGCTCAGAAATAATTATTGTCTATGAACCTGTTGCACTCTGGCAGAACAGAACAAAGCGTAATGTGTTGTTTGCAGATGGGCATGCAAAACTTGTTGACAATTCGGAGTGGGAGCGGCTGAAAGCGAAGTCGGGGCTTTGGGATATCGCTCCGCCTCGCATCGAGCCGTGGTGGATGCTCTGGCGAACCGGCCCGCGCGAGCCGGTGGCCGATTCGACGTTGGCGAAGGTCTTCGGTGTCGGGTTTCTGGGCTTTGCGTTTCTGGCGGCGTTTCTGCGGCGGGGCAAGAATTTTTTGAGTGGCACCGTTTTGTACGCACTGGTCTGCGGGGCGCTGGGGGGATTACTGTTTTCGCTGATGGTTAGCATTCGATGACGCCCGCTATGCAACTGGCTGCGTACGCGCTCAAGGCCGAGCGGCTGGTGGTCGGGCTGATGAGTGGGACGAGCGTGGACGGCATCGATGCGGCGCTGGTGAAGCTCTCCGGCTCCGGGCGCGAGACTCAGGCGGAACTGGCTGGCTTCGAGACGGTGGCCTGGCCCGAGGCCCTTCGTGCCCGGATTCTGGCGGTGAGCCACGGCGGGGGGACACCCGGAGAGATCAATCGGCTGAATTTTGAGATCGCCGAGCACTTCGCGCTGGCAGCCCGCGCCGTGAGCAACGGTGCCCGGTTCGATGCGGTCGGAAGCCACGGCCAGACCGTGAGCCATATCGGTGGGGTCGCGACGCTTCAGCTTGGCAGCCCGGCGGTTCTGGCCGCACGGCTCGGGTGCGTGGTCGTGAGCGACTTTCGGAGCGCGGACGTCGCCCTCGGCGGTCAGGGCGCACCGCTGGTGCCGTTTGCCGACTGGTGCCTGCTCACCCATGCGTCCAAAGCCCGCGCGATCCAGAACATCGGCGGCATCGGCAATGTCACGTTTCTACCGGCCAGCGCCCCGCGTGAGTCGGTTCTGGGCTTCGATACCGGGCCGGGCAACATGCTCCTCGATCTCGCGACGGCCTGGGTCACGGGCGGCACCCAGGCGTTCGACGACGGCGGCAAGTTAGCGTCCCAGGGCAAGCTCGACTTCGACCTTCTTGAAAAGCTGATCGCCCACCCGTTTCTGAAGCAAGCTCCGCCCAGGTCCGCCGGGCGCGAGGAGTTCGGCCAGGCTTTTTTTGAGACGATGAGCAAGGAACTCTCCTGTGACCCGGACGCCA
Source organism: Armatimonadota bacterium (assembly GCA_031363095.1). Lineage (GTDB taxonomy): Bacteria > Armatimonadota > Armatimonadia > Armatimonadales > Armatimonadaceae > JANLTX01. The sequence continues at coordinate 27,998 of JANLTX010000038.1, read as the reverse complement.
AAATTCTCGCGCGGTATTTTGCGGTGCCGGAGAAGAAATCCATCGACAGGCTCGACTTGCTGGCGACGCTGACGGAGTTCACGGCTCTGTCTATCGCCGATGCGTACCAGCGCTTTCTGCCTGCCATGCCCGACGAAGTGGTCGTCGGTGGAGGCGGGGCGCGAAATACCTACCTGATGGAGCGTCTGAGAGTGCGCCTGCCCGGAGTCCTGGTTCAAACCCACGAAGCGTTCGGTCTTAACGGCGACGCCAAAGAAGCCCTTGCGTTCGCTCTTCTTGCCAACGAAACCTTGCTTGGAAACCCGTCGAGCCTTCCGAGCGTGACCGGCGCGAGCCGCTCGGCGGTTTTAGGCTCGATCACGCTGCCGAACCCACCCGGCCCCTCGTTTCCCTCGGGGCCACCCTCCCTTTCGCCGCGAAGGGAGGGCGAGGCGCAGTGAGGAACGAACGAAGCACTCGGGTGGGTTCGGCTCGATTACGTTCCACCGAGCAACGTAACAACAACCCAGTCATGAATTAAAAAGTACATTCGTCCAATTAGCAAAGACATTCGGGCCATAATGGTCGAGCCGAAAATAGCCCCGAACGCAAACATCAAGACCCAGCGCCCGGACATCGACATCTTTGCGACTATTTTTGCCGGTTTGTCTTTGGGCTGGAACGAAAAGAAGAAATAGGTCATCACGCACGAGAGAATCACCAGCCCCAGAAAGTTATTGAGGGCAGCGGAGAATGGCGTGAGCGCGTAGGCATCCGAGCTTTTAGACTCCGCGAGGTCCGTAAAACGTGTTGCGGCGAGGCGCTGGAGCTGCGGGAAGAACTTGGCGGCAAAGCCCTGGAACGCCAGGCCCGCCGCAGCGCCGAAGCTGACCCCGAAGATCAGCCGACTGAGCCAGGCGTGGCGCTTGGAATACACAAAATAAAATAACATCCCGGCGGGTAGTGCAAAGAAAAAGTACCACTTCCCCTCGGTAATCATCGGTTTCCACCAGCGCGGGCCTAAAATATCGTTCCAGGTGATCGCAATAGTATAGCCTGTCCCGAGTCCGATAAATAAATGCTCAAAGAACCGGAATACCTTGTTTTCTTTGTACAGAATCGAATAAATTCCCAGAGTACAGGCTGCGCCCGCCCAGACAACCAGAGCCTGGGCAATTTTGGGGTTTAAAAGAAAATCAAACACGCTTCTTCTCCAGGTACATCCCGACGTTGCCTAAAATAACCAGTCCAATAATCAAAAAGTGCGCCCACGAGAGCGACGCCGACGCGCTGGTGGCGAATCCAGGTTCTTTCAGCAAGGCTTCGTACTCAATAGCGCCCTTGAGTCCGGTTAACATGCCCTTGAGCTGGCCTGAGCGCAGCAAGGGGTAGGCTTCCGGAGCCATGATGCTGGTAGGAGCGTAGAGCACGGGCAGCGCGGACTTGTCGGGGCGCGAGAAGAACTGGAGCCAGACATCGATGGACTGCGTGGACGCGAAATTAATCACCATGCCCACGTCGTCGGCGCTTCGGACGCCCGCCATGACCGGCAGCGACTCGATAGCCGCGCCCTTTGCGTCCGTCACGACCCCGCCGGGCATGTCGGTGCTCATGGTCTTGAGAATCTGGTTGACTCCGTCGAACGGGCGGAAGCCGAAGCTGCACCAGTTCTGGCCGTAGGTGTAGCCGCGCGATGGCCCGAGCCGCTCGGCCAGGCGCAGCCCGAGATCGCGGCCCTGCGGATCGATGAACGTCAGCAGCGCGAACTTGAGCTTCTTGCGCATCAGGTGCTTGAGAGTGGCTTCACACTGCGACTGGTTCTCCGCGAGAGTTCCCGCGCCATAGTTCACCGCGACGATCACCAGTTTCTTGCTCTCGACCGGATCGCTTGCCAGGTCTTCGATGGCCTGGTAGTAGGCGCGGGTCTGCGGCTGGATCACGGGCGCAGGCACGGGCACCCGGACGCCTGGCAAGAACGGAATCCCGATCACCAGCGCCGTGAGCAGATAGAGCCAGCGCCGGTCAAGCTTCTGAAGTCGTTGCCCAAACGTCATGGCGCTCAAACGTCCTCCTCGAAGTAGCTGCCGCGCTCCAGCGAGAGCCACAATCGCAGGGCCATCGCGAGCGTCCCGACCCCGACTCCCAGCTCAACAGCCTGGAGCGCGGGCGAGTTGATTTTCTCTAAAATCCAGTTGGCGACGTTCTCGACGCGGAAGTTGGCGGCAAAGCCCGTGGTGGGAATCCAGCCGGTGAGCGCCTGGCCGAGCGCGACCTGGCCCAGCATAATGAGCGCCGCCGAGCCTAAGAGAACCGTGGCCTCTATCGAGCGAATCCGAAACGCCCGGTACGCCGCACTCACGATATAAAACGCCACCACCGAGTACATCGTCGCGTTCAGGGAGTTATACGCGCCGTCGAAGGCAATCGCATAGATCGCTTTGTTGTAGCCGTTGGGGTGGACATCTTTTAAGAAGTACGGGATGAGCATTGCCAGAATCCCGCCGAGAAGCACCACCGAGAAGCCCCAGTTCTCGCGGCGCTGCGCGACCCGCTTGAGATGCACCGTGAGAATGGACCAGATCCCGATTCCGAGCGCAAAGCCCTGCAGGACCGTCACGATGTCCGCGAAGCTCTTGAGGTATGGCGTCAGGAAGTTCTCTTTGCCGCCCGCGTCCACGGGCCAGACCCACTCCAGGGCGTAGATCGCGCCGGAGAGAAACGTGACGACGGCAATCAGCGGCTTGCGGGCTTTCGGGGGCAGCGCCATCAGAATCGCATAGATCGCGACCGAGAGCAGGGCGGCCATGGCGATGAACCCGGCGAGCGCGAGGCCCGCTTTAGACGTAAACACTACTTTGGCCCCCTGGCGAAGTAAGCATCGAGTCCGAGGTCTTCTTTGCCGAGCAGATTTGCGATCACGGGCAGTTGAAACAGCCCCAGCACGACCCCAAATAGAATTAAGAGCAGCAGGGCCAGTTTTACCCGGTCCTGCCCGACGATAGATCCCAGAAGCGTCGGCTGACGGGTTATATAAGCTGTTGCAGCGTAGTATTCGTCGCCGATGATCACATAATCGCACGCGGCGATAAAAAACGGAATCTGAGTGGTGCTGGGAGTCCCGGCAACCTGGATGGCTCCGACCTGCATGGCGTTCTCCGCCAGAATCAGCGACTCGGCGAAGAACGTCCCGAAGTAGAAGGTCGCGGCGGGCTTCTCGCGGTGGATCATGCCCGAGACTCCGGCGGCGTAGGCGAACTGCTGGCCTGCGAAGAACGCCATGTCGTCGGACGAGAACGCATCGGGGCGGCCTTCGTCGGCGTACGCCTGCCCGACGGCTTCTTCGACCAGCGGGAAGAGCGGCGCGGAGTAAATGGGAAGCTTCACACGCCCGCCGAACCGGGCGACCTGGCGCGCGACCGACGTGCAGATCGCAACCGCCTGGAGCGTGATGACATCGACCCCGCCGAGACCGTGCGAGAGCAATACGGGGCGTCCCATCTCGACCGCGCGTCCGACCGCTTCATCGATAGCGGAGAGTCCGGGAATGCGCCGAATCTGGTACTGCGCTCCGCCCTGCGCCTTGCGGATAGCGAACACGATCAGCGCCGTGAAGATCACCATCAGGATGCGGGCGGGCCAGGTGGCGTGGTTCATGACCCATCCCCCAGCCCCTTGCCCTCGCCTTTTTCCGTCTTCGACGGGGCGAGGGAAGGGGAGCCAGAGGGGTTGGGTGTGGGACTCACCCCCTTCCCTTCCGCTGCCAACCGCGACGGGTACTCGGTCGGGAAAACGGAAGGGAAGGGGGCAGGGGGGATGGGTCCGGCCAAACGCTCCAGGAGCAAGTCAATAGAACCCGGCTCGGCGAGCAGGGCGGCGGCTTGTTGCATGCGCCGGACGCCCAGAACCGGGGCGAGCAGGGGCGTCAGGCCGAGAATCGCGTGGGCGAAGGTGTTTCCGAGCGGGCGGTGTAGCTCCAGCGCAAACAGCGCCGGAGTTGCGAGGCCGCGCTTCTTCAGGCCGTCGGCGAGAGCGTCCAGCAGGGCGTCGCGCTCGGACGACGGGAGCGGTGTGTCCAGAAAGCTCACGTCGGCCTCCGGGAGCGCACGTGTGCGAGAACCTCGCCCTGTAGCTCGCCCGAGCACGGCAGCCGAATCCCCCGAAAGCTGTCCAGGCGCGACGGCTGGGAAAGCGGCGAGAGAAACACGCCATCGGGTCCGAAGCTCGCCCGTTTTACGTCGTCCCAGGCCAGAAACAGCTTCTGAAACGGCCCACACGACGCATACGCGCCTCGCTCGGTGAGGGTGAAGGTCCGGGGAAAAAGATACTCGCTCAGCGCGGATGTCAGCGCGACGAGCGGGAGAAACAGCGCCAGCGGATGCGGAAACACCCAGCGCCAGAGCGCCAGCGCGAGGCCGTAGCCCGCCGCCGCGAGCGCGATCCGCTCGGGCCGCTCGACAAGCCCATGTCTTCGCCAGGAAATCAGCGTCGCCTCTGTCGCCTCTGCCACCCCGCGATTGTATCAGAAAAGCAGCGGGTCCATAAATCAGCGGGCAGGTAAACCAGCCCGCTGCACGATACAAGCACCCTGAAGGGCGCTACGCCCGATTCGGGGAATTCGGGTAGGGGGCTTCAGCCTCCTTGGATCCGGGCAACAGGCTGCAGCTGCCTGCTGTAATGCATCAGAAAATTTCGCCGAGGCCGGTGTCGAGGGAAGTGCCGAATCGTCCGGCGGTGCTGGTCTGCGGCGACGGAAACGCCAGAAGCCGAATGCCGAAGGTCAGACCTTTCTCCGAGCGGAACCCGAACGGCTGATCGATGAAGCTGAGCGAGACTTCATAATCGTGGTAGCGATGCGAGAGCGAGAAATTTTTATAGTCGAATTTCTTGGTGAAGCCGTTGTAGCTGCTCCCGACGCCCACCCTGGTTCGTTGGGAAAAGAGCCAGGAACTCAAGGTCTCGGTGATCTGAGCGAGCTTGCCGGTGCGCGGATCGTAGCGCATTCCCAGGTCCAAACCAAAGCTCGTGGCGTAGCGCCAGCGCGAGCGGTTGGTGAGATCGATCATGCGCCCGGTATTGATGTCGTACGCCCCGGTGAAGCGCGTCTGGAGCGCACTCGACGGTCTTAAACTGGCTTGCACGGCGACGTTCTGCCAGGGATTTTTTTTTGTCCCGAACAGAGGCTCGCCCTGCGCCCGCTGAATGTCGTAGCCCGTGACCAGGTTCAATCGGCCCTTGCCTGTGTCGCGCGAGAGGTTCAAACTCAGGTTGTTGTTGGAGCCGGTCTGGTCCAGCCGAAAGCCGATAGGAAAGCCGCCGTAGGGCCGAAGGTATCCGTAGGCGAGGTTCAGGTTGGAGCGCTCGCCCAGCTTCAGCGTGAGCTGCGACGAGTTGTTGAGCGTGTAGAGCGCGGCTTTCTCGCCCGGATAGAGAAGCTGCCGGAACGACCCGTATGTTGAGAGTGAGAGCCGCCCGCCCTCGGTGAGCGGGACGGTTTTACTCGGCAGATCGGCGGCGACGACGTACCGCTCGATGTTGAGCTTGGACGCCGTGGTGCCGGTCAGCAGCGGCTCGACGAACTTCCCGGCTCCGAGGGTGAGCCGAACCGGGAGGGCTTTTCCGAGGCGACCTAATTTCTGCGGCTCGGCGGTGAGCGTCAGCTCGGGGAGGCGCTCGGTGCCCGAGAACCCGATGGTCGGGCCGGTCGTGGTGCCGGATCGCTGGCGCGAGAGAAGCTGCTTGTTGGCCGCAAGCTCGTAGCGAAACGCCCCTGCCTCGCCCGACGCCCGAATGTCCACAAGCTGCTCGGTGCGCCCGGTGCTCTGAGCGGTCGCGCCGGTGCCAAACGTCGAGTCGGAGTCGTTGCCGCTGAGCCGGACATTGAGATTTCCCCGCGCCCCGAGCTTGCGGGTCTGGGTGAGCGTGAAGTTCTGCCCCGCGCTCTTGCTGGTGGTGCTGCTCGACCCCGTGAGGCTCGTCGTGAGGTTCGTCTGGACGCTCGCTCCGGTCTGGCTCAGCGCGATGGTCGTGTTGCTCGTCGAGGAGCTGGACGACACCGACTGGTAGGAGTTGTTCTGAAAGTCCGAGTTGACCCGAAGGTCGATCTCGGGTGCGAGGCGTTGCTGATGGTTGAGCCGCCCGCTTAAATTATTGACCTTGCGGTTTCTGTCTTTCAGCGTGTAGAGCGTCGCCGTGCCCGCTGCGACCTCGCCGACCCGGTACGCCTGATCGAAGCCCAGCCCGATGCCTTTCTTCTCCATCAGATCGACCTTGAGCAGTCCGGGAAGCGTCTTGCCCAAACCGTACCCGATGACGGCTTTCACAAAATAGCCTTCCTCGCTGGTTCGCCCGAACTGCGGAAGCCACGAGTAGCGAATCTCATCCGTGATCGGGATCACCAGGTGCCCGATCCGCAAGGTGGGCTTATCCTCGATGTAGAGCGTCGCGCCTTTCAGAACGACCTGGCGCTTCGGGTAGACCGTGGCCTCGCGGAAGCCGATTTTGAAGTGTTTGTCCGGCTCGTCGCACGTGGTCAGAAAGCCATCTTTCGCCCGGAGAATCTCGCCGTCGCGGCTCAGCGACGCGCCCCAGATTTCGAGGGGCTGAAGTAAGTTCTGCCCGACCTGGGCCGGGGAGAGCGTCGTCCGGGCAATTTGAGTGACAAAATCGCGGGTGTCGGAGCGGACGGTGAGCTTCTCCGCGAAGACGGTCTGTCCCTCGCTGCTCTCCAGCCGGATATTTCCCTCCAGCGTCGCGGTCTTTTTCTCGTCGTCGAAGCGGGCGCGGTCGCAGCGAATTTTGTAGCCGCCGTAGGTGAACCGGACGTTGCCGACTGCCTCGCTGGTGCCGTCGCTTCGTATAATCAGCGAGTCCGCGCTTTCTAACTTCACCTCGCCGCCGGTTTTGGGCAGCGTGGGGCCGCCGCCGAGAAGCGGGCTTGTTCTCTGCGGGGGCGACGGGCGAAAGCGGCGTTGCTCGGTCGGGACCGGGGGCGTCTGGAGCAAGGGCAGTAAAAGCAGCGGCGTCACTCAGCGCTCCAGAGCAAGATCAGCCCGACCAGCCCGAAGAAAACATTGGTGCTCCACGCGGCGACCAGCGGCGGCAGAAGCCCGGCCTGCCCGACGTACTGGAGCAGGAGCAATGTGTTCCATGCCACAAAGACGGTGATCACGGAGAGCAGAACCCCCGTGAAGCCGCCCGCCTTCGAGAACCTGAGCGCCAGCGGGGGCGCGAGCAGCCCGAGCGAGAGGCACAGCGCGGGCAGCGAGAGCTTGAACCAGCGGGCCACTTCGAGGTCGAGGGCCTTGCGTAGCTCGCCGCGCTGTCGTGCCTCGGCTGCGCCCCGCGTCAGCGCCGCAAACGACAGATTTTTCAGCGCATCGCCCTCGACGCGAAGTGCGGACACGGAGAAATCAATGGGCAGGTTCAGCTTCGTTTCCGGAAGACGTTTTTCGGAGGCTAACACTCGGGCGTCGTCGTAGCGGTGCTCGGTGGCGTCTTCGAGGCGGAAAAACCCTTTTTCGTAGGTTGCGAACGGCGCGGTCCAGATCACCACTTGAGGCTTGCGCTGGACGATCATCACGTGAGCGAGCCTTCGGCGCTCTTCGGTGAGCTTCTGGGCCGAGTCGTATTTAATCAGAAAGTTGCCTGAGGGCAGGGTCGCTCCGGCCTCGAACGCGAGCGAGGCGCTCCGGCCCATGCCCTCCTGCGCTTTGAAGGCGCGGGGCACCAGCCACTCGGAGATCCCGAGATTGAGCAGCGTGACCAGCAGGGCGAACCCGAACAGCGGCGCGAACAGGCGGGCCAGCGAGACGCCTGCGGTTCGAAGCGCCATGATCTCGTTGTCGCGCGCCAGCCGGTTCGTCGCAAGGCTCGCCGCGAGCGCCGTCGCGACAGGCAGCGTCATGACCAGGACGCCCGGCATCCGCCCCAAAATATCCTGGAGAATCTCGCTGATCGGCATCCGGCTTCGCGAAAGAGCATCCGCGCTCTGAAAAAACTTGAGCGTCGTGAGCAGAAGCAGGGCGGCGGCGGTCCCGCCCAGAAACATCGGCAGGACTTCTTTGAAAAGATATTTGTCCAGCCGGGTCATGGGGCTGTTCCCCGGCTATCTTGCCCCCCGGCTTTGTTTTGCCCCCCGGCCCCCAGTAATGGGGGAGAAGTCCCCCCGTTACCGGGGGTTAGGGGGCAAGATAGGGGGGCCGGGGGACCGCTCACTCTTGCACCCTCAGCTGCCAGTGGGCCAGCCCGAGAAAGAGCAGGGGCGAGAGAAACGCGGCGGGCAGCGCGGGGATTTTTCCGTTGAGCGCGGCGAACTTGCAGGCGGTGAAGACGCCCCAGGCCAGAAAAACCACCACGAGTGAGAGCAAAATTCCGGCGAAGCTGCCCCCCCGCGAGAAGCGCAGGGCGAGCGCCGCGCCGCACAGGGCGCACGGCAGGCACATCGCCGGAAGCCCGAACTTGAACCAGCGGTTGCTGTCGCACTCCAGGGCGCGCCGCTTATCTTTGAACTTTCGGGCACTGTCAAGCTGCCGGGTCAGCTCGGAGAAACTCAGGTTGCTCAGCTGCTCTTCCGAGAGATTCATCGCGCTCTGGCGAAAATCGACATACTGATACAGCTCGCCCGAGCGCATCGTGGCGGACTCGTAGCGGGCGCGTCCGTCCGGCTCGAACTCGAAGAGCGTCAGCCCGCTCAGAGTAAAGACGCTGCCCGCGTAGTCGGCGCTGTCGGCCAGAAACACGCGCGGCCAGGTTCCTGGCGGCGCACCCGGCTCAATCGTCTTGTCGAAAAGCGTGACGTCTAAAACCCGAAAGCCGCGCTGCTCACTTTTCTGCATCCGCTTGAAATTCACGACGTAGTTTTCCAGGTCAAGGGTCTGGCTGATCTCAATCGGGCTGGACGGCAGCGCATCGAGCAGGCTGGCGACGCTCTGTTGCTCTTTCCAGGCCGCCGGGACGATCTTCTCGGCGATGTACGCCGAAAAAAGGGACAGACAAACCCCGACGACAAAAACCGGGGCGAGCGTCCGGTGAATCGGAACCCCGACGCTACGAAGCGTCGTGATCTCGTTGTCGCGGCCCAGCCGCCCGACCGCGAGGCTGGTTCCGAGTGCCGCCGCGACGGGCAGTGCAAAAACCAGAACGACCGGAATATTGTAGAGCAGCGCCCGCAAGACAATCGCAATCGGCCAGCCTTCCCGCAGAGCGAACTCTAAGTAGGAATACAGCGTGTTGCCGATGAGCATCATGAGGATCGTCGCGCCGCCGATGATCAGCGGAACGAGAAGCTCGGAAAAAACGTATCTGTCGGTGAGGCGCATCTTTTTTAAAGCTCGTGCGTCAGTAGCGAGTATAGCACGACCGGCCCAAACGACCGGGGCGTGCTATAATTTATCTGAAGGGTTGGAGGCTCCGCAGGGAGTTCTCCTTCAAGAAAGCGACACAACATGGAGCCACGCCTCCGTCTGGAGAAACTCGCCCCCGACGCCTACCGTCACCCGATGGACCAGCAGGCGTCCGCCGCCCTGCGCGCCGTCCCCGGCTTCGAGCTGGCGGCCACGAAGTTCTCACGCTACAGCTTCGAGCGATTTCTCTACAACGAGTATCTGTCTTCTGCCGTAAAAGTCTCCGAAAAACAATGCGGGAGTGTTCATAAGCTTCTCGTCGAAGCGTGTTCTATCTTAGACATGCCGGTTCCGGCGCTGTTTCTCGCTCAGACCCCGATAGTCAATGCCTTTGCGCTCGGTAAAGAAGAGCCTGCGATGGTTTTGCAGACGGGCCTGGTCGAACTGCTCGACGAAGACGAACTTTTAGCCGTCATCGGGCACGAGCTGGGGCATATTCACTGCGGCCACACGATCTACCGACTCATGGGATTGTTTCTCGCGCTTCTGGCCCGCGTGGGGGCGTCGCGGGTGGGCTACGGCGACATTTTCTCGATTCCGATCCAGCTTGCGCTCTTAGAATGGCAGCGCAAGGCCGAGTTCTCTGCCGACCGCGCCGCGATTCTCACCGTCCAGGATCCCGAGGTCGTTTTCTCCGCGCTCTTCAAACTGACCGGCGGATCGCCGAAGATCTTCGCACAGATGGATCGCGACGCGTATCTTGCCCAGGCCGACGAGTACGACAGCCCGAGCGCCCACAAGCTCGACAAGCTCTACCGACTGCTCATCGAGAGCGAGCGGAGCCACCCGATCCCCGTCATCCGGGCGCGCGAGGTTCTGCGCTGGGGCGCGGGCGAAGAATACGCAAAAATTATCGCCGGAGACTATCCGCGCCGGGGCGAGCCGGTCCCGAAAAGGTCGTCCAAGACCAGCGCTCCCCTACTCGTGACGTGCCCGCACTGCGCCGAGAGCACCGACGCCGCGTTTTCGTTCTGCACGTCGTGTGGGAAAGATCGGAGTGAGGCCGCGTGAGCGATGAGGCAAGCTGCTACCTGTGTGGCGGCCCCCGCGATGGCAAGAGCCGCGTCTGCGCCGCGTGCGCGGCGCGGTTCGGCTCGGAGACGACCGACACCCGCTCGGCCCCGCTGAGCCTGGAGCACGAGGACGCGATGAGCCTCGCCGACTCGCTCGAAGACATGGCCCGCCGCAGGCTCGGAACGTCCGACGCGCGCTATCGGTCGCATGTCCCGCTTCCGCCCCAGATGCGCGAGGAAAAAGAGCGCGAGCGCCATCATAGGGCCGAGGAGCGCCAGCGCCAGGCGACGGTCGATAATGTCGAGAAACTTGCCGCCCGCCGCGAGGCAGACTTCGGCAAGACGCTCGAAAACTGTCCGGCCTGCGGCGCGGAGATCAACCAGGGCGGGGTCCAGTTCAGCTTCTGCACCGACTGTGGCACCGACCTTCCCACGATTACTCGCCCGAAAACAAAGCGCGTCCGAAAGCCCGACGCCAGCGGCGTCCGGGACGTAAGGACGCCCGTTCGGCAGCTTGCCGAGGTGCATCGTCAGGCTCAGCAGCACCAGACCGAGCAGGCCCAGGCGGAAACGTCCACCGGAAGCCCGATTGTTTTTGCGCTTCTCTCGTTTCTCCTGCCCGGCCTCGGGCAGCTTCTGAATCGCCAGGTTTCCAAGGGAATTTTAACGATGGTCGGCTCGTTTATTCTCCCGCTCCTTCCGTTCGGGGCGCTGGCCGCCACGGTGCTGCGCGTGCTCTGCGCCATCGACGCCTACCGGATCGCCGAGCGCCGCAAGCGCGGCGAGAGCGTCGGCGACACCGAGTGGGACCTGGCTTGACGGCGTCGCTTGGTTTTGTTCAGGTCCGTCGCAGCAGGCAGGCAGCTAAAGCAGCCTGCTGCACAAAATCAAGGAGGCTAAAGCCTCCTGCAAGCGTTTGGTTTACAGCGCCCTTCAGGGTGCTTGCCCTCGTGCAGCAGGCTGCTTTAGCTGCCTGTTCGGTGCCGATGGGACGCCGATGAACCTCGGGGTCTACGGCGGGACGTTCGATCCGGTGCACTACGGGCACCTGCGCATCGCCGAAGCGATTCGGGAGAGCCACGGGCTGGATCGCGTCTTGTTTGTTCCCAACCAGGTCTCGCCGTTCAAGGTCGGGGAGACGCGCACGTCCGGCGAGGTCCGCGCGGCCCTGCTGGAGAGAGCCATCGAGCGCAACCCGGCGTTTGCGGTCTGGCGCGGCGAGATCGAGCGCGAAGGCCCGAGCTTTACTGTCGAGACACTGCGAAAGCTTCAAGAAGAGAATCCGGGGGCGCAGCTTTACTTCTTGCTGGGGCTCGATGCAGCCCGCGAGATTCCCCGCTGGCGCGAGCCGGAAGCCTTGCTCCAGCTCGCCCGATTTGTGGCCGTCACCCGGCCCGGAACGACCGAGAAAGAGTGTCGCGACGCCATTCCCGACGGCTGGGAAGAAAATATCGATTTCGTCTCTTTACCAGCGCTGGACATCTCTTCGACAGAGCTACGGAGGCTGGCGGGCGAGGGCCGCTCGCTCCGGTATCTGACGCCGAGCGCAGTGATCGACGAGATTTCCGTGCGAAGGCTCTACGTCGGGCGGTAAACTACAAGGAGACTTATGCCAAAGAAAATCGAAATCGACTCCACGCTCAAGCGCGACCTGCTGCTGGACGCCCTCGAAGACCGCAAGGCCGAGGAGATCGTCGTGCTGGATCTGCGCGACAAAGACGTGCTCCTCGCTGACTTTTTTATGATCTGCACCGGGCGCTCCGTGCCGCATATTCGGGCCATCGCCGAACATGTTTTAGAGCGCGCCAAGGATGAGCTACACTTCCGGCCCAGCGTCGCGGGTGAGGCCGTCGCCGAGTGGATTCTGATCGACTGCGGCGACGTGATTATCCATGTCATGGACGAAGCGAGCCGCGAGCGCTACAAGCTGGAAGACTTCTGGACGACGCCTCAGCCCAAGGGAGCGCTCCCGCCCCGGCCCGGCGATGTCGCTCCTGGCGACGAAAGCGAACTCGAAAAACTGGCCTTCGAGGACGATACGTTCGGAGAAGAAGAGGAAAAGTTCTTCGCCGACGCCGACACCGAGGTCGAGCCTATCGACGAAGAAGAGCTGGACTGAGGAGCGAGCGAACATGAGCGCCGAAGAAGCCGCCAAGTTCTGCCCGTCGTGCGGGCGGGAGAACGCCGAGTCCAACCGGTTCTGCCCGGCCTGCGGGACGCTACTCGTCCTGGAAGTGGCCACGCCCGTGAAGCCGGAGCCGGTTTCAGAGCCTGTCCCAAAGCCAGAGCCGGTCCGCCCGCCCGACCCGAAGCTGCTCGCCATGCCGCCCGAGGCCCGCGAGATCGAGCTTCAGCGGCTCCTCACCCGCGCCAACGTCGAGCGGATGCGGGCGCTGATCGTCCCGGCGAAGAAAACCCTCGACGACGCTCTGGCTCTGGCCCGGCTGGTCGGGCCGATAGCCCTCGCGCAGGTTCAGGAGCAGCGCGGCGATCTCTTTGCGATGGAGGAGCGCTGGGCCGACGCCAAAACCTGCTACGCCGAAGCGAAAACCGCCGATCCGTCGCGCGCCGTGGCGGAGAAGAAATACGCGGAGATGGCCGTGAAAATCGCCGACGAGCAGGCCTTCGTGCGTCTGGGAGATCGGATGCTGCGCGGCGACAGCCTCGGCGAGATCCTGACCGACCCGCGTGCGGGCAAGCGCAACGCGTTTCTGGCGATGCTGTCGTCGGCGCTGGTTCCGGGCCTCGGGCAGATGCTTGCCGGGCAGCTTCTCAAGGGCGGAATCTTCATGGGACTCTGGCTGATCTTCCTTGCGATCATCAGTCTCTCCGGCGAGCGCGAGGCGTTTGTCGGATTTGTGACGAGCGCCTTCAACCCGCTTGCGGCAAAGGGACGACCCCAGCAGATCGGCCCACTTTCGTGGTTCGCCCTCGGCGGAATCGCCCTTACCTGGCTTGTCTCGGTGTTTGAAGCGCCGCTTGCCGCCAGCAAGACCGAGACCCTCCGGACAGCCTCGGGCGAGATCATCGACAAGTCCGGCTGGGAGCCGTAGGGTTAAGGGACGAACAGGTGCTTGCCGGTGGAGAGCCGGTGAATGAGCCACGGATGATCGGCGCGGGCAACCACGGCCAGCCGGTCGTCGTCGAGCCAGCACAGGCGCTCGACCCCGCCGACCGGAGCCTCGAAATTGGCAACAGCCTCGCCCGTCTTCAGAGAAATTACCTTCACCCGATGATCGTCGGCCATCGCCCAGAAGTTCGGGTCGAAGCCCGGCGCGAGCGCGATTGGCCCGAGCCGGGGCAGGGGATTGGGCACCCGAAGTGAGCGCCGCGAGGTTAAGTCCAGCGCCCAGACGCTACGGTCCGCGCCACGCTGCATCACCCAGCGAGCATCGGGCGGCGGCAACGTTGGGAGCGGCTCCGGGAAGCGCGTGAGCCGCCACGAGAGCAGGCAAGCCGCGCCGCAGGCCACATGGCCGAGCGCCCACCCGAGTTTTCTTCGTGCCCGCATGGGCTATTCTACCCCAGTTCGCCTCGAAGCGCGTCGAGCCGCTCGGTGTCCAGCGACTCTTCCCCGAGGCGGGCCTCGCCGCCCAGTTTTTCACGAAGCGAAGCCAGCGCCAGCGCCATCCGCTCCAGAACCTCCAGTGGAAACGGCTCGGCGCTCGGCTCGAAGCTCAAACACAATCCCGCGACCCCCTCGCCCTCGATAGCCCGCTCCGGCAGAAAATCAGGCCGAAGCCCGAGGGCGCTGACGCTGAACCGCGACGGCTCGCCCCAGTGAAACAGATCGAGGTCGCCCCAGTGCAGCCCGAGGGAATGCAGCGCCCGCCAGACCGCCCGCGCCGGTAGCGGCGCACCGCGCGCCACCAGTTTCAGCTCCACCGCAGGCTGCACGACGTTTTCGCAAACCGTCAGAGCGGTCTGAGGAAACGAAAGCGGAGTGAGCAAGTGCGTGAGGTCGTCGAGCGGCTCTTGCCCGAGCGCCCTTAAAATGCGCTTCTGCGTGTCGGGCATCTGCGCCCACTCTTTGCTTGAAACAAGCTCGCCGTCGAACCGATGAAACCCACCCTGCATCTCGGGAGAGTTTACCCCGTCCCCCGAAGCATTCCCCCGTGCGTTTCGCTCGTGCCTCGCTACACTTACGCCCCCGTCTTTTTCCTCCTTCGTCGGGACGGGGGAAGGAATTCTATACGCGATCCATGAACCAGAGATTTATGGCTCCGATAAAAGAGAAATTCCATGACTCCGTGCCGTTTCTGGGCAAACTGACCGGTGCGACACTCGGGTATTGCGCGGGGCAGGCCGTGGGACTGGGGCCGTTGGGTGCATATATCGGGGCGCAGCTTGGGAATTTAGACCTCTGGGGCGAGGAAGTGACGCGCTGGCTGGAAGGGCCGGAGCGAAACGCGCGCCGTCACCTGAAAAACAAGGATATTCATGCGGTTCTGGGCCGAACGCTGGTTGCGATTCTCGAAGAGCATATCAATTCGTCCGAAGAGACGGTGATTGATGCCGAGACTTCCGTGGTGCTTCTGGAGGGAGTGGGCCGAGCAAAACAGCGCTGGGCAGACCTCGACCCGGCGCAGCTTCCCGAGCTTGCGTACCTGCAAGGCCGCGACATCGCGGCTATCTATAAAAACGGGCCGAAGGCGCTCTACGAACCCCAGCCCGACGATGCTCCGGCCTGGGAGACGCTGCTCTTTTTGTTGATGCCGCTCGACCCGGAGAGTCAGAGCGAGGTGGAGCGGGAGCACCTGCCGACGCTGGCGGGCGTTCTTGCCGAGAAGTTTCCAGCGGCGTTCACCTACCAACTGCGCCACGACGAAGCGGCGTTTCGGGGCGTGATGCAGTTTCTGCTGAGCGAGCTTCTGCGGCAAACCGGGGAGATGCACGCCGATCTGCAAGTGCTCCTGAAGCCGCAGCCGCGACTGACGCACTTCGAGCGAGCCGCAAAAGAAGACGTGTACAGCGCCTATCTGTTCCGACACCGCGTGGCAAAAGTGGTGGGCCGCGAGCGGGCGTGCGATGCTCTGCGGAAATTCGTTGATTCACCCGAGCCGTTTCTCTGGGCGCGGCTGACCGGAAACGGAGGGACGGGAAAGAGCCGCCTGGCGCTGGAGCTTGCCGAGCGATTCTCACGGGTGGAGTGCTGGCACGCGGGGTTCGTGGACTCGAAAGCCGCGCCGTTCGATTGGGATAACTGGCAACCCGCGCTGCCGACGATTCTGGTTCTGGACTATGCGATGAGCCGCCGCTTCGGGGAGCGTGACACGGGCGAGCTTCTGGACTTGCTCCAGGAGAAGCTGGAGAACAGCCCGGTGCCGGTGCGCGTGCTGCTGCTGGACCGCGACTCCGACCGCGACGGCTGGTTCTGGGACCGGCTGGTCACGAACGTCAGCAACAAAGCTCAGGTCTACGCGTGCGAGTTCGTCCCCGAGTCGCCCGAGGACTTGAACCTGCTTGGCTTGCCCAACGTGCTTGCGGTGAGCGTTCTTGCGGGCGAACTGAAGCGCCTGCGCGAGCTGCCCGAGGCCGTGCGGCTGACCCCGAAGGCGTTCACCGAGGCCGAGCTTCAGGGAATCGTGACGCGCCTGGAAGCGCGGCTGCGCGAGCCGGTTCGTCCGCTGTTCGCGCTCTTTGCGGCGCGGGCGCTGGCGGAGGGCGTGACGGAAGAAGAGTGGTCGGCAGAAGGCGTGACCGAGGTTGTCTTGAAGCAGGAGCGCATTCGCTGGGACCGCTACGCCCAGGAAAAAGGGCTGGACGCCGCCCACCTGAACCTGCTGTTCCTCGCGACCCTGACCGGAGGAATCGCGCCGGAAACCGAAGGGGCGCACCTGCCCGGCCCGAACTTCAACGAAGACGCTCTCAGCCTCGCCTGCTCGCTCTCGGGCGGCTACGTCCCGGATCGAAACGTCCCCGCGTTGTTGCCCGACCTTCTCGGGGAGCTTTTTATTCTGGAGCGTCTGAGCGGAACCCTGAAGCTCGACGCAAAGCTGGAGCCGAACGCGCGGCAGGTTCAAGTGCAGTCGAAAGCGATTCTTCAGGAAGCCTGGCGGCTCAACCCGAGTGAGACCTCCCGGCTGATCGAGCTTGCGTTCCTCGACTTTCGCTTCGGCCACCGGACGTACCCGCAGTTCCAGGCAGCGTTCACCGCGCTCGGCGAAAAACCAGAAGCGCCGCTTGCAGAATTGCTCTGGCAATTTCAAATAGCGCCGCGTCTTGCCTTCGAGTATGCAGGGCGTGGGGAAGTGGAAACAGCCCGCCCCTTCTCAAAAACGTCGGAACCTGCCCTCGTTGCCTTTGCCAGGGGGCTGTACAACGCGACGTTTAGTGCGTCGAGCGTCTTGGAAGCTGCGCCGTATCTTGCTGAGCTTCGTGAGCTTGCCCTGAAGCACGGGGAGAATGCGGAGATACAGATAGAACTCGCCAAGGGGCTGACAAACGCGACGTTTAGGGCGTCGAGCGTCTTGGAAGCTGCGCCGTATCTTGCTGAGCTTCGTGAGCTTGTCCTGAAGCACGGCGAGAACGTAGCAATTCTAAACCGACTGTTCCGGGCGACGACGATTGTCTCGCTGAAGCCACAGACCGACGACGAGTGGCAACAGTGGCCCGGCGAGCTGGAACTGCTGGCGCAGAGGCTCGCAGAGCTTCCCGAAGCCCGCGAGGAATGGTTTGAGTTTATCGGGTTGGTGCTGGGCGGCTATAGAGAGACGAAGACCGGGCACCTGTTCTCGCAGTGGTTCGAGAATTCGTCACAGGCGTGACGGGAACTTTTGCAGATGCCATCTCCCTTGAAGCGCTCGCAGGCTCGCTTTCGTCCCTCTTCCCGGTTCATTCCTCGTTCCTCGGACGGAAGAGGGATATTCTGCACCCTCTTCGGCGAGGAACAAGCAATAACGAAGAGGGTCGGCGGTGACGCCGGGGAGATGTTTTCTACGAGGAACTACGGAAGAGGGATATTCTGCACCCTCTTCGGCGAGGAACGAGCAATAACAACGAAGAGGGTCGGCGGTGACGCCGGGGAGATGTTTTCTACGAGGAACTTTTGCAGGCCGATCAGACGTAATAGCAGGTGAGGCAGAAACGAAGGCAGGCTGTATGGAAATCATAGCAGGCCATCGAGAAACCGTTGCAGGTCGTATAGAAATGGTTGCAGGCCATCGAGAAATGGCACAAGGCCATGCAGGAACGACGAAAGGACAGTGAGATGGAACCGACAGTCATAACGAAATCGAAGAAGTTCACTCTGTACACGGCAGAGGCCATTCTGATGCGCTCCGAACTGACCCTCTTCGGAAGCAAGGGCGATGCAGACATCATGGGCGCGATGGCGGGCTACAACTACACCGACGCGACACTGACCCAGCAGATAACGAAACACGACGCGGTGCGGGCGTTCGTGGTCTCGGTGCAGCAGGCACGGGCGGCGCAGATCGACGCGACGAAGAAGGTGAAGGTGGCGTTCGCAGCGGCCAGGCTGGTCAGCGCGGACCTCGCGACCGTCGCGCGGGAGGTGCTGAAGGGCGACAAGGCCGCACTCGCGTCCCTCGGGCTGAGCCGGGGGAGCCAGCCGCAGGCGCTCGCGGCGTTCCTGCTGCACGCCGATAGGCTCTTCGACGGTGCCCTCACCGCGCCCCAGAGCGTCAGGGATCGCCTCGCCGAGCGTGGCTACAACGCCGCGCGGCTGACCCGAGAAAAGGCGGTCATCGCGGCGCTGCACACGGCGAACCAGGCGCAGGAGAAAGCCAAAGGGACCGCGCAGGACCTCACGCCGCAGCAGAATCTCCTGCTCGCCCAGCTCGACGACTGGACCATGACCTACCGAAAGCTCGCCCGCCGCGCCCTGCGACAGCGCCCGCAGCTCCTGGAAAAAGTCGGCGTCAACGCAAAAAGCTGAACCCCGGCCCAGGACCATAAAGGTCCGGCACACCCAAAGGGTACCCGGCCTCGAAACCTCGGTGCAAATCTCGACCGAGGTACGAGGGAGACGGCGCGTAGCGCCCCATAGCCGGACGTTCATCGTCCTGGGAATTTGGGGCATGCCGGACGTTCATCGTCCTGGGAATTTGGGGATTCCCTATCTGGTTCCCCATTATTGGGGTTAGGGGATTCAGTGCGCGATCATGCCGGCGATCAGCAGAGACACGACGCTCATCACCTTGATGAGAATCGCGACGCCCGGCCCGGACGTGTCCTTGAACGGATCGCCCACGGTGTCGCCGACAACAGCGGCCTTGTGCGCCTCGCTGCCCTTGCCGTGGCCCTCCAGGTGGCCCGCCTCGATGTACTTCTTGGCGTTGTCCCAGGCTCCGCCCGCGTTCGCCATGAACAGCGACATCGTCGCGCCGACGCCCAGTGCGCCCGCGAGCAGCCCGGCCAGCGACTCGGGCCCCAAGACAAAGCCCACGACGACCGGGGCGAGCACGGCGATGACGCCCGGAAGCACCATCTCGATCAGCGCCGCCTTTGTCGCGATGTCCACGATCTTCGCAGGCTCCGGCTCGGCGTCGCCCTCCAAAAGCCCGTTGATCTCCGCGAACTGTCGCTTGATCTCCTGAACAATCGCTTCCGAGGCTTTTCCCACGGCGAGCATCGTGGACGCGCCCACCAGATACGGGAGCAGCGCCCCGAGAAGCAAGCCAATCAAGACGTTGGCGTCGGTCAGCTCGATCTTGAGCGGACGGCCCATCGCATGCTGGCACTCCAGCGAGAACGCCGAGAACAGCGCGACAACCGTCAGCGTCGCCGAGCCAATCGCAAAACCCTTACCGATGGCCGCCGTGGTGTTCCCGACCGAGTCCAGCTCGTCGGTGATCGCCCGGACCTCTTTCCCGAGGTGGCTCATCTCCGCGATCCCGCCCGCGTTGTCGGAGATCGGGCCGTAGGCATCGACCGTCATCACAATCGCCGTGCCCGCGAGCATTCCTACCGCCGAGAGCGCGATTCCGTAGAGACCCAGCCACTTATTCGCCGCAAACGCCACCAGGCAGACGATAAACATCGGAATCCCGACGCTCTCCAGCCCGACCGCAAGCCCGCGAATCAGGTTGGTGGCGTACCCCGAGATAGAAGCCTCGGCGATTCGTCGCACCGGGCTGCCTGCGGTGTAGTACTCGGTCACCAGCCCGATCAGCGCCCCACCGACCGCGCCCGCACCCAGGCAGTACGTGACATTTTGCGTCGCGCCGAGAATCGGGCAGACAATCGCCGAGATCGCGCACAGCACCAGTGGGGGCAGAATCAGACACAGCCGAAGCACCAGCGCGGGCTTCAAATGACGCAGCGCACGGGCCGCAAAGATTCCCGCCAGGCTCACGCCCAGCCCGAGGCCGGAGAGAACCAGCGGCAGAGCGGCCCCGAGCGCCTCGCTCTTCAGCCCGCTGACAGTCAGCCCTTTGACATCACTGGTGAGGGCAATCGCGATGGTTGCGACGATGGCCGCGACCATGGACTCGTAGATGTCCGCGCCCATTCCGGCCACGTCGCCGACGTTATCCCCGACGTTGTCCGCGATCACGCCCGGATTGCGCGGGTCGTCCTCCGGGATTCCCTGGACCACTTTTCCCGCGATGTCCGCGCCCACGTCGGCAGCTTTCGTGTAGATGCCGCCGCCGATGCGGGCAAACAGCGCGATGGAGCTGGCTCCGACGGCAAATGCATCGAGGTAGATTCCAAGCTTGGCGACGTTGCCCATGCGTAGCCCGAGGTACAGCCCGGCAAGTCCCACCAGCCCGAGGCCCGCGACCGAGAGGCCCATCACCGCGCCGCCATCGAGTGCCGTGAGCAGCGCGTTCGGGCGGCTACCCTGCCGCGCCGCTTCCGCTGTCCGAACATTGGCGAGCGTGGCGGCCTGCATCCCGACGTACCCGGCCAGCAGCGAGAGCACCGCGCCCAGCAGGAACGCGCCGCCCGCGCCGAGGCCGAGCTTCATCGAGAGCAAGGCGAAGACGACGAGCGCATAGATGGCGAGTACCTTGTACTCGCGCATCAGAAAAGCCATCGCACCCTCGCGAATGTAGCGAGCGATACGATTCATTTGTTCGGTGCCTTCGGGCCGACGCTTGGTTCCTAAAAAGAAAAAAAACGCGACCACGAGACCGACGACGCCGATCCCCACGGGGGACCAGAGCCAAGCGCTGTCCACTTGCTCTGCCAAAATGAGCAGACCTCCTTGAAACGGAAACTTCGATTCGAGTGTATTTGTCGTCACCCACCGGGGCGACGACGGGGAAGGCAGCATCCTTGATGCCGTTAGGACAGTATAAACGAATTTTCCAAATGTTTCAAGTACCAGGTAAAAACGACAGCTACCGGGTCAGCGCATCGAAGAACGTGTCGCGTAGCTCGTTGGTGAACTGCCAGGCAAGCTGACGATTGGTGAAAACGACGACTGCGTTGCCCTTTTCGGGAACCAGCCAGCTCTGGCAGTAGTAGCCCTGCGTATTTCCGCCCCGAAAGAAATAGCGCTTCTTGTCGTAGGTATCGAAGCCGAACGTCAGCCCCTCGCCCTGCTTGCCGCCACTTTCCGGCACGACGGTGGAGAACGCCAGTGCCGCCGCCTCTTTTTTCCACGGCCCACTTTCCTTGCCTGCCGCACACGCCATCAGGGTTTTCAGAAAGCTCGCGTACTCGCCCGCGTTGGTCCAGAGACCGGCAGCGGCCAGCTCCGGGTAGGCTTTCCCGCCGTGGGGCGTTGCGCTACCATTCTCCTCGAAACCTTTTGCAAACCGAATATAGCTCTCGCTCGGAGGAAACGCCTGGTAGAGACTCTCGGTCGGTCCGAAAACATCGGTCACCAGCACCGGGAACGATTTTTTCGTCGCGTCTTCGAGAACAACTTGAAGAACATTGATATTCTGAGCGGCCCGTCGGTAGCTTGTACCGGGAGTAAATGCAAATCTGGCTTCACTCAGCGTTTCGATTATCGTTGGAAGTGGTTTTGTTGGATCATGTCCCAGGTACTTATGCTCCGTGAAGCCCGATGTGTTGCTCAGGAGCTGCCGAATGGTTACGGGTTTTTCGGACGTCGGAGTTTTCCAGCGGGTGAGATACGTGTTGATGTCGGCGTCGAGGTCGATCTTCTTGTCTTCCGCGAGCTTCAGGGCGACCGCGTGGGCTATCGGCTCGCTCATCTGCCCGGCGGGAAACAGGGTTTTCTCGGTGATCGGCATCTTCGTCTCGCTGCCCGTGTCGCCGAAGTGTTTCACCCACTGCACCTCGAAGTTCTTCACCAGCGCGACGGTGCAGCCACGGACCCTGTGGAACGCCATGCGCTCGGCAATCGGAGCCAGCTTGCCGTCGATGTTCAGCGAGAGCTGCGGTGCTTCGTCGGTTTTCTTCTCCAGCGGCGCGGGCGTCGGGGCTTTTCGCCGGGGAACTCCTGCCGTTCCGACCACGGCGACTCCGATCTCGACTTCGTCGGAACACACCTGCAACGGCACTTCCTGAGCGACACCGAACGCTTTTCGAGAGATTTTGAACTTACTTCGGACAACTAATAAATCACCATCGTTCGTAGAATCCCGGTCATAGGCTTGATTAGGATAGTACCGAATATCTATTGGCACTGTGAGAGTTTTTGTGATCTCTTTGATCGTGAAATCTACTAAGACATTCCCTTTGTACTGCGTTTTTGAAATAGAAGTCCCATTGAGTATCTTTTTGAATTTACAAGTAATTTTCGGATATTTCTCGGAGCGCAGCCCGTAGCCGCGCACGGCGTTGGTGTAGCCCGGATGCGAGAACGTCACCGAGGCCGCGCCGACCTCGATGGTGCCGGTGGTTTTCTCCGGGTGCGCCGGGTCGAGCGTGCAGCTTCCGGTGATGTCGCTCGCCCACCCGACCACGGGTTCGAGCGGGGCATCGATGGTCAGCGAGACTCCGTTCGTGCCTTTCGGGTCTTTGAAGTCGAAGGTTTTGGCGGCGTGTGAAAGCGTGGGGAGAGCCGTCGCAAGGGCGGCGGCGATAGCGATTTTTTTCATCTCACTCTATTCTGTGGGCTATTTTCGAAATCGGACAGAGATTTTACGAATTATTTTTCGAGGTCAAACAGGTCAGGTCGTCGAGGGCGTAGACAGCCTCTACCCGCGCGGAGCTGACCGGAGACTCGAAGGCTACCAGGATTGCGTCGCGCCCGCCGCACACAATCCATCGGGGTTCGATAAAGCGTATCTTGCCCTGCTCGCGCCAGAAGTTCTGCCCGATTTCGGAGTGGAGCAGAAGCCCGGCAGGATGAACAAAAAGCGGCTCGCCGCAGACGCAGCCCGTGTAGACGCCCGGATTGCCGCGCGGCGTGCGCGTCTCAAGCGCCACCGGACGCCCGCAGCCCCGGCAGCGCACCCGGCCCGTGTGAAGCCCGACTTTGAGGTAGCTCTCCCACCAGGCGTTCACCCGCTTTGTGGCGACCCGAAAGCCCCTCGCGCCCGCCAGGACATGCACGCCGTCGAGCGGGTGAGCGTCGGTGGAGAGGCCGTACAGTCCGCCCTGTTTGTCGCAGTCCGGGCAGCGCAGCGCCAGCGAGCCGGAGTCCAGGCGTCCGTCCATGAGCTTCGTACAGCGCGGGCAACACAGCGGGGTCTGCGTCCAGCCGTCGGCTTGCGTGGGAGTTAGCAGTCCGTGCGCGGCGGCGGCATCGGGATGGTGCGTCTGAAGCACCTTCTCCAGCGCCTCCCGTGCGCGCCCGAGCCGCCGCGACGTTGTATTTTCACTCAGGCGGAGCCGCGCCGCCAGCTCGAAGACGGGCGTGTCGTCGAGAAACCGGGCGGTGAGCAGCTCCTGAGTCGTTGTGTCAAGCTGTCTCCAGGCAAGCTCTAAAAGCGACTCCCGCTCCCGGCTCAGAAGCCCGTCGAGCGGGTCATCACCCGAGACCAGTGCTTCCGAGAGTTCCTCGGTTCTGCGGGGAGTTTTCAGCGCCAGCCGCCGCGCGATCCCCGCCAGCCACGGTGCCCAGTCCGCGACGACCTTTCCCTCTCGAACCTGCCGAAGCCCGATCAGAATCGCTTCCTGAGCCAGGTCTTCGGCGTCCGCCGGGTCGAGCCGAAGCCTGCGGCAGAAGCGCAGAAGTCCGGGGCGTAGTTCCGCGAGCGCAGAGTCTGTCATTCGTACCCAGAGAAACACGCGTCGCAAAAAAAAGTTGCGTGATTTTGTCAGAATCGCGAATTCCCCCTTCCCCCGTGCCGCACGGGGGCGAAAGCTTTGCGAGTTTGCGAGCAACGCGCTTCGGGGGACAGCGAGCCGGGAAGCGCTCGACATCGCATCTTCTCGGGCCTGATCGCCTGGCGTAGCGCCGCTCGCGAAGCCGGTTTTGTAGGCCGGGTGATTCTGAATGGCAGTTTTATCTCAGCTAAATTAGAACCGGGTGACTTCGATCTGGCTTTCCTGTATGATGAAGCGACGCAGCAGCGAGTAGGAGAACAACCGATGCTGCGATTGCTTTTGAGTCAGGCCTACTGCCGAATGCGATTTGGGGGAGATGTCTGGGAGGTTCCGCCTACGCTTCCGCCATGGCTACGAGGTGATGATATGTTTGACAGAACAAAAAATAATGTGCCTAAAGGCGTTCTTGAGGTGAAGCTTTGATCGAAAATGACAGACAACTTCAGGCTTCTTTAGAGTATGCCCAAAAGTGGACACGCATTCTGGAGGGACTGCGGATTGCGGCAGAGAGCAGCCCCGAAAAACAGACATCTGATTTGATGGCTTTTCATATGACCGGTCCCCTGAGCGAAGTGAGTCGCGTTCTGGAAGAAGCCCTGGAGTTTCTGGAAGCGGGACGCTCCGAGGTACGAATCGATAAAGCAGGGCGCTGTCCCCCGAAACATCTCGGGGGACAGAAAGTTCGTGGGCTACTTACCGAGCCATTTTTTGACGCGGTAGATGGTCGTGTCTCGGTGTAGCTCGGCGATGGCGCGGGTGAGCGGAATCTCTTTGGGGCAGACCTGGACGCAGTTCTGGGCGTTCCCGCACGACGCGATTCCGTCGGGGCCGGAGATGGCTTCCAATCGATCTTCTTTGTTGAGCGCGCCAGTCGGGTGGGAGTTGAAGAGCCGCACCTGGCCGATGGCCGCCGGGCCGATGAAGTTGTTCTGCTCGTTGACCTGCGGGCAGGCTTCGAGGCAGCAGCCACACGACATGCACCGGGCAAAATCATAGGCGAGGCGCTGCTCTTTCTGGCTCATGCGTGGCCCCGGCCCGAGGTCGTAGGTGCCGTCGATGGGAATCCAGCCCTGGATTTTCTTGAGGTTCTCGAACATTTTAGAGCGGTCCACGACCAGGTCGCGGATCGTCGGGAACTTGCTCATCGGCGCGAGATGCAGCTTTCGGGTGCTGCCCTCAAGCTTCGTGACGTTGTCGATCAGAGACGAGCACGCCTGCTGAACCCGATTGTTGACCCGCACCGTGCAGCTTCCGCAGACCTCTTCGAGGCACGCCTGATCCCAGGCGATGGGCGGGACGGTTTTCCCGCTGGCATTGACCGGGCTTGCTTGAATCTCCATCAGGACCGAGATAACGTTCATTCGTGGCTTGTAGGGAACCCGAAACTGCTCCTCATAGGGCGCAGACTCGGCGTTGTCCTGACGAACCACGGTGACTTCGATAGTAACTTCAGACATCTCTATTTCTTTCAGGAGTTCGTGTAGACGCGCTTTCGGGGCGTCACTTGCGACAGATCGACGGCTTCATAGCTGATTTTGGGGCCACTTGCGGTGTACTCGGCGACCGTCGTTTTCTGGAACTTTTCGTCGTCGCGGTCGGGAAACTCGGGCTTGTAGTGTGCGCCCCGGCTCTCGTCGCGCTGGAGCGCACCTGTCGTCATGACGCGAGCGAGCGCCAGCATGTTTTTGAGTTGCCGCGTGAACGGAAGGCCCTGGTTGGACCAGCTCCCGGTGTCGATCCCGCCGACGTTTTCAAAGCGCTTGTCCAGTGAGTCTATGGTGCTCAGGGTCTCGGCGAGAATCTTATTGTCGCGCACCACGGTCATGTTCTCGGTCATGAGAATCCCGAGGTCGCGCCAGATGCGGTACGGATTCTCGGAACCCCGAGCGCTCTTGTAGCCCTCGTATTCGTCGGTGTCTTTCTGGAGCTGCGTGGCGAACGCGGGGTTGGTTTTTTCCAACTTTTTCTCCAGGCCGTCGGCGTACTTGCACACGGCAGGCCCGGCGATCTGCCCGCTCGTCAAGCAGGAGAGTAGCGAGTTCGCCCCGAGGCGGTTTGCGCCGTGGTACTGATAATCGCACTCGCCGACCGCAAATAAGCCGTCGATATTGGTCATGTGGTAGGGAGTTTTACCCGGATCGGTGCCGTTATTGACCCACAGGCCGCCCATGGAGTAATGAACCGCCGGGAAAATTCGCATCGGGACATCTCGCGGATCATCACCGACGAATTTCTCGTAGATTTCGAGCACTCCCTTGAGTTTTTCGTCTAATTTACGGCGATCTATATGGGTAACGTCGAGATAGACCTGGTTCTTCTGGAAAACGCCCCGACGCTGAGCCACGCAGATATCGAAAATCTCACGAGTGGCGATGTCTCGGGGCACCAGGTTTCCGTACTTCGGGTATTTTTCCTCCAGGAAATACTCGCGCTCGGACTCGGGAATCTCCTGGCCCTGGCGCATGTCCTCGGGGTTTTTCGGAATCCAGACCCGCCCGCCCTCGCCGCGCACGGACTCGGAGATGAGCCGGAGCTTATCCTCGCCAGGAACCGCTGTCGGGTGAACCTGGACGAACTCGCCGTTCGCAAACCACGCGCCCTGTCGGTAGACCGCGCCCGCCGCGCCGCCCGTGTTGATCACCGAGTTGGTCGAGCGCCCGAAGACCATGCCCGGCCCACCCGTCGCGAGCACCACGGCATCGGCGGCGAAGCTCTCCATCTGCATGGAGCGCAAGTCCTGCGCGACGATCCCGAGGCAGCGTCCGTCGCCGTTTTCTCTGACAATCGAGAGAAACTCCCAGAACTCGAATTTTCTAATTTTCCCTTCGACTTCCCAGCGCCGGGTCTGTTCATCGAGAGCGTAGAGCAGTTGTTGCCCGGTGGTGGCTCCTGCGTGCGCGGTGCGGTGCATGAGCGTCCCGCCGAAGCGCCGGAACTCTAAAAGCCCCTCGGAGGTGCGGTTGAACATCACCCCCATCCGGTCCAGAAGATGGATGATTCCGGGCGCGGCGTCGCACATCGTTTTTACGAGAGTTTGATTGGCGAGGAAGTCGCCGCCGTAGCACGTGTCATCGAGGTGGATGGCGGGGGAGTCGCCCTCGCCCTTCGTGTTCACCGCCCCGTTGATCCCGCCCTGTGCGCAGACCGAGTGGCTACGCTTCACCGGGACCAGCGAGAACAAATCGACGGTGCCGCCCGCCTCGGCGACTTTCACCGCCGTCATCAGGCCTGCGAGGCCGCCACCGACAATAATTACATGCGCTTTTGTGGGTGCTGCCATGTTACTTGCTCTCCTTTCCCACCAAACTTCGAACCAGTCCGTCCAGTTCGGGGTTTTGCGCCCGAATCGACTGGCCGGTGTTATTGTAGTTCTTTGCTTTTAGATGAAAATTAAGTGCGGTCCAGCAGCCCAGCCCGGCCAGGCCCAGAAACACGGCAATTCCGAGGATTCCAGCCATTTTCTGCGCTTCTTTGCCGATAGCAAGCCCCCAGCGAATCGCAAAACTAAAAATACCGTTGCCCAGGTGAAAAGCACTGGCTCCCACTCCGATCACATAGACAAAGAAATAGCCTAAATTCTCAAAGCGCCAGGTCATCGCGGCGTAAGAAATGGCCTGAAAGCCCATTTCATGGTTTCCGGCAAGCTCATAGGCCTTTTTGACGCCCCATGTGGTGAACATGTGATAGACCAAGAATCCCATTGCAACAACTCCCGAGACGCGCTGGAGATAGAACAGCAGGTTTCGTCCGTAGCGGTAGTGCTGTAGATTGCCGTTCGGCCCCTGCGCCTGGAGCGCGATCACGAAGCCGTAGCCTGCGTGGAACAGAATCGGGATAAAGATCGCCACCCACTCGACAATCGCCACGAACGGGGTGTAGCCGATGGACTTCACCACGGTGTTGAACTCGACCGCGCCGCGCAGGGCATACGAGTTCATGGTGAGGTGGAAGATCAAGAACAGCCCGATGGGGACGACGCCGGTGAGCGAGTGCAGCTTGTGCATCAGGAAGCTATCGGCCATCAGCGCCCGACTTCCCGGTTGCCCCTTCTGAATCGTGGAAGACATGACCGTATTGTGTCATAACTTGAATCAGAAGTAAAGCGGATTTTTGATATAATTAATAGAAGAGAAACAAATTTATGAATTTATTATGCTCTGTCCCCCGAGTGGAGCTTTCCGGGCGTGCCCGAAAAACTCCCTCGCCCCCGTTGATCCTTCGTACCTCAGGACGGGGGGAACTTGCCCCCAACCCCCCGCCGCGAGGAACGAGCAAAACGCTTCGGGGGACGGAGTCTTAATGGACCACGGGTTTTGCTAATTCGGGCCTTCGGCCCTGATTTGCGAGCGACGGGCCGAGGAGGTATCTCCTAAGGTGACTAAACCACACGGAGTACACCATGATCGCTCAGCCCGCCGTCTCTGCATTATCCCACAAGTTCAGCCGC
>JANLTX010000036.1:0-12581 GCA_031363095.1 Armatimonadota bacterium | reverse complement strand
GCGGCTGAACTTGTGGGATAATGCAGAGACGGCGGGCTGAGCGATCATGGTGTACTCCGTGTGGTTTAGTCACCTTAGGAGATACCTCCTCGGCCCGTCGCTCGCAAATCAGGGCCGAAGGCCCGAATTAGCAAAACCCGTTATGAAACGAATCGCACTTGCGCTTGGCGCACTCGCTCTCTCTCTGCCCGCACTCGCGCAGACGCCCGCTGAGATTTTCACGCGGTACATCGCCGCGACGGGAGGGGCCGCCGCCTACGCGCGGGTGAAGAGTCAGGAGACGAAAGGGACGCTTCTGGTTCCCGCACAGGGTAGCTCGGGGAGCTTTGTGATGCGCTACAAGGCACCGGGCAAGATGGTGATGAACGCCACCATACCGGGAATCGGCGAGCTGGGGCAGGGCTACGACGGCAAGATCGGCTGGTCGCGCGACCCGTTTCTGGGCACGCGGACGCTTCAGGGCGAGGAGCTGGCACAGATGGTCAATGAGCTGGTTCTCTCGAACGATCCGGCGGCCTACAACAAGGTTTTCGTCAAGATCGAGCTGCTCAAGCCGGGAAAAGTGGGCAAACAGTCGACGCTCCGGGTGAAGCTGACCCCAAAAGTGGGCGGGCCGCAGACGCTGTACTTCGACCCGAAGACCTACCTGCTTCTCCGCCGCGATGCCGAGGTGGTGACGCCGCAGGGCAAGATTCCTTCCGAGAACTACTACAGCGACTACAGAGTTGTTGATGGCGTCAAGATGCCGTTCAAGACCCGCTCCGTCACCGGAATGGGCGAGCAGGTGGTTCAGGTTAGCCAGGTGAAGAACAATGTTGCCCTGGACGACAAATTTTTCGCTAAACCAGCCTCCGCACCTGCGGGTAAAACAAAAATGTAGCGATTTTTTCCCCAACGATAAGTAGTAATCTCGTCGGAAATACCCCGCGCTCCATAATGGAGTCACGATGAGAATCGCTTTCGACCTCGACGGAACATTGATCGAGGAATGTACCAGCCAGTTTCGACTGGAACCGACCGGACGCCTGGCTCGGATGATCGTCCGGAGCAAGGTCCGCAAGGGCACTCGGACGCTCTTTCGACGCCTGCGCCGCGAGGGGCACCAGATCTGGCTCTATACGTTCTCGCCGCTTCCGGCGTGGCGGCTGCGGCTCTGGTTCGTGCTGATGGGCATGCCGCTGAATGGCGTCGTGGACCTGGCGACCCACGAGCGCGTCACCGGAGGCGTCGGCTCCAAGCAACCTGCCTCGTTTCAGATCGACCTGCTGATCGACAACGAGCGGGAGATCGTCCGCCGGGTGCTCCGCCAGGGCCAGCTCGCCTTCCACATCTGGGAGGGCGACGCTGCCTGGACCGAGACCGTTCTGGACGGAATTGCCGCGCTCCAGGAAACCGAGCAACGCTTCGCCCGCGCCGCGTAACCCTACTTCGGGACTTTCGGGGCGTCGTTCTGGTCGGGCGGCAGAATCCGGGGCGTGATGAAGATCACCAGCTCGGTCTGGACCTGGTTGCGCTTCTGGCTCCGAAACACACGGCCCACCAGCGGCAGGTCGCCAAAGCCCGGAATCTTTCGGTCGGTGCGCTGATCCTGCTGGAGAATCAGCCCGCCGATGGCGATGGTCTCGCCGTCTTTGACCCGAACTGTCGTGTCCGCGCGACGGGTCGAGAGCACCGGAAGGCCGGTCTGGATGTCCAGCTCGGTGATGTTCGAGACCTCCGGGCTGATCCGGGTCGTGATCTCGCCGTTGCCGCCCGTCAGTGGCGTCACCGAGAACTTCACGCCGACATCCACGGGCTGAATCCGGGTCTGGTTCCCACCGAAACCCGTGGACTGCACCTGGACGAAGCGCTGCGCTCCAATAAAAATCTCGGCGTTCTTGCCGTTGAGCACCGCCATCTGCGGACGGGCACGAACTCTGGCTTTCCCCTTGATTTCGAGGGCTTTGAGAGTTGCATCGAAGCTCTTTGCCAGCGCCCCGATGGTCGAGTAGGTCAGTTTTCCCAGCGCCGAATCGCCGGTCGTGACACTGGTCGTGCGGCTCTGGTTGAACAGCGCCGAGACATCTTTGTCGGTCGTGTCGGAGAACTCGACCGCGATGGCCTCGATCACGATCTGCGGCGAGAGCAGGTCCACGCGGCTTAAATCCCGCCCGATCTTGGCGAGCATCTGACTCGGTGCCGTCACGACAATGGCGTTTTGTTCGGCGTTGACGTTGAGATACTGATAGAGAAAGTTCGGGAGCAGGCCCTGGGCTTCGCGGGCCTGGGTGTTCTGCATCCGAAAGCTCTGGGTGCCCGAGAGCCGGTACGTCGCTAAATCGGTCGGGACGCCCTCGGAGAGCATCAAGACGCCGCCTAACTTGTCCAGCGCCAGACCCTGAGCGCTTGCAATGGTCCGAATGGCAAGCTCCGGGTCGATCTCTTTGAGCGTCAGGCTGACGGTTCGGTTCACCGCGTCGTCTACGGCCACGGCGACCCCGCTGAGCCGCGCTATCTCTGCAATTAAGCTATGAATGTCGGCTTTGACGGCTCTTACGGTGAGCTTGCCGCCCGTAAGAAGCACCTGGGTCTTGACCCGGTCGTCGGTCGGAGCGGGAGCGGTCTCGCCAGGTTTCGCGCCGGGCTGGGCCGCGCCCGCCGTGGTGCGATCCGAGCGAACCGTAATCAGGACGCCCTGGCCGTCGGGCGTGGACGAGACCGATGCGCCCGTCACGGCAAGGGTGTTGATCGTGAACTCCAGCCCGATCCCGCGCCTGGCCCCCTGCGGCGTGATCATCTGCAGGTGGCTGACCGGGTACTTATTAACATTCCAGAAGTTCTTGCCCGTGCCGTTGCGGGCGTCGGGGAACGCGATGACGGTTTTCTTGCCCTCCCCCCCGCCGTACTGTTCCTGGTACTGAAGTAGCCCGTCGGCGAGAAGCTTGATCTGGACCCCGTTCGAGAGGATGCTCACGGTCACCGACGTGATGGTCGTGTACGACTGAGACTGGTTGTCGTCCGGGGTCTGGGCATACACCGAAGTGAGCGTCAGAAGGGCAAGGAGCAAAAAAAGCAAGCGTTTCATGGTTTGGTCGAGGTTCCTACCGGGGTTGCGGTGACGAGAATCAAAAGCGACGTGTTCTGGCGGGCGCTGCGCCGCTGCGGAAGGCCCGTGCGCTGGCGTTTTTCGGAGAGCGCAAGGTCCAGGCTGGCGACGAGCACGGTCTCGCCGGGCCGGATGCGAAGCCGGGACGCGCTCTCCCGGATGCCGAGCGTCGGCAGGCGCGTCCCCGCCTCGACGCTCACGACGCTGGCAAAGCGTGGGGCGATGTCGAGTAGCACGTCGCCGCCCGCGCCGATGTTGGGCGTCACCGTGAGCGTCGCGCCGATGGGAAGCTGGAGAATCTCGCCCTGGGGAATCCCGAACCGGTTGGTCGTGACGTTCACAAAGCGCTGCTGCCCGGCAAACAGCGTCCCGGTCGCGCCTGCGGCCACCACAAGCGAGGGCTGACTGAGGAGCGTCGCGCGGCCTTTCGTGAGCAGGGCATCGAGCTGAGTCGTGAACCGGCGGCGCTCGGCAGGTCCCAGCGTGACGGCAAGCTGCGCACTTTCTGCGTTCAGCGCCGATTTGATGTCGCCCGAGCCGTAGAGCGCCGCAAGCGACGCCCGCTCGTCGTCTGTCAGTTCCAGCTCGTAGGCCGTCGCGGTGATCTTGACCTGCGTGCGGGGCGTGTCGAGCCGGGCGATGTCCTCGCGCACCCGCCGGACGATCTCCGGGGTGTGGGTGATGACCAGCGCGTTCACTTCGAGGTCTGCCCGGATGCTCGCCAGAAGAAAATCGGGCAAGAGTAGCCTTGCCGTGCGCGGATCGAGAAAGCGCAGGGGAATCTGCTCGGTGACGCTCACCTCGCCGCCTCGCCCGATCAGGTAGCCGTTGTTCTCGCTCTTGCTCACTCCCAGCCCGGTGCCCCGCGCCAGCGCCCGAATTGCTTCGTCGAGCGTCACCCTGGCAAGGCTCAGCGAGACCTCGACATCGAGCGCATCGGGCTGGAGCGTGAGGGGCACTCCCGAGGCATCGGAGAGCTTCGGGAGCAGCTCCGAGAGCGGCCCGTGGAGCGCGTGAATCGTCAGTTTGCCGTCGGGTTGTGCGGTAACCGATGTCTCGTGCTTGCGCCCTTCGGCAGGCGAGCGATCCAGCCGTTTCTCCAGCCGCTCGGTCTCCACGCGGTCGGTAATCACCGTGATCTGAATCGACTTCCGATCTGGTGTCAGCTCGACGCGCGCCTGCCGTGGCCGCAGATACGACGTGAAGCCCTCGCCCGCCGACGTGCTCAGGCTCTCGACCGTCACGGGGACGTAGGTCCGAACCTCGATATCGAGCTTGGGCGTGTCTGGATTGAGATAGTTCCCTCGGGAGAAGTTCGGAAACTTCATCGGCTCGGTGCCCAGCGTAATCACCGCGCTGTCCACCGGATACGCCCCGATATTGTTGAAGGTCGGGAGCCGCGTTCTGGCTCCGATCAGCCGCACACGAATCGAGCTGGTCGGTTTGGTCGTGGCGTTAAATCGGTCAACGCTATAAAAATCGGCGTAATCAAACCCGAACGAAACATCTCCGTCGGTTTGAATCGTAATTTGTACGGCATTAGCGAGTTTTTTTGTCTTAATACCCGTGACGTTGTAAAAAGATTCTGGTACCTGAGCGAAAGATAATTTTGTAAATAAAAATAGACACAAAAACAAAAAAATAATTCGAATGATTCTAAATTTCCAGGACGATGAACGTCCGAATTTCCAGGACGATGAACGTCCGGCTATGGGGCACTGCGTGCCGTCTCGCTTCGCTCGAAATCTTGGCGTAAACCTCGACCGAGGTACGAGGGAGACGGCGGAGGAGCGACGCCCCATTGCCCGGGTACCCTCTGGGTGTTTATCGTCCTGGGAATTTGGGGTGGACCATATCGCCGGACGTTCGAGCGTCATTTGTCGGTCTTTGCGGGTTTAGCAGGTTTTTCCGGGGCGAGAAACTTGTCTTTGAGCTTCTTTTCTTCTTCTTCGGGCAGATGACCCGTAGAGCTGAGAATTCTTGGAGTAATAAACAGAAGCAGCTCGGTTCTGCTACTTCGTACGTCTTTGCTCTGGAACAGAAGCGGCCCGAGAATCGGCAGATTGCCCAGAAGCGGGACTTTAGTGCGTACGTCGCGAGTCTCGGTCTGGGTCAGTCCGCCGACGATCAGCGTCTGGCCGTCGCCGATTCGGACCTCGGTCTCGGCCTTGCGCGTGGACTTCTCCGGGAGATTCGTGATCGGGTCGGGCGCAGACAGCGTCGAGACCTCGGTAGTCGCCCGAATCAAGACTTTTCCCTGCCCCCCGGTGAACGGCGTGATGTTCAGCCGGACGCCCGCGTCGATGAAGTTCGACGAACCATACTCGCCCGACGAGATCGGCTGGGAAATATAGCGCTGGCGGCCCACAAAGATGCTCGCCGGACGGCCCGAGACGGTCGCAATTCTCGGATTCGCACGAACTCTGGCTTTCCCCGACTCGATCAGGGCTTTTAGATTCGCCGAAAATTGATCCGTAAGCGTCGTGACGGCTTTATAGTTGATGGTTCCTGCCACCGGGTCTATTGCAGCGCCTTCTTTGGCGTTAATTAACGTGGTTCCGAGGCCGAGCGCATCGGCGCTGGTGTCCGTCAGCTCGACTAAGAGCAAGTCCACTAAAATCTGGGCGGCGGGCGTGTCGAACTGCTCGATATCGCCGCGAAACTTGGTCAGAACTTCGGTCGGTGCCGATAAAACCACCGCGTTTTGCTCGGCGTTCACCCGAACATAGTCCTGAAGAAACACCGGCAGTAAACTCCGGGCGTTTGCCGCAGCGACGTACCGGGTCGGGATGGAAACAATGTCCGAGAGCAGGTAACTCGACGGCGAGCGTGGGATTCCCTCGGCGATCATCGTAATTCCCTCGACCTCGGCCCGCGAGAGTCCGTAGGCGCTCACAATCGCGTCCAAAATGGCCGCCGCCGGGCGCTTTTCGACGCTGATCGTTATCTTGCGGCTCACCGAGTCGTCTACTACGAGCTTTATTCCGGCGCGGTCGGCGATGGCCGTGAGCAGCTCGGGGGCATCGACCGAGACCGCAAAGACGGTCATTTCTTTGGCGTCGCCCTTGATCTGGAGCTTGCCCCGCGCCGGAAGGGCAGGGTCCGTAGCGGCAGGTGTGGGCGCGGGAGGAGCCTGCGCCTGCGCCCTGGGAGGCAGCGCGAGTAGCGAACACAGCGAGAGCAGAGACAGAAAGGGAACGACTGATTTTTGACGCATGAGATTTTAATTACCGATGTTTTGCAGGGACGAACGAAGCGAGTGGCTTTCTGGTTACGGGCGGCGGTAAACTTTCATTCCCGCAAGTACGCTGGTTTTACGAAAGGCGTTCCCGGTGGCGTGTTTGTTGCAACACTGTCTCATCAATCATGCATACCATTGAGCGAGAGCGGATCGAAGTTCGTCGAGTTACCCGGCGCGGTCGGCCACCTGCCATCGTTTCCCCGCAGCTTCTGTCCGCGTCGCGCGAAGAACGCTACGGACGTGTCACCCTGCGGCTCTGCGGCCAGCTCGACATCACGACCGCACTGACGTTCCGCGACATCGTCTTCTCGGCCATGGGCGAGAGATCCGATGCGCTGGTCCTCGATCTGACTCTGATCTCCACCCTCGACGCCGCTGGAATCTCCGCGCTGGTCACGGTCAGCCGGGTCGCGGGCCTGGTCGATGCCGATCTTCGACTGGTTCCATCGCCACGCTTTGAGAAACTGCTCTGTGAGACGGGCCTCGCCCGGCTGTTCTGCCTGAGCGAGACCCGCCTGGCCGCCTAAGCGGGCTTGTTTCTGAGGTCCGGCGGAAGCCAGGAGCCGTAGTCAAGACCGTAGGCATCCGCCATTCGGTTGAAGAACGCAAACAGCGCCGTATCGAAGACCGCCTCGAAGATCTCCGGGTCTTTCCAGCCGAGGGTGCGCACTTTCTCGATGTCCTTGTCGGTGCATTTGGCTGGCTCCAGCGTGAGTAGTTTCACGAGTTCGAGCAGCCCCAATTCTTTCTTGGTGATTCCCTTTCCCTTCGTCAAATCCCCTGTTCCGACGGCATCGACATCGCCTGAATCCTGTCCCTGCGACCGCAGGAAACCCGCATGGGCGGACACTCAGTACTTGCACTTATTGAGCGCCGAGACATACGAGGCGACCATTTCTTTCTGGCGGCGTGGAAGTGCGCCATCGGAGAAGTGCATCTTCCCGGCGATCTCTTGAATTCCTAACATGGCATCGGGACTCAAGCTCATGGTGCGCATGATTCCCGGAAGCACCTCGGGGCTGGGTGCGCCGGTCGCTTTTTTCAGCGCGTCGCCGCTCGGCTCGCCCGCCATCGCCCAGTCGATCCGCCCGACCTGCATGGCTTTCTTGAGGGCCGGAACCACGATGTCGGGCGTCGTCCCGCGCCCCACCTCGCGCCCGCGCCGATCCAGCACGACCACCATCGGCAGTTCCGGGACTCCCAGCTTCGCGCTACCCGCAGGCGGCATGGCCTTCACCACTACCTGCGATTTCCCGGTCACAAACTTCGTGAGGTTGTCGAAGATCGCTTTTTGCTTGGGATCGTCGGGCTTGTAAAAGACAAAAGCAGTCGCTTTCTCCGGCTCGACCAGGGAGGCCAGCGGCGACGGCGGTGTTGGCGTTTGTTTCATAACAGTAAGATACCATAGTTTTCATGCCACGCTTCATCCGCACCTATCCGCCTGCCGTCCCACCCGAGGGAATTTCTCAAATTCTCCTGCCGTTTCTGGGCGACGAACTTATTTGTAACCCCAACTCGCTGCTTTGCGGAACCGCTCCCGACGGGGCGCTCTATCTCGGGATGCTCGACGGAACCCCGTGTCTTGCTTATTCCATAGACGCTCTGCCCGACGACGACCAGGCCGAACCCGAGGCGCGGCCCACGGCACTCCGAACGCTCTTTGGGCAGCTCTCCGACGACGAATGGAGCGTCGCGGGGTACGCCAGCCAGCTTGTGCGCTGGACCCGAAATTCCCGGTTCTGCCCCGCGTGCGCCCAGCCGACGCCTCGCCACGACGGCTGGGGCGTGAGGTGCTCGGGCTGCGGCTTCATTCACTACCCGCCCGCAACCCCCGCCGTGCTCTGCCTGGTCCACGACGGCGGCGACCGGATATTGCTCGCCACCAAAGAAGGCTGGGGGCGTCGGTTCTCGATTCTGGCGGGTTTCACCGAGCCGGGCGAGTCGCTAGAGGGCACGTGCCTGCGCGAGACGGTGGAAGAGGCGGGCATCGAAGTTCACTCGCCGCGCTACGACGGCTCCCAGCCCTGGCCGTTTCCGCACCAGCTCATGGTCGCGTTCTGGGCGCAGGGCGACCCGAACCAGCCGATTATTTTAGACACCGACGAACTCAAAGAAGCCCGCTGGTTCCACGTCGAGGAGCTTCCGAACACGTTGCTGCCCGGCCCGATGTCGCTCTCCCGCCAGACCATCGACCGCTGGATTCAGAGCCGGGCCGTATCAGCGGGCAGCTAAAGCGGCCTGAAGGGCGCTGTCCCCCCTTCCCCCGTGCGGCACGGGGGCGAAGGAGCAAGCCGAGGAACGAGGCGCGGTGACATTCGGGGGAATGTACGACGAACGCGCTTCGGGAGATGCTCTACTTCTTACCGAGGTATTTCTCGAACCAATCGGCCATTATGGACATCTCTGTGTCCATGCCGGGCCAGCCGTGGCCTTTTCCCGGCTTGATATCCAGCCGAACCGGGACGTTCAGCGCTCTTAATTTCGACTCGACCAGCTTTGATTGCTGGAGCGGAACCAGAAAGTCGGCGTCGCCGTGGATCAGCAGGGTGGGGGGCATCTTCGCGGTCATCGCCGTGATGGGCGAGAGCGTGGCTTCCAGCTTGAGCTTTTCGTCAGTCGTGGTGGCGTCGGTGATTCCGAACGCGGGCCAGTAGCCCTTGAGTAGCGGGTTGCTCATCGCGTGCTGGCCCTCTTTGCCGTAGTTCCCGAAGTCCGTGGGCGGAAAGAACACGGCCACGGCGCTCACGCCGCTGCCCGCGCGATCCACCGGGTCTTTGGCGTCCGGGTTGCCCGCCAGCGCCTGCGCCGCGACACACAGGCTCAGGTGCCCGCCCGCGCTACCGCCCGAGATTCCCAGCCGCTCCGGATCGACGCTCCAGCGCGTGGAATTCGTCCGAATGAACCGGACCGCCCGCTGAATGTCCGCGATGGCTTCGGAGACGGTGAACTTCGGCTGGCTTCCATGCACGACCTGGAAAACCGTCATGCCCCGCTCGTTGAAGCGCTTCGCCACGGCGGGGCTGATGTTGTCGTGGCTCGAAACCCAGCCGCCGCTCACGATCCAGATCACCCCGATCCCACTCGGCTTTGCGGGCTGGAAGACATCCATCGTCAGCGCAACCCCGAGCTTCTTGCCATAGATCACATCGGGAGTGCGGGTCGGCTCAGCGGCCCGAACGGGCGAGAGTGTCAGCAGCATCAGTGCGGCAGCCAGGCAAATCAACGTCGTTTTCATACGCGAAGTATACCTGCTACGGGTACACTCCAGAAATGAGCGAAGACACCAGACTCTGGCGGTTTATCGAGACCCACACCGGGCGAGCGGTTCGGGCCAAAGACATCATCGGGGCGCTTTCCCAGGCCGAGGCGGTCTTTGTGGGCGAGAAGCACGACGACCCTCAGACGCACCGGGCGGAACTCTGGCTCTGGCAGAGCCTCGCGAGCCGCTGGCGAGAGAGCGCGGCGCTGGCGATGGAGATGCTGGAGCGCGACGGCCAGAAGCCTCTCGACGACTATCTCTCCGGCCGCATCGACGAAGCGACTCTCCAGAAGTCGGTGAATCTCTGGAAGACCTACCCGACCGACTATCGCCCGCTCGTCGAAGATGCCCGGCAGCGACGCGCGTCCGTGGTCGGGTCGAACGCGCCGCAGAGCCTGGTGCGCAAGGTCGGCAAGGGCGGACTCTCCGAGCTTTCGGAAGCGGACCGGGCGCAGCTCGGCTGGCCGGTTCTCGCCCCCGAGGGCGACCTGTACCACGGGCGGTTTGTGGGCGTGATGAAAGAGGGTGCGGCGCACGGAATGACGATGACCGACGCTCAGCTTGCCCGGACGTACCAGGCTCAGTGCCTCCGCGATCAGACCATGGCGTCGTCGGTGGCGACGCTGCTGGAGAGCGGGAAGCGGGTCTTGCATGTCAATGGCAGCTTCCACTCCGACGCGGGCCTCGGGACGGTTCAGCGGCTTTTGTGGCTCCGGCCTCGCACGCGCACGGCCCTGGTGAAGTGCGTCCCCGCGCCCGACCCGGCCCGCGTGGATCTCAAGCCGCTTCTGGGCGAGGCGGACTATTTGGTTCTGGTCCCTGGAAAGCCCGAGTGAGCATCGAGACCGGGTTTCTACCGCACCGACCCGGCCAGCCCGAGGCGATCAACTTCGATAGCTTCGACGACGACATCCTTCAGTCCGATGGTCCCGTTTTTGTCGAGTTCTGGGCCGCACGTTGCGCCGCGTGCCGGAGGCTGGCTCCCGAGCTGGCCCGGCTCGGCGTGAAGGTTTTCATGGTCAATGTCGATGAAGAACTTCCGCTGGCGGTTCGCTGCGATGTCACGTCTCTGCCGACTGTTCTGGCGTTTCTGGGCGGCAAAGAGCGCGGACGCTTCGTCGGGCTTCCGACGCCGGAGGACCTTGCTGATCTTTTAGGTACAATCAAAAAATGAAACTCAAATGGACCGACGCCGAGGACATCGGCATCGCACTCAGCGAAAAATTCCCCGACATCGACCCGCTCAAGCTCCGTTTCACCGAGCTACGCGAGATGGTTCTCAATCTCGAAGAGTTCGGCGACGACCCGATGGCCTCGAACGAACCCAAGCTCGAAGCCATTCAGATGGCCTGGTACGACGAAGTCAAATAAACTCTGAGAAGGAATTTGCGTTTGGTGAGAGGAACGTGTCTCTCGTAGGAAGGAAGTAGATGATTATGGCAAGCATCAGTGAGATCGAGGGCATCGGGCCGGCATTCGCGGAGAAGCTGAAGGCAGCAGGAGTCGATACCGTCGAGGAACTTCTGGAAAAGGGCGCGTCCGAGGCGGGTCGAAGCGCACTCGAAGCGTCCACAGGCATCGGGCACTCCCAGATTCTGCGGTGGGTGAACCACGCCGATCTGTTCCGAATCCACGGGGTCGCGGGGCAGTACGCCGAGCTTCTCGAAGCGTCGGGAGTAGATACAGTCGTCGAGCTGGCGACGCGCAACGCTGCCAATCTCGCCCAAAAAATGGACGAAGTGAACGCCGTCAAGAACCTGACCAATCGGGTTCCGAATGAGGCCGAGGTGGAAAAATGGGTCGCGGAGGCAAAATTACTGCCCCGAGTGGTGACACACTGAGCAAATCGGGTATACTGCTCTCGACGGAAGGTGGGGCAGGCGCTGAAGCCTGGCACTTTCGAGGACATAGATGTCCGCGCACCGGTGGACCGGGCGGTGTGCGTCTGCTCTCCTTCCGCGCTCTCCCGTGAGTTTCACCGTCCATTGCCTTGCCTCCGGGTCGAGTGCGAACTCGTTTTTAGTCACGTGTCCCGAGGGGGGAATTCTTCTGGACGCGGGCCTTGGGATGCGGGCGCTCCGGCGCTACATCGAAGAGCGAGGCGTCCCGGCGGGCGCACTCTCGGGGATCTGCGTCACCCACGAGCACCACGATCACTGCGCCGGGGCGGTTCCGTACGCCTGCCGCTGGAAAGTGCCGCTGATTGCGACCGAGGGAACCCTCGCCGCGCTCCAGGATCAGGACGCTTCCCGCCGCGAGCCACTCCACCACGTGATTCCCCAGGGCGGCGAGCTGTCGGTCGGGCCGTTTCAGGTGCGGGCGTTTCCCACCAGCCACGATGCCGCTGAGCCGTGCGGGTTTCGCGTCTCCTGGGGCGAGAGCGCAGTCTGCATCGCCACGGACACCGGGTTTGTCACTCCTGCCTGGCGCGATGCCTGCATCGGGTGCCCCATTCTCATCGTCGAGGCCAACCACGATCTCCACAAGCTTCGCTTCGGGCCGTACCCCGACCATCTCAAGCGCCGGATTCTGGCGAGCACCGGACACCTCTCCAACGATGCCGCTGTCGATCTGGTGCTGGACCACACCGAAGCGCACGGGCCAGTCACGGTCTGGTTTGCGCATCTTTCCGAAGTGAACAACACGCCGAATATGGTGAGCGGCTACTGGAACCGTCGCTGGAAAGCGGCTGGCCTCAAGGCAAGCCCCGCCGTCGTCGAGATCGCCCGCCGAGACACGCCCTCGCTCATCTGGCAAGCAGGCCAGCGCGCCGTCCAGACCACGCTGTTCTAACGCCCCGGCAGCGGGTCCGTAAACGAACCCTCTGTCAGAGTCCAAGGAGGCACCCAGCCGCTGGGTAAGCAAGTATTTTGAAGTTGGGCTACACTCGAACCCACCCCGAACCCACCCGTCCCCTCGTTTCCCTCGTGTCCACCCTCCCTTCGCGGCGAAGGGAGGGCGAGGCGCAGTGAGGAACGAACGAAGCACTCGGGTGG
>JANLTX010000034.1:0-49427 GCA_031363095.1 Armatimonadota bacterium | reverse complement strand
AGGCGATTGGTGATTTCCACCAAATACGCGACCGTCACCTCACGGCCCTGGTCGTACAGCGCACCCGCCTCTTGCTTCGTCATCGTCTTGGAGGGGATATTACCTCAAAATATGGAGAGGCGCGAGGCCTGTGTAGTTACTTGTTTTATTCAGGATATACCGCATTTATTAGTATGATGATGATTGTTTTTGCTGTTGAAGAACAAAGTGGGGTTTTTGTATGGTGAATATTCAAAAAAACGAATATTTGATGTGCATAATAGGAATCATAATTAATTTATTTATGATTTTTGTTATAAAATGGATGCATGATAAAGAAAGAATGGTTTCATATATCGTTTTTCAGATTATATTTTGTTTTTTAACATTATTTAAATTAGTGCGTTTATTTGTATTATTGAGAATAAATAAAGTAAAAAAAAGTAAAAATTACAAAAAATAATGAAGTCTGTCACCGATCCAGTGACGGGAACGCTGAACTATACCTACTTACCCTCGGGTGAGCGCAAAACCGTGACGTATCCAAGCGGTGAAACAGTCACTTACGAGTACAACGAGAGCCAGACAGGGTTTGACATGAACAACGGGTTCATGTTCGATGCGGAGAAGCCCGATTCTGTCTCGCACAACCTCCAGCGGATCACAGACAGCGGCGGTCGTCGGATTGACCTCGTTTGGGACGGCGTTTACACAAATTATCAGGCAGTTGGTCGGCTTCATGGACTTGTGTACAACCAGACGTTCAACGGCGGCGGCGAGATCATGAGCTACACGCAGCAGCACTTCGACTTCGACCGCGCGGGGAATAACAACGCTTTCACATACTGGAACGCAAGCGACCATGGCTCCGAGTCTCGGTCGGGGTCAATCCGCGCGATTAAGACAGTTCACTGGAAGAAAGACCCTGATCTGGGAACCTGGACCTCCCAGTTGCTCAGCGAGAACCGCTATACCTACAACTACCTGACGGGCCAGCGGCTAACCAATCAGATCACAGACCAGTACAACAACATCCGTACCGAAACCTATGGCTACGACGACCTGAGCAGGCTGAAAACCGTAAACTACGGCGACGGAGGCACTCAAACCTATGGCTTTGACAGCATGGGCAATCGGCTAAGCAAAGTAGACGGCTCTATCACGGAAACGTATCAATACAACTCTGCCAACATGCTCCTCCAGCGGACTCTTCCCATCGGCAACTCGATGCAAGCTCAGAACTACACAAACGACGCGGACGGAAACACCTTGAGTGGCAACAGCAGAACCATGACCTGGGACAGCCAGAACCGGATGATGAGCTGCGTCGCCGGGATAGGAGCGAACCAGAAAACCAGTAGCTTCACCTACGGCGCAGACGGCCTTCGGCGCTCGATGCAAGTGGCGCAGGCAGGCAACCCAACCGTGACGACGAACTATGTCTTAGACGGGCAAAACGTCGTGCAGGAGATTGTGAGCAACTCGACCAATAATACGCCTGTGGTAGCTGCAACGTATCTGAGCGGGCCGAACGGCCCGCTGTACCGCCGCCCGACAAGCTCGTCGGACGTGCGCTGGTACGTGTACGATGGCACGGGTAACGTGACTGGGGAAGTCAACGCTCTCGGTATTGTGACGGGTTCCAAGAAGCACGATGTCTACGGCGCGACTCGGAGTAGCACCGGCACTTCCACGTCTCGCCAGGGCTGGCAGGGTGGTGTGGGGCATCAGAGCGACGAGGAAACCGGGCTGGTTTACATGCGGGCACGATATTACGCGCCGGAACTCGGGCGGTTTCAAAGCGAAGACAGTAAACCAGATGGGGTTAATTGGTATATTTATTGCGGTAATGATCCTGTTAATTTCATTGATGAAACAGGAAAAAGCAAAAATAATCGTGACTCTGTCGATTGGACAAAATATTTGATAGCTGAATTGGCTATGGCTTTTTGTCTAATTGTGATGTTTATAGCTCTGAAGATGTGTCGGCCAACAAACGCTCTTGCTGGAATTGGAGCAATGATAGTCCTTGTGGGAGTATATTTGATTGCCGATGCCTTAAAAGATTCTTCACTGAACATACCTCTTTCAGCAGCAGGAGGAGCTGCTGTTGGATTACTTGCTAATTGGCTGTGGGATAAATATCATCCAAATGGAAGCCAGCCAGAGGCAAATATGGGAATTGTTTCTAATATTCTTGGAGGATATACAGCATATTATGGTGTATGTGGCGCAATATGTTGGTTGTCGTAAAGGTTATATGCGAATAATGATATCAGATTCTCTATTAGCGATACTAATATGTTTTTTGACATTGATTATTTCATATATTTTATTTGGGTATAAGCGAAAAAAATAAAAAAATTGAATGGTGTTTTAAACAAGAGTATGTCACAGCATGCTTTGGTTTTGGACGGGCAAAACGTCGTGCAGGAGATTGTGAGCAACTCGACCAATAATACGCCTGTGGTAGCCGCGACTTACTTGAGCGGGCCGAACGGCCCGATCTACCGCCGCCCGACGACGAGCGCCGATGTGCGCTGGTATCTGTACGATGGTGGAATGAATGTAGTTGGTGAAGTCAATGCGCTCGGCAACGTGACTGGCTCCAAGAAA
The DNA here is from genome assembly GCA_031363095.1 of Armatimonadota bacterium. Taxonomy (GTDB): domain Bacteria; phylum Armatimonadota; class Armatimonadia; order Armatimonadales; family Armatimonadaceae; genus JANLTX01. The sequence goes on along the minus strand of JANLTX010000034.1, from coordinate 46,832 downwards.
CACGACGTTTACGGGGCTACGAGAAGCAATACTGGAACTTCCACGTCTCGGCAGGGCTGGCAGGGCGGCGTGGGGCATTCGAGCGACGAAGAAACTGGGCTTACTTATATGCAAGCCAGATACTATGCACCGGAGTTAGGTCGTTTTCAAAATGAAGATAAGGGTAGAGATGAGGTAAATTGGTTTATCTATTGCGGTAATGATCCAGTAAATAAATTAGATCGTGATGGAAAAGTTTCGTTAGATGTTTGGCTTTGGACAATTTTAGGACTTGGATTGTCATACTTATGTTTTGATGCAGCACAAAATTATGCCAGGTATCAGAGTTGGGCAGATGTAGCAGATGCATTCATTTTTGCGGCTCTCGCAGTTGGAGCATGGATCGGAGCACTTGGTGGATTACAAGGTGATCAACGAGCAATGCTGGGTGCACTTGGGGTGCCTATTGCAGGATTCAGCCAAGGCTACTCAGATGGCATATTCAAAAAGTTGTTGGGAGACACACTCGCTGCGGCAGCTGCGACAGCAAGATTCCCAAACGGTATATGTAAAATGGGTGCTGCTGTACTTGCATATAGTCTTGTATTAGTCGCTGGTGTATTTATGTGCGATGTTTTAGATGGACCTGGTAGATAGTATGAAAATATTGATTTCTGAATATTTAATGTTTTTTTATATATTTATAATATTTAGTGCTATTATGTATATGAGATATAAGAATAATAAAAAAATATATAAAATAATAAGCGAGAATTTGATGTTGGTAAACTATGTGTTTATTATTTCGATATTTTTGATTATTAAATCTATTTTTGACAAAAATACTTTTAATGATTGGAAGAATTTTATTTATGTTAATATGTTTATGTTAATCATATATTTGACATTCTTATTAAAAAGAAAATAAATATGCGAACTACACCTACTTGCCGTCGGGTGAGCGCAAGACCGTGACCTACCCAAGCGGTGAGACAGTCACCTACGAGTACAACGAGAGCCAGGCGACGTTTGACATGAACAACGGGTTCATGTTCGACGCAGAGAAGCCCGATTCTGTCTCGCACAACCTCCAGCGGATCACAGACAGCGGCGGTCGTCGTATTGACCTCGTTTGGGACGGCGTTTATACGAACTATCAGGCTTGTGAGCTACACGCAGCAGCACTTCGACTTCGACCGTGTTGGTGAGGTATTCGGGCTGCGGGGTGGTCGCAGCCCGAATGTGTCTGCCTAAAACGTCAGGGGGACGGTCTTGCGAATGCGCTCGATGGCTTCGGTGACGCGCTCGCCGTCGATGTCGCCGTTGATGGTGAGGCTCATGCGGACGTAGCCGTCGCCGTGCTCGCCGTACCCGACGCCCGGAATCACCAGGACGCCTGCTTTTTCCAGCAGAACCTTGGAGAACTCCATGGACTTATAGCCCTTCGGCACGGGAATCCAGACGAAAAAGCCTGCTTTGGGATACGTAAGATTCCAGCCGAGCGAGTTTAAGCCGTCGATGAGCAGTTTACGGCGCTTTTCGTACTTGGCAAAGGTCTCGGCGTTGCTGGCGTTGAGCAAGGCCCAGCCGCCCGCGCGCGAGATGGCCGCAAACTGCTTGGAGTCGATGTTGCTCTTGAGTTTGTTGAGCGTCGCGATGGCATCCGGGTTGCCTGCCGCAAACCCGATGCGCCAGCCGGTCATGTTGAACGTCTTGGAGAGCGAGTGCGTCTCGATTGCGACCTCTTTTGCGCCGGGCGTCTGGAGGATCGACGGCGGTTTGTAGCCATCGTAGCCGACCTCGGCGTAGGCGCAGTCGTTGCAGATGAGAATATCGTACTGCCTGGCAAACTCGACGGCCTCTGCGAAGAACTCGGGTGGGGCGATAGCTCCGGTCGGGTTGTGGGGATAGTTCAGAAAGAGCAGTTTCGCTTTTTTCGCCACGTCCGACGGGATTTCGTCGAGCTTGGGGAGAAAGCCGTTCTCAATCAGCAGCGGCAGCGGGTAAGGCGTCCCGCCCGCGAGCAGCGTCTGGACCTTCGGCACCGTGTAGTTCGGGTCGGGCACCAGCGCGATATCGCCGGGATCGATGTAGGCCCAGCACAGGTGCGCCAGCCCCTCTTTGGAGCCGATCAGCAGCACCATCTCGCTCTTCGGGTCCACCGTGACGCCGTACCGGTTCTGAAACCAGATCGCAGCGGCGTCTAAAAGCCCCGGATCGCCCGCATCGGACTCATCGTAGCAGTGCGTGCTCGGGTCCTGGGCGTACTCGTAGAGCTTGTCGATAATCGGGCGGGGCGTTGGCTGGTCGGGGTCTCCGATGCCAAAATCAATGAGGTCTTTCCCCTCAGCGCGGGCTTTTGCCTTGAGCTTGGCGATTTCGCTGAAGAGATAGGGGGGGATGAGATCGAGTCGGGATGCTCTTACGGGCATGTCAAACCTTTCGTGATTCGTCGGCGGTGAACGCTCGGATCGTCTGGCCGGGGTGTAGCATGACGCGCAGGGACGTAGCTCGCCGAGAGTCAGTCTACCACGCAGAGAAAGGGTTCAATAAGCGGGTTGCGTAGACTTGCGCCAGTGGGCGAGGGCGGCTTTGAGCGAGTCGAACGCCAGCTCCGAGTCGCTCAAAACCCACGGGTCGCGCCAGACGAACTCTAAAATCTCACTGGTTTCGATTATCAGCTCGCCCTCGGCCTGGACAGAAAAGTACAGATCGAGCACGGCGTAGTTCACGCCCCGATACGGGTACTCGTTGGGCCAGCCGCCCAGAAACGAGAACTCCGTGACGCTGAGCTTCAGCTCCTCGAAAAGCTCGCGGCGTAGAGCGTCCTCGGCGCTCTCACCCTGATCGACGAACCCGCCGGGGATGCCCAGCTTGCCTTTGTGCGGGTCGCGCGCCCGGCGCACCAGAAGCAGCTTGCCCTCCAAGTCGAAGATCAGCGGCGCGACGGCAACCGTCGTGTTCAGGTACAGCCGATACGAACAACCTTCGCACTCGAAGAACTTGGGACTGTCGCCCCCGAGCGTTTTCTGGCCGCAGCGGGGGCAGAACGAGACACTGGCGCGTGGAGAGGTCATGCGCCTATCCTACCCGCTCCTCAGCGGTAGACGTATTTGTAGTCCCAGGTGGAGCTGCCATTGCGGATGATGTGCATGCGGGTTTCGTGGCCGCTCTGCACCGTATCGCTCAGGCTGCGCATCATTTGATTTTGCATCTGAAAGTTGTTTTGCATCTGCATCATCGCCAGGTTCATCGCCATCTGCTCACGGAGCATTTTTTCCTGGGCGCGCTGGGTGGGCGTGAGCCTGGCAAGCCGTGCGGCTTCGGCCTTCTCGCGCTTGAGGGCCTCGGCTCTGGCACGCGCCTGGGCTTTCTCAAAAGCCGCGACTCTTTGCTGGTGCGCCGGAAGAATTTGTGGGAAGTCCTGGGAAAGCTCCTTGCCCCAGGCGATCCGGGCCTGCGTTTTGTCGGCCTCGGACTTGCCAGGCCATACTTTGACGGTGTTTGCCCAATCGAACGGGAGGTTGGATAGCTCGGTGCGTTTCTGCTCCGAGAGCTGCGGCCAGGCTTCGATGAGCTGCTTGCAGAGACTTCTCTGGAAGGCGGGCGTCGCGCGGACCACGGGTTTCTCCTGCGGCGCTCCGGCGATCTCGTTGAGGCAGAAAACGACATGATCGACGTAGACCCGTGCTACCTGAGGGCGAAGCGGGTTCTTGCCAGGCGTGAGCGGCGGCTGGACGAACTCATAGCGGTCTACCGCAAACTGGGCGATTCTGTCGCCGCTCTTCGCTTCCCGGCGGAGCAGCGGGAGATACTCACGCTGAAGCTCCCGGCGCTTGTAGTCATCGAACGGCGAGAGAATCGCATCGAGGTAGACATTGCCGATCTTGAAGCCGACGCCCTGCCCCAGAAACGAATAGCCCCGGCTACTTCCTCCGCCATCGGCCTCGTGTTGCTGGATCAGTGCCTTTCGGAGAGCGTTGCGCTCGGAGTTGACCAGCGGCGCTTCCAGGCTCCACTCGAAGTAGCGCACCATCCGGCGCAGGTCGCCCTCGCTCAGAAAGTGCTGATCCGCCGCGATCTGGCCCAGGGCGTCCTTCAGCGCGTCCCCGGTCTTTTGCACTTTGGGATAGACCGACGCCGTGTCTCGCTCCAGCAACCCTTCCGTGTCGAGGTCTTCATCGTCTTCTTTTCGGGGTGTGAAGATTCGGTCGAGCAAGTCGCCCTTCGCGCTCGGCGTGGGTTTTGTGGGCGGCGGCTCGGGCGACTTGCCGCGCCGGTGCAGCGCCAGCAGGTACTTCGAGTCGTCGCTACCCGTCTTCTGGGCCAGCTCCTCGATCATCGCGAGCAGCTTCGGACGAAGAATGCTCAGGGCTTCGTCGCGCTTTTTGGCGTCCATGTCGTTGAGCTGGCGCTTCATCAGGACGAACTTCATCGCGCCGTCTCGCTTGCTTTTGTCGGGCCAGTCTTCTTTGAGCAGCTTTCGGAAAAAGTCGAAGTCGGCAGGTTTCAGCGAGGCATCGAGAAACGTCCCGAGCGCCAGGGCGTACTCCCACACCAGCTTTTCGGTGAGCGGCGGCTCTCCCGGAACCAGGATCTTGTCGTCGGTCTGGGCGTGGGCAACAAGGGCGGGCGCAAGCAGGCAACAAAGCACGAGCGGGCGATAGTTCATCGTAGTCTCCTCTGCCAGAAGTATGCCCGCTGACTCTTTCAGAACTCTTACACAACTCCGTGGTACGATTCTATCGTGGAACTCCCCAAGTACGCAATCTGCGAGATCGAGCGCCGCTGGCAGGTCCGGCCCGAGGTTTTAGAGCAACTTGCCGCGCTTCCCTTTACAAAAATCACCGATCTATATATTTATCAGGCTCAAATACGACTTCGTTGCATGGAAAAACTTTCGGGGGAGAAAATTTACAAACTCTGCAAAAAATATGGGAAAATAAATGTAATTTCCGAGCCAATTACTAATATCTATCTCTCGGAACTTGAGTATAATTTGCTGAAAATACTTCCCGGAGCAAAAATCACCAAGAGACGCTATAAATTAGCCGGGGGAAACCTCGATGTCTTTCCCGAAGAAAGTAAAATCGCCCCGGTGTTCGAGATCGAATTTGCGTCCGAAGACGACGCGCAAAATTACGTTCCGCCCGAGTTTGTCACCATCGAGATCACCGGAAACGACGCGCTCAGTGGGGCGTCTCTCGCTCGCGGACGCGCGTGAGGAGCGCGGTTCCGATGATTAAATACAGCACCGTCGAGAGCATCGCCGCTCGCCAGCCGAAGCCCGGCCCGTAGGACTTGTTGAGTACATCGGCGATTTTACCGAACAGAGGCGCGATGATCTGAGGAACCGTCATACACACGTGCCAGACCGCCATGTACCGCGCCGCGCCGCCTTTGGGGAGCAAATTGACCGCCAGCGCCCAGTCCACGGCCTGAAACGCGCCCCAGCCTGCTCCGAACAATCCGGCGAGCACCAGAACTACAAATTTATCATGCGTAAACGCAAAAACCAGTGCCGCAATCCCGATAATCACCGACGAACCGTAGACAATCTGCTTTTTAGAGCATTTCTGAAGCGCTGCACCTGCCATCAGAGTCCCGATAAGCCCGGCGACGGTCGCCACTAAGATAATAATCGGTTGGAAGTTAGCTGCCCCTTCTTCGCCGAGGCCGATGGCATCCTGAAGATAATACAATAAGAACGTAACCACGGTCGAGTAGCTCAAATTCACAAAAAACCGGGAGTACAGTAATTGGAAGAAGTCCGGGTTCTCTTTGATCCTCAGGTCCAGCAAAGGTTCGAGCGCACGAGCGAGCGGCAGGCGATCTTCAGGCGGGGCAGGGGAATCCGGGACGTTGCGAATGGTCCAGAGTGTCCCGACGGCAAGCAGCACGAGAATCCCGACCAGAAGCTCCATCAGGGAGTAGAATTTCAGGCTGAAGCCTAAAAGGCCCAGCGCCCCGAAGAGCTGCCCGAGCAGGAGTGCCATGCCCATGTACGTGGACGCGACGCCATGCCGCTCGGAGGGTACGGTATCGGGCAGAAGCGCCTGATAGGGGCCGTTGGCGATGTTCAAAAACAACTGGATGCCGAAAAAACTCACCATCAGCAGCGCAAAATTACCCGCATAGGCAAAACCGAGCGTCGTAATAACGTTGAGCGCGATTCCCCAGAAGATAAACGGGTGACGGCGGCCCCACCTGCTGGCACACGCGTCCGAGAGCGGCGCAACCACGAGCTGGATCACCGTCGTCGCGATGGCTCCGATCAGCGAGATGTAGCCGAGGTACTCGCCCTTGGCTTTGTCGCCTACCATCTCCTGCACCCGCGCGGGCAGAGCATACTGGAGCATCACGGTCCAGAACAGATTGATCGGCAGCCACAAACAGCTCAGCGCCAGTAAATTGACCGGCTTTTTATTCATCGCCGCGTAGCTCGGCAACTTCTGTGGCGTATTTTTGCAAAATTACTTTTCGTTTTACCTTGAGCGTCGGCGTCAGCTCGCCGGTTTCGATACTGAAGTGAGCGTTCAGAACCGCAAATTTTTTAATTTTTTCGAACTCCGCGAGGGCTTTGGAGTGCGCCTCGATCTCGGCCTTGAGCTTCTTCTTGGTCTCGGGAGCCTGGTAAAGCTCGTCCTCGGACGTAAATTTCAGGCCCTCCGACTCGGCCCAGGTCTTGAGCTTTTCTTTACTCGGGATCACCAGCGCTGTCACAATGCTCTGTTTGTCGCCAATTAAGACAATTTCAGCGATCATCGGAGATTGCTTGAGCGCTGCTTCAATCGGTTGTGGCGCGACATTCTTTCCATTGGCTAAAACGATAATATCTTTCTTGCGATCTGTGATTTTTAAGAAGCCATTTGCCTCTAAAACCCCGATATCGCCGGTATGCAGCCAGCCGTCGGCGTCGATCATCTCGCGCGTGGCTTCGTCGTTGTTCCAGTAGCCTTTCATGACGTTGTCGCCCTGGTAGCAAATCTCGCCGTCGGGAGCGATTTTTATCTTGCCGCCAGGAATCACCGTGCCGACGGTCCCGATCTTGACCCGGCCTGGGCGATTGACCGTGATCACAGGCGCGGACTCGGTCATGCCGTAGCCCTCTAAAATCTCGATTCCGAGCGCGGCGAAGAAGGTCGCGACCTCGGGACTCAGCGCCGCGCCGCCCGAGACCCAGAACCGGAACTTCCCGCCGAAGCGCTCGCGGGCGGCCTGGCCGACGAGCCGGTCTAAGACCAGTTTCTGGACCCACAGAATCGGGCTTCGGTTGCCCGCCAGCCACGCCCGGCCCACGGCCTGGGTTTTCTCGAACAGCGCTTTCTTCTTCGGGTCGGCCCTGGCGACGCCGTCTAAAATCCGCTCCTGCATGGCTTCCCAGACCCGAGGGACACACACCATGATCGTCGGCTGGTTGGTTTTCATGTCCTCGGAGAGCGTCCGGATTCCGCCCGAGTACGCGATGGTTGCGCCGTAGCACAGCGGGAGAAAGTGCCCCGCCATCCGCTCGAAAACATGCGAGAGCGGCAGAAAGCTCAGCCAGGTGTCGGACGGCCCGAGCGGGTTTCCGACCTCGGAGAGAACCTCGCGGGCACCCCGGACATTGGTGAGAAGGTTCTTGTGGGTGAGCTGTGCGCCTTTGGGGTCACCCGTGGTGCCCGACGTGTAGATGAAACTGGCGACATCGTCCTCCTCGACGACGGCCTGGGGCGGGGGAGCGCTTTTTCCTTCCCGAAGAAACGCCTCGAAGTCGTCGCCCGCCGTGACCATGAACCCGAGGGGCGGGAGCTTCGCCGCGAGCTTTTCATCGCCCGCCAGCGCCCCGCGTGCGCCGGAGTTCTCGATGATAAAGGCCACCTGCTGGGGCGGAAGCGACGGGTAGATCGGGATCGTGATCGCGCCCAGCGAGAGAATCGCCAGGTCGAAGACGGCCCAGGCGACCTGGTTCTCCGAGAGAATCGCCACCCGGTCGCCGTGCACCACGCCCCGCGCCGCCAGCGCCGCCGCGCACTGGCGAACTTTCTCGGCCAGCTCGCCGTAGGTCAGGGTTCTCCATTCCTTCTTCTCGCGCCATTTCAGTGCCGGGTGCGAGGGCTGTTTCTGCGCCATCGCAAAAAACGTCTCGTGCAGGGTCTTCATGCCGCTAAGAGTTCTCCGTCGCGCCGCAAAATCCTGCCGCCGCCCAGAGCGCGGTGAGCGAGAGCGCCGATCCCAGCGCCCAGCGCAGCCCCGCGCCGAGTACAAAAGCCATCCACGTCGTGTTCATGTCCTCTATTCTGGGCCGGGCAAGAAAAGACCGCCTGAGGCCAAAGGCACACAGGCGGTCCTGATTTTTGTGGGACCGAACCCACCCGGCCTACCCAAATATCCCAGGACGATAAACGTCCGGCAATGGGGCGTACCGCCGTCTCACTGCGTTCGAGATTCGAGATTTCGAGCGAAGCGAGACGGCGGCTTGCCCGCCCCATAGCCGGACGTTTATCGTCCTGGAAATCCGTGGGAAACCCATAGCCGGACGATTTTCGTCCTGGACGGGTGATCCGGACGTTTATCGTCCTGGTTCTCGACGGAATATTATTTCTTGCGGCGAAGGAGCGCGACGCCTGGAAGCGCCACGAGTCCGAGAAGCGCGAGGCTGCCCGGCTCGGGAGCGGCGGCGGCACCGAGGTCGATGTTCGAGCCGCCCGGTCCGGAGATACGGGTCGTGATCGGCCCGAACTGTCCGTTGGCGAAGGTAGTCGTAACGAGGGTGTAGCTCGTGCCCGCTGTCAGACTGATATTGATGAGCGAGAGAGCACCGACTCCCGCATCATCGTCGGCGGCAATTGCGTTGGTGAGCGGAGTCGCCGGGTTGAAGATTCCCTGGTACAGCACAAGATAGGTGTCGTCGGCAGTACCCGTTAGTGCCGCCGCTGTGGTTTCCAGCGAGTAGCTTCCCGTGGTGTCTGGGATAAAGGAAAGGGTGCCGTAGGAAACCGCTGTGCCAACGCCGGAAAGAGCGGTGGGCGGAGCGCCGCTCACGGTTCGGTTGAACGTGGGCGACTGTGCATCGAGTGTGGTGACGTAGCTGTAGGGCGTCGCGACGACCTGAGCGTGGGCGCTGGCGGTGAGCGCTCCCAGAATGCCGATAGCGGCGAGGGTGCCGAGGTTTGTATGTCGAATCATTTCATTGGCTCCATGTGAAAGATGGTCCCGGCGAAGTTGCCAGGATTCAAGAAGTGTAACACAAAAATCATGAAATATTCCTGAATAGGACTGTTTCTTCTGGATTTTTTTGTAAGCTGATTTTCTGCTGGTGCGGTCAGTCCGCCATTCGCTCGGCGAGGTCGGCATCGCGGCGGGCGAGAAGCTTGCCGGAGACAAACAATCCGAGCGCCCCGATTACCGGGCAGATGTAGGGAACTTGAAGAACGAGAATCAGAGCGAGCGCGGCCACAAAAATCTGGACCAGGCCCAGAAGCTGCGACGCGCCCGCGTCGGTGCTCTCGGAGCCGCGCCGGAAGATCAGGGGGTAGGGGGCGAGCACCGAAAGAATATTCCCGAGACCAAGAAGAGTCATTGCCCAGAGGCTGCTCAAGCCCATAAACAGCACGGTGCGAGAGAAAGGGAGCCTTGCCGCAAGTCCGTACAGAAGTAAAATCCCCCCGATGAGCGGGAGCAGAACCAGGCCCAGCGCGAGGTTCTTGGCGAGAAGCAGACGCCATCGCGGTATCGGGAAGCTCAGAAGGAGCGCTCCGGCGGTAAAATCCGGGCCAAGCTGGTTGCAGGCGAGCTGCGCCATCCAGACTCCGGCCCAGGCGAGCAGCCCGGTGCCCAGAAAGCCCAACGCGTCGCCGGGGCCGTCGGGCGGGGTGAGAACCGCAAAGACCAGCAGCGCCGTGGTCAGCCCCAGCTTTCCAAGTCCGCCCCGAAAGAACGGCTCGCGCTGGAAACCGGCCAGCTCTTTCTGGAGAAGCGCCCCGATGTCGGCGGGTAGAAAAGAAAGCGGCCTGGGCGCACGACCACGGAGGGGCTGGGCGTCGGACTCCCGCTCGATGCGCCGGGAGAGCAAGAAAGCGCTTGCGCCCAGAAGCCCTGCGGCCCAGAGCGCCAGCGGGACACTCGGAAGAAGCGTCCGACGCGCGATGGCGCGGGCGGCGAGGCCCGGCGGCGCGAGGGGAAGTGTCGCCCCGATCCGCTGCCAGGCCGGGGCCGCCGGTTCGAGCTTGCCGGTCGCGGCACGGGCGGGCGGGCGCGAGGCGAGAACCAGAATCAGCGCGGCGATAAGCGGGCACGCCAGCGCCAGCCCCTCGCGCACCCGGCGCTTTGCAAAGAGCACTCTGGTCAGTCGAAGAAGAAGCTGCCCGGTCGCCAGCGCACACAGCATCAGGAGAAACACCGCCAGCGTGCCCTGCGAGAGAAGCGCGACCAGCGGGGGAAGCGTGGGCAGGAGCATCGGGTCGGCGAGCGAGCCGAGCACCAGTCCGCCCGCCAGAGTCCACGGCTTCACGGGAAGCAGGCGCAGGCGGCTGTCACCCGATCCGGCCAGCGCCGCCGCACCCGCCGCCGGACTCAGCGCCACCCCCAGAAAGAGCGCGGCAAGCAGGGTGGCGAGATAAAGCTCGCGGTGGGCTTCGGTCAGCGTTTCGAGAAAGTGCGGAAGGCCGAGCGCGAATCTTGCGGAGAACGGCAGCCCGGCCAGCAGCGCCAGCGCGAGTACCAGAAGTCCGCCCCGGCTGGTGAGGTAGGTTCGGCGGGTCAGCCGCGCGGAGAGCTGAAACAGCAGAAACAGCGGGCGCACCTACCCGCCGCCATCCTCGGGTTTATCGGCACCGTCGGGGCTGGCGGAGAACGTCATCACCCACCGAACTTCGAGGGCATCCCAGTCGTAGAGTGCGCCGCGCCCCTCGCCGTTCCAGTAGCGCCCACCGGTTTTGGACCACTCGCCGTCGGGCCTTTCCCAGCGTGCGGCCAGCTCGCGGTTGCCTGCCGGATCGTTCACCAGGAGCCGTCCGTCGGCGGTGTAGCCCCGCGCGACCATGAGATGCCCGGCGGGCGTCACCTGGGTTCCGAGCAGTACCGGGCGGCCCGCGTCCAGCTCGGCCTTCACGCGCTTCCAGGTAGCTTTCTCTTTGTAGTACATCCCGACTCCAGGGAAGATCGGTCTGAGATAGTCGAGCATTTTTTGGTGAACCGCGCCCTGCCCCGGCTCGCAGACCAGTTTATAAAGCTCCGGGATATTTCCCCCGAGGGCGCTGGTGTGCGGATACGACGCCGTGACGTTCACGGGCTTTGGCGAGAGCTTTTTGAAGAATCCCAGCACCATCGTGAGTGAGGCCGGGCCGCACGAGCCGCTGCCATCCCAGCTATCGGGCGAGTCCCAGACCTGGCTGACGTACGGGACATCTAAACTAACCAGGAGTTTTGGCTTAGGGCGAGGAACTACGTCGCCAAAGTGCCAGGGCGCCGGGATTCCGAACGCGTTTCGGCCCCACGCGAGGCTCTCGGGCGACGGACGGCTGACCCGAGTTCCTGAGTTTTCGGCGATGGCGTCGAGCGCGGAGCTTGCGTACGAATTGGCGGCGTCCGTGCCGTTGACTCCGGCTCCGTAGCGGCCCAGCGCGAAGAACCAGCACTCGATGATATTGCGTCCGTCGTCGAGCCGCCCGTTGCCCAGAATCGGGGCGCGGTTCCACATGAGTTCCAGGCGCTTCGCCCCCTCGGCGACGTTGTAGTGCCAGTCGTTCTTAAGTCGCTCGATATCGGTGCGGTTCTTTGTCGGGACGCCTAAAATTCCGACCCGCTCGCCCGCTCCCTCGGAATTGATTTTCCAGCGACTCTCTTTCCAGGCCAGCCCGCGCAGAACCACCGTAGGAATGCGGTGGGCCTTTGCAGCAGCGTCCAGCGCCGCAACGATCTCGTGAGGGCCTGGTGGGGGCGGGGGCAACATGCTCCCAGTATAGCACTTGCCCCCGGCTCCTCAATTCAACCTTGCCCGTCCTCCCCCGGCGTTACCGCCGACCCCTCTCGCGGGCGAAGGGGTATCTACGAAGCCCAGGGCTGCAATCGACTTTTTCCCTTTGGCCTACCGGGAACGAAGCGAGAGAGCCTGTGGCTCCAGGCCGCCGACCACTCAGTGCCCCGTAAATACCCCTTCGCCAGCGAGGGACGAGCGATTAGCCGGAGGGGTCGGCGGTAACGCCGGGGGAGGTTTGGTTAGGACGCGCGAGGTCCATCTCGGTGGCAAACAAAAGCCACGCTGAATCAGCGTGGCCGTGATTTGGGATGCCGCCTACAAGACTTGAACTTGTGACACATGGATTTTCAGTCCATTGCTCTACCAGCTGAGCTAAGGCGGCACGTTTTATCAGAATTTAACGGAGATGACGGGGCTCGAACCCGCGACCTCTGCCTTGACAGGGCAGCGCTCTAACCAACTGAGCTACACCTCCAAAAACGAATGGGCAAGGAGGGACTTGAACCCCCGACAGCCTGTTTGTAAGACAGGTGCTCTACCACTGAGCTACTCGCCCATGGCCCCAGACGCAAGTGGAAGTCTATCATGGGCGTTTCCTTGCTGTCAAGGCCATTTCGCCGTAGACTCGGGAGATATGCGCCTCAGTGCCATCACCGACGAAATCTCCCAGGACCTGGCCCATGCGCTCTCCGTACTCGCCGAGTATGGTGCCGCCGATGCCGAGCTTCGCAATGTCTGGAACACCTACATTGTCGATGCCGACGAGCAAATGCTAAAGCGGGTGGAAAAATGTCTCGCCGATGCCAATATGTCCGTGCCGTGTCTGGACACGCCGCTCTTCAAGTGCGACCTCGACGAACCCGGCGACTTGAGCGGCCCAACCCACAACGCCCGTGAGCGTTCTCTGGACGACCAGTTCACCCTGCTCAACCACAGCATCGATCTGGCAAAACGCTTCGGCGCTCCGTTTATTCGGATCTTCTCGTTCTGGCGACGCGGCCCGCTGACGCCCGCGCTGGAAGATCGGATCGCCCGCGCCCTCACGCGGCCCTGTGAGCTGGCCGAGCGCGCCAACGTCACCCTGGTTCTCGAAAACGAGCACGCGTGCTTTTTAGGAACCGGCAAAGAGACCGCGCGGATGATCGAGAAGATCGGCTCGCCCGCCCTCAAGATGCTCTGGGACCCCGGCAACGCGTTCATGGCCGGAGAGACGCCCTTTCCGTCGGGCTGGGAATCGTCCCGCGCCCATGTTGCGCATGTTCACGTAAAAGACGCTCGCTCCGAACCAGACGGTTCTCTGAAATGGACCGTGGTCGGCGAGGGCGAGATCGACTATCGCGGGCAGTTTGCCGCCCTGAGAGCGTCCGGCTTCGATGGCGTCGTCGCGCTCGAAACTCACTTTAAAACGGCCAGCGGCGATTCGGAAGAGTCGTCGCGGCTCTGTCTGGATGGCCTGAGGCGCATCCTCGAAAGCTAAGAAAAACAATGTCTCTGATGGATATGAATCGGGTCGTCAAGAAGAACGGCCCCTACGTCGCCGGGTTTATCATCGTGATCATGCTCGGTGGCGTCGTCTACACGGGTCTCGGTGCCAACATGGGCGGCGGCCAGGGCGGAAGAGCCGAGGGTGGGCGGGCAAATGAGCCGACGGTCGCAAAGATCGGGAGCCTCTCGGTGCCCCGCTCGACCCTGGACCGACAGCTGGAGCAGACGTATCGCAGCCAGGGGACACCCCCGCCCGATGAGCGCGACTCCGACCGGCTCAATCTCATCGACCAGCTTAAAATTCAGCAAGCCGTGCTCGCCGCTGCTGAGAAGAACAAACTCGCCCCGACCGACACCGAGGTCGAGGCCGAGCGCGAAAAAATGTGGGAGACCGAGGGACGGCCTGCCTACGCCCAGCGCCTGGAGCTGAAAGCGGGCGGGACCGACGCCGAGATCGACGCCGCGCTCGGGAAGATCCAGCCGGGGCTTTCCGTCAAAGCGATCAAAGACGAGCTGCCCGCCGACGGTCTCAAAATCCGCCTGGCCGAGCAAAAACTGCGCGACACGCTCAAGAGCCGCGTCCCCGCCGACCCGGTGCTAATCAAGCGGCTCTTCAACGAAATCCAGGTTCGGCATATTCTCATCAAGTCGGGCGAGGGCGGCCTTCCCGATGCTCAGGCCAAAACGAAAGCCGAAAAAGTTCTTGCGGAAGTAAAAGCCGACCCGAAGAAATTAGAAGCTCTGGCAAAACAATATTCCGACGACGGCAACAAAGCGCAGGGTGGATTCTACGACTGGAAACCCGGAAATTACTACGTGACCGCGTTCTCCAAGGGCGCATTCGACGCGGGAAAAGGCAAGCTCAACCCGAATTTAGTCAAAACGATGTTCGGGTATCATATTATTTCGCTTTTAGACGAGCGTCCAAGCAAAACTGCCCCTGCGGACTTCGATAAAAACGTCGCCAAGTACGTCGATGAGTACAAGAGCCGCGAGGTTGGTTCGCTGGTCCAGGCCGAGGTCGATGCTGCCAAGACCGGCGTGGTCGTGAGCCTGCTCGATCCAGGCCTGAAAGCCGCCGAGCTGACCCGCGACGGCCTGAAGCTTACCGGTGCCCCTCGCGATGCCAAGCTGGCCGAGGCGCTGGTCGAGCTGGGCAAGGTCAAGAAAGAGGACGACCGCGAGAACTCCCGCCCGCTCCGGCGCGGCAAGATTTTAGACCTGCTCAAGAAGTTTGATCAATCGGCCCTGGCCTACGAAGAAGCCATCGCCGCCCGCAACATCCCCGAGTCGCACGTCGCCGCCGCCCAGGCCTACATCGAGCTGAAGCAAAACGACAAAGCAAAAAGCCACCTCGCCGCCGCCGAGAAGCTCGCGCTGCCCAGCCCCGCCGTGGTCTACTCGATGGCCTCGCTCTACGACAAGCTGGGCGACAAGGTCAAGCAGAAAGAGCTGATGGCAAAAGTCCAGGAGATGACACGTCGCCAGCAAGAGCAGATGATGAAGCAGATCCAGGAGCAGATGAAGAACCAGCCCACTCCGCCGCCCGCTCCGAAGTCCGCCGCCACGCCCGCCCCCAAAGCCGCGCCGAAAGCGAAGTAGGTTTCCCTCCCCCGCCTCGCAAGCTCGGCACCCCCTCCCATGCTACGCAGTGGGAGAGGGTTGGGCTTTTGGAGTTACCCCCTGCCCCCAGCGAAGCCGGGGAGGGGGTCGGCTGTAATGAGGAACGAATGGAGGCCGGGGGGAGGGCCACAAAAAACTCATGCTCTACATCGTCGCGACACCCATCGGGAACCTCGAAGACATCACGGCGCGGGCGCTCAGGATTCTGCGCGAGGTCGATGTGATCGCCGCCGAGGACACGCGCGTCACCAAAAACCTCCTGCGGCACTTTGACATTCCTACCGCGCTGATTCGCTTCGATGCGCATGTCGAGCATCGGGGGACGGACGGGGTTCTCTCGCGGCTCCGGGAGGGCCAGAGTGTCGCGCTGGTCAGCGATGCCGGGACTCCCTTGCTGTCCGATCCGGGCCAGGAATTGGTGGCCGCCGCCGCCTTAGAGGGCATCCGGGTCGAGCCGATTCCCGGCGCGAGTGCGCTTCTGGCCGCGCTGGTCGGGGCGGGCCTGCCCACCGGGCGCTTCGTCTTCGAGGGGTTCCTGCCGCGCACGAGCGACCGCCGCGAGCGCGTGGGCGAGATCGCCGCCGAGCGCCGGAGCGTGGTGCTCTACGAAAGCCCGCACCGGCTGGTCGAAACCCTGCAAGACCTCGCGAGCGCGTGCGGGAGCGGTCGGGCGTGCGCGGTCGGGCGCGAGCTGACCAAGAAGTTCGAGGAGTTCGTCCGGGGGAGCCTGGCTGACGTTCTCGCCCACTTCGAGGAGACTGCCCCGCGCGGCGAGTGCGTGATCGTTTTAGGGCCGGGCGACGGCGCTCCCGACGCCCCTCCCGAGGTAACTCCCGAAGATCAGCTTGCTGCGCTGCTCGCCTCGGGGGTCTCGGCCAAGGACGCCGCCCGGCAGGTCGCTGCCGCCACGGGACGCTCCCGCCGCGATCTCTATGCGCTGGCTCAGTCGCTACCCCGGTAGCTTTGCCGGGCAATTTCTTGCTGCAACCTGCCAAGAATTTGGGGTATGATAGTGAGCATGAAATCCGTGCGCCCCTTCGGAATCTCGGGCCGGGTCGGACTGGCCCTTCTCGCCTTTTGGCCCGCTCTCGCCGTCGGCCTCTCCGCCACCGGTGAGCGCCTGAGCTTGATCTACGTCGTCGCGCTCCTCGGGATTCTTCCCGCCCTGCTCGGTGCCGTCACCTGGCTCAAAGCCGGTCAGCGCCACCCTAAAGTCTTTCTGCAAAAGCGTCTGGTGGCTCTTTTTTGCGTTCTCACAGCGCTCTCCGTCCCGATTACGCACTGGCCGCTGAAAATAGCCCTCAAAGCCTCGCTTTCTGCTTTGAATGTAGCTACAAAAGAGCGGCGTGAATACCTTTGGGGTGCCAACCGTTGCACCTGTGGCAATGCACGCGGATTTTTTCGGAATAGCCTTCACGTGCCTCAGAATCTACCTCGTATTGGACTCTGGCGCTCATCCAAAGTGGTTGGTGTTGAGGATCGACAGGGTGAGTTCCGTCTTTGTGTCACGCTCCGGCCCGGTGGCTCGCAAATCTGGTACTCGGAGAACACTCGGCGCTGGGAAATTTATCTCTGATCCCCCCTTCGCTTGGCCGGAGGGGGACGAAAGCGAAGCGCTTCAAGGGGGAGGAAAAGCCGAGGCCGGGGGAAAACCTTTCGTGGTAAAATCGGCTTGAAATTTTCTGCGCCCGGCGGCGACGCCGGGCGCTCTGTTTGAGAGAGGTTTGAAACAACTATGTCCGGCCATAGCAAGTGGCACAATATCCGGCTGCGCAAGGGCAAGCAGGACGCCGTTCGGGGGAAGCTCTTCACCAAGCTCGCCAAAGAGATCATTCTGGCGGCCCGGTCTGGCGGCGGAAACCCCGATACCAATGTCCGGCTGCGGATGATGGTGCAGACGGCTCGCCAGAACTCCATGCCTGCCGACACGATCAAGCGCAACATCCAGAAGGGCACGGGTGAGCTGGAAGGCGGCAACCTGGAAGAGCGCGTCTTCGAGGGCTACGGTCAGGGCGGAGTCGCGGTTCTGGTGCAGTGCCTCACCGATAACATCAACCGGACCTTCCCGAACATCAAAGCAACGTTCTCCAAAAAAGGCGGGCGGCTCGGCGACTCGGGCAGCGTCGGGTATCTGTTTGAGAGCAAGGGCATCTTTCTGATCGAGCCGGGGAAAACCACGGAAGATCAGCTCATGGAGGTCGCGCTGGAGGCGGGAGCCGAGGACATCGCCCAGACCGAGGACGGCGGCTTCGCCGTGACGAGCGCGTTTACGGACTTCGCCTCGGTCCGCGACGCCCTCGACGCCGCTAAGATCGCCTACGCTTCGGCGGAGACGACCATGATCCCAACCACGACCGTTGCGCTGGACGAAGCAGAAGAGGCGAAGTTTCTGGCGCTCCTGGACGCTGTCGAAGAGGACGAAGATGTCCAGAACGTCTGGCACAACTGCGCCCTGTCCGACGCCGCCCTCGACGGTTAGAGTGAAACACACCGTCCTGCTCCCGCCGCGCAGCGATGGTAGCGATGCCGTGGGCATCGTCGCCGCGCTGAACCGGGAGCCGGGCGAGTACGTCGGCGCGGGCGAGCCGCTTCTTGTGGTTCGCTTCGACGGCATCGAGGAGTTCGTTCTCTCCGACCGCCACGGCGTTTTGTTCCGCTGGTCCGTCCTGCCCGGCGACGCCCTTCAGCCCGGCGAACCCGTCGCCGTTCTCTCGGGTGTGGTTTCCCCTGCCCTCGTTTTTGCCCCCCAGCCCCCAGTTCTGGGGGAGATAGTCGGGTTCTCCCAAACCTGGGGGCCAGGGGGCAGAGAAACGGGGGAGCGCATCGCCCGGCACCATGTCGGTTCGTGGCGGGCCGCGCCGCACGTGCCCTGTGTCGCGCGGGTGGACCTTTCTGAGACTCTGCGCCTCGCCCAGAAAGCTCGCTGTGCGCCGCTGGCGTTTCTTCTGGCGGCCACGGCGTCGGCGCTCGCCCAGCACCCGAGGTTCAACGTCGGCCCGGACGTTCGGCTCGCCGTCGGGGAAATCCTGATCGCCGATGCGGACAAGAAAAGCGTCTTGCAGCTTGCGCGCGAGTGTACCTCGGGCGCGGGCGGGGAGGGCGCGAGCTTCACGCTCACCGACCTCACGGCGAGCGGTGTTCTCACCCTGGCCCCGATTCTGCGCCAGCCCCAGGTCGGGCACCTGGTCTTCGGCGCGATTGTCGGCAGCGAGATTCATTTAACCCTCGTTCACGACGCCCGGATCGCCACCGAGCTTCATGCCGCTGAATTTCTCACTGAGATCAAGAGAAACCTCGAAGCCGCCCACTTCTTGTTTGTTTAAAATCCCCCCTCGTGCCGCACGGGGGCGAAAGCAAGACGAGGAACGAGGCGCAGCGCTTCGGGGGACAGCCCACTTCTTGTTTGTTTAATTCTGCTATACTGAGCCTGTGTTTCTTGGAATCCTGACGCTGGTGTTTGGCAGTGCGCTTGCCCTGTTCTCCGTTCGTTTCCTTGCCGGGTTTCTGGAGCGTTGTTCGCCGCGTCTCTGGCGGGAGGCCACCTTGCCTCCGCAATCGCACGACGATATCCATGGGCTTGCTGTCTTTGCAGTCTGTATCACTGCGTTCACAACGTTTTGGCTGTTTGGAATGCTGGCGATAAACAGCTTTGTTGCTATTTTAGGGGTGGGATTGAGCGGCTGGGGAGGCTGGGCTTT
Organism: Armatimonadota bacterium; assembly: GCA_031363095.1. Classification (GTDB taxonomy): domain Bacteria; phylum Armatimonadota; class Armatimonadia; order Armatimonadales; family Armatimonadaceae; genus JANLTX01. The sequence goes on along the minus strand of JANLTX010000034.1, from coordinate 28,088 downwards.
TGTGATGCGTCAGCGTTGGTGGGAGTTAGAAGCAGGTAGCTTGCTTCGTGCTTCTCTCGATAAAATCTCACAAAATACAGGAATTATTGTGGGGCGGATTCGGCTTCGCGAAGGAATAATTAGAATTCCGAGAGTTTTTCTGGATGGAACCATCGAGATATCAACGAACTTTTTTCGCTACTTGCCCGCAAATCAGCAGGAATTTCTCCTGGCGGCTACACTTTTGGAAAGAAAAAACAGAACGACGCTTAAACGAACGGTGCTCTGGCTCACCATCGTTACTGTCGCTTTTTGGGCGGTGATGGCGACGAATCTCTCCTGGATCGCGTTTTATTCTCTGCTGGCACTGGCCATCGCAGGTATGTATTTCTGGCCGAAGCTCTCCGACGAGACATTGCGATCTGCGCTGGAGCAGACAGGGGATTTTCGGGCGGCAGCAGAGGCGGTGCTGCGAGTCGATAAGGCAGGAGCCGAGTGGCGGCTGAAGCGACTTCGTGTCTGGTGGAATGCGCAGCCTAAAAATGCTCTGGCTGCATCCGCGGTGAGCGTCGTTTCGAGTACATCTGCGTCGGTGCAACCACTCCGGCGGGGGCCGTAAGTACGATGTATCTGTGGATTCTGGAACTCTATCTTGGTAGCGCACTGGTGTTTCTGGCCGTGCGCTATTTCCCCAAGTTCCTGGAGCGTTGCTCGCCGCGTCTCTGGCGCGAGTCCACCTTGCCTCCGCAGTCGTCGGACGAAATCGATGCAATTTCCATTCTTGTACTCTTTTTTATCTTCTTATTGGCATTTATTATTCCTGGAATAGTTTCTCCTTCGTTTACATGGGGAATTTTTATCTTTTTGTTTTTTGTTATGGTTGCTTGTCTGTTATGGGCCTTTATGATGCGCCAGCGCTGGTGGAAATTGGAACAGGGAAGTTCGCTTCGGGTTTATCTGGATCGAATCTCGCAGAATATGGGTATTCCTCTGGGGAAAGTTCGGCTGCGCGAAGGCAATGCTGGAATTGTCAAAGTCTACTTGGATGGAAGTATTGAGCCAACAACAGGATTTTTCCGAGATTTACCGATTGAACAACAAGAATTTCTTCTAACGGTTGCTATTTTCCAAAAAAAGAACCGGGTAACGCTGAAACGTCTATTGCTCTGGTCCGGGATTTTGCTGGGTTTCCCTATCGTGACCGCTGGCTCTATAATGTTGCAATATCGGCTTCATGCATCAGATCCTTTTGGTGTCGGGAGACTGGTAGGGATTTGTTTCGGGGCACTTTGTATTTGGAGATGCGCTTGCCCGAAGCTCTCCGACGCGGCGCTTCGGTTTGCGCTGGAGCAAACCGGGGATTTCGAGGCGGCGGCGGAGGCGGTGCGGCGATTCGATAAAAAAGACGCGGACGCACGGCTGGAAAGATTGCGGGTTTGGTGGGACGCGCAGTCGAAGAATATCCCACAAATCGGAACTCAACCAGGTGCGGTTGCTTCTAACGTTCAGACGCTCACGCAAAACCGGCATTGACAAGGCGGCGCGGGGCGCATAAACTGGGAAGGATTACGTAATGACGAGCCAGAGTTACTCAAGCGGGTGGTGCGAGCGCTGCGGGCGGCGACGGGGTGGCGACGGACGCTGCTCCAACTGCGATCCGTGGTGGACCTCGCCGCTCCTTCAGGTCGGGGCGCCGCTGATGGCGGGCTGCGCGGCGGTACTGGTTTTTCTCATCTCCACCTACGGCACCCGCCCGAGTGAGCGCCTGAGCGCCCGAGAGAGTCGCCCCATGAGCGCCCCCGCTCCCTCGGCTCCGTCGGTGCTGATGCCTGGCGTGCCCGCGAACTCGGTGGCATCGATCTTGCCCTATGCTCCCACAGCGCCCTGGGTGGCGAACCCCGCCCCGACCTTCGCCGCGCCGCGCTCGGTGGACACAAATCAGGGCTGGCAAAGCGCACCGCTTCAGGAGACGCCCTCGCCCGAGATGCAGCGCTGGACGGAACTTGAGCAGCTAAGAAGCATGGTCTGGGCCGCCGATGCCGCCGAGCGTCAGTCGCGCCAGGGCGGGAGCTACGCGGCTCCGAGCGAGAGTTACATGACGACAGGCGGGCCGATGTCCGCACCGGGTAGCTAAAAGAGAGATATGTTTTCCTACAACAACGAAGAGACGACCTTCACTGACGACATTCTGCTCGGGCAGAGCGCGTTCTGCCTCAAGGCTCCCGAGGGGGAGAAAGAGGAGATCGTGGTCCACCGCGAGGGTGGGGAGGACTTTGTCTTTCTTTTCGAGTCGCTCGACGATGCCTACGACTGTGCGTCCGAGGCGGCTCAGGTGCTGACGTTCTGGCCGCAAGTCACGCGCGTCCGGCTGAGCGAGCTGAACTTCGCGGCAGCCCGCTTCAAGCCCGCGTCCGGCGTCCACGTCGATATCCCACTGCCGCGCCGCCGATAAGCATGAGGATCAGCGCCGACGGCTCCGGAACCACAGCAGACGCGGAAGCCGTGACGAAGTCCAGCGGCGACGACGGCCCGAAGCTGTAGCTCACCGCGCTCCCGCCCGCGCCCGTGGTTGTATTGACAGAGCGCACGCTTCGGTCGTCCGCAAAGCCAAAGAGGGTGTTGCCGCCGACCGCGTAGCCCGTTAGGTTGATCGTCCCGATTCCGCCGCCCACGGCACTCGCCGCTCCGGTCGTTGTATTCAGTCGGTAGAGTATCCCGCTGTCCGACGCGCTGGTGTAGAGCTGGCCGTCCGGCGCGAAGCTCAGTCCGTCGAGGGTTGCGATTCCAAGAGAGCCGAGGCTGGTTGCCAGCGTGTCGTTGATCGGGTCGATGCGCCAGAGCGTGCTGGCGAGCGGCATGCCGTTGCCATCGAAGCTCGTCGTGTAGCCAAATAAAACGCCGTCGGGGCGAGCGGCGACCGAGACAAACGCCGCCCCGATGCTCCGAAGCGCGACGGTTGCGCCGCTGCCCGCGCTGATTCGGTAGAGCGTCGTGTCGGTGCCATCCAGCCCCGCGACTCCGTAGAGCAATGGCCCGGCTCCGAACGCCATCCCCGAGAGCTGATTGGTCGCTCCCGAGAGCGTCCCTATCGAGGTGAACGCCCCCGTGGTCGGGTCCATGGTTCCGAACTGCGAGCCGCTTCCGGCGACATAGATCTGGGCATGGGCCGCGCCAATCAGGGCGACGAGAGCGAGAAGTGCAGTGGCAAGCCGGTACATTTGACGGTATTATAGCGTGTCCCCAAGCGATTGGGTAGATTCCGTAGAAACGTGAGAGTTGGAAGTGATGAGATTCGGTAGAGCGGTAGTTTTCGTCGGAGCGGGCCTGGCACTGGTTGCCACGGCGGCGCGAGCGCAACAGGTGACCAACCCGACAGCGGGCGTGGGGACGTACTCCAACAGTGTCTCGGGTAGCGGCTCGAATTTCGGCAATGTGCTCGGCGGCGGTAGCTTCACCCTCACCCAGACCGGCGGCGCGATCTCGCTCAGCTTCACCAAAGGTGTGGGCAGCTTCAACGACGCCGTGGTGATCTACCTCGACCCGGACGGCGGCTCGCCCGCAGGCTTTGCGGACACGGGCGGCTTCACCGACGGCGCGGACGGACTCCGACGCGCGATCTCGGGCTTCGATGGCGGCGGCTCCCGCTCGACCCTGTTCTTTGCGCCCGGTTTCAACGCGACGCACGCGATTGCCTTCAAGCCGTTTGGCGCGGGCAATGGCTACGCGGGGCTGTGGTCCCTGAACAACGGTGGCTCGCTTGGCGGCGGCGGGACGCTCAACATGACGCCCGACACGAACAATCAGCCGACCTACACCATGGGTTTCAACATGTCCGACATCGGGCTGACGCCAGGGCAGAGCTTCAACTTTGTCGCGACCTACATCTCCGAGACAGGCTTTCGCTCCAGCGAGCTTCTGGGAGTGGCAAGTGGCCCGGCCAACAACCCCGGCTACACAAGCCTCGCGCTGAGCGGCAACGACTACAACCGGTTCGTCTCGGCTGCCGTCCCGGAACCCACGACGCTGGGACTTCTTGTCCTGCCCGCTCTCGGAGTGTTTTTCGGGCGTCGCCGCACGATCTAACCCTGGCGTTTCTGGGATTCTGGTTATTTCTTGCCCATGTTGCGCCCTGCAATAAGGTATGCAATCGCTCCAAGCGGAGAGAGCAACAAACTGACCAGAATCCAGACGAGCTTGATCGTGTTATTCTCAAAAATGCGTTTGGAACAATCGATAATCGCCCAGAACATCAGAATAAGCTGTACAATAAGAAGAATACCGATAAACAGGTCTATAGAATTTTTAAAAAAAGCAGGATACAGGCTGTTCAGCAGATCGTTCATTTTAGTGTGCCTCAGGGAGAGTTTCGTCTATGGTTTCATAGAGCCAGCGCGTGATCTCGTTGGTTTTTGCGTCTAAAATAATCCCACGGCGGCGATGTGCCCAGCAAGCGTAGCTTACCGAGACAAAAAAGCTTGCCGGGAGTCGGTTTCGAGCGGTAATCTTGCAGCCAAGCAGGGTTGTATCGCCGCCGAAGCCCATCGGGCCGACGCCCAGGCCGTTGGAGATGTCCGTGATCTCTTTTTCTAGCGCCGCGAGGGTTTCATCGGGGCTTTGGTCGCCCAGAACCCGAAGAAGCTGCTCTTTGGCGACTTCCAGGCCGCTCGCCCGGTCGCCGCCGACACAGACGCCCACGATTCCGGGTGCGCAGCCCTTGCCCTGCGCCCGCCAGATCGCGTCCAGCACCACCAATTTTACGCCGTCGATGTCGCGCCCGGCCTTCTTGCCCAGCTCGGGCAGCTCGCACGGCAGGCTGTACTGCGCCCCGACGTTCTCGCATCCGCCGCCCTTGAGCATGAGGCGAATGTCTACTTCGGGCCTTCGCCAGGCCTGAAAGTGAAACAGCGGCGTTCCCTGCCCCAAATTAGTACCAGAATTCTTGCCCGTGAGCGAGTCTACCGAGTTCTGACGCAGATACCCGACCCCTGTCGCTTCCGAAACCGCGACTCGGGCCGTTTCTTCGAGAGTGAGCGTGTCGTAGCTCACCGGATGATGGACATAAAACTTGATCATCCCCGTATCCTGGCAGATCGGAGCCGAGCCGCTCGCGGCAGTCTCACAGTTCTCGGCGATGGTATCGAGCGCCATCAGCGCCCGCGAGCCGAACTTCTCTTTCTCACGCCCGCCTACAAGCGCCGCACGGATATCGGGCGGCAGGTCGGAGCTGGTACGGCGAATCAGATCAAGCAGGCTACGCTTCAGGACATCGGACATAGAGAAAGTATACCTCTTTCGCGCTCCGGGTCAGGATTTGACATATCTCAGAATATGAGTTATATTCTCTTGGGAGGATTCCAAGGATGCGTCGCCAGCAGGTTCCCGAAACCATTGAAAGTTACACCGTCGAGCTACGAAAAGAACTTGTCGGAGTTCTCCCACCCGAGAAAATCGACGAGGTTCTGGCCGAGACTCAGGCGCACCTCGAAGACCGCACCGACGAGCTACGTCGCAGCCCGGATATCTACGAAGCGCGTGCTGTCAGCGAGTTCATCCCGGCGCGGAAGCTCTCGCGTGGCCTGATCCGTGCCTGGGCGGGAGTCTACCTGCGCCACATCGGCACGAAATGGCTGCAATTTACCAGTATGGCTTTGTGCATCGTCTTTTTTGTTCTGTTTATGTCTATGTTTTTATTTACTTCCTGGTTTGATGCCGGATTGAAAGTTTTTATTATATATTTCCAGTCTATTACTTCTGTTTTATTGTTTACTATTTTCTTTCTGGCTGTTTTCTCCTGTCGTGCTCAGCTCCGACGTTTTATCTATGGTGGACTTGGCGTGATTGCTCTATTTTCCTTGCTTGGAGGATGGCTCTGTTCTTTTCATCCTTATGGACCGATTTCACGCTTCGATGCACCCGAGCAGTACAAAGATACTCTTGCGCTACACCAATATGCATCTGAAGACCTGCAGTTATTGAATCGAGGTATTCTTACCTACGATAAAATTATTGAATCTGAAGAATATTATAGCTGGGAATCAATACAAAAACAAATTCGAGAAGTACTCTACAGAAAACAAAAATTGATCGCTGCCGGTGTAGAAAGAGGCACTATTCAAAATCTCAGATATTCAATTCTTTCCCTTGAGGCAGGAAATATAGTTTATCAGTTAGAGGTGCAAAAAAAACTGAATAAAATTCCAAGTGAGTTCAAATCGGAGAGAAAGTTTATTGTTCCTAATGAAAAACCGAGATGGGGTGGATATTCGCCGTTTCGGGCACCCAATAAAAGCACCTATATGGTAAAGTCTGACATTTTACAGCATCAAAGAGCGCTGGTAGATTCCTGGAAACACTCTCCGGTGGAAGTGACAGACTCGCCGTTTGAGGCTGTAAAGCGCTGGCGAGATGCAGCTCCACAACATATTCGCTATCAAACAGACCTCGCTGCAACACGACTGGAAGTTCTTCAAGCAGATCAGAAGCTGGTAGAAAGCTCCCTCTGGCGCTTTGAAATAGCACCCGCACGGTTTTTTGGAACTTCTGCCGCTATCATTGTCCTAAAAATACTCGTCGCTGATTTTTTGGGAGGTTATCTGGGCGGATTGATGCTTCGTTTTCTTCGGCGACGACGTAGCATCGGGGAAACGAGGTTGAAATCATGAGTTTTCGGGGAGATTTGGAGGCGCTGGTGCTGGCGACGCTCTCGGCGGAGCCTTTGCACGGCTACGAGATCACGCGACGGGTGAACGGGCTGGAGGGCGTGAAGGTGCTCGACGGGCAGCTTTACCCGCTCCTGCACCGGCTGGAGGCGGACGGCTTCATCGAGGCGGAGTGGGTGCCGCAGGAGGGCAAGCCCGCCCGGAAAGTCTACCGCCTGACCGAGAGCGGGCAGGGGAAGCTTGAGACCAAGCGCGCCGACTGGGAAGCGTTCGCCGCAGGAATCTCTCAGCTTCTGACGCCGCCACGGGAGCCACAGAAAGCTTAGCCGAGGGGGATTTGCGCCCTGGTGAGGGCGGCGCGGGCGATCTCGCGGAGTTTCAGGGCGGTTTGTGTGGGGCGCTGGCCGGGCGGCGCGACGAAGGCGATTTTCAGGACGGTTTTTGTGGCGTCGGCGCTGAGAATGCCCTCGATGGTCGGGGTTTTGGGGAGGCTCAGCGCGGCTTGGGCGCTCTCGAACGCGGCGCTCAGAGTCGCGGTGGCCTGAGTGAGATCGGCCTGGGCTGCGAGCGGGAGATCAAAGCTTCCTGTCACCGGGCCGCGCGAGTGGTTGCAGACCGTGGCGATGTCGCCGTTGCTGAGAATGTACAGCCGCCCGTCGTCGTCGCGGAGCCGGGTGATGCGCATCCCGACTTCCTCGACCGTCCCGCTGACGCCGCCAATCGTCACGTAATTTCCGACCGCGTACTGATCTTCCAGAAGCAGAAAAAAGCCCGTAATCACGTCTTTGACCAGCTTCTGCGCCCCGAAACCGACGGCAAGGCCCGCCACGGACGCCGTTCCCAAAATAGCGGCGACGTTGACCCCGAGCAGGGCGAGCGCCGAGACCAGGAACGTAAAGCCCAGCGCAAACTGCGCCAGACTCTCGGCCATTCCTGTCAGTGTCTTCACCCGAGCGGCGTCGGGGTGGCGCACAAGAACCCGCCGCACCAGCCGCGCCGTCAGCCAGCGTAGCCCGAGGTAAAGAAAAAAGAGGAGTAAAAGCTCCAGCGTCACCAGGATCAGCCGGGCGTAGCGAAGCTTTTCCAGCCCGACGAACGCCAGAACGTCCTGGGCCACTTCCTGCATCGGGAGCGGTTTCATTCGGGTTCCCCGGCTTCCCCTAACCCCAATAATGGGGAACCAGAAGCGGATTTATCCTTGTTTAGCTCCCCGTTATCGGGGCTGGGGGGACTAATCACTGCGTCGAGGTTCAGGGGGGCGTAGAGATGGGGGAAAAGCCCGTGGCCGTAGCTGTCTTCCCAGCGGATCTCGCCGATAATTTTTGTTTCGTCGAGTTTTAGCGCTAAAATATCGCCCTGGTTGGCAAAAAACCGCAAGATCACGCCGGGAAGCTGCTCGGGGGTGCAGAGGTGAATGAAGCCCTCGGAGGCGAGCGAGGGCGGGGCATGGACGCCCGCAAGCCGGGCCTGGTCCCACTCAGCTCTGGAGAGAAGATGGATCAGCACCGATTGGTTCCTGTGGCTTGGGTTCGGGCAGGCAGATGCGGACGCGCCGGACACGTCGCCCCGCGACGTGCGTCACGGTGAAGAGGGCGTCGCCAAACGGCACCGAGTCGCCCGTGCGCGGCACTTCGTCGAGTGAGACCATGATCCAGCCGCCGACGGTATCGACATCCGGCTCTTGCTCGGGGCCGGTAAAGTCCAGGGTCCGGATCAGCTTATCCAAACTCATTCCGCCCGAGACGGTCCAGCAGTCTTTCCCGGCGGGTTCCAGCTCGGGGGCGGAGCGGTCGAACTCGTCCTGAAGGTCGCCCACCAGCTCCTCGACGATGTCTTCCAGCGTCACGATTCCGGCGGTTCCCCCGTATTCGTCGGCGACGATGGCGAGTCTCTGGCGCTGGCGCTGAAGCTCGCGCAGGAGCGCATCGACCGGCTTTGTCTCCGGGACGCTCACCGCGAGGCGAATTTTTACGGCGTCCTTCAGAGAAACGGTCTCGGCGTCTTTTCGGTATGTCGTCGCCCGGAGCAGGTCTTTCACGTGTACCAGCCCCAGAATTTTGTCGGGCGAGCCGCCCTCCATCACCGGGTAGCGCGAAAAGCCCGCCTTCTCCGCCCGCACGACGCACTCCGACAGGGGCATCTCGGCACTCAGAAACGACACATCGGGGCGGGGGACCATCACTTCTCGGGCAGTTCGGTCGGAGAAATCGAAGACCTTGTGAACTAAATCAACCTCGCCTTCATCAATCGTTCCGCCCGCCGCGCTCTGCACCACGATCCGCCGGATCTCCGCCTCGGAGTGCGCCGCTTCGTCGCTGTGCCCGCCGCTCAAAATTCCAAAAGGCCGCAGAAGCACGCCCACGAACTTTTTCATTCCGGCGACGGGCATCCGCACCAGCGCATAGAACCACGAGAGCGGGTAGATCGTCGCCAGGAGAATCTTCTCGGCGGACTGAAGCGCCAGAGTCGTCGGGATCAGCTCGCCCAGCATGAACTCCAGGGTCGCGACGATTATCAGTGCCGACGAGGTGAGTAGGATCTCTCGGAGCGCCTGGTTGGAAATGGAGTGGAACGCGGGGTGGAGCAGTCCTTCGAGGGCCGGGTCGCCGACCTTACCCAGCGCCAGAGTGGCGAGCATGACTCCGAGCTTGGTGGCATAGAGATAGCCATCGAGGTTCTTCAGCGCCTCGCGGGCTTTCCTTGCCCCGAAGACACCCGATTCGGCCAGCTCGTCGATTCTTGTCGAGCGGATTTTAACGAGCGAGAACTCAGCGGCGACAAAGAAGCCAGTGAGTGCGATGAGAAGAAGAGCAAGCAGCAGGTAGAGTACCTGCCGCGTAGGGTCGGAGTCCATAAATTGTCTGACTCTCATTGTAACACAGCTTGCCGCCCGGCGAGTGTCATGATAGGATTACTCTCGCGCCGCCTTCCGGCGGGATGCGAATGCCGATGTAGCTCAGTGGTAGAGCGGCTGTTTTGTAAACAGCGGGTCGCGGGTTCGAGTCCTGTCGTCGGCTGTGTGTAAAACTGGGGGACGATGTCCGAGTGGTTAAAGGAGACAGACTGTAAATCTGTTGCGAGAGCTACACAGGTTCGAATCCTGTTCGTCCCATAAAACAATACGAAAACCCTTCACCGAACGTGGAGGGTTTTGTTTTATCCCCCGCCGTGAAACGACGGGAACCGCGTTATGACCAGGATTGCGATTATCGGAGTTGGGCTGATCGGCGGCTCGGTCGGGCTGGCCGTGCGCTCGCGCGGGCCGGGGCGGGTCGTTGCCTTCGACTCTCAGCCCGGCGTCGCCGAGAGAGCCGTCGCGCGGGGGGCAGCCGACGAAGCCGCAGGCTCTTTTGAGAAGGCTGTCTCGGGGGCGGGCCTGGTGGTTCTGGCGGTTCCGCCTGCGCAGATTCTGGCGCTGCTGCCCGCGCTGGCAAAACACCTCGCGCCGGGAGCGGTCGCAACCGATGTGGGAAGTGTGAAGATGCCCATCGCCGAGGCTGCCCGAGAGTGTTTGCCCCGAAATTTCGTGCCGTCGCACCCGATGGCGGGAAAAGAGACGCACGGACTAAGCTCCGCCGACGGGGATTTGTTTGTCGGCGCGACCTGGGCCATCACGCCGCTGGAGACATCCGATCCCGCCGTCGTGAGCGCACTGGAAGATTTCGTGACCGGGCTGGGCGCAAAGCCTCTGCGCCTGACGCCCGAGCGCCACGACGCGATTGTCGCCGTCACCAGCCACGCGCCACACGCGCTCGCCTACGCGCTCCACGCGCTCGCCCGCACCCGAGCCGAAGCGGAGCCAGAGCTTTTCTCTCTCGCGGCGGGCGGGTTCCACTCCACGACGCGCGTCGCGGCGTCGGACCCGGCGCTCTGGACCCAGATCTGCCTGGCGAACCGGGAGAGCGTCCGGGACGTTCTACAAGACCTGATCGGGCGGCTGGAGACGACCTGCGACGCGCTGGAGCGGGCCGACGCCGAGGCTCTGGAAGCTTTATTTACCGCTGGACGGAGAATTTAATGGCCTACGCGGTGGTTCTGACGCTTGATCCGCGCTCGGAAGAAGCCATCCGGCGGCTCTGGGACGGTCTCGCGGACGCCAGGCTCGCCGCCGCGATGCGCGACGGCGGCGCAACCCCGCACCTCACGCTGGCTATCTTCAACGCCCCCCAACCCCCGCCCGTTTCTGCCCCCCAGCCCCCGGTAACGGGGGAGTCAGAAAGTTTCCCCATTGGGGGTCAGGGGGCAGAACTACTCGGGCTGGGGGAGTTAGTTCAGCTCGATCTGTGGCTCTCGCACATCGGGGTTTTTCCGGGCGACGAAGGCGTGGTCTTTGCCGGGGCGACGCCTACGAGTGAGCTTCTGGCACTTCACAGAGCTGTCCACGAGGCAATCGCGCCGTGGGCGGGGGAGGTGCGCGGGTACTACCTGCCGGGGCGCTGGGTGCCGCACGTGACGCTTGCGATCCGGCTCAACGGTCTGGAGCGAGGGGCGGCGATGCGCTGGCTCCATCATCCGCCGCCGGGCTACCCGTCCTGGCCCCTCAAGGCGCGGGGCGTCGCGGTGACGCTACTGGAGATTCCTGGCGACAAAAAAGTTCAAAGGGTTCCGTTGCTTGCGCCGCCCGAGAAACCGGTGTAGAATCGAATCCAAGAGCACTTTGCTCCACGAAGTGAACGCTATGACCACTCTCGCCTCCGCCGCCTCGAAAGCCGCCACCCACGACTCCGGACCGCTCCCGCGCCACATCGCGATCATCTGCGACGGCAACGGGCGCTGGGCCAAAGAAAAAGGAATGCCCCGGCTTTTTGGACATCATCAGGGCTATCTCAGCGTCCGGGAGATCGTCCGGGCCGCCTCCGACATGGGCATCGAGGTGCTGACGCTCTACGCGTTCTCCACCGAGAACTGGTCGCGCCCCCGCGCCGAGACCGAGGGGCTGATGCGGCTCTTTGTGGAAGGGGCGCGTAAAGAGCTGCGCGACCTGCACGCCAACAACGTCCGGATGCACTTCTCCGGGCGGCTGTGCGACTTGCCCGAGTCTCTGCGCGACGAGCTGGAGCGCCACCGGGCCGTGACCAATCGCAATACCGGAATGACCCTGAACGTCTGCCTCAACTACGGCGGGCGCGAGGAAATTCTCATGGCCGCAAAGCGCCTGGTCGCCCTGGCCGCCGCCGGAGAGCTGACCGAGAGCGATGTCACCGCCGAGACGTTCTCCGACGGACTCTACACCGCCGGGCTGCCCGATCCCGATCTTTTGATCCGAACCGCAGGCGACCTGCGCGTCTCCAACTACTTGCTGTGGCAGATCGCCTACACCGAGATCTACGTCACGGATGTCCGCTGGCCCGAGTTCAACACCGAGCATCTTCAGGCCGCCGTCGCCGAGTACCAGCGTCGCGAGCGAAGGTTTGGCGGTCTCGCCGCCGCATAGCCTGAAAAATCGGGCGCATCGCGTGGTACAATGCGACCCGATATGGCATCGATTCGGCAGATCCGTCAGCGCATTCGAACCGCGAAGAACATTCAGCAGATTACCAAGGCGATGAAGATGGTCGCCGCTGCTCGACTCAACCGGGCACAGGCCCGGGTGAAAGCGGCCCGTCCCTACTCCGACAAGATGCGCGAGGTGATGTCCTCACTCTCTCGCGCCGGGGCCGGGACGATCTCTCACCCGCTTTTAGAGGTCCGCGAACCCGTAAAAATCGGGATTCTATCTGTCACCGCAGACCGTGGGCTGTGCGGCAGCTACGCCGCGAACATTCTCAAGAAGACCGTCGAGGTCTTGAGAACCTGTGGCCCGGCAGGCGGCCCGGTTGCTCCCGAGAACGTCCAGCTACTTCTGGTCGGGCGCAAGGGCCATGCGTTTTTCAAGCGCCGCCCGTACCCCGTGGCCGGTGAGTTCAACCTGAACATGACCGACACGACCTTCGCCGAGGCCCAGGCCGTCGCCCGGAAGGTGCGCGAGCTGTACGGGGCGGGCGAGATCGATGTCCTGTACCTGGTCTACACCCAGTTCGTCACCGCGCTCACCCAGCGCCCGCTGGTCGTCAAGCTGCTTCCCATCGTTCCCGACGAGACAGACGGCGTACCGATGCAGTCGAGCGGGGAAGACTATCTCTTCGAGCCGGACGCCGAGGGGCTTCTGGAGCGGATTCTGCCACGGACGATAGACACCGCGATCTATCAGGCTCTGTTGGATGCCGTCGCCAGTGAGCACGGCTCGCGCATGACAGCCATGTCGAGCGCCACGGACAACGCGGGCAAGATGATCTCGGGGCTGACGCTCCAGGCAAACCGCGCCCGGCAGGCGGCCATCACCAAGGAGATCTCCGAGATCGTGGGCGGCTCTGAAGCGCTCCGAAGCTGACGAAGGAGAAGGTAAATGCCGCGAATCGAGGGGCATGTTTTGATACGAGCGGGGCGGGATGCCGTCATCGCCGTAGCACGCAACAACGAGCTATTCCCGGAGTTCATGGACGATGTCGAGTCGCTGGAAATTCTCAGCACCTCGGAAGATCGTCGGACGGTGAACTCCGCCTGGGTCGGGGTGATCCCGAAGTTCAATAAAAAAATTCGCTGGGAGCAGGAAGACACCTGGGATCTGGAGCGCGGGACGTGCCGCTTTCGGCAGCTCATGGGAGACTTCGACGCGTTTTCTGGCGTCTGGGGCTTCACCGAAGAGGAGCCAGGGCTGACCCGCTTCGACTCGATGATCGACTACCGGTTAGAAATTCCGCTGGTCGGGATTCTCATTAAAAGTGTGATCCAGAAAACCATGGAGAACAACATCCAGGCTACTCTGCAAGCGATCAAAAAACGGTGCGAGTCGGTCTGACCCATCCCCCGGCCCCTTCCCTCGCCACCCAGCGGCTGGGTACCCGCCCGCTTCGCAGGGGCGAGGGAAGGGGAGCCAGAGTTCTCCCCTTCCCTTCTCCCGTCGGAGACGGAAAGAGAGAAGGGAAGGGGCCGGGGGATGGGTCGCAAAAAAAGGCCGCATTTCTGCGGCCTTTTTGCTTTGTTTCTATCGGGGCGACAGGATTTGAACCTGCGACCTCTGCGACCCGAACGCAGCACTCTACCAAGCTGAGCCACGCCCCGACGACGAGAGAAAGTCTATCACGCCCATGAGCGCATCGCAACCGCTGCTGGCCGCTATCGACGCAGGCGGAACCAGCGTCCGGCTTCGTGTGTTCGATGCGGGCGTTCGGTTCGAGGCGTCCGCGCCCGCCGATCCAGGCGGCGGCCCGGCTCCGGCGCTGGCCTTGCTCACGGCCTCCGGGCTGACTCCGGCCCGTGTCGCTGCCGGGATCGCGAAGTTCACCCGGCCCGGCGTCGAGGAGTCCTGGCGGGCAGCTTTCTCGAATATTCCCCTGACGCTCGTGCCGGACTACGAGATCGCGTTCTGGGCGGCGCTTCCTGGCGGTGTCGGAGCCATGGTGCTCGCGGGGACCGGCTCGGTGCTGTTCGGGCGAAGCGAGGCGGGCCAGAGCCTGCGAGTGGGCGGGCGCGGCTGGGAGTTTGGCGACGAAGGCAGTGGAGCGCACCTGACATCTGACCTGGTTCGCCGAACCCTGCGGGCGCTGGATGGGCTGGACCCGCTCACGTCGCTACAAAAAGCGACCCGCGAGCTTCTCGGGGCGTCCGAGCCGGGCGCGTTCGTCCTGGCGGCCCGCGCCCGCGCCGAGACCGACGGGCGGGGGTTTCTTGTGCCGCTCGTGCTGGAGCGGGCGCGGGCGGGCGAGCGCGAGGCGATAGACTTGTTTGTGGGCGCGGCGGGCTGGCTGGCGGCGTTCACCGCCGCGACGCTCGCGCAGCTCGGCTTTGAGCCGTCCAGTGCCCCCGAAGTTCGAGGAATCGGCGGACTCTGGAGTGCGGGTGAGCTTCTTTCGGAGCCGTTTGTTCGGGTGCTGAAACGCCGGTTTCCCGAGGTGGACTTCGCGCTCTCGGAGGGACTGCCGCTCGATGGGGCTGCACAATTGGCTTGCCGGGGAACCGAGGACGCGCTACACTCGTAATTGGTTGGGGGAAAAACACTAATGGACTCGGAAACGCCCATCGTTCGCTACATCGCCGGTGCTCTCGGCGTCGTGCTGGTTTGCTTTTGTGTCGGCTACTTCGTGCTCGGGACGCGCCCTGGGACGGCATCGACTGCCGTTGCCGAGGCATCGCCGTCGCCGGAGCCATCGACGCTCGTCGTGCGCGGGCCTGCTCCGCCCCGGCTGACCGTGCTGGAGACGACCGAGCAGAAGCCCGCCCGCCTGGAGACCGAGCGCCGCGCATCCTCGCCCGGCACGCGTGAGGAAGCCACTCCGGCTCCCAAAGCGACGCCTGCGCCCGACGCAACCCCCGCGCCCGAGGCCCGCAAGCCGCGCAAGGGCGACGACGAACCGCTCAAACTCCCCGCGCCCAAGCCTGGCGACGACAAACCCACCGCCGACGACGAGGAAGTCAAGCCCGCCCCGGACGACGAAGTAAAACCCACCGGGAACGGTGGCAACGACACGGTCTATCGGGTTCGCGTGAAAGACTCGTTCGGCTCCCACGACGATGCCGACCAGCTTGCCACCGAGCTAAAAGGCCGTGGCTTCTCCGCGACCGTCATGCCGTCGAGCAAGGGCAAGTTCGAGGTTCAGATCGGTGCCTACAAAGACAAAAAACGCGCCGAAGAGAAACAAAAAGAGCTGGAAAAAAACAGCTACAAGACCCGGATCGCCGACAAAGAGCTGAATTTAGACAAGACCGAAAAGCCCGAGCCTGCCAAATCCAAAGACTCGGACAAAGAAAAAGACCCGGAAAAGTCCAAAGAAAAAGAGAAATCGGGCGATCAGTAGTTTAATTTGTGATTTTCTCTTTCCATGACCAATCCAGGACGATAAACCACCCAGCCGCTGGGTACCCGGCAATGGGGCGTACCGCCGTCTCGCTTCGCTCGAAACTCGACCGAGGTACGAGGCTCCATAGCCGGACGTTCATCGTCCTGGGAATTCGGACGTTTATCGTCCTGGGATTTCGGACGTTTATCGTCGAAATCCATGGAAAACCCATACGCCGGACGATTTTCGTTCCGATTTGGGAGTGCCAGGACGATTTTTGCCTTGTGAGAGGGTATCCTTTGTGCTGTGATTAGTACATTGCCACTCGAATATCGCTTCGATGTCGCAAAAGCCACCCGAAGCCTGGAAGCCCTGGCTCAGAGTCAGCCCGACGCCCCGATCTCGCTGACGCTGGCCCAGGTCGGCGACGCTGGCCTGGAGGCGGAGGGCGAGGTCCGCACGACCGCCGCCGGTGCCGCCGCACTGCTCGCCACCGTGGGCGAGGACCAGAACCTGAGCGCGGCTGGCAAGAACGTCTACGTGCTCCGAATCACCCGCGCCGAGGAGCTTCCCCCGCCCCCGCCCGAGGAGAGCTGGTAGCGAGGCTCACTCGGCATCCATAAGCCGCAGCGTGTACTTCCCACTCTCGGACTTTCCGGATATCCACACGGTGTAGACGCCGCTCTTGGGCAGCTTGCACACCAGGAGGCAGTTGGTCCCATCGCTCGCCGCCCCGCGAACCGGCGCACCGTCCGGCCCGAAGACACTGAGATGGCCACCGAATCCATCGGCGCGGGCGTTGAGAATCATGCTCTGGCCCGCCGTGCCGGTGAACGACCAGACCTCAGGCTCGCTCGAAACCAGTGCTCCGGTCTCTTTCTTACCCATCGTGAGGGCTTTGGGAGCGATGAGAGTGCGCTTCAGCGCATAGGGGCCACCGCCGCCGTCGCCGTTGCAGAAAATCCGCAGCAGATACGTCCCGGTTTTCGTCAGAAGTTTTGTGATACGGGAGTTCTTGTTTCCACCGCCGTCGTCGTCTCGTAGCAGAAGATTGCCTTCTATGTCATAAAAATCTAAAACGGTATCAAATTGGTCTGAAGTGGCGTCTAATTTAACTATATCTCCTGATTTGCCTGATATCAAAAAATAATTGACACCCCCTTTTGGTAATATTCCAGAATTGGTGTTGTCTGTCCAGGCTTTTGCCGGGAAATCGATCAAAAAACGATACGAAATTTCTTTGTCGATAGGCGCAAATACAGAGACTTCATAGATTCCGTCCTGTTTTAAAATGCCGACGAAGGTATTGGTTTCTTTTCGATTTTGTCCCATCTGGAAAAAATTTGACGCTGCAACCAGCGACATTCCCACCCGAGTGTAGGAATCCATCTGCGCCCGAATCACCACCGGGCAAGTTGTCCGACACTGGATGAGCTGCCCGGCCTTTCCCGAAAAGCGCCAGATATCGCCGCCGCCGGGTTTCAACGTCCGTTCAGGAGCCTCGCTGCCCAGTACATAGGGAATCGGCTTCATCACCGCTACCGAGAGCGTGAAGGCACGGTTCGTCGCAACCCGCAGGAAATAATCGCCTTTTTGGGGTATTAAAAAGCGATGAGCGTCTGGATGTACATTTCGTAGCGGGGATAAATATTCCCCGGATGGAGAGAATAGCTGCAACTGAGGCGACGAATTGACAAATCTGGTATTAATAACAATTGTCTGGTCTTTTTCTGCCGAGATTCTGTAGTAAGAAAATAGTCCTGCCGATTCTGAATTGGCTTCTGGTTTTTCGAAAACAAGGTCTTTGGGCATAAAGCGACGCATTCGCAGGTTGAACTGCCCGCCTGCCGCGCCTTTGAACGCTCGGACGAGAACCTTGTACGCGCCTGGGGTGGGAAACCGAAACAGCAGCTGCGCGTTCTGGTCGCCAGGTCGGGCATCGTCGTTCTCCGCAAGGACTTTGCCTGCCGCATCGACGACCTGAAGCGCCGCGTCGAAGTTCGTCGTGAGCGCCTCGGCGAAAATCACCTCGCCCGCTTTACCGGTGAGCGGGTACTCGGTGAACTGGCCGGGCGTCAGGATGTTGGTCGAGAGGCTGGCATCGCCGTCTTCGATGCTCTGGCCCATCCCTCCGCCGAATCCGCCCTGAGAAAAGCCCGGAGCCGCGACTCCGAGAAACAGTAAAACGGCAATCAGCCATTGAGTGCGCATAGAAAACACTATAGCATTTATTTGACAAAATCACGATACGATGTAGGCATGCAAGTGGCGATTTTTTCGCAGGATGACTTTCCGCGCTACGGGGTCGGGTGGGGGCTTGCCCCCCGGCAGCTCCAGCTCGATTTAGCGAGCGCCGGAATCGAGGCCGAGCTTCTGGACGCCGACGCGCTGGCCGATTCTTCGCGTTTCAATATCAAACGCTTCGGGGCGCTGGTTCTGCTCTACGGCAACGCCTACCCCGAGGCGGCGTTTGGGAACCTTCAAGAATTCCATCGGGCGGGCGGCTCGTTGGTTACGACCGGGATTCCGTTCACGCACCCGGTCGCGCGGCAAGGCGGCAAGTGGGTCGATCTGGGCCACCAGGGCGATGTGGCGCTCTTCGGGCCGGGCGGGATCGGGGTGGGCGGCTTTGCCGGGCCGGAGCCTCACCCCGGCCCGGTTCCGGTTTCCTCGGGCGACCCTCTGAAGCTGCGCGGATTTGTCGAAGAGATCAAAAAACCGTCGCCTGCGCCGCAGTGGCTCGATCCGAAGAGCCTCCCGGTGGGCGTCGAGCTAATTCCGGCGCGAGGAGACTTGCGAAGGCCCCTCGTGGCGCTGCTGGTTCACAAGTCCGGGCCGTTTGCGGGCGCGGTCGATGCCTGGACCTACAAAGTCGAGCCGGGCGAGCGCGAGACCTTTGAGACGCGCCAGCTTCTGGGCCGCGCGATTATTTCTGTTCTGGAGCGAAAAAACGCGCTGGATAAAACCCGGATTCGCCGGGCACGGGCGAGCTTCGACGCGCTTCCCGTGCCGAAACGCTACACAAATGTTGTTCTCCCAACGGTTCCTCGGCGCTACGAGACGCTTCAGCCAAAAATGCCCCGGCCCGCGCGTCAGCTTCTGGTCGCGGATATCCGGGCGCTCTCCCCCGACGAGAAAACCTTGCTTTTTTCGCTTCAGGGGCTGGTGAACCGGAGTCAGCCCCGGCTCTACTTGCTCACCGACGACGACGATGCGTTCTGGCTCTCGGAGCTTCAGCGGCAGGGCGAGATCGACGGCCAGGCGAGCGTCGCCGATCCGTGGAGCCTTCTTTCGACGTTTCGCTCGGTCTTTCGGGGTGCGGTGCTCTGCGACCCGAAAATCTATGTCTCTCCGTGCGTGGGGGCGTCGATTTGTGGTGCCGACGATCTCTTGCTGGTCCGCGACGTGGCTCTGGCCGAGCGCCTGAAGCTTCCCATCACCCTCGATCTGCGGGGCAAGTTTAAAAACAACGCCGACGCGCTCCACTTTTTGTTCACGCAGGTCGCGCCCCGGCTCGATCCGTACCTGGCCTGTAGCCTCGACCCGACTGTTTTTGACAAAGGCGCACTCGACTCGCTGATCGCGGCCCGTGCCCTGATTTTCTGGGTCACCGGCCCTTTCGCTCAGAACCAGCCCGGCGCAAGTTTAGAAGCCGAGCGCGACGAACTCAAGGCGCGACTGGCGAAGATGCCGCTCGGCGCGGTGATTCGGGGTTTCTGGTGGAACGGCGATGGCAAGGGGTTTCAGGAAGAAGATGGCGTCGCGCTGGCAAGTACGCTTGGGAAGCCGACGCTGGTGAGCGATCTCATCACCAATCTCTCGGTGTTCAGCGGGGTTGTGTGCGAGAAACTGGTTCAGAAGCCGCGCCCTGCGCCGCCGAAGCTGGACCCGAGCAAGGTCTATCTGGCGTTCACCATGAGCGACGGCGACAATCTCTGCACCTGGCGCGGCTACTTTCGGCGCTACTTCAACGATCCGGCGCGGGGCACGGTGCCGGTCGGGTGGGGGATCGGGCCGGGCCTGCTCGATCTCGCTCCCACCTGGGCGCGCTGGTACTACGAGAATGCCACGGAAAGCGACGAGTTTTTCTGCGATGTCTCGGGCGCGGCCTACATCTACCCGCCGTCGTGGGGCACAGCGCTGAAGGATCGCAAGGTCGCCCTGCGCTGGTTCTACGGCCAGACTCGAAAATGCATGGAAAAAATGGACCTCAAAACCCTGCGGCTGATGAACGTAAGGCCCGAGGATATCGCCGAGGTCGGAAAACTTCTGCCGGATGTTGGTGCACTGTTTCCCGACTACGGTCACGCCGGGCCGGAGCGCTACCCGGAGTTAACGTACAAACTGCCGAGCGGTCAGAGCGTGTTTCGTGCCGCGACGAACGGCAGTGGCCCGGAGAACCTTGCGGGTCAGATTCGTCGGCGTGTGGGAAAGGCGCGTCCGGCGTTCGTCAATGCGTTCATCTGGAACTGGGGATCGAATCTCTCGGACCTCAAGAAGACTCTGGAGCTGCTTGGCCCGGAGTTCGTCGCCGTCACGCCGTCGCAGCTCGACGCGCTGTATCGCCAGTCTCTACATCGCTCGTTTTTGGACGCGAGTGACTGAAGTCCACTCGCTAAAGGCAACTGCGTCGCCGAAGGCTCTCCGAGCCATTTTCCCCATTATCGGGGACTGGGGGGCAGAAGCCAGGGCAAACGCATTTGGATTTTGCGTCACTGGTCCCGTGGAATAAATTCCCGGCTACGACTACGAATTCGACCTTCAGGACGCAAGCGTCCCTCGTCGAATCAAAGAATTTCTAAGAATTTCTAAGAATTTCTAAGAATTTCTAAGATTCGACAAACCGAGCTGGCGAGGTGCAGGTCGAATTCGTAGCTATAGCCACGAATTTATTCGATGGTGAAAGCGCAGTAAATATCAATAAGCCCAATCAGCAACAAACCGCATTTCAAATGCGTTGCCCTGGGAGTGTCTCGCAACCTTTCTCGCCGGGGAGTGTCTCAGGGTAAGCGGAAAAAAAACCGACAATTTTTTTCTGTCGCGGAACTTTTAAAAAAAACGTTCGTATTACTTACGAAATCGGCGTGGGCAAACCGATAAAGAACTTTGCCCGAACGACGGGAGATCGCAGGCACGGCTGCGCACGGGAATCGGCCCGACGATGGCTTTGCAGACGGGAGGCACAGAAGATGGTTGCAATGGAAATGGTAGAGGAAGAGATCGTACTGACACTTGCGGGGCGTCGAAAGATGGAAGAGGAGCTGGAGAAGCTCATCACCATCGACCGTCCGGAGGTCGCATCGCGCATCCGCGATGCCAAGGACTACGGGGAGCTGTCCGAGAACCCGGAATATGAATCGGCCAAGACAGCGCAGGCGTTTATCGAGGGGCGCATTCTGGATCTCAAGAGCGTCCTGGGCCGTGCCCGCGTGCTGCGCGAGGACCAGATTCCGACCGATCAGGTGGCGCTGGGGCTACGCATCGAGGTGCGCGACCTGGACTACGGCGACGACTGGGCGCTGACACTGGTCTCAGCCTACGAAGCCGAGCCGGACGCCGACCGAATCTCGGACCTGTCCCCCATCGGGCGCGCTCTCATGGGCCACCGCGTGGGCGACCAGGTGACGGTCAAGACACCGTCGGGCACGGCTCACTACGAGATCCTCGGCATCTCGCATTAATTTCGCCCGCCCAGAAAAACCTGGGCGTCTGGGAGCCTTCGGCTACGAAGTCGCTCCGCGACATGCCAAATTAGTTTTGTCGCGGAGCGACTTCGTCGGCGAGGAACGAGACGCCCAGACGCCCGTGTTCATACGGGCGGCGGCCTACCCGGTGCTTTGCATGGCGGCGGCAATGCCGGTGATGGAGAGAAGCACAGCCTCTTTCCAGGCCGAGTCGTCCTGCCCGGCGGGGGGTGGGCTGTCCATCAGCGCCACCTGGAGCAGCGAGAGCGGCAAGACCGCCGGGTTTCGGAGCGCGACGGTCGCACGGACCACGGGCGCGTGGCCCAGGAGCGTCTCCGACCCGGTGATGCGTCGCACCCACTGGCAGGTTAGCTCGTGCTCGGTAGAAATTCGGGCGTGAAACGCCGCGCCGTTTTTTGCACGGGCCGCGTAGAGCCACGCCGTCGGCAGGTGCGCCCGAAGTAGCTCCATCTGCGCGTTGTCGATCACCGTTTTGAAGAACAGCCAGTCGCGGTACATGCTCTGAAGCAGCTTCGTCTGTACTTCGTTGTTTCCCCCGAAAGTTTCGAGGGCGCTCCCCAGTCCGAACCAGCTCGGGACCAGGTACCGGCACTGCACCCACGCAAACACCCACGGAATCGCCCGCAGGTCGTCCACACGGGTCAGGCTCGCCCCCGAGCGGGAGACCGGGCGACTGGCAATCGGCAGCTTCGAGATATGCCCGATGGGGGTCGCCTGCGTGAAAAACTCCCAGAACGCCGGGTCGTCGTGGACCAGCGCCCGGTAGACTCGGCGCGAGGTCTTCGCCATGGAGTCCAGCGCATCGGTCCAGACCTCGGGTTCGGCGGGGCTTTCCTGAACCACTGCCGTCAGCGCCGCCGAGACGATTTGCTCCAGGTGCCGGTGGGCAATCGGCGGGAGCGCGTAGCGAAACGAGATCACCTCACCCTGCTCCGTAAAGCGAATCTTCCCCGAGAAGCTCCCCGGCGGCTGCGAAAGAATTGCCCGGCTCGCACGTCCCCCACCCCGCCCGACCGTCCCGCCGCGCCCGTGGAAGAACCGCAACGTGATCTCGGACTCGCGGCAGACCCGCGCCAGCTCCGACTGCGCCCGGTGCAGGTTGGCGTTGGCCGCGAGAAATCCCCCGTCCTTGGACGAGTCCGAGTAGCCCAGCATGATCTCCTGGAACGAGCCGCGCACCAGAAGATGCTCGCGGTACTCGGGGCTTGCGAACGCGTCGGCCATGCGCTCCGCGCCTGCGGCAAGGTCGTCGATGGTCTCAAACAGCGGGACGATATCCAGCGCCGACCCGACCCCGATCTCGCGGGCCAGAAGCAGGGCTTCGAGCAGGTCCGACGCGCCGTGGGTCATGCTAATAATAAAGCACTTTATCGACTCCGGCCCGAGCGCGGCGTGCGCCCGGCGAATCACCTCGAATGTATCTAAAACCTCGCGCGTCTTTGGGGAGAGATTGGCGTCGCGGGCGACGAGCGGACGCGGCGAGCGCAGCTCCTGGCGGAGAATTTCTTGCTTTTCCGTCTCCGAGAGTTTTGCGTAGCCCTCGCAGACGCCCGCGCGTGAGAAAATCTCAGTGAGCGCAGCTTCGTGGACCTCGGAGTGCTGCCGGACGTCGAGGGTCGCCAGGTGAAACCCGAACGTCCTGGCCTGGACCAGCAGGTCCGAGAGCGCCCCTGTCTCCGCGACGATGGCCGCGCGGTTGCGGCGCAAGGCCCCGTCGAGCAGCTCCAGGTCGGCAAGAAACGCAAAACAACCCGTGTAGCTGCCGGGCGCGCCGGTTTTTGTGGCTTCGAGGCGCAACTCCATGCAGAGCAGCTTCAAGACATACGGCTCGGACCCGAAGCGACGGCGGCGCTCATCGGAGAGCAGAACTTCGGCGAGATCGGCTTCGACGGACGCCAGCAGCGGATCTTCGGGCGCGACGTTGCTGGCCGAGAGCGAGAGCTGCCGACGCAGGCGGTCCACGCGGCTCTGATAAAAATCCAGCGCGATCCGTCGGTGCTCGGTGAGCGTCTGGTACGTCACGGCGGGCGTCACGTTCGGGTTGCCGTCGCGGTCGCCGCCGACCCAGCTTCGGAACGTCAGAAAGTTCGGCAGCGAGAAACGCTCGCCCGGATACGCCGACTCCAGCGCCCGGCGCAGATCGGCGTGAAGCCACGCGACCACGTCCAGAATGGTGCGGTCGAAGAAGTACAGCGCGTTTCGGACTTCCTCGGCCACCGTGATCGAGGCGCGGCGGATCTCATCGGTCTGCCACAGCTCGGTCAAAACGCGCTCCAGGGTCTCGGCGGCCCGGATCGAGCTGCGCGAGAGCGGCCCGTCTAATTGAGGCGTCCCGGCGGGCGTGTCTTTCAGCGCCAGCGCCTCGGCGATTCTCAGTAACTTATCCAGAACGGCGCGGCGACGCGCTTCGGTCGGGTGCGCCGTAAGGGTCGGGCCGATGTCCAGCTTGTTCAGCGCGGCTTGCATCTGCGGTGCCGTCAGGCCCGAGCCTGCGAGCTTTAAAACGGCCTCACGAATCGACTCGGGGCGCGGCGCACCCTCGCCGCGCTCAGCCCGCGCCCGGTTCACCCGGACGATTTCTTTCTGCTCGGCGGTGTTGACCAATTGGAAGAGCACCGTGAACGCCCGCAGAATCCGCCCGGCCAGCTTCGGGTCGGACAGTTCGGGAAGCGCGGCACGAAGCGCCTCGGGCGTGGGTGTTTCCCTCGTGAGCGCAACCAGTTTCTGTGCCAGCGCGACGAACTCTTCGCCTTCCTGGGCGGCGAGAACCTGTGCAAAGAGCCGGTCCAAAAGCGTAATATCGTCGGCGAGCGAGTCAGGAAGCGAGGCAGCGTGAGGATCGAGGGAGGCAAGGGACACGGAGGCATTCTACCGTGCGGTGTCGAACGAGAGACCATGAACCAGAGTGAGAAACCTATCGGCTGGGCCATTGTGGGAATCGGCGGGCTGACGCAGGGTCAGATTCTTCCGGGATTTGCCCAGTGCAAGCGTAGCAAGTTAGTCGCGCTGGTCTCCGGGACTCCTGACAAGCTCAAAAAGAACGCCGAGCGCTACAACGTCGATCCGAAGAACCTGTACGACTATCAGAGCTTTGACAAGATCAAAGAAAATCCCGAGATCGATGCCGTGTACATCGTTCTGCCGAACGGAATGCACGCGGAGTACACAGTTCGGGCGGCTCGCGCGGGAAAGCATGTCCTGTGCGAGAAACCGATGGCAAACACCGTCAAAGAGTGTGAGCAGATGATCTCTGCGTGCCAGAAAGCTGCCGTGAAGCTCATGATCGCCTATCGTTGCCGCTACGAGCCGTACAACATCGCCGCGATTGCCGCGTGTCGAGATAAACGCCTGGGAAAAATAAAATCCGTGATCGCGGATCATGGGTTCTCTATCGGCAACCCGAAGCAGTGGCGCTTGAACCGAAAGCTCGCGGGCGGCGGCTCGATGATGGACATCGGGATCTACTCGCTGAACGCCGCGCGGTACCTCACGGGCGAGAACCCGGTGAGCGTCACGGCGCAGGAGTTCACCGACCGCACCGATCCGCGTTTCAAAGAGGTCGAGGACATGCTCCACTTCACCCTGAAGTTTCCGTCGGGGGCGCTGGCGAACTGCACCTCAAGTTATGGCTACTCGGGGGCGAACCGCTACCGGGTGATCTGCGAGCAGGGCTATGTCGATATGGAACCGGCCACGAGCTACGGCGGCTTGAAGCTGAAAATCCGGGGCAACGGACTTCGCGAAGACCCGGAGCTGGAGCGCACGAGTCACTTCACGCTTGAAATGGACCACTTTTCGGAGTGCATCCAGACCAATAAAACCCCGCTGACGCCCGGCGAAGAGGGCCTGGCCGACATGAAAGTGATCGAGGCGATCTATCAGGCTGCAAAGACCGGCAAGACCGTTCCACTTCGCCATGCAGCGGGCAGCTGAAGCAGCCCGCTGCACGAGACAAGCACCCTGAAGGGCGCTACAAAACCGAATCGGTTTGCAGGGGGCTTCAGCCTCCTTGGGTTCATGCAGCGGGTTCGTTTACGGACCCGCTGTAGCACCCGGCATCAGGACACCACAACCATGAATGAACTACAGATAAATAGCCAGCGTCTCCGTGACGCGGCCAAGAGTAGCGAGATCGGCTACAAGCGCCTCGGGGTTCTGTGCGACCGGATCGGGGCGCGGATCTCGGGAAGCCGGGCGCTCGATCAGGCTATCGCGTGGGCGCTGAGCGAGCTAAAGGCCGACGGGTTTGATAGCGTCCGGGCCGAAAAAGTGCTGGTTCCGCGCTGGGTGCGGGGCAAGGAGAGCGCAACCCTGCTCTCGCCGATCAAAAAACCGCTCGCGATGCTCGGGCTGGGAATGAGCGTCGGCGGAAACGTCACCGCCGACGTTCTTGTCGTTCGCGATTTCGACGAGCTTAGAGTTAGGAGTGCGGAGGTTCGGGGCAAGATTGTCTGCTTCGATGTGCCGTTCACGAGCTATGGGCAGACGGTGCGCTACCGCTCCAGTGGGCCGAGCGAGGCGGCAAAGCTTGGAGCCGTGGCAGCGCTCGTGAGATCGGTCGGGCCGGGCGGCTTTCAGACGCCGCACACGGGGGCGCTCCGCTACGAGAGCGGGATTCCTAAAATTCCGGCAGCGGCGCTCTCTATCGAAGACGCGACGCTGCTTTCCCGGATGCAGGAGCGCGGCGAGAAGATCACCATGCGCCTGACCATGAGCGCAAGGCAGCTCAAGGACGCCCCGAGCGCCAATGTCGTGGCCGAGCTTCGCGGCACCGAGAAGCCCGACGACATTATTGTGCTCGGCGGACACTTAGACTCGTGGGATGTCGGCCAGGGAGCCAACGACGATGGCGGCGGTTGCCTCGCGTGCTGGGAAGCGGTTCGGCTTTTGAAGGTTCTTGATCTCCGGCCAAGGCGCACCATTCGCCTGGTCTTGTTCACCAACGAAGAGAACGGCACGGCGGGCGGCCAGGCTTACTTTAAAACCCATGGGAGCGAGAAGCACATCGCCGCGCTGGAAGCCGATGGCGGCGTCGGTGCGCCGCAGGGCTTCGGGATCACCGCGAAAGACCCCCGTTTTCTCGCGCTGGCCCGCACGTTCGAGCCGCTGGGCACCGGCCCGATCACCGAGGGCGGCGGGGGCGCGGACATCGGGCCACTGGCGGAGAAAAACGTCCCCCAGATCGGCCTGAAGAACGACATGAGCCTCTACTGGAACATCCATCACACCCACGCCGACACCTTCGACAAGGTAGTGAAGAGCGAGTTCAACGCGTGTGTCGGTGCGATTGCCGTGCTGATCCACGCGATTGCCCAGACCGATAGTCTGTAACTTACTCCCCGGCCCTATGTTTCTGCCCCCCGGCCCTATGTTCTTGCCCCCCGGCCCTTTGTTCTTGCCCCCCGGCCCCCAGTAATGGGGGAGATTGATGGGTTTGGTGAGACGCGTGCAGGTCCCCCCATTACTGGGGGTTAGGGGGCAAGAACAAAGGGCCAGTTGGCAAAGACCGATAGTGAGATTTGCAAAACCGATAGCAAGAATTGCCAGATTGATAGTGAGATAAGTTAGACAAACAATAAGAATGACACGACAGATAGCGAGATGAGCGATACAGGCAGCGAGAATTGCCAGATCAAAAGTGAGACTCCCAAGACCGATAGTAAGATTTGGCTCCTGGAGCACGGTATTGCTTCCCCCGTGCGTTTTGCTCGCAGGTTTGCGGCACTTACGCCCCCGTGCGGCACGGGGGAAGGGGGGCAGGGGGAAGGTAAGCAAATATTTGTAACTTGGGCTACACTAAGGGATGAGAAAATCTTCTGTCGCCCTTGTCGGTTCCAAGCCTCATCCCATTGGCGTGTCTCTCTCGCTTGAGATCACCACTGACGAAGAGAAAGCTCTCCAAGCCCTGACCAAAAGCAGCGACCGAGAAGAAGCAGATCGGGCACGGGTCATCCTCAAGCTCCAGGCCAACAAAAACAGCGCCGAGGTGGCAGGCGAGTTAGGGCTGCACCCCGTTGCCATCCGGCGCATCAAAAGAAGATTCCTCAAGAGTCGTCTCTTGGGAATTCCCACAAAAAAGCAGACAGGAAGGCCCCCCGTCAAGCGAGAAGCCATCCTCGATTGCCTGCGCTCCCTCGAAATCTGTGGCAGGCTTCAATCTAACCAGACAGGCGTTTTCAGTGCGGCTCAGATTGCCCATCAAGTCGAGCAGGACAAAGGCATCAAAGTTCATCCTTCGACGGTGCGAGCGGCTCTCAAAAAGGGGGGTATCGCTGGCGTAGGATGCGCCACAGCATCCGAGGCAAGCGCAACACCCGCGAGTTTGAGCGCGTTGGACTGAGACTCCATATTCGTCGTCTTCAGGCGTTTGCTGGAGACATCACTCTTTTGTTTGTAGATGAGGCTGACGTTCTTAACATTCCTTATTTGGTGCATACCTGGGCAAGAAGAGGGATGAACTTGCGCATTGAAGCTCCTGGAAAGGTGAAGCGTCGTTGTCTTTCGGGTGCCCACAATGCCAGAACGCGCGAGCTTTTTGCCCATGTGAGCACTACCAAGCGTACTTCTGACTTTCTGTGCTTGCTGGACTTGATAGAAGCTCGTTATGGCCCGCAGTCGGGTGATGCCAGGGAGGTGGTGATTGTTTTGGACAATGGTCCTTCCCATACGAGCCATGAAACGCGTCGTGCTCTTTTGTCTCGTGCGAGCTGGCTGACGGTGGAGTGGCTGCCCAAGTTTTCTCCGGAGTTGAACGATATTGAGCGGGACTGGCGCATTCTTAAGGGGCGGTATCTGGGCAATCGGAACTATGCCCATGAGTGGGATTTGGAGCGTTCTATCTTCAAGGCTCTGGAACGTTTCAATGCAGATAGGGTGACTGGTCATAGGCTATGCAAACTGTAACCCTATTTTATAAACTCTGCTTACCC
>JANLTX010000115.1:0-7825 GCA_031363095.1 Armatimonadota bacterium | reverse complement strand
GGATTTGCTTCTGCCCCCCGGCCCCCAGTAATGGGGGGACATTCTCCCCCATTACTGGGGGCCGGGGGGCAAGTAAAACAGACCGACGGGCGAGACCAACACGAGTAGCAATGCCTCAAATGAATTGAAGGTGTCAGATTTCCCCCTTCCCCCGTGCCGCACGGGGGCGAAAGCGTCCGTGGCAGAGCGACGGACGCGCTTCGGGGGACAGCCTGTCGAAATTATACCAAAAGAGCATCAGTGGCACCAGTGATTCGCCCCCCTGAATTCGATATACTGAGCGAAGATGAACGCTCGGTCCAAAGGGATTCTTACGGGAGTGGCGCTGGTCGGGGCGGCAGCAGCGGTTCCGGCGGCGCTGGCGTATATTTTTCTACATCCCCCGAGGCGCTTTCACCGAAATACCCCGAAGACCGCGCTCGGGCTGGACTATGAGCGGGTGCGACTCACCACCGACGACGGCCTGGTTCTGTCCGCGTGGCACGTCCCCCACCCGCAAGCCCGCGCAAAAATTATTCTGTGCCACGGCTACAGCGCCAACCGCGAGAGCATGCTGCCGTATTTAGAGTTTCTGCACCGCGCGGGCTTCGAGGCGCTTCTGTTCGACTTCCGAAGGCACGGCTGGAGCGAGGGGAATATGGCCAGCTTCGGCCACAACGAGACAAAAGATTTGAAAGCGGCGCTGAGCTACTTCACCGGCCCCGCCGAGACGCTGCCGCTCGCACTTCTCGGGGAGAGCATGGGTGCCGCCGTCGCGCTTCAGGTCGCCGCCGAGGTGCCCGACGTTCGTGCCGTGGTTGCGGACTCGGCGTTCGCACGGCTGGACTCGGCGGTTCGCGGGCGGCTGTCGCTGGCGCTCGGCGATGCTCTGGCGCGGCTGATGACGCCGCCGACCCAGGCTTTCGGGGAGCGGCTCTTAGGCGTCTCGACCCGGCGCATCGCGCCCGTCGAGGCGGCACCGAAGCTCTCCGGACGCCCGACGCTCCTGATCCATGGCGACGCCGACGGGCTGATCCCGCTGCAGAACGCGTTTGCGCTGCAAGCAGCCTGCGGCGAGCAAACTCAGCTCTGGGTGACGCCCGGCATCCGGCATGTCAAGAGCGTCCACGACGTAGACGAGTACGGCGAGCGCGTGGTCGGGTTTCTGGAAGAGGCGCTTTTTGGGAACTTATAGGCGGGCAAAGGTATTATGGGGAACATGCCCTTCCGCGATGGTACGTCTATGCTGGATACATCCTCCTGCCAGCACGGGGACACCTGGCAGTCGGATATCGAGGCGGCGCGCACGCTCCACCAGAAGCACGGCACCAGTTATTACTTCGCGACCCGGTTCTTCCCCCGGCCTCAGCGAGAAGCCACGTTTGCGCTCTATGCGTTTTTTCGTGTCCCCGATGAGCTTGTGGACAACCCCGCGCCCGGCTCCGATCCGCGCCGGGCGCTGGAAGACTGGCGCGATCAGTGGCGGCGAGCCTATCGCTCGGGCCACGCGGAGCACCCGGTTCTGCGGGCCACGGCGCATGTCTTCCATCACTACAAGATTCCCTACGACTACTCCGAGGCGTTTCTTGCAGCGATGTTCCGCGACCTCGACGAGCGCACCTACCGGACCTACGCCGACCTGGAAGCGTATATGTACGGCTCGGCGGCGGTCGTCGGGCTGATGATGGCGCACGTGATCGGGTTTTCGAGTGATGCCGCGCTGCCGCTGGCCGAGAAGCTGGGCTACGCGATGCAGCTCACCAATTTTCTGCGCGACATCGACGACGACTGGCAAGCTCGGCAGCGAATCTATCTCCCGCTCGACGAGCTGGCCCGGTTCGGGGTGAGCGCGTCGCAGATCGCAGAGAGAAAGTTCGACGAACGTTTCGCGGCCCTGATGCGCTTTCAGGCCAATCGGGCGCGGCGGCTGTACAATGAATCGGAGCGCGGGATCGCGCTCCTGAATCCCGAAGGCAGGCGAGCGGTCCGGCTCGCGAGCGTGCTCTACGCCGCCATCTTAACCAAGCTCGATCAGCAGAGACTCGATCCATTTGTGGGTCGTGCATGCACAAGTACCCTAGAGAAAATCTCTCTCACAGTCAGGAACTGGTAATGAATAAGACCGCTATCGTGGTCGGCGGCGGAATCGGCGGCCTGGGAGCTGCTTGTTTGCTTTCTAAAAAGGGCTACAAGGTCCAGCTATTCGAAAAGAACGCCAATTTAGGCGGAGTCGCGAATACATTTCAAGCCGAAGGTTTTACGTTCGACATGGGACCGAGCTGGTATCTCATGCCCGATGTCTTTGAGAATTTCTTCTCTCTGCTGGGCGAGCGAGTCGAGGACTATTTAGAACTCAAAAAGCTCGGGCCATCGTATAAGATTTTTTTCAAAGATAAAAACCGGGCCGTCGAGCTGTACTCAGACCTGGAGCGAGATATCCCGACGCTGGAAGAGATCGAGCCGGGCTGCGGGAGTGCTCTGCGAACCTATTTGGACAAAAGCAAGTTCCAGTATGAAATTGCCCTCGAAGGCTTCGTCTATAAAAACTACGATACGGTGTTTGATTTTTTCAATACACAGACTCTAATTCAAGGTAGTCGATTAAAAGTTTTCCAGAAAATGAACAAGTACGTCGAGAGCTATTTCTCCACGGACGAAGTTCAGAAAATCATGGAGTATCAGTTAGTGTTTCTCGGGTCTTCTCCCTACGATACGCCCGCTCTGTATAATATTATGAGCCATATTGATTTTAATATGGGCGTTTACTACCCGATGGGCGGAATTCATGAGATTCCGAAAGCACTTGCAAAGATCGCTGAGAAAAATGGAGCGACTATGCATCCGTCGTCGCCCGTGAGTAAGATTCTTACCCGAAATGGTCGTGCCTATGGTGTCAGGCTTGCCTCGGGCGACGAACATCAGGCCGATTTAGTGGTCTGCAACGCCAATATTCGCCACGCTGAGAGTCTGTTGGAGCCGGGCGAGCGCCAGTTCGACGAGCCGTACTGGGAGAGCCGGACGCTGGCCCCGAGCGCGTTCATTCTGTACCTCGGGGTCGAAGGTCGCTGCCCCAGCTTGACCCACCACAACCTGATCTTCTCCAAAGACTGGCGCGCCAACTTCGCCGAGATCTTCGATGCTCCCGTCTGGCCGACCGACCCGTCGCTGTACGTCTGCGCCCCGTCCGTCACCGACCCCAATGTCGCCCCGGACGGCTGCGAGAACTTGTTTGTCTTAGTTCCGATGGCTCCGGGAATGACCGCGACGCAAGAGCAATTAGAAGCCTACGCGCAGAAAACTCTGGAAACTCTGGAGAAAACCATGGAGATTCCGAATCTAAGAGAGCGAATTAAATTCCAGCGTATCTTTTGGGCAAAAGACTTTATCGAAAACTATAATAACTACAAAGGAACCGCGCTTGGATTAGCTCACACTCTCAAGCAGACGGCTATTTTGCGCCCGAATAACACCAGCAAGAAAGTCAAAGACCTGTATTTTGTGGGAGCGAACACCAATCCAGGAATTGGGATGCCGATTTGTTTGATCTCCGCCGAGCTTGCCTACAAGAGAATCGTCGGGGATAAAACGTCGGGGCATTTAACCAGGTTATAGCGCCGCACGAAAGAATAAAGCCGCGCCACAGAGCGTGTTGATCATCGGAAAATAACGGTAGAGCCGTAGCACGCCGTCTTCGGTGCCCGCTCGTAGCGAAATAAGCATCAAGGCTAAGTAGACGGCCCCGAGAGCCACGGCAAGCCAGCCAATTGCGGGATACGCCAGCGCGGCGGCGACGAGATACAGCGCCAGGCAGAGCGCGAGCGACCGCATCGTGCCGAGCACGGTCGCCGTGGTCGGGGTCTCGCTCGCACGGTCAGCGGTAATATCGGGCACAGCGGAGTACAATTGCATCGCCATCACCCAGCACCAGCCCGCCAGTAACGTCAAAATCGAGAGACTACGCGGCCCCAGAAGCAGATACCCGACAATTCCCGGACAAACATAGAGAAAATTAAACGATGCATCTAAAAATGGCTTCGATTTTGCTCGAATCGGCGGCGCAGAATAAAAAATAGAAAGAAATGCAAACCCCAGAAGGGCCAACTTTGCCCCGAGCGGCAGAAAATACGCTAAAATCAAAAACGGAATTTGGGTTAGTGCCAGAGATTTCCAGAGCCGAGGGCGCTCGTCGGGTGGGAGTACGGCCTCGTAGCCCTGTTTCTTGGCGTTTTTAGAATCGGTTTCCCAGTCGAAAATATCGTTGATTCCGTAGATCAACAGGTTGGCGGGCAGCGTAAAATACAAAAAGAAAACATAGGCCAGCGGGTTGGTCAGAACCGACAGGTCTTTGGTCGCGGCAAGCCCCACCGCAAGCGGCCCGAGGACATAGGTCCAGAACCGGGGGCGGCTCACCCGAATTAGAGAGAACTTCAACACGCGATGCATTCTACCCTTCCCCGCTACCTTTATCCGGCACTGCTCTTTTCGATAGTCAGCGGGTTCTTCGTCGCGCGCTTCCCGGTTCGCCCGGAGCTTGCAGCGGTCTCGGCGGCGTTTGTTTTAGTCTTCGCCGCACCCGGTTTTTTCACTGTCGGGCGCTGGCTCGGCTGGAAGAAAGCGACGCTGGCGCTGGTCGCGCTCGGAGCCTACGCGCTGATTCTTGAAACGGTCGCCGTAAAAACCGGCGTTCCGTACGGACGATTTTCCTACGGCCCGAAGATCGGGACACTGCTGTTTGGGGCCGTGCCGTGGACCGTCCCGTTCTCGTGGACGCCGCTGCTTCTGTGGGCCTGGTGGCTCGGGCGAGGCCGGATTTTCGGGGCGGGAGCACTGCTGGTTCTGGGCGACCTGTGCCTCGATCCCGGCGCGGTGGCGCAGGCGTTCTGGCGCTACGACGCGGGCGGGGCGTACTATGGGGTTCCGCTCAGTAATTTTCTGGGCTGGGCGCTCTCCGGGACGCTCGGGGCGTTTCTCGCTCAAAAGCTGCTCGGGAACTCGGAGCCGCCCGCAGGCGTTGCGACGAGTGGGTTGCTCTCGCTGGCGTTCTGGTGCAGCGTGTGCGGCTTCATGGGCCTCTGGGTTCCGGCACTTGCCGGGCTGGGGCTTCTGGGAGGATCGATTTTTTGGAGCTTGCGGAAGAAGAAACCGTCGTCCTCGTAGACGATCAGGACAACGAAATCGGGACGCTGGAAAAGCGGGCGGCGCATCTGAACGGCGGGACGCTCCACCGGGCGTTCTCTGTGTTTCTGTTCCATCCCGACGGGCGGATGCTACTTCAGCGCCGGGCCTGGGAAAAATATCACTTCGGCGGACGCTGGACCAACGCGTGTTGCTCCCACCCGCGCCCCGGTGAGCCGACTCTCGCCGCCGCCCATCGACGGCTCCACGAAGAGCTGGGAATCCAGGCCGAGCTATCCGAGGCGTTTGCGTTCGTCTACCAGGCCGACGACCCGGACTCCGGGCTGAGCGAGCACGAGCTTGACCATGTCTTTCTGGGGACGTTCGAGGGCGAAGTCTGCCCAAACCCCGACGAGGTTGCAGAAATCGCGTATGTTCGCGTCGAGCTGCTGGCGCAAGACATCGAACGCTACCCCGAGCGCTACACCCCGTGGTTTCGAATCGCCCTGGAGCGTGTCACGGAGGTCCGCCGCCCAGTGCAATGACCGTGGCGAGAACCGCCGTGACCGTTATCGCGGAGAAGAATGTCGTCCAGAGGACGCACTCGGCGGCCAGCGGAACATCGCCGTCCTGCTCGATAGCGAGAAGCATCGTGTTGACCGCTGTCGGGCCTGCCGCCGCCACCACGATCACGGCTCCCGGCCAGGGCCACAGCCCGAGCGCCCACACCACTCCCGCCGCGACTGCCGGAAGCCCGAGAAGCTTCAAAATCGCCACTGGCCCGATCACCCGCCAGCGCGGGCGACGCCACTGGCTGACGAGCTGCGCCCCGAGCGTCATCTGGGAGAGTGTCACGATGGTGTCGGCCATGCCCCGAAGCGGGTAGAGCAGCGGCTCGGGTGGAGTTATTTGCAGGGCTTTCAGCCCGAGCGCGGCGAGCATCGCCCAGAACATAGGAAGCTTCAAGTACGCCCGGATCGCGCCCCACGCTCCCGTGCCCCCTTCTTTTCCCCCAATCACCGCCGTCAGCGCGTAGCCCACGGCCCAGAGCGACAGGTTGGCTGCGAGAACAATGCAGGCTTGCACCGCCCCACCCGCTCGCCCAAAAGCGCGCTCGGCCACCGGAATCCCGAAGTTGCCCGCGTTGAACACAGTCGCGCCGAGCAGAACCGCCGAGAGCGTCGCGGGCGAGACCCGGCGCAGCTTGCCGACTCCGAAAACTATCGTTCCAAGTAGGGCCTGAATGAGAAGCGTGGTCAGCGCGACGCTCGCAATTTGTCGTCCGGAGAGATTCGACTCGAACAGGCGCACGAACAGAAACGCGGGCAGCAGCACTCGCACCTGAAGCCGGGAGAGCGTCGCGAGGTCCAGCGGGTGCGTTTTCTGCGCCACCGCCCCGATCCCGACCGTGAGCAGCATCGGCACGATGATTTTGTAGAACAGCCCGCCCGCCAGCAGAAGAAACGCGATCATTTGGTGAAGATCAGCTTTCCGGCAGCGACCACAAGCACGGCGGCCAGCACCCGCCGCAGCCCGACGGGCGAGAGCTTCTGACTTCCCAGCGTGGCCCCGAGTGCGCCGCCCAGAGTAGCGGCCACGGCCCAGAGCGCAAAGCCGGGCGGCAGGCGCACGAGCGAGCCGGGCTTTGCCGCAAGCCCGGCGAGTGAGTTCACCAGAATAAACGCGGCGCTCACTCCGGCGGCTTTTCGGCCCTCCTCCCAGCCTGTGAGCAGAAGTAGCGGCGTCAGGAAAATTCCCCCGCCCGTCCCGGTCAGCCCCGCCAGCAGCCCGATCAGCGCCCCGAGTCCCCCGGCCCCAATAATGGGGAGGCCGGGTACCCAGCCACTGGGTGGCTTTGTTTCCGAAGACCCGTCCTTCGAGGGCGGGGAACTGGGGGGCGGGGAAATCAGCCGCACCGCACCAACGAGCAGCACCAGCCCGACCAGTGGACGATACCAGGTTCCTGGAAGCGAGATGTAGCCGCCCACAAACGCCAGCGGGACGCTCCCGACGGCGAACGGCAGGAGCGTCTTCCAGGCAATCCCCCGGTTGGCCCGCGCAAACTGCACCGTCGCCAGGCTCGCGACAAGCAGGTTCAGCACCAGTGCGCTCGGTTTCATGACATCGGGGGCAAGGTGGAAAAGCGCCATCGCCGCCAGGTACCCCGACGCCCCCGCGTGCCCCACCGACGCGTACAGGGCCGCCGCTACAAAGATCAGCAGGGGTAAGTAAAGCTCCACGAAATGCAGTGTACCGAAAAATCTTCCGAATCGAACAACAAAAACAGCTTGACAGCAACGAGATGATGTGCCATAATTAGAAGTCGGTTCCGCTCTCGTCGGTTCCGCTCTCGTCGTTAGCCATTTTTTGTGGATTTAGTCTGCAAAAATCGCCAGAACTCGTTGCTGAGCTACACTCTTCCGGTAGAGTAGCTCTGGAGGTAGTTAGATGAAGAACATCGTCATCGCGGGAGCATTCTTGCTCATTGGTGCCTGTGCCACTCCTGTTTTTGCTCAGAATCAGTATGTCACGATTCAGACACTTACTGCTATTCATGAAGCACCGACAATCATCGATGGAGTTCCCTACGATCCTGAGATGGGTGAAGATGTAACTACTCAGGCCTCCATTTGGAGTGCAGGTAACATCGGCTGTCCCCTGAAAACGGAGATCAAGCCCTCCAGTCGATTCAAGCCCTGCTTGCCACAAGTCTGTAGATAACTACGAAGGC
>JANLTX010000093.1:0-89439 GCA_031363095.1 Armatimonadota bacterium | reverse complement strand
GGCGCGGGTCGGGCAGAGATTGAAAAGCATCGGGCAGGTTCATGGCGGCAACTCCAAAAAGGTCGAAAGGGACTGTTTTTGGAGGCTATCGCCCAACAGCAATCAATGCAATTTCAAATGCGGTTGCCCTGTTCTTTTAGCCTTTTCTTCCAGTGTCGAAAACTGTGTGCAGTCGTTCTTTGATGAAATAAAATTTTGTGCGCCCCTTCTGAATGAATCAGGCAGGGCTGAGATTTACCCATCTCAGTTTCGCTGGTTTGCTGGTCAACAATTGTTGTGAATGCGGCTTCAGCCGGAGAGAGGAAGTGGCCGTTCATTTCAATCACTTCATCTGACTCGGTCTTTACATAGGCAAAGCGATAGATTGTTCCCTCTGGCATTCGTGCGTAGAGCAGTTCTCCTGACAGGTTTAAGGTACTTCCTCGGGCGTGTATGTACTCTATTGCGCTATCACAGTACGTTTCTACCTGCGCTTCCGGACCTGATGGATGCGGCTTACAGCCCCAGTTGTTTTCTCGTTTCATCGAAGTCTTTCTGGCCGCGTGCGGCCATGGTGCGCCCGCGCTCTTTCTTGTCGCGGATTCGCTCGCCCTCTAAAACGGGCATCATTCCCCAGTTGGCGTTCATCGGCGCAAAGTCTTTGCCCTCGTAGTTGGCAACATAGTGTGTCAGGCAGCCCAGCGATGTCGTTTGTGGGAAAATAACCGGGCTTTCGGGGCGAATTGAGTTGATTCCGGCGATCAGGCCCATCGCCGCCGACTCCAAATAGCCTTCGACACCGACAATCTGCCCGGCGAACCGAATTCGGGGGTCGGACTTCAGCGCGAGCGTCTGGTCGAGCAGGCTCGGCGAGTGAATGTAGGTGTTTCGGTGCATCACGCCGAAGCGGACAAACTCGGCGCTCTCCAGACCGGGAATGAGCTGGAGCACTTTTTTCTGGGCACCCCACTTCATCCGGGTCTGAAAGCCCACCAGGTTGTACAGAGTTCCTGCTTTGTTCTCCTGGCGAAGCTGCACCACGGCCCACGGACGGCGGCCCGTGCGCGGGTCTTCCAGTCCGACGGGCTTCAGTGGCCCAAATGACAGAGTTCTCTCGCCACGACGCGCTAACTCTTCCACGGGCAGGCACGCCTCGAAGTATTTGATGTCCTCGAAGTCGTGCACCGGGGCAAGCTCGGCCTCCGTGATGGCTTTCCAGAGCGCCTGGTACTCGTCTTTGTTCATCGGGCAGTTCAGATACGCGGCGTCGTCGGACGTATCCGCTTCGAGTCCCTTGCCCCGGCGCGATGCGCGAAAAACTTTGGTGTAATCAATCGTACTGGCATCGACAATCGGCGCGACGGCATCGTAAAAGTACAGATCATAGCGCCCGGTGAGTGTCCCGATCTGCGCCGCGAGTGCATCCGACGTGAGCGGGCCGCTCGAAACAATCACCTGGCCGTCTGCGGGAATCTCGACGGCTTCTTCCCGGATAAATTCGATGTTCGGGTGGTTTTGTAGCTTCTCGGTGACCAGCTCGCTGAACGCATCCCGGTCCACCGCGAGGGCTTCTCCGGCGGGCACGCTCGTGGCGTCGGCGCAGGAAACAATCAGCGAGTCTAACTTTCGCATCTCGCTTTTGAGAAGCCCGCTGGCGTTCGAGACATGGTTGGACTTGAACGAGTTGGAGCACACGATCTCGGCGGCCTTGTCGCTGGTGTGCGCCGGAGTGGTTTTCACGGGCCGCATCTCGATCAGCCTTACCTTCGCGCCCCGCTGCGCCGCTTGCCAGGCCGCCTCGCTCCCCGCCATTCCCGCCCCGATCACTGTCACGTCGATTGCCATGGCGAAAGTGTATCAGCCCGGCGATACGGCGCTGTTCCGAGGAGCCTCGACGGTGACCCAGACGACACAATCGGCAAACCGAATCGACTCGGCCTTGCCAGGAGCCACTTTTTTATAGAACTTTTCGACGGGACTTTCGATGAGCATCCAGATCAGGCCGCTCGCGCTGCGGTGCGGAGTCACGTGGAAGCGATACCGGCCCGGCTCGGTCAGCAAGAGTGGCTTGTTGTTGATCGCCATGCCGTCTTTCTGGGCGGAGCGCGTGCCCTGAACGATCTTGAGCGTCACTTTCATCCGAATTGGGGGCACATCGAGAAGCTTCAGCAGCGTCTCCACCTGGGCGAGCGCCTCGGGAGTGCCGGTAAACGTGACCGCGCTCTTTTTCAGCTCCAGCGTCATCGCCTCGATGCCCTCGGGCAGGAGCGCCTGTAGCTCGTCGCCGAGTGTCTGAGCGAGCGCCCCCGGAGTCAGATGACGCAGGGGGAACGTCCGGGTCTCGGCTCGCGCCACGGTGCCCAGGGAGAGAAGTAGAGCGAAAATTAAGAGAGTACTCATTTTTCGAGTTTGGACCCAGCAGCCGGGAAAACCTTCAGGCCGTTTTCTGGCTCTACGACTCCTCGGTGTTCTGAAATTTTTCTTGAAGCAGTTTCTCTACCTGCTCGATTCGATCTTTACAGATTTTATACGCCGAGGTCGCTTCCTCGATCATGGGAATCAGGGCGTCGATATCGATTTCGTCTGAATTTTTCAGTTTGTCCGAAATCTCTTTGAGTTTTGCTCGATTTTCGGCATAGGTCTCAGATTTATTCTTTTTCGGGGTCATCTACTTTTGCCTCGATGCTGCCATCGGTAAAATGAACCGTCAAATGCCTCGATGTTCGGGCTTTCTGCGTTGTGGTGACGTACTCACGGCTCGGATTGGTGACATAGGCGAATCCTCTACTCAGAGTGCGCTTCGGAGAAAGCCCTAACACTTCCGAGATCGTCTGCTCCAGCGACGCTCTTGCTTGTTTGATAACAACCTGACGTTGCGTCGCTACGTCGCTGCGCTCCCGGTCGATTTCTTTTTTGCCGAGCTTGAGCGACTGGGAAATCTTGCTTTTGATAAAACTTAGCTCTGTCTCTAATTCAAAATTATATTTCAGTAAGATTTCATCCGAATCAGAAATAGTATTCGAATATTCGTGGATTTTAGTTCGTTCTTTAAGCACTGAGTTATCTAATTTATTTTTTATGAACTCAAAATTTCGGTTATTTTCAGACCGAGATCTTTCCAGGCTCATCTCAAACACCGGCTGAATCGCACTCCATAGAAACTCGGTCTCCCGAGTCGTATTAATTATGGTCGATTTGATATGCAGAGCCACTTTGGACGGCGTATCGAACTTCTGATGTGCGACTTCGTCTAAACTTCCGTGGTTGGGTTCATGCCCGATCCCCGTAAACACCGGCACCGGAGAGAAGCAGATCGCATGCGCCAGCTTGAAGCGGTCCAGCTCGGCCAGGTCAGAGGTGCTCCCGCCGCCTCGAATCAAACAAAGCGCACAGTAGGGCCTCGTTTTATGCTGATTCATCACCGCTTTTAGCTGCTCGAAGATACTGTTTGCGGTCTCCGTGCCCTGAAACGTTGCGCCGAAGTAGTCGAACTCGCATAAACCCAGTGCTGAGAGTGCGTCGGCCACCTCGCGAAAGTCGGCGAGCGCATGGGAGTCTTTTGGGGAGATCACGGCGACGCGAAAGAAGTCTCTGGGCGTGGGGAAATTAATTTTATTGTTTTGATAGATATTCTGAGAGATAAGCGCCTCACGGATTTTAATTCTCTGAAGCTCGATATTCCCCAGGGTGTATTCCGGGTCTATATCCTGAATAGTGACCGAAAAACCGTATTTGATATGAATATTTGCTTTGACTTGGACCCGGACCCGCATGCCTTTTTTGAGAGAATCGTTGGTGAGGTTATTAAATTTATTTAAAACGAAACTTGCCGTGCTCTTCCAGATTTGGGCTTCGAGCTTTGCGATGTTTCCACTGTCGAAATCGCTTTCCGAAAGAGAAAGATAATAATGTCCCGAGCGTTGTTTTATATCGGCGATATCGGCCTCGATCCAGTACGTCGGGACGCCCTGAATCACTTTCTGGGCGATAGACAGAAACTCGGAGAGTGTCAGTGTCTCAAGACCAGGATCTATCGAAGGGGAAATCGTCGCCATGGCAGGTGAACCGGTCCGAAAACCAGCTCAGTTTACCACTCAATGGGCCTGGAAAGACAGGAAACATGCACGCAGTCTGCCGGGTCATTCGTGCCGACAAGCTCGCCTGCCTCCCGCCCGAGGCCGCAGACGAAGCAAGTCAGGCGCTCGACCTGGACCGTCGGGCAGGGCGCGGGCGCACGGACGGGCGCGGGTGGAATAGACGTCATGCCAATTTGATTTCCGTGGAATAAATTCCCGGCTTGGTAAGAATGTCCACCTACGTGGACAGGCTCAACGATACTCAATGAGTATCAACAGTCCTGTTTCGACGCAGGTCGAATCGCTTACTCAGCCGGGAATTTATTCCACGGCCAAAATCGGCATAATGTCTAATCTGTGAGACTGTCATCTTTCTCTTTTTTCTCTTCTAACCTTCGCATAGCTCACTCCTGGGATTCCAACCAATCCGGAAACGTCGGCGCTGAACCTTTTTGAGTTTATGTGGAACAATAGAGTGATGGTGGGCAGAGAGGACGCGCGGCTGGTTCGGGCGCTGCAGCGGGGCGACAGGAACGCCTTCGCGCAGGTCGTGGATCGCTACGGGCCAAAGATTCTCTCGCTCGCGCGGCGCTACACCCGCTGCGAGGCCGACGCCGAAGACATTGCCCAGGAAGTTTTCGTCGCGCTCTCGGGAAGCATCGGGAAGTTCCGGGGCGAGGCCGCACTCTCGACGTTTATGTACCGAATCGCCATGAACCACTGCCTCAAACATGTCCAGCGCCGAAAGCCCGAGGGGGTTGACCTGGACTCCGCACCGCTCGTCGCCCCCGAGTTCGCCTCGCCCGAGCGCTCCGCCGAGCGCTCCGAGCTTCGGGATCGGCTGGAGGCCGCGCTCCAGACACTCTCGGGCGACCACCGCGATGTGGTTCTTCTGCACGAGCTGCACGGGCTGACCTATGCCGAGTGCGCCGAGGCGCTGGGAGTTCCGCTCGGGACGGTGAAATCGCGGCTGTTCCATGCCTTTCGCAACCTGCGCGGGATTCTGGGCGAGGTGACTCCGTGAGCGAAGACCTGAAAGCGTTTGTCGATGGCGAGCTTTCCCCGTGGCGACGATTTTTGCTCACCCGAAAGCTTTCGCAGTCTCCCGAGCTTCGCGCCGAGCTTGCCGCGCTTCAGAAGCTCTCGACGGAGCTGTCGGGGTTGCGCTCCACCGAGTCTCTCCCGGCAGATCTGCGTGCCCGACTTCTTCAGGCGGCTCCGAGCATGCCTTCTCAAAGTGTACGGCGACCGACGAGAGCGCTGGCGCTGGGCCTGGCCGGAAGCGCCGCTGCTGCCGCTCTGGTCGCAGCGGTTCTCATCCGGCCTTCGCTGACGACGCCCGGCGCGTCGCGGAGCGAGAGCAGCAAGACCATGGGCCAGCCGGTGCCCGCGTCGGAGTCTGTCGCCGACGCGATGTCTGCAGTAGCTCCCACGCTCTCGAAGAGCCAGCCAGAAGAAGAGATGGCGTATGCCAGCGCCCGCTCCACTTCGATCCAGCAAGCCATGAAACCTGCCTCGTCGGGCGCGGATGTCGAAGATAAAGGCCGGGTTGCGCTCTCGGCCATCGAAGTCGTCGTGACGATCTCGCGCGTGGAAGTCGAGCGACGCGTTCTCCTGGCGGGCGGGCGACGCCTGGACAACGCGTCCGAGCGCTTCGAGGTTCCTCGTGCCAGGCTCCCGGCGCTGGAGAGAGAGCTGCGGTCACTGGGTAGTCAGCGAACCATCCAGGGCATGCAGGTGCAAAAGTCGCTACGGGTGACGCTACTGCCGAGCGATTGACACAGGAGCTACGATTGGGTAGAATTGGGACAGTCCTATGTCAGAACCCCTGGTCTCCGCGTCGCCGACGACGCATCGCCGTTTGAATGAGTTTGTGGAGCTGTGGATGCGCCGCTGCCAGCCCGACTTCGTCCACTGGTGCGACGGCTCTCAAGAAGAGTACGATGCTCTCTGCGCACAGATGGTCACAACCGGAACCCTGATCCCGCTGAGCGCCGAGAAGCGCCCCGGCAGCTTTCTCGCCCGCTCCGATGCCTCCGATGTCGCCCGCGTGGAAGATCGGACCTACATCTGCTCGACCCACAAAGGCGGGGCCGGGCCGACCAACAACTGGGTCGATCCGCGCGAGATGAAGAAGGCTCTCACCCCGAAGTTCGACGGCTGCATGAAAGGCCGGACGCTCTACGTCGTGCCGTTCTCGATGGGGCCGATTGGCTCGCCGATTGCCCATATCGGGGTTCAGGTGACCGACTCGCCCTATGTCGCAGCCAGTATGCGGATCATGACCCGGATGGGCCGCGCGGCGCTCGATCAGCTCGGCGACGACGGCGAGTTTGTGAAGTGCGTCCACTCGGTCGGGATGCCGCTCAAAGAAAATCAGCCCGATGTCTCCTGGCCATGTCACCCGAGCGAGAAGTACATCGTCCACTTTCCCTCCGAGCGCATGATCTGGAGCTTCGGGTCGGGCTACGGCGGCAACGCGCTGCTCGGCAAAAAATGCTTCGCCCTCAGAATCGCCTCGGTCCTGGCCCGCAACGAAGGCTGGCTGGCCGAGCACATGCTGATCGTGGGCGTCGAGGACCCACGCGGCGAGAAGACCTACGTCGCCGCCGCGTTCCCGAGTGCGTGTGGAAAAACGAACTTCGCGATGCTCATTCCGCCGAAGTCCCTCTCGAACGAAGGCTGGAAGATCACCACGGTGGGCGACGACATCGCCTGGATCAAGCCCGGTCCCGATGGACGAATCTACGCGATCAACCCCGAGGCCGGGTTTTTTGGGGTCGCGCCGGGAACGAGCGAGAAGTCCAACCCCAACGCCATGGCCTCGATCCAGAAAAACACGATTTTCACCAACGTCGCGCTCACCGACGACAATGATGTCTGGTGGGAAGGCATGACCGATGCGCCGCCCGCGCATCTGATCGACTGGCAGGGCAACGACTGGACCCCCGAGGACGGAAAAGCGGGCCGCAAAGCCGCACACCCCAACGCCCGTTTCACCGCGCCACTCTCGCAGTGCCCGTCCATCGACCCGGCCTACAACGACCCGCAGGGTGTCCCGATCTCCGCGTTCGTCTTCGGCGGCAGGCGCTCCGACACGGTTCCGCTGGTGTATCAGACCTTCAACTGGAGCTTCGGGGTCTACGCCGCCGCCACCATGGGGTCTGAGATGACGGCTGCCGCTGCGGGCGAGATCGGGAAGGTCCGGCGCGACCCGTTTGCGATGCTGCCGTTCTGCGGCTACCACATGGCCGATTACTTCACGCACTGGCTCAACTTCGGGCGCTCGATTCCGAATCCGCCGCGAATTTTTTCCGTCAACTGGTTCGGCAAGAGCGAGTCGGGCGAGTTTCTCTGGCCGGGCTTCGGCGAGAACATGCGCGTTCTCCAGTGGATCGTCGAGCGGGCACGGGGGAGAGCGTTTGGGATCGAGTCGCCGATAGGCTGGATGCCGCGCTACGAAGACCTGGACTGGCGCGGATTGGACTACACCGAAGAGCAGTTCCATGAGCTAATGTCGATTGACCGGAGCAAGTGGCAAAAAGAGATCGCCAGCCACGACGAGCTTTTCGTCCAGCTTTATGACCGCATCCCCAAAGAGTTTCTATTTTTAAAAGAACTCACCCTCTCGGGCCTCTGGCGCGCCCCCGAACACTGGGAACTTTAAATTTTTGCTCTCGATGCCGTTTCAACGCGATAGCGCCTCGTAAATGCCCCGTTATTGGCTCGCGGTGCCGCCGCGCCAGTCGCCGATGATGAGATCGGTGGCTTTCACCAGTGGGGTTAGCTTTTGTGGGCTGTCGATTGCGCCGATGTAGAGCGTGTTCTCGGTTTTCTGGGTCGTCGGGTTCTTGCGGTTGAAGCTGG
The DNA here is from genome assembly GCA_031363095.1 of Armatimonadota bacterium. Classification (GTDB taxonomy): domain Bacteria; phylum Armatimonadota; class Armatimonadia; order Armatimonadales; family Armatimonadaceae; genus JANLTX01. Next base: position 81,517 of record JANLTX010000093.1, on the reverse strand, counting down.
TCAGAAAGCGCTTGCCGTCGGGAGCGAAGAACATCCCGGAGTAGCCGAACTCGCCCCACCAGGTCACTTTCTGGGTTTTTACGTCCACGAGCAAGCCGATGGGCCACTTGCCCTCGCGGTTGCCCCCCCCGAGCCGCGCCAGAACGAACTTATTTTCCAGCGGCACCCGGTGCAGGAGCCAGATAGCACCATAGTCGGCCTCGTCGTCGAAGCGGGTGGTGTCTTCCTCGGAGGGTTTCGGGGCGAACTGGAACGTAATTTTCCCGTCCAGGCTGTGGACTCGGATCGTGGTCTTCTCCAGCAAGGCTTTGTCTTTTTCGTCGTTCTTCACCGAGAGAATGCGCTTTGCATCGAGCCACGCGATAGGCGTCTCCAGAGTCGTGTCGGCGAGCGGCGTTTCTTTGTCGGTCGCCACTTCCACGACCGATGTGTCGCCGAGTGCGTGCTTGCCGCCGGGAGCCACCTGATCGGACAGGTCGCGTACCCAGTCGAACTCGGCGGCGTCCGTCACTTTTCGGGCCGGTTTCTTGCCGCCTTCGTCCACCACGAACTTCTGGCCTTTGTCCTGGCTGTAGCCGACCGTGTACACGATCCACTTGCCATCGGGAGACCAGCGCGGGTAGGTCGCGTCAAGCGTCGGCTTTGTCAGCGCGAGCCTTCCGGTGCCGTCCGGGTTGATCCGATAAATCTGGGAGAACTTCTGCCCGGCCAGCTTCGCCCCGAAGACAATCGGGCGCTCGCCCGGCGGCTTCTGGGCCAGAGCGATCAGCGGGAGAGCAAGAGCGAGGCAGAGAGTGGCAAGGCGCGTCATGGCTTGATTTTACAGCGCCCAGACCGCGACGGCCATTCCGAAGTAGGTTGGGGCCTCGTACGAAAGCAGCTCGGGCCGGGCACTTTTGTCGCTTTCCAGTGCGCCGTGGAGCACGAGCACCTGCCAGAACGCATCGACCAGGGCGTCTTCGAGAAAATCGTCGGTGAAGCCCAGAATCCCGCTCAGCTCGCCATCGACGAGAGCTTCGCAGAAGTGCAGGTCGTGCTCGGCGCTCGCAAACGAAAACCCGTACGGCCCGCTTTCGTCGTGTCCGTGTCCTAAATCCCCCGATGCGATCAGCGCAATTCGGCGCTCGCTCTTTCGGGCAACCTGGCCTAAAAGTCGTCCAAAGTCGAGCAGTTTCTCCCGCTCGATCCGGCGCTCGGGAGCCACGACGACCACTTTCGGGCGTGGGTCCATGAGCGGATGCGCCGTGAACCACAGCGGGATCAGCGCTCCCCACGAGAGCGGGAGAACGGCATCGCGCCCCTTCTCGCTCCCGACCGCCCGCACGAGAGGCAGCTTTCCGTCGCTTGCCTTGATAATCTCCTCGACGAGCAAAACATCGGTCTCGAACGTCGTTTTAATATGCGCGTCGTCCGGGTCGCCTAAAATTCCAGCGGCATGGAACGTCGCCCCGAGCGTGATCGCTCCCTGCACCATGAACTCCGCGTGCGGGTCCAGCACGATCACCGTGTCGATATTGGCTTCTGCAAACCGCCGCCCCGCCTCGCGCATCGCCGCGCGGGTTTTCTCCATGAGCTTCGGGTCGTCGGCAAGCTGCGAGACGATCTCGGAGCCATGCGGTAAAATCGCAGCAAAGCAAAGTGGCATGACCCAATTATAGCGCCTCGGGGGATTGGGCGTGGGAGTATTTCGAGCGAAGCGAGACGGCAACTCGTTGCCCCATAGCCCGGGTATCCTCTGGGTGTTTATGGTCCTGGGATGTAAATGAATCCAAATCGCCGGACGATTTTCGTCCTGGGAACAAAGGAAGATGTTTCGGAGCGCCACGAAGAAATTTCAAAGCAACGCGAAGAAAAGCCCGAGCAACCTGAAGATTTGTCCGAACGCCACGAAGATAGGTCGCAGTAACAAGAAGCCGAGCCAGATCAGCGCGAAGATGCATTGGAGCAACACGAAGATTGCTCGGAGAGATAAGAAGATATTCTGGAGTAACGCACCAAAATGCCGAAGTAACAGATAATTCTTTCCTATACCCCCATTACTGGGGGATAGGGAGCTGGTTATTGGGACCGACGGGCTTCTACCGAATCTCAGTACCCGACTTGACGGGCTTATCGGGCATTAAAAGAATCGCGTTGCCGTCTTCATCCGAGGCCGCGAGCAGCATTCCCTGGCTCATAATGCCGCGCATCTTCCGGGGCTGAAGATTCGCAAACAACACGATCTGACGCCCGACTAAATCTTCCGGTGCATAGACATTGGCGATCCCCGAGATAATGGTGCGCTCCTCATCGGCGATCTTTAAGCTTAGCTTCATGAGCTTGTCGGTGTTCTCGACGCGCTCGGCGGCCAGGACATCGGCGATGACCAATTTTATCTTCGCAAAGTCATCGATAGTGACGAGTGGGTTGACTTCTTTGGCTTCTTCGATAGGTTCGGTAGTAGTTTCCATGGTTTCTTTCGGGGTTGCAGCTTCTAAAAACAGCTTTGTGTCGAGGCGCGGGAAGAGCGGCGCGGGCGGGTTGGTTTTCGTGCCGCCCGGAAGCGCCCCAAAAATGCTCTGACTCTCCCATGGCCCGAAGTCGCTCAGGCCAAGCTGTCGGTAGATCTCGCGCGCGGCGCTCGGGAGGGCAGGGCTGAGCAGGTACGCGGCCAGCCGGACACCTTCGAGGGCGTTGTAGATCGCCCGGCTCACGTCGTCGTTTCGGCCTTCTTTGGCGGCCTTCCACGGGGCGTTCTCCGCCAGGTAGACGTTCAGCTCCCGCACGAGGCCCCAGATGCTCGAAAGCGCCGCACCCCAGTCGAACTTCTCCAGCGCGTCGGTGTAGCTGCTCACGGTTGCGCCTGCCAGCGCGACTAACTTCTCGTCGAGCGAGGCACCTGTGGGAATCGTGCCGTCGAAGTATTTTGCGGCCAGAACCCGGTTGAGGACGTTTCCGAGGTCGTTTCCGAGGTCGGCGTTGTAGCGACTTGCAAGAATTTCGAGCGACCACTCCGAGTCGTCGGTGTAGCGAATGTCTCTCAGTAAATAATAACGAAGCGCATCGACAGCGAGCGGTTCCGAGACCCCGCTTCCGGCCTGAATCCAGCCAGCCACATCCTGCGGCAGCGGGATATTTCCCTTGCTCTTTGCCCCTTTCTCGCCGCCGACGGTCCACCAGCCATGCCCGACGATATGCTTCGGGAGCGGAAGCCCGAGGCCCATGAGAATCGCGGGCCAGAACGTCGCGTGGAACCGGACGAAGATCTCTTTGGCCATCAGGTGGGCGTCGGCGGGCCAGAGCGTCTCCCAATCGGGCGCGTCGGGCCAGCCGGACGCGGTGAGATAGTTGATGAGCGCATCGAACCAGACATAGAACACCTTGCTCGGATCGTTCGGCACCTCGATGCCCCAGCCGGGGTTTTTCCGAGAAATAGCAAAGTCCCGCAGACCGTTCTCAATAAACGCCAGCACTTCGTTCTTACGTGTCTCGGGGATTAGAAACTCCGGGTTCTGTAAAATATGTTGCTTTAATTTCTCGCCATACGCCGAGAGCTTAAAATGATGAACCTCTTCCTGAAAACGCTCCACTTTTGCCCCGGTTTCTTTCACAAAACCGTTACTATCAACATCGGTATCTCGAAAATACGTCTCGTCAGAGACCGAGTACCAGCCCTCGTAGGTTCCTAAATAAATATCGCCCTGTTTTTCGAGCCTGGAGTAAACTTCCCGCACGACTTTTTTATGACGCTCGTCGCTGGTTCGTATAAAATTGGAGAGATCGCAGCCCAGAAATTTCCAGGTCTCGACGTAGCGCAAAGAAACCTCATCGACGAACGCTTGCGGAGTCTTTCCCGCTTTCTGAGCGGCGTCGGCCACTTTTTGCCCGTGCTCGTCGGTGCCGGTGAGGAAGTAGGCAGTGTCGCCACGCAATCGTCGGTAGCGTGCGGTCGCGTCCGCCAGAACCGTGGTTGTCGCCGTCCCGATGTGGGGGACGCCGTTCACATAGTAGATCGGCGTTGTGACAAAAAAAGTTTTCATATTGTTGGAAAAAGCTCTAACTCCAAAGATTGGATAGGAAATACTGATAAATCTATGCCTATCTTACTCATATCTGAAATGTTATTTATGGTATAAATTATTTTTGATTTATTAAGATGCAGTCGAGTTTTTTTATTTAATTGCAAAATTCGTTTTATATTGCTTAGTGAGCCTTTGCTTTTTTCATCCCATACCACGAAAGAATAGTCACAATCATAAGACATCTCAATGTCTTTTTCTGTGAAATATTCTCTTGTGCCTGGTTTTTCTGTTGTATGTATTTGCTTCATTTTCCAATTGCCAATATTATTGCGGGGAGTATCTCCGACATGATAAACAAGAACGTGGATATAGTTAATCTCAGAAAGATATTCTTGAATTTTTTTATCTACTCCATTGGCGTCTCCTATAAGAATTCTATATTCGAATTCGATAAGGCAGTCAATTTCTTTTTTTATTATAGTATTGAGTCTTGAGATGCTACGAGATCCACTTATAAAAACTTTTTTCATGATTTACTCTTTGTATATGTGAAGCACAGCACAAAGACATCTATGGCATCTCCCTTGGATGAAACAAGTGTTGCAACCTCATACATAGTGCTGCCGGAGCTGTAAAGATCATCAACCAATAGTACTCTTTTTCCTGTGACGCTTTTTGACTCCATATTAAATGCTCCTTTGATTTCATTTTCCCGAGTTTCAAAATCTCCAATTGATTTGATTTCTTTTGTTTCTTTAATTTTATTTATTGATTCGTTATTATATTTACACTTAATTGATTGGCTGATATATTTTGAAACTTCGAATACTAAATTCCATTCTCTTTCTTTACTGGGAGGAATCGGCAAAATTAAATCAGGGTATATTTTAGACGAATTTAGAAAATCGATGCATAAGTCTCCAATTATTTTGATAGATGATTTATTGTTTAAGTATTTGCCTTGATATAATAGTTCGCCTAATTCGGAACGTTTTGAATTATACTGAGCAATTCCTGAGGAAGAGTACCCGACAAATTCGGAACTCAGCATATGCTGGTCGAGCACATAACCTTTTTTCCAAGGCCCAAAGATTTCTTTTGTTTCCATTGCTCGATTATATCGTTCTTTCTCTGACCGCACGGGTCAGCGCCTTGGCGGGGCCGCTCAGCCGCGCAAGCAGGAGTTCGTGCTCTCGCTCCAGCCGCATGCGCCGGTGCCATCGGACACCGACGCGGCGAAGACGGAGAGCTGCCTTCGGGCCTGCTCGCTCCCGCACGACGGGCACCCGAGCGGCATGTCTTTGTCGCTCATCGGGCGGATTTTCTCAAACTTCGACGCGCACTCGGCGCAGCGGTACTCATAGATCGGCATGTTGGCTCTATTTTACCGCAAAAGCCCAGGTCCATGAATGAACCTGCTGGACAAGGGCAAGCACCGTGAACGGCGCTACAGGTACGGCGGGGCCGGGTACTCGGCGGCTGGGTTTGCAGGGGGCTTCAGCCTCCTTAGACCCTGGCAGCAGGCTGCTTTAGCTGCCTGCCCAGAACAATTTCAGGGCGCGGGCGACAGCGCTTTCTTCGGGGCCGTGCGGCGCGACTATATCGGCGGCGGCGAGGGCTTTGGGGCGAGCATGGGCCATGGCGATCCCACAGCCCGCCCAGGCGAGCAGCTCGGCGTCGTTGTCGCCATCGCCCAGGGCAAGAACGGATTCTTGTGGGATTTGAAGGCGCTTGCAGACGACCTGAAGTCCGGCGGCTTTGTGAGTTCCGGGCGGGCAGAACTCCAGGTACTCGGGGTCGGTCGCAACGACGTAGCTCCGCTCGCCCCAGAGGGATTTGTACGTGACCTCGTGCGTCTCGATGGTCTCTGCGTGGTCGATCCAGAGAATTTTGTAGGGCGAACCCGACGCGGGAATCTCTCTGCTTTCAACCGACGAGCGGGTGCGCTCTCCGAGAACCGCGCTCCAGGCGGTTTTTGCCACCGCGAAGACGCCGCCGGGTCCGTCCCAGATCTGCGTGATCCCGATTCTCTCGCCCTCGGCCAGAACTTCGCGAGCAAAAGGGGCATCGAGAAGCTCTTCTTTCCAGGTCTCACCCGACTCGGCGACTCGAACAACCGCGCCGTTTCCGCTCACAATCGGGCCGCAAAGCCTCAGCTCGTCGTGATAGGGCAGGATGTTGTGATGGGGCCGCCCGCTCGCCAGCACGACCAGAACTCCCGCTTCCGTAAGTCGCTGAATCGCCTGACTATTCTCTCGGGAAATGGATTTGTTGGGCGAGAGCAGCGTCCCATCGAGGTCGATGGCGACGAGGGCGTAGGGGAACTCGCTCAAATAAGCCTCTCGAATCTGCCGCCCGACGCGTGGAAAACGCCGGGATGGATCGGCCCGGCAACGTCCCCGAAGAGCTTCTGGGCCAGCTTTCCGAGCGCGGCGGTCTGGGCCGTGCTGGGAGGCTCGTCGAGGGCGATGCAGAGCAGGATATGCCGGGTCGGGACGCTGACCAGCGCGCCGTGGGTTCCGAGGCAGCCGGGAAGCTCGCCGAGGCACAGCGCGAGCGATGCCACCAGAAACGACTCTCCGGTGAACGTCCGCACAGTCCAGCCTTCCAGCGCGACGTTGGCGACCTCGAACGACGCCGACTTTCGGGTGTTTCGGATCGCCAGGGCGTAGAGCGCGTCGTCGTCGAGCGGCCAGGCGGCCTTCGCTTCCGACGACACGCCCGCGAACGCCTCGGGCATGTCGATCATGAGCAGTGTCGCGACTCCCGGAAGCTCTTCACGGTACACCGCCGTCGCCATCTGAACGTATGGTGAGTCCAGCGGCATCAGTCGTGCGATAATTTGGGACTCGACGCTCTCAAATTCATGTAAGTTATTCATCCCTTCGGATTGCAACGACTGAATTCGATCAAAATGGGTGAAAATTGCCAATTTCCATTGCTCTTTAGGAATTCGACTACAGTTCTGAGCGATATTTCCCAGTCCATAGACATCTTCTTTGCCGATGACTTTGAGCTGTCCGTCGCTCCACTCGATTTCTATCTCTTTTTCGGCAAAGTAGACAGAAATAAGAGAACGAAACTGCTCGTACTCCGAGGGCGAGAAGTACGGGCACCAGCCGGGCACGGGCGGCTTGCGCCGAAACCTGTCGAGAAGACCCATTTTTAGAAAAGTGTCCTCGGTGGCTCTTTTTTCGCCTCGATCACTTTCTTGCGAGCGGCCTCGATGTCGGCCACGAGCAGGGCGCGGGCGTGATCGTAGGCTTCTCCCTGTTGACGTAGAATATAGGCCGGGTGCAGGGCGGCAATCGCGTAGTTTGCATAGCGGCTCTCGAAGAACTGCCCGCGCTCGGCCATGATCTTGAAGCCCTTGTGAATTATCCAGCTTCCGCTCGGGCCGCCCAGGCAGAGAATCACCAGCGGCTGAATCGTCCCGAGGATCGGCTCCAGCCAGGTCGCGACGCACGCTCCGGCTTCGTCTGTGGTGGGCGGGCGGTTCATCGGGCGACCACTCTCGCCCGGCGCGGTCGGGCGGCAGCGCACGATGTTGGTGATAAAAATATGCCTTCGGGTGATCCCGCACTCCAGCAGGCACTCGTCGAGAAGCTGCCCGGCGCGGCCCACGAACGGACGTCCGGTTTTGTCCTCGTTCTCGCCCGGCCCCTCGCCGACCAGAACCAGCGGCGCGTTCGGGTTTCCCTCGCCAAATACCACGTTGTTCCGTGTCGTGCAGAGGTCGCACTGATCGCAGCTCAGCGCCTGTGCCCGTAGCTCCTCGATTTTTGTGTCTTTTTCGCTCATGGTGTCGGCAACAAGGGGAGAAGCGCCGTATACGAGTCAAAAACGTCCTGGGAGCGCTGGATCAGCTCAGGAAGTCGCTCTTCCGTGGCAAGTTGCTCGCTCAGCGCCCGAAGCACCGCATTCGCTTGAGTTTCTGTGGCCGATTTATCGTCGGTCAGTATGTCTATTTCTAAAATTCGGTTGGAGTACGCTTTGAGCCAGGCAAATTGCGGGTCGCTGAGCGCCAGTTGCAGCATCTCCAGCGGGCTGACTTTTCCATAAAGCCCCTCGTAGTCCGCACGCTCGGCATCGAGCAGGGCTTTGTGCAGGTGCAGAAGTCGTCGGTGAACGGTTAGAAGCCGCTCGCGGGTCTCGGTTGTCAGGGGGGCGCTCATTTTCGAAAGTATTGTACCAAACTACCGTTTCGACTCGGCGAGCGTGGCTTTCACCGTGACTTCTTTTCCGGCGCGCTGGACGACGATCTCGACGGTGTCGCCGGGGGAGAGATCGCCAAGTAACGCGGTGTATTCTTCGATGTTCCGGACGGTCTTTCCGCCCAGTTTTACGATCACATCGCCCGCCTGAAGCCCGGCTTTCTCGGCGGGCGAGCCGGGCCGGACGCCACCGAGCAGAACCCCGACGACGCTGGTTCCGTACTCCGGGATGCTCCCGAGCGAGGCGCGGGCGCGGGTTCGTCCGGGGCTGGCGACGGCGACCTGCTGGAACGTCGGGCGGGTGGGGGCGTCGGCGATTTTCTGTGCCAGCATTCCCGTGAGACTCGCGATGCGGGCGATTCCGTCGGCGTCGATCTTATCGGGCGTGTCGGACGGTCGATGATAGTCCTCGTGCAGCCCGGTGAAGAAGAACAGAACCGGAACGCTCTTCGCCGCAAAGCTCTGGTGATCGCTTCCCCCGAAGCTACCTTCGTCGCGCGAGAGCTGGAACTTTGCGGAGAGATTCACGTCGTCGAGATACGCGGGCCAGACATCGCCCGTGCCGACGCCAAGCGCACTGAGCTTGTTGTTTTTCAGCCGCCCGACCATGTCCAAATTAAGCATCGCGACGGTTTTCTCCAGCGGGATCAGCGGGTTGTTCACATAAAACTGGCTACCCAGAAGCCCGCGCTCCTCGCCAGAGAAGCAAATGAACAGAACGCTACGCTTCGTGGGCGGGAGGCTCTTTGCCAGCCCGAGAACGGCAGCGGTGCCGCTGGCGTTGTCGTCCGCGCCGGGATGGATCGCAGGCTTTCGGCTCGGGTCGAGCGAGCTGATTCCGCCCATTCCGAGGTGGTCCATGTGCGCTCCGATCACGACGACTTCGTGTTTCAAAACCGGGTCCGTGCCCTCGCGCAGCCCGATAATATTCGCCGTCGTTCGTTTTTCGTGGCGCACGTCGGCGGAGAGCGTGACGCTCTGACCGATTTTGAAGCCCTGCGCAACGAGCGAACTGACCTGGAGCACCGGGATTCCGGCATCCGCGCTCGCCGGGTCGGCGTCGCCCAGCCCGCTCGCCGAGCTATCTTTTCGCACGAACAAAGCCGCGACGGCTTTCTTCTCCCGCGCCTGCGCGACCAGCCCGGCGATGCTTCGGAAGTCACCCGACTCGGGCCGAAGCAGGACTACTTTTCCGGAAACGTCGCCGTCGAGTCCCAGAGCGAGCGACCCACTGAAAGCCCCCGACGACGAGAGCGCCCACGGCGTGAAATCTATTCCCGCCCGATACCGAGTGCCGTTCACAGTCAGCCGGTTGTTCTTCCCGGAAGACAGGCCGTACGCAAACGTAAACGGCTGCAAAAAGTTCTTGCGGAGCGGTTTCAGTCCGGCCTTCTGGAAAACCCCGGCGACAAATCGTGCGGCGGCCTCGTTCCCGCGCTCGCCCGAGCCGCGCCCGCGCCACTGCGGTTGCGCCAGCGTCTCGACAAAGGTGCGGTACTCGACCGGCGCGACCTGCGCCACCGACCGCGACGTACCAATAATTATCAGCGCCCCGGCAAAAACAATTCCAGCAAGCTTCACGCCTCAAATCATACCCGGTTTTGATCCGGCATTGAAAATCACCCAGCCGCCGGGTACCCGGCCTATTAGAAGCAGACCTCCGGCCTGCGAGAGCAGGGGGTGTCGCATTGCCGCCCCGGAGGGGCGCTTATGGAAGGCCGGTATTTTCAATGCCGGGCAACGATGCCGAACACCCGATATATGGTACACTCTCGCGGAAAACACCCGTTCGTTTTTCGGAGAAAACCCCTCGTGCCTCAGGACAGAATCGCCATTCGCGGTGCCCGCCAGAACAACCTCAAGAACATCGACCTCGATATTCCTCGCGACCAGTTAGTCGTCATCACCGGCCTCAGCGGGTCGGGGAAGTCGTCGCTTGCCTTCGACACGCTCTACGCCGAAGGCCAGCGCCGCTATGTCGAGAGTCTGAGCGCCTATGCCCGCCAGTTTCTCGGGCAGATGGACAAGCCCGACGTAGACCAGATCGACGGGCTGTCTCCCGCTGTCTCCATCGACCAGAAAGGTACGAGCCGAAACCCCCGCTCGACCGTCGGGACCGTGACGGAGATCTACGATTATTTACGATTGCTCTATGCGCGAGTCGGGAAGCCGCACTGCCACCAGTGCGGGCGGCCCGTGAGCCAGCAGCAGCCCAGCCAGATCGTCGATCAGGTGATGCAGCTTCCCGAAGGCACTCGAATCCAGGTACTTGCACCGATAGCACGGGGCAAAAAAGGCGAGTACAAGAAAGAATTCGATGAAATTCGCAAAGAAGGTTTCGCCAGGGTTCGGGTGAATGGGGAAGTAAAAGATCTTTCCGAGCCGATTCCGTTAGATAAGAACAAAAAACAGGATATTGAAATTGTTGTAGACCGAATTCAGGTCAAATCTGGTGTCGAAAAGCGGCTCGCGGACTCCATTGAGGCTGCGCTGAAGAAAAGTACGGGTCTGGTAGCCATTGAAGTGATCGGTGGCACTGAGACGCTCTACTCGACGGCACTCGCCTGTACGTTCTGCGGAATCTCGATGGAAGAGGTCGCGCCACGGACGTTCAGTTTCAACTCGCCGTTCGGTGCGTGCGCAACCTGCCACGGCCTCGGGCATCAGCAGGAGTTCGATCCGGAGCGAATCGCGCCAGACAGAAATCTATCTCTCGCGCAGAACGCACTGGTTCCGTTCAATAAAACCGGGTCCTCGGACTACTACCCGGCGCTTCTTCAGGGCTTTTGCGAGGAAATCGGGTTCTCGATGGACGATCCGATCTCAAAAATGACCGAAGTTCAGTTCGATTATCTCATGAACGGACTTAAAAACAAGAAAATATTTGTTCATTTTAAAAGCAAGTTCGGACGAGGCCGAAAATTCGAGACCAAGTGGGAAGGAGCCATTGGAATGCTCCAGCGCAGGCTCTCGGAGACCGGTTCCCAGGCCATTAAAGAAGATATCGAGCAGTATCTTGCCACAAAGCCGTGCCCGGCGTGCCTGGGTCGTCGGCTGAAACCCGAGGCGCTGGCGGTGACGTTCGGCGAGAAGAACATCGCGGACGTTACTTCCATGTCGATAGCAAAGGCCACGGAGTTCTTCGGCGAGGTGACGCTGACCGACAGAGAACTGCTGATCGGGCGACAGATTCTCAAAGAGATCAACGCGCGGATCGGGTTTTTGAAAGATGTGGGCCTCGGGTACCTGACACTCAACCGAGCCGCCGGGACACTTGCAGGCGGCGAGGCGCAGCGAATTCGGCTGGCGACCCAGATCGGGAGCGGGCTGATGGGCGTCCTGTATATTTTGGATGAGCCGTCGATTGGCCTGCACCAGCGCGACAACTCCCGGCTGATCGACACGCTCCTGCGCCTCAAAAACCTTGGAAACACGATTTTAGTGGTCGAGCACGACGAAGAAACCATGGAGGCCGCCGACTGGCTGATCGACATCGGGCCGGGCGCGGGTATCCACGGCGGAAGGGTCGTCGCGCAGGGGCCGCCCGAAGACGTGATGAAGGTCGAAGAGTCCGTCACCGGCGCGTTTCTCTCGGGCCGTCGAAAGATCGCAATCCCCGAGGAGCGACGCAAGGGCAACGGTAAGAAGCTCACGATTCGGGGCGCACGCGGAAACAATTTACAGGACGTGACAGTGGACATTCCGCTGGGCGCTTTTGTGGTCGTTACCGGCGTCTCAGGCAGCGGCAAGTCTACTTTGATTCAAGATACGCTCTATCCCCGCTTAATGAAAGAAATCTACGGCTCGCATACGGTCTGTGCGCCTCACGACGGCATTGATGGCATCGAAAACATCGAGAAAATCGTCGATATTGACCAATCACCGATTGGCCGAACTCCACGCTCGAATCCTGCGACCTACACAGGCGTCTTCGACCAGATTCGAGACCTGTTTGCCAGCACTCCCGAGTCGAGAATGCGCGGCTACAAGACCGGGCGCTTCAGCTTCAACGTCGCGGGCGGACGTTGCGAGGCGTGCAAGGGCGACGGCATCTTGAAGATCGAGATGCACTTTCTGCCCGATGTCTATGTTCCGTGCGAGGTCTGCAAAGGGGCGCGGTATTCTCGCGAGACGCTCGAAGTGAAGTACAAAGGCAAGTCGATCTCCGACGTTCTCAACATGACAGTCGGAGAAGCCGTCGAGTTCTTCGATGCGATCCCTGCGGTGCAGCGCAAGATGAAGACTATCGCTGAAGTGGGCCTGGATTATATAAAACTGGGCCAGCCCGCGACAACACTTTCGGGTGGGGAAGCCCAGAGAGTCAAATTAGCCACCGAACTCGGCAAGCGAATGCTGGGAAAAACGCTCTATATCCTGGACGAACCGACTACCGGCCTGCATTTTGCCGATATCGAGAAGCTCTTAGGGCTTCTACAGCGGTTAGTGAACTCAGGAAGCACGGTATTAGTGATCGAGCACAACTTGGACGTGATCAAGTGCGCCGATTGGCTCATCGACATGGGACCGGAAGGCGGCGATGGTGGCGGCCTGGTCGTCGCTGTCGGCACGCCTGAGAAAATCTCCCGCTGCGCCGAGAGCCACACCGGGCGATTTTTAAAGAAAACCCTCAAAGGCCAGCGCCTCAGAAGTTAGAAAGTCGTTTTGTTTGCCCCCCGGCCCCCAGTAATGGGGAGATGGGGCTGGCTCGGAGAGCCTTCGGCAACTTGTTGCCCTCAGCGAGTAGGCTTCAGCCACTCGCGCATTTCAAAATATTCCCAGATAATTAGAAACTACGAGGAGATAATTTCAAATTATCTCCTCTGCATTTGAAACTCTCTCCTCTGCATTTCTAATTATCCGGACGTAGTTTGAAACTCAGAGGTCATCATTTGAAACTACCCGGAGGTAATTTGAAATGACGCCCTCGAAGATTCAAACTCAGAGGAGAGCTTCCTTCAGCTTTCGTCTTTCAACGAAACCCGATAGATCGCACCCGGCTCGGAAACTAACTCACCCAGCTTGATCTCTTTGAAGGCTTTCCCGTTCCACTTCTCGACCTTGTTCTTCAAGTCCAGCTTCTGAACCAGTGTGTCGATCTTTTCCCGATTCAGCCAGAGAACCCACGGAAAGGCCCGATCCGCAACGGCTTTCGCTTCCGTTGCCGTCTTGACGGTAGCCAGAGCCGTGGTCACGCTGTCCTGTGCCGTTTTCAGTGCCGTCTCTTTTTGTTTCACGTCGGCGTCCGCTGCGGCCTGCGCTTCTTTCTCTGTCGCTTTACTTCTATTTTCTTTAGCAGTTGCCAGTGCTGTCTCTGCCGTTTTTACGGCGTTCTCTAACTTTATTTTGTTCGCCAGTGCCATCGCTAAACTCGCCTCTGCCTGGCGCGTTTTTTTTATAGCATCCGTGTCTATCGTTTCGACGAAGTTGTTTTTCTCAAGACCCAGCCAGTAAGTATTTCTATCGAAGACAACGGCAGTGAGGGAGTCTACCGTACAATCGAACGATGGTTGTTTGTCTGCTCCGGTCAGTTTTAGAGCCGCGAGCTTGGTAGCCTCCGCGTTTGCCTCCGCCTTGGCGTCTTTATCTTCGGCAGTAACCCCGTTGACGCCAAACCGGACAGCGGCACCAACAGCAAGTCCCTGACTCGTTTTTCCCTGACCGTTGTTTCGAAACGAGCCACCGATTCTCCAGCCGAAAAACACGACAGAGTTCGGGCCGACCTTGAAGCTCGGAGCCAGGACGGTAAACGACGGATTGCTTGTACTGCCTTGCGTCCTGCCCAGAAACAGGCCATAGCGATCTGTTGTTGTGTAGTCGCTGAGCCTGCTACCGCTCTTGAAGCGCAGGTTTAGACCGGCGATCAGCCCATCGGAGCGTTCGGAAGCTGCCCAACCAATCATTGGCTCAACACCAGGACTTGCGAGTCCGGCTGCGGCTCCGAGGCCGAGTACACCGGAAAAATCAAAGGCAGGCGCACCTTCTTTAGGCTTCACCTCGGGAGTAACCTGCCCAGAGTCTTTACCTTCCAGATCAGGCTCGATTGCTTTCAGTACCGGAAATTCCTGTGGGTTTTTAGTGTCGATGTGCGCTTCCATGTCCCATTCGATACGGACACCATACATCCGGCGCAAATTTTGAAGCTCCGGAGCCTGAACCGCATACTCATCGACATACCAACGCCCGAGGTTCTGGAAATTTACCACATCATTTATTGGTATATTTGTTCCTATATTATTATTATCCAGTAAGAAGAGATAGTCTTTCGCTTTTTCTAATTGCGCCAGCTCCATAACTGCGGTAATTGAATATTTTCCAGATTTATTCAGGCGATTTAGCTCTTGATGATTGTAAACTGCATCACCGAAGGCAAATAGAGTCGGTGAGTCGTTTACATCGAGGTCAGGCTTCAGAGCTTCTTCACGAAAGGTATTGAAATCTGGTACGACAGGCATGAACGATCCCAGAAGTTTCTTTTTATCAGGAGCTTTGAGACCCGAGACAATCGTTCGCAGAAGTGTCGGCTTGTAGCAATCTGGGGGAAGCAGGACATGCTGCGTGACGATGGCCTGAACAACAATCTTGCCGTCTTTGGCCCTTGTCGGGGTGGAGCCTGGTTTCTGGCGAACGGAGTAGTTCGTGCCTTTGGGCAGCGTCAGCTTGATCTCCTGCGCGAGAGCGGCAGGAGCGGTGACAGACAAAACGACTGCCGAGAGAGGAAGTATCCAGCGATTCATTAGTTTCCTACTTTCTTAGCGGGTTCGACAGTGATCTTGACCGATTTGGAGCTGCTTGCGCCCAGATCGTCCGTTGCCGTACACGTGATCGTCACGTCTCCGAGCGTCGCGCCGGAGTCCCAGTCGTACTGACGTTGTTCTTCCAGAGTCGGCGTCGGAACGGGAGTCGGAGCCGGTGTTGCGGTTGGCTCGGGTGTCGGCGTCGCATCTACCCGAGAAGGCGCAGCAGGCGTCGGAGTCGGGGTAGGAGTCGGGGTTGGGGTAGGTATGGGCGTCGGAGTAGGTGTTGGCGTTGGAGAGGGTGTTGCTGCCGAGGGGACGCTTGGACTCCAGGTCACGGTGATCTTGTCGCCGTCCCGATCCACGACGTTGCAAGCCAGGTGCACTTTTTGCATTGGAGAGATCGTGATACTCTCCGTCTCTTTGCCGTTGACGAACAGTTGCCGTATCTCCGGAGTACGGTTCTGGCCGTTGATGCCCGGCCCAGCGAAGCAGCCTACAACAGATAGGGCAAGAGCCAGGCTCACCGCTCCTGCAAGAATTAAACGAAATCGCATCATCATTACCTTTCAAACTTCAGAGTTATCAGACGTGGGGAAATTCTACAGTATTACCGTTTGCATTTCGTTGGCAGAGAAAAAAACTGTCAGCAGGTCTGGCTCCAGAACAACTTGAATGGAAGAAAATAAAAAAATAGAATAAAAAATGTTTCAGTTCTTGAAAATTGGGGAATACTGAGTAATTGGTTCCAACGAGAGAGGTGGCGACAGGTGAGAGATAGTAAGAATTTCCTGGAGCGAGGGCAATAATGGGAGGTATCTCCAGCTTTCGGGTGCAGACCTGGTTTACTCTGGTCGTCTCGGGTTTTTTGAGACGCTTCTGGCCCGTCGCGTCGATAGGCGGGAATATCTGGATCACGCGCCACGCGGATGTGATCGATGTCCTGACGCGCGACGAAGACTTTACGATCTCGGAGATCAATCAAACTCGCACCGAGCATGTCAATGGGCCGTTTGTGCTGAGCATGGATAAAAGTGAGCAGCACGACCGCGAGAAAGCCTTGCTCAACCGCCTGGTAAGCCCCGATGATCTGGATCGCATTCGGAAAATCGTGCAGGAGACAGCTCTGAGCGTTGTTCAAGCCGCGCGTCAACGAGGACAAATCGATGTTGTCGAAGAGCTGACACACTTTGTGCCCCTGGTTCTTCTGGATCGCTACTTTGGAGTTCCTGGCCCCGATCAAACCACCATGAAACGCTGGATGCGGGCATTGTTCAACGATTTATTTTTGAACCTGAACGACGATCCTGTTATTCGCAAGAAATCTGAGGACGCTTTTGCTGGTTTGAAGCCCTACATGGAGAAATTAATTGTCTCTCGTCAGACAGACGTGGCCCAGATGTCGCCAGATCGTCTGGTAAGTAGCGACGACGACCTTTTAACGCGATTGCTTTTGCTCCAGCGCGAACCCGAGTTTATTTCCTGGCTCGACAACGACACCATTCGTCGGAATTTAGCGGGATTGATCATCGGTTCCGTCGATACTGTCAGCAAAGCCACCACGCAGGGACTCGATGAGCTTTTTCGTCGCCCGGACGCACTGAAACGGGCAATTGCTTCGGCCAAGAACAACGATGTCGAGGGTATCCGACGAACTCTCTGGGAAGCGCTTCGGTTTTATCCACACAATCCGATAGTTCTTCGTCATTCCAGAGTTGCTACGAAAGTGGGGGGCAGAGACGTTCCTGCAGGAAAGACAATCTTTGTCGGAATTCTCTCAGCAATGTTTGATTCTGGTGTTTTTAAATCGCCCGATGAGTTTAATTCCGAACGAAACAACACCTATTTACATTTTGGGTATGGTCTACATGCGTGCCAGGGACGGTATATCAATGGTGTGGTGATTCCAGAGCTTGCTGCGGCACTTCTGCGCCTCCCGAACCTCAAACGCGTCTCGGGTAGCGCCGGGCAGATCGGTTTCGACGGTCCGTTTCCCGAGAGCTGGACCCTGGCTTTCGATCCGATCTCGCAGAGCGCCCTGACGGTCGTCACGCCGATCATCGAGGGCAAGGAACAAGACCTCAAATGCCTTCTCAAGCAAGAAGGACTCCGCATCAAAGACACGACGCTCCTGCCGGTGAAAGAGCTGACGACCGTCCATTTCATGCGCTGGGTTGTGATCGACAAAACAAGCACTTCTGGCGCTCGGCTGGCGCTCTCCACTGACTACGATGGCCCGCTCGACACGCATCTGGACGAGCTTATCTCGGTTCTGGGCGATGGTTTTACGAAAATCTATGAACTCTGTGAGGGAACTGCTCAGGGAACATTAAAAGAATATTTAATTAAACATCAAATAAATTATGAAGCGTTCTATATCGGTCACCGCATGCGCACTGTCGAGCAAATAAAAAATGAATCTGAGCTTCGCGAGAGTATTCAGAATCTGATCGACTCAGAACGACATGAATTAGTAAATAAATCAGGATTAGAAATACGTAAAAAAATCCAGGAGCAAGTTCTGAAGCAGAGCAAGTTTCAGTGGGTGAAACAGGCCCATGTTCCGTATAAACCCGGCTCTCTCAAGCCTTTGTTGATGAAAATACTTAGTGTTTACCTGGTTGGTTTTGTGATTACACTGATTCTCACGCACTCGTGGCTCTGGGGGATTGTCTTTGTTCTGAGTCCCATTATTTTTCTACTGGTTCTGGTGCTTCTGCTGTTTGCGACGCTCCGAATAAAAGAAAGCGGTGATAAACCCTTGCAGGAAACGCCCGATCCCGAACATATTCAAGAGCTTCGTAAGCGAGAAGACCACGAGGTATTGGTTCAGAACCAGCTCACCCATATTGTAGAAGTAAAAGACGGCTGGTTTCGGGATGTTCTGGTTCGATTTGTGCTTCGAGTGATCAATTTGCTGGCGGCTCAGATTTATTTTAAAGGCGCTCTGGGTGGAATTCCCTCTATTCACTTTGCGCGCTGGGTCTTGATCGATAAAAAGACTCTTTTGTTCTTCAGTAACTTCGATGGAAGCTGGGAAAACTATCTCGGAGACTTTATCGACCGAGCAGCAGCGGGTTTGACGGGCGTCTGGAGCAATACCGTCGGGTTTCCACGGACACTCTGGAAGCTACCACGAAGAACCGAGCCGGTTTACTTCACGGGCGGTGCAAAGAACGATGAAGCATTTAAAAACTGGACGCGCTACCATCAGATTCCGACGCAGTTCTGGTACAGCGCCTATCCTCGGCTTACGGTGCAGAACGTGAACAATAACACCGAGATTCGCGCGGGATTGATCGACGAAATGACGGATGAGGAGGCAAAAACCTGGTGTCAACTGCTGTGAACAATAATTCTCTCGAAAGTGCTCTGGAAGACGTCCAGGGAATGATTCTTTTTGGTTATGCAAAACTTCCTGTGGCAAGTTACTTGCTACTGAAGTTTGAAAATCGTCAAGAAGCATGTCGGTGGATCGGAAATATTACGCCGTTTGTGCAAAAAGCTTCCGAGAAACCCGATAAAAGCGCCGTCAATATTGCTTTTACGATAGACGGCCTGCGGTTTCTGGGACTTACGGACGATGAAGCAAAAGCACTCGCGCCGGAGTTTGTCGAGGGAATGACCGCAGAGCACCGCCAGAGAATCCTGGGCGATCAGCCGGATACCTGGGAGTGGGGCGGGCCTCAGGCCCCGCCGGAAAAGACGATCCATACGGTTTTGATGCTCTTTGCCGAGAGTGAATCGGTACTGGAAGAACTAAAAACAGTGCTTTCTGTTCATTTGCAGTGTGTACTTCGAGAACTGACAACGACAAATCTGCCTGATTCCAAGGAACACTTCGGATTTCGGGATGGAATCTCCAATCCAGTTCTCAAGGGGAGTTATCATGCGACCAAAGTACCGGACAAGAATCATTTTAACTTGATCGAGCCGGGTGAGTTTATTCTGGGCCTGCCTAACGAATACAACGAATCGGACAGAGACCCACAAGTTGATAAACTACTCAAAAATGGGAGCTATATGGTCTTTCGGCAGTTAGAACAGGACGTCAAAGGTTTCTGGTCGTACTGCGCCAAAAATACCGGGAGTCTACAGTCCACCGTGCATCTGGCGTCCAAGATGGTGGGGCGCTGGCCGTCGGGAACGTCGTTCGATCACTCGCCGATGGCTGACGGAGCGCTTCCCGACCCGGATAACGACTTTCTCTTTGCGAAAGATGACCTTGACGGAATGAAGTGCCCGGTGGCGTCGCACATTCGAAGGGCGTTTCCGCGCGATACCCTGACGGTTGACCCGAAAGACACCCATGTCAGCCAGGATGAGATCGATGCATCGGTTCATGTTGCCAAGCGGCACCGGATTCTGCGTCGAAGTCGGGCGTATGGGAAGCCTCTGGACCCGAGTTTAGACCCGCAAAAGATGCTGGACGCTCCTGAGACAAGCCAGGAACGGGGAATTTATTTTATTTGCTTCAATGCAAGCCTAAACAGGCAGTTTGAGTTTGTTCAGCAGACCTGGTGCAACAATCCCAAGTTCCTGGGCCTTTACAGCGACCCGGACCCGATTGTGCGTGGCATTATCGAGGACGATCCCACCGAGAAATCGCCGTGGACGTTCACGTATGCCGCCGCGCCTGTTCGTCGGCGCGTGTGCGCTCTGCCCCGGTTTGTCTTTGTCCGGGGCGGAGCCTACTTTTTTGTACCGGGGATCGCGACTCTCAACAGACTCGGCCTTTCTTAGCGGCGAGCGAGTGGCTGATCGGCCTCTCGCCGCCCGGCCCGACGATCCAGCGCTCGTCGCGGGGCTGGTCGGCGCGTTGATAGCGGGTGTCGGAGCTGAGCCGGATGTGCTCGGTTCGGTTCTCGATGCTTGCGTGAACGGTTTTCATCGAGAAGATCAAAAGATCGCCCGGCGCGTACTCCGCCGTCAGCCAGCGTATCCCGAACTGCTTTTGAAGCTGCGCCGGGTTGTCCGACAGATCGCCGCTCCAGGCCTTGCCGGGCTTCTGCCAGTGCTCCCAGTGCAGCTTGCCCTCGGTGACCAGCGTCTCGCCGGGGCCACCTGCGCAGTACGTATCGACATCCTGCTTCAAATACTCGCCCGTGATGTCTCCGCGCCGGTGGGAGTTTTCGAGGATCATCAGCCCACCCAGAACCAGATCCGTGGTTCCCAGCGGGGTCCAGGACGTGAACAGGTCGTGGGTGCCCCGGCCCATGTAGACCAGGTCGCAGTGGGGCTGAGTGGAGCCGCCCGGCCCGACCGCGCGCATCCAGGTGAAGTCAAAATGCGCGACTTCTACGCCAAAGAACCGCTCGTACAGCGCCATCATCGGGCCGTCGTAGAGCAGCTTGAGCAGAACGGGGTTGTCGTCGGCCAGCTCCGGGTTGAAATACTGCCCGGAGGCGCTCTTTCGGGCTATCGCATCGCGTAGGTCCGTGCCCGGCTCCAGCCAGCCCGCTTTTTCGAGCTTCTCCAGACACGCTTCTCGGGCGTTTAAGACCTGATTGCTGTCCAGAGCGCCCCGTAAGTATAAATAGCCGTCTTGCGCCATTTGCTCGCGGAGCCGAATGCCATCGTGGGCGAGCGCCGACGAATCGGTCAGCTCGCCCAGGGCATCGGGTGAGGTATCCAGCGGAATTTTGTTGCTGGTTAAAACCTCCGGGAGTGTCACGGCAGCTTCTCTTTGTGGTAGATCAGTGGGTTCAGCGCGGTCACAGCCGGGTCTCCGGCGACGGTTCCGGGGAAGAAGCGCCCGTGATCTCCGGACTGACCGCCCGGCTCATGCGGCTGGACGATGGCTCCGTCCTCGACATAGATAATCGTCATCACCTCGCGAGTCTTCTCGGTATCGCTGTTGCCGGGCGCTCCGTGGAGTGTCCAGCCGTTGTGAAATGTCGCGTCGCCCGCGCTCATATTGCCTGCCGAGACGACTTCAAAGCCTCTTTCTTTGACAAATGCGTCGAACTTCGCCTCGGAGTCGTCGGAGATGTTTGCCGGGCCGAGGTAGCCAAGAGCTTGCGAGCCACGAGCAAAGCGCATCGTCCCCATCTGCTGAGTGCAGTCTACCAGCGGCATCCAGAGTGTCACGCACTTTGCGCCACTCAGCGGCCAGTATTGTTGATCCTGATGCCACGGAGTCAGCCCGCCGCCGGGTTCTTTGTAGAGCGCCTGATCGTGGTACATCCGCACGCCGGAAACTCCCATCAGGTCGGCGGCGATCTTTGCAAAGCGCCGCGCCAGCGAGAACTTCGCGGCATCGGGATTCAGCTCCCAGAGATTGATGTGCTGGATAAACGCTTTTCCATAGGTATCGCGCTTCTCCATGGGCGCATAGGTCTTTGCGAACTCATTGGTCATCGTCGTGATGACCTCGCGGTACGGTGCGATCTCGCTGGCGCTGGCGACACCTCGAAGAATGGAGAAGCCGTCTTTCTGAAAGCTTGAAATTTGGTCGGCAGAGAGCGGGTAGTCGGAGTCGAGCGGGGGAAGAGACATGTTGTAGGTTACCTCGACATGCAGGATAGCGCAGTTTCGTCGGCGAGTCCACCCATCCCCGGCACACCCACCCATCCCACCACCCATCCCCCCGGCCCCCTTGCCCTCGTCTTTTTCCGACTTCGTCGGGACGAGGGAAGGGGGTGACTCGGGTTAATTGTTGGGTTTTACGGGAGGGAGCGGTTTTTCCGGGGGAGTGACACGCTGGCCACTGACCCGGCGTGGTTGAAAGCCGATACTTGCCAGCTCCTGCGACTTTTCAATCTCGTCGGTGCAGGCACAGAGATAGTGCCGGACGCGTGAGTTGGCAAGGGCGAGCTGCTTCAGCGCGGTGTTGCGTGCCTTGGTCACCACGCTCCGTGTCCCGGCACGCGCCTTCGGGTCGAGCGACGCGATGATGGCAAGCTCGTGGCTGATGCGCTCGGAAAGCGCCTCGGGGTAGCGGGCACGCTCCGGCTCGATCACGCGGGCAGTGGCGACGGCCTTGCGGCCCAGCGCGAGCAGCCTTCCTTCGGCCTGAAGCGAACCGATCAGCCCGCCGTCCCAGCCGTAGCTTTCCAGCAGGCCGCGCCTGATCTCCGGGCTGTCCAATTCGTACTCGGGGATCGCCTTGAGGTAGTTGAAGCCGTCGCGTAGCCGCGCCTCCAGCCGGAGCAGCGCCTCGCGCCTGAGGTCCGCGCTCGTGGTCCGATCCCCCGTCGCGATCTGCTGGCTCTGTTCCAGCTGCAAGCACATCTCCAGTCGCTCGTGATGGAGCGTCTTCAGCCACGCCGGAAGCTTGAACGGGTCTCGTGCGCCTCGCTTGTCGTCCACGGTACGAATCAACTGCCCGATCCGAACCGCCTCCTGCACCTCTTTGTTCGTCATCTCTCTTCTCCTTCTGCGCCGCCCCTCCCGGTCGTCCCGGAAAACCGGCGGCGCTCTTCGCTGCATGTCCCGCTCGTCCGGCAAGACCGCCGGAACACCTCGCCACTCTTGCCACATATCCGGCAATCGCCCACCAACTCAGTGCGGGTCTTCCTACATGACCCGGACAACCAGAAAAAATTGCCGCCACTCCTCCCAGACATCCCGGAAGACTCCATCAATTCTTCGCCACTTTTCCAGGTCGAGCAGCAAGACTCGATCAACGTTAGTCCACCTCTCCAAGTCGAGCCGGAAAACTCAATCAGCGTTGATCCACTCTTCCCACTCGAACCGGAAGACCCCGGATAAACGCATCTGATGCTCACCTTCCTTTGTTGATAACCACGACGCTCCTATGCCCAGGACGGTGAACGTCCGGCTATGGGGCGTCGTTCCTCCGCTGTCGCCTGCGGCGAGATTTACACCAAGATTTCGAGCGAAGCGAGACGGCAACTTGTTGCCCCATAGCCGGACGATTTTCGTCCTGGAAACAAAAAACCATCCGAAACGAGGCACGCCGAAATCCAAACGCGCTTACCCACCCGGAAGGCCCAGTCAACGCCTTGCTGCGGTACACTGCCGGGTATACGTTCCGCCCAGAAAGTAAAGTTCCCATGACTTCAGATCAAGGCTTCCGGGAAGCCCGCAAACGTATCGGCGCTGCTCTTATCAATCAGTATGAAACTCTTGATCTTTCGCGTTTAAATCTGAAAGATATTCCCCGTGAGATTGAAAAATTGCCTTACTTTCTTTCGTATGGGCAGTTCACCCGACTCTGCGTCTCCGAGGGAATCGACACGGACGCGAGGCAGCAGCTTCTGGCGCGGCTGCTCCACGACCTCGGTTGCGCCCTGCATTTTGAGGAACCGGAGCTGGACAAGACCCATGTTCTGCGGCCCGAGTGGGTGACCGACGGCGTCTACAAGCTCCTGCTCTGGCCGGACCTGTCGAGCTTCTCTACACCGCAATCACCCTCCACGAGTTCGACCCCCGGCACTTCCACGAACGAATGTATGAGCGCCGCCGCGCAAAACTCTTCCGCGACAACGGCCTCACCCCGTGACACCCCTCTGACTCCCCTTCCCTCACCCCGCCACCCGCGACGGGTACCCGGTCGGAATAAGGTGAGGGCAAGGGGCCGGGGGATGGGTCAAAATCCTAAGAACGGACGCATCGCATCTCGAAGCGTCGCGGCACGAGCAATGTTGGCACGCTGTCCCACCATGCGCTCGGAGTCCCGGAGCGAGGCAACCAGGCGGGCGAACGTGGGGGCATCCGGGCCTTCGTGGAGGCCACAGCCCGCAAGAAGCCGTAGACCCGAGAGAATCTCCAGTGACTCCTGCGCCGAGAGCGTGTCTGCGCCAAGCAACGACTCGCGGAGGTTTCGAGCGTGGGTGCGGACGTAGCCCGGATGCACGACGCCCAGCACGCGCCGGGCCGTACGCTCCTCGGCGATCAGGTGCCGGGCTGTGGCCTCGACGCGGTCGATCAGCTCCCGCTCGGTGCGCCCGTAGCTGATTCGATTGCTGATCTGATACAGGTCGCCCCAGGTCTCCGACCCCTCGCCATGTAGCCCGCGCACCGCCGTGTCCAAGTCATAGGCCACCGAAAGCTCGTCCCCGAGGCGCTGCCGAACCGTCATGCCGGGCAGGTGCACTAAGACCGAGACGCGCATTCCGGTCCCGAGGTTGCCCAGCGACGCCGTGAGATAGCCCCAGCGTTCGGTCCTTGCGAACTTCACTTCCTGGCCCAGAACATCGGCGATTTCGAGAGCGCGAGCGGCGGCGCTACGAATCGCGCTGCCCGCGACGATGTGCTGGAGCCTGAGATGATCCTCTTCGTTGAGCAGAAGCGAGGTCGCCCCGACCGGATCGAGCAAGGCCCAGCGCTCACCCAGATCGCCTGTCACGAGGCTGGGAGAGAGCCTCTGGGCAGCGACAAGGTTTGCGCGGTCGGTCTCGCTGAGCCGACGCAGGGCGTGGGCTTCGAGCGGGGGAAGATCGTCCTGGCGGGCCGCCGCCGCCTGACGAATGATCTGGGCCGCTCGCCGAAGCTGCTCATCGGTGCCGCGCGACGGAAAGGGCAGCCCCCCGACATTCCGGGCGAGCCGGGCGCGGGACGCCAGTGCGATCTCGGTGTCAGGGCCGTCCGCCTCGGTCCAGAGGGGTAGCCGGGCGAACGGCGCGGCCATCGTTAAAACCGGATCGTGCGCCCGATCTCCAGCGGCGCACGCTTGGAGAACGCCACGTCCAGCCCGAGCAGGCGAGTCCCGTAGGTGAAGCCGGTCGCCGACGAGTACCCGGCGCGCAAGGGAAGCGGCCCGGCCATGAGCTCGGCTCCGGTGCGCACCTGGGCTTTTCCGGTCACCGCCGTGATGTCCACGAGGTCCACAGCGAACGTCATGCCCTTCTTGACATAGCCCGCGCCCAGCGACGCGGTCGTGGCGAGCGTCCCCAGGGCCGGGTTTCCGCCGCGTGGCTTGATGAAGTTGCTCACCGCGATCCCGAGGGAGAGAGGACCGTCGTTGTCCTCTTTCCACATCAGCCCGAGGTCCGCCGCGACGCCCTGCGTGGTGTCGGTCTCACGTCCGCTCAGCTCGGGGGCCGTGGTGACGTTGCCCGCTGCATCGACCAGAAGCCGCGAGTACACGATGTTGGCGTATTTTAGGCGTCCGCCGACCGCAAGCTTCATGCGCCCTTTCTGGCCGGGTAGCACCGACGCAAAGCCCACCGATGGCAGGCTGTACGCGCCATCGATCTGCACTTCCGCGCCGGTTCCCTTGCGGGTCACGCGCCCACTCCCGACGGCATTGGTGAGCACTTCGAGGTGCCCGACGCGAAGTCCGGCGCTGGCATTGAGGGCGAAGCTGGAGTCGGTGGTGCCGAACTGCCGGATCAGCTTGGCCGCGCCGCCGAGCGAGCCGAGACCCAGAAGATAGTCCAGTCCGTCGCTCTGCTTGACGGCGCCCTTCTGCCGAACCCCGATGTTGGGCATGTAGACGCGCACGTTGCCCTTGTCGAACGCGAGCGACGCCACGTTGTTTCGGGTCGCGCCGCCACTGCTGGCGTTGGTCGCGACGCCCGCGCCGCCCATCGCAAACGCTCTGGCATCGCCGCCAAGCGTCAGGTCTTCGGCGTATGCCGCGCCCACGAGCGCAAGAGCCGCCAGCATCGAAAAAACTACCGTCCGCATGTTGAAAAATCGCCTCCGACGCCGTTGTACCACACAAACCTCCGCTATTGGTGGCCCGCCGACATAAACGTCGGTGGCTAAGGGCGCAAGCGCCACGATGTCCTCCGGACGTCCCGAACTCGGGTTACGCCCGGAGGGCATTGTGGCGAAGCCCTTAGCCACCGACGTCCATGTCGGCGATAATCTATTGAATCAGGCGAAGTGCGAACGGGTACTTGTAGTGATTCCCCTTGTTGGCTTCCATCGCCCCCATGATCGAAAAGATCAGCGAGAGAAGACCAATAACCGGGAACAGGAAGACGCCAATCACGATAAACGTCAGCGCAAAGGCAACTGCCCAGGCGATGAGTAGCGTGATCTGGAAGTTGAGGGCTTCTTTGGCTTCCAATCCGGCCCAGGGCGACGTATCTTTCTGGGTCAGCCAGATGATCAGCGCTCCAAGAGGCCCGAAGAAAATCCCGAGCAGGTGGGAGAGCATTCCCATGGTCTTGTCGTTGGCCGAAGCCACGGTGCTGGTATCGGAAGCGGCGACTGCCGAAGTGACAGGGGCGACCGACGAAGTGGACGTAGTTTCCTCAGACGGCGGAAGCTGGTCTTGCAGAGACATGGATCGAAATCCTCCTGCCGCACTATACCCCGAAATTCTGCTCCTGAAACCGCCGCACCGATGCCAGCCGCTGGGCGTTCTTTCGGGCCAGCTTGCGCCGCAGGTTGCTTTGTTGCTGATCTTGAAGTCTTTCCAGGCATTTTCTGCGCTCCTGGATTACAGCCTCAAGCGCATTCAGAAGTTCTTGCTCGGTCGGAGGATCGGTTCTTGGGCGATTTCTATTGAAGTGAAATTTCTCATCAAAGTGGTCTACTAATTCTTGATATTTTTTCTCAGAATGAAAGCTCAATAAAGAAATACATTCTCGAAGAGTGATTAGACGATACCAAATAGGGCGGTTTAGATCCCGAACACGGGAAGCCTGGGCAGAGAATGACATGCAATTAGGTTTTGTTCCCCCTCCCTCGGCGAAGCAGGGGAGGGGGCAGGGGGAGGGCTTATCCGAAGACCTGGTATTTTTCTTGAAGAACCTCGCACGACGAACGGACGAGGGCAGAAGACTTCAGGACGCCTGCTTTCTCGGTTTCATCCAGCTCGACTTCGATGATTCTCTCGATGCCCGACGCACCGAGCATCGCCGGGACGCCAAAGAAGATCCCACTCACGCCGTACTCGCCTTCGAGAAGGCACGAGCAGGGAAGAATGCGCTTTTTGTCTTTCAAGATCGACTCGACCATCTCGACCGTGCCCGCAGCCGGGGCGTAGTAGGCCGAGCCTTTTTCGAGTAATTTCACGATCTCCAGGCCGCCTTTCTTGGCCCGCTCGACGATCTCACCGAGGCGCTCGGGTTTCACGAAGTGGCTGACAGGAATCCCCGCTACGGTCGTGTAGCGCGGCAGCGGGACCATCTCGTCGCCGTGGCCGCCGAGCAGCATGGCCTGGATGTCTTCCACCGAGCAGCCGATCTCCTGCGCGAGAAAGGTCCGGTAGCGGGCCGTGTCCAGAACCCCGCCCTGGCCGATCACGCGGCTTTTGGGAAAGCCCGAGACCTTCCACGCGAGCGTCGCCATCGTGTCCATCGGGTTCGAGACGATGATAACGATGGCATGAGGGCTGTGGATTTTCACCTGCTCGACACACGCTGCCGTGATGTCGGCGTTGACGTTGACCAGGTCCTCGCGGGTCATCTCGGGCGTCCGTGGCCGACCCGACGTAAGAATGACGATGTCCGAGCTTGCGGTGAGCGCGTAGTCGCTGCCCCCGGTGATGTTCAGGTCGTAGCCCTCGACCGGCCCGGCCTGGAGCAGGTCCAGTGCCTTGCCCTGGGCGACTCCCGGAAAGATGTCGATCAGAACGACATCGGCTAACTCTTTAGAGGCGATCCAGTGGGCGCAGGTCGAACCGACGAACCCTGCCCCGATAATAGTGACTTTCTTTCGCATAACGGAGTTGATTGTACCGCGAGCCAGCACCAAAATGGTGCCGGAACTAAACTATCCCGAAGTCGATGAAGCCGCGCTCGGGGTCAGCGGAGAAGAGCTTCACCCGGACGACATCGCCGACATCGAGGCCCTTCTCGCCGCGCACGATCCGGCCTTCGACGGCGGGCGTCTCCAGCCGCACGAAAATCCCCTTTGGCGATGCGCCCGTCACGACGCCCAGAAAGACCTCGCCCTCGCGTCCGTGCAAAAGACTTGCGGCGGCGGCCTTGCGAATCCGGCGTTCTACTTTGTTCGCAGCCGTTGCCATTAAATTACACCGCTCCGCGTGGGCGTCTAACTGGGCATCGGTGAACGGGCACGGCTTGCCCGCGAGCGCGGCTTTCACCAATCGCTGCGTCACCACATCGGCCCAGCGGCGGTTCGGTGCCGTCGAGTGGGTGTAGCCCTGGACGGCGAGGCCAAAGTGTACCCCCGAGTGCTCGGTAGGGGCGACGCGGGCGTACTCGCCCGGCCCTAAAAGCTTTACCACCGTGAGCGAGAGCTGCGAGAAGCCTGCCGGGTTCTTCTTTTTCTGGGTCGCGAGAAACTCCGAGAGCGCTTTTTGATCCGGCGTCGCGGGCAGCGTGACGTTGAGCGCACGGGCCACCTCGACGATTTTCTCCCAGCGCTGCGGCGTCTTCACCACGCGCTGAAGCGTCGGGAAGCCTTTGGAGCGCAGCCAGGCGACCGTCGCGCCGTTCACCGCGATCATGACGTTCTCGATCAGCGAGCGGCTCTGGCTCTTCTTGACGATCTTCATGTCTACAAGCTTGCCGCCCCGAAGAATCGGCGTCGCCTCGAACGTGTCTAAATCTAACGCGCCCAATTTTTTTCGCAAGGCCGCGAATCGGTCCGCGCACTCGTCCTGGAGCTTGACCTGGCCTGCGAGCGCGGGGTTGCTCCCAAGAGCGGGCGGGGGATCGCCACCGTCCAGCCAGACGCCGATGCCCTCGTAGTCTAATTTCGCGTGGTTCTTCACCAGCGCCCGAAACACCCGGCTGGACTCCAGCGTGCCATCGGGGTTCACCACAAGCTCGGTCACAATCGCCAGTCGGTCCTGGCCTTCGTTGAGCGACGTGAGATCGGTCGAGAGGCGCTCGTGGAGCATGGGCCAGAGCAGAACGCCGCCGTAGACGCTGGTTGTGTTGGCTGCCGCGCGTTTCTCCAGCCCGCCACCGCCGGGGAGCAGCGCGTCCACGTCCGCGATTCCGACCAGCAGCTTGATGTCGCCGCTCGGCAGCCGCTCGGCCACCTCGATCTGATCTAAATCCCGCGACTCGGCGTTGTCCACGGACGACCAGAGCAGACCTCGCAGGTCTTCCACGCCGTCGGGGAGGCTTGCGGGCTGATGGGCGCTCTCGGCTTCCTTGAGCGCGGCCTGCGAGAATCCGGCGACGAAACCGGCGTCGGTGAGCCAGCGCTCGGCGGTTCCGACAAGATCGAACGGGGGTTTGGGCATGGGTTTCTCCAGAAATCAGTGCAGAAGGGTGCGCAGGCTCTCGTCGGCGGCCTGAGCCACCGTTTCAAAGTGAGTCGGCGTCAGCGCCGCCGACGTAAACGCCGCCTCGAACGCGCTGGGCGGCAGGTAGACGCCGCGCTCCAGCATAGCATGAAAGAATTTTGCATAAAGTGCGGCGTCGGCGGCTTTTGCGCTCGGGTAGTCGGTCACGGGCTGGTCGGTGAAGAACAGCGTGATCATCGAGCCGCACTGGTTCACCTGGACAGGAATGTTTGCCCGCGCCGCGCTCTCGCGAAGTTTTTGGGCGAGCAGACCGGTTTGCTTTTCGAGGTACGCATACGGCGGCTCGGACGCGATTCGGGCCAGCATCGCGCGTCCGGCAGCGACCGCGACCGGGTTCCCGGAGAGCGTCCCGGCCTGGTACACCGGCCCGAGCGGCGCGACAACGTCCATGATCTCGGCACGTCCCCCGTAGGCGGCGAGCGGCAGTCCGCCCCCGACGATCTTTCCGAGCGCGGTCAAGTCGGGCATAACATCAAATAACTCTTGAGCGCCGCCTTGAGAAAGCCGAAACCCGGTCATGACTTCATCGAAAAGTAATAGAACGCCGTGTTTTGTACAAAGCTCGCGCAGTCCCGACAAATAACCGGCTTTCGGAACGATGCAGCCCATGTTCCCGGCAACCGGCTCGATAGCAATCGCCGCTATTTCGCTTCCCTGAGCGTCCAGAAGCTCTTTTACGGCGTCTAAGTTATTAAAGGGCAGCGTGAGCGTGTGGACCGTGACCTCGGGCGGGACTCCTGCCGAGTCGGGAAGCCCCAGAGTGGCGAGGCCCGAGCCTGCTTTTGCCAGAAGCGCGTCGCTGTGGCCGTGGTAGCAGCCCTCGAACTTGACGATTTTCTTGCGGCCCGTGAAGCCGCGCGCGACCCGCAGAAAGCTCATCGCGGCCTCGGTGCCCGACGACACCAGCCGGACTTTTTCCAAGCTCGGAACCGCCGCGCAAAGCTCCTCGGCGAAGAGAACCTCGCCCTCGTGGCACGCCCCGAAGCTCAGGCCGTTTTTCGCGGCCTCGGTGACGGCGCTCAGGATCGCCGGGTCGGCGTGCCCGAAGAGCAGCGGCCCCCACGAGTTGACCAGGTCTAAGTATTTTTTCCCGTCGGCGTCGATTAGGTGCGGGCCTTCGCCGCGCTCGAAAAACACGGGCGTGCCGCCGACGCCCCGAAACGCCCGCACCGGGGAGTTGACGCCGCCCGGAATGACTCTCTGGGCGCGCTCGAAAAGTTCCTCGCTACGGCTCATTTGGGCTTGGAAAAGTCTTCATAATCACGGCGAGTGACCGGAATCGAGATTTTTTTATCAATAATTTTTTTCTTTAGGTCTTCGATATAGGCCATGATCTCCGGGGAGACATCTTTTTTGGTGAACTTCATTTCGGAAAGGGAAATACCATCTTCTTTGAGACCCCAGACAACCTCACCTCGGTCGAATTCTTCGTTGTTGACTTTGTTCGAGGCATCGAAGACGGCTTTATCGACTCGTTTGACCATGGACGTGAGCACCCGGCCCGGCGCTTCTTCGTCCTGGTCGCGGTCCACACCGATGGCGTAAAAGCCCGCGCCCTTTGCGGCCACGGCTTTGATAACCCCGACACCCGTCCCGCCCGCTGCGTGGTAGAGAATGTCCGCGCGACTGTTCATCTGCGAGATCGCTAATTCCTGACCCTTGGCCGGGTCGTTGAACTTGCCCGCATAGCCCACGAGCACGCTGACGTTCGGGTTGACGGTCTGTGCGCCCGCCTGGAAGCCGTACTGGAACTTCTCGATCAGTGGCATCTGCATCCCGCCGACGAAGCCCAGAATCCCGGACTTGCTCATCTTCGCGGCGAGCGCCCCGACCAGGAAGCTGCCTTCTTCCTCGCGGAACCGATAGCAGAGCACATTGGGCAGGTTCAGCCCCTCGCCGTCGATTAAAATAAATTTTGTCGTCGGGTGTTTCTCGGCGACTTCTCGGACAGCGTCTTTCATCATCGCGCCGACGGCGAAGACCACATCGTAGTTCTCGCCCGCAAATCGGTTCAGGTTGGGCACATAATCCGAACTCTGGCGCGACTCGACGTACTTAATTTTTGCGCCGAGGTCTTTCTCGGCTTTCTGGAGTCCGGCCCAGGCCGCCGCGTTGAACGAGCGGTCGTCGATCCCGCCGACATCCGTCACCAGCCCGGCCTTCAGCGCGGTTTTCCGTTTCCCACCGGGCGCGATGGTCGTCCCGCTTCCTGTGGTGCTCGTGGAGTTGCCGTCGGTCTTCTTCGTGTTGGGGCAGCCCATCAGCAGCGGCAGCAGCGCCAGCCCGCCCAGGGCCAGAAATTCGTCACGTTTCATACGCCCTACAGAATACCGCATTACCCGCCCAGCGCGTCGGCCTCGGCGAACGCATCGCCCCAGGCTTCGACCTTCGCGCTGAGCCGGGCCTGAACCTGGCCGTACTCCTGGGAAAGCTCGACGGCTTGCTCGGCGGACTCCGGCGCGGCGAGCCGAGCTTCGAGGCTTGCCAGGGTTTCTTCGAGCGCCGCTATCTCGACTTCGAGGTCGGCGACTTTCTTCTGCGCCTTTGCCCGATCCTTGGAGAGCTGGTGGGCGCTCGGGCTGGCGAGCACGGGTTCCGGCGTGCGTGCCGAGGGGGTCGGCGCTTTCGTAGCCGTGGTGAGTTTTCCGGCGTCTTTGGCGCGTCGGTAGGCGGCGTAGTTGCCGTCGAACAGCTCCATTCTTCCGTTTCCCTCCATCGCGAGGGTTTTAGTCGTCGAGCTATCTAAAAGCTCCCGGTCGTGGCTGACAATTAAGAGCGTTCCGTCGTACTGGGCGAGAGCTTCACTGAGCGCATCGCACGACGCGATGTCTAAATGGTTCGTCGGTTCGTCTAAAATCAGCAAGTTGGCAGGAGAGAGCACCATCAGCGCCATTCTCAGCTTCGCTCGCTCGCCGCCTGAGAGCGCCCCGACGGGTTTGAAGACATCGTCGCCGGAGAACAGAAACCGCGCCAGGTGATTTCGGGCCTCGCCAATGGGCAGCCCGGAGCGCTCGTAGAACTCGTCCAGAACTAATTTTTCGTTGTCGAAATCGTCGATATCCTGCGTGTGGACCGCGACCGTGACGCCGTGGCCGCGCCGCAGAAACCCCGAATCGAGGCTCTCGTCGCCGGTCAAACACTCCAAGAACGTGGACTTGCCCACCCCGTTTGGCCCCACGATTCCGATCCGCTCGCCCCGCCCGAGGCTGAGCGTGACCGCGTCTAAAATTTTCTTGTCGCCGTAGGCTTTTGTGGCTCGTTCTGCAACAACAACATCGTGCCCGCTCCGCCCCGACGACGTGAGCCGGGTCTGGATTCCGGGCAATTCGCCGCCTGGTTTTTCCAGGCGCTCCACACGTGCCAGTTGCTTGCGCCGCCCCTGTGCGTTGCGGGTGTTCTGCCCCGCGATATTTCGCCGAATGTACTCTTCCGTTCGCGAAATTTCGAGATGCTGGCGCTGGAACGCTTCCAGCTGCTCGGCCAGCACGCGCTGGCGCTTCTCGCGGTAGAACGCAAAGCCGCCCGCGTAGTGCGTCAGCCCCTGATTCTCGACATCCCAGATGGTTCTGGCGACGTTCTCTAAAAACCGGCGGTCGTGCGAGACCAATAAAACCGCGCCGGGGAAGCGCCCGAGGAAGCTCTCCAGCCACTCTACCGCCCGGATGTCTAAATGGTTCGTGGGTTCGTCGAGCGCGAGAACGTCGGGGGCCGTGGCAAGCAATTTCGCCATCGCCAGCCGCGTCTGCTCGCCGCCCGACAGAACCCCGACCGCTTTCTCCAGATCGTCGTCGGAGAAGCCCATCGCACTGAGCGAGGCAAAGAGCGAGTCGGACGCCGTGTCGCCGCCGAGAAAATCGAACCGATCCCGCGCCGCGCCGTACGCATCGAGCAGGTCCGCGTCGGTGGGCGAAGCCGCGAGTGCGACCTCGGCCTCCCGCAGGCCGCTCTCCGCCTCCGAAACCGCCCCGAGCGCCGTCAGCGCCTCGTCGCGCACCGTCCGCGCCGGGTCCAGAAGCTGCGACTGCGC
Organism: Armatimonadota bacterium; assembly: GCA_031363095.1. Lineage (GTDB taxonomy): Bacteria > Armatimonadota > Armatimonadia > Armatimonadales > Armatimonadaceae > JANLTX01. The sequence goes on along the minus strand of JANLTX010000093.1, from coordinate 48,395 downwards.
CAGATACCCGATCTTCACCCCCCGCGCAATTTTCACCGCTCCCCGGTCGGGAATCTCCAGCCCGAGCAGGCACTTGAGCAGCGTCGATTTCCCCCCGCCGTTCTTCCCGACGATCCCGATCTTCTCGCCCCGCGCCACCGAAACCGTGATCGACTCCAGAACCGTCTGCGGCCCAAAATCTTTCCCCAAATTGCTAATCGTAATCAGGCTCATTCCGGAAGACTTGCAAGAACCTGTTTACAATAGTCCGACACTTCTAATTCCAAAAGATGTCCCCCACGGTTAGTTTTGACAAATGCTAAATTATGAATTTTTAAAATTCTAAATATATCCTTAAAAAATTCATCGGGAATCAAGAAATCGTCTAAATTGTAATCTCTTATATCATTTTGTGCATGAAATGCTCTTACTGTCATGTCAGTAAACAATTTAAACGGCTGCTGGAAATTTCCTGGTTCTAATAGATACATTTTTATACTACGCAATACGTATTTGAATTTCATGTCATATACTTTATTATGCCTTAAATATTGTTTTGAATCACCTGACTTTGATAAAATTGAAATATCGAGCACTTCCTCAAATGGAATTAGGGGAAATAATTTGTTAGGATGACTATTTTCTGAAAATTGTTTATTTTGAATTCGCAACTCAGAGTTCTCTTTGCTCAGTCGCGCAATTTCGTCACTCACTTCTGGACCCACAGTAGAATCAGCACGAACCCATCCTGGCCTTGGTTGAGTATTAAAGGTTTTCATTAAAGCAATTGCTACTTGGGCGTGAAGATCACCAGAAGATTTCCAGAATTGAACGGGCTTTTGTTTTACTTTCGTTTTGAAATAACCGAGCGCTTCAATTCTTTGGGAATCCGTATCATATTTGCTGTGCGGCCATTCGGCAGAATTATCAATTACAAAACCAAGTGTGGGCACACCTTTTTCAATCGCATAATCATATTCGCGTTCTGTATAGCTGATTCCTAAATCTGGAACAATGGAACCATAGCGATGAGCAACGATAACGACGTAATAATCACTGGAATCAATTTGGCGTTGAATTATTTTCCATTGTTCTTCGTCAGCGGCGCTGAACATTTCCATGCCAACGGGAATATGGCCCATTTCGAGAACGGCCTTGATAACCTGATCGCGTTCGGCTTTTAAGTCTTCGTAGGTGGAGCTGATGAAAATTTGATACTTCGGGGCCATCGGTGAAATTCCGATCCTGATTATATCAAACCGCCCCGGTTTGTCTCATCTGCGTTCGAGTGATTGAAATCCACTCGCTTGGGGCAACAAGTTGCCGGACGTCCTTCGGACGAAATCACAATTCCGCCCGGCAGGGCGTTCGGCGAAGCCTTGAGCGAGTGGATTTCAATCACTCGAATGTGGGGGTGATATTTTGTCAGGCAGATTTCGCTCTCCCGCACGCCGGGCAAGGCTTCCCGCACGAGGCAATTCAGCTCCCGCACAAGTCGCAAAGCTTGCCGCACATAGTTTTGTGCTTCCCGCACGGTGATTTACGGCTCCCACACGCCGCAACGCATCAGACGCACGATGCAAAAGAGCTGACGCACGGTACATTTTGTTTCCCGCACGGTACAGATTCGCTGACGCACAGAACCCACCCCCAACCCGCTGCCCCGAAGCGAAGCCGGGGAGGGGGCAGGGGAGAAACAACTCCCCATTATTGGGGTCGGGGGAATCCTACTCCCACTTGAAGCGCCAGAGGGCGAAGCCCGTGAACGCGGCGGCAAAGAGTAGCACGATCCCGGCGGGCATTCCCACCGAGGCCAGCCCGAGGCCGCGCCACGTGACGTTGTCGAAGCCTTCCACGGCCCAGCGGGTGGGGAAGACCTTCGAGAGCGTCTGGAGCCAGGCCGGGAAGAAGAACGACGGGAACCACGCGCCGCCCAGAATCGACATCGCTAGCACGCAAGGAACTGATGCCGCACGCGCCTGCTGCTCGGTCTTGCCCAGCGCCGCGACCGCCAGCCCGAAGCTCGCTGTCATCGCTGCCGTGGAGATCGCGATGAGGAGAAAGCCCGGAACGCTCCCCGCGATCCGAAAGCCGAAGACCAGCGCACCGAAGCCCAAAATTCCCCCGAGGCAGACCAGCGAGATCAGCATCGCCGCGATCAGCCGCGACGCCAGAAACGCGGTTCGGGCAATCGGTGCGGTGCGAATCCGCCGGAGCATTCCCGTTTTCTTCTCCCGCAGAAGCCCGATGGCAAAGTCGATGGTAAAAAACAGCAAGCCCTGGACACCCATCCCGACGAACGTGTGTGTCGCCGAGGCGCGTCGCTCTGCCGCCTTGCTCGACGCGCTGGCCTCATCGACGATCTGAAACGGTATCGAGAACCCGCCATTGCCCTCGGCGCTCGGTGCGTTGCCGCCGGATTTTTGAAAGTCCTTGAGGTTCTGCATCACGCCCTTGAGCGATTTCTGCTGGTCAGCGGGCATTCCGCTCATTTCGATCATCTGCATGCGGGCGTCGAGCTGCTCGGGGGTCTGGTTGGTGAAGCCATCCTGCATCACGACTGACGCGATGTGCTGGGTGAGAAGCCCCTTGAGCATCTGGCGCTCGGCGCTCTTCGACGGGTCGTAGATCAGCGTAAGCGTCGGTTTAGTAGCATCGCTCCCGCCGAACATGCCGTCGCTTGTGCCCCTGGCAAACCCGGCAGGGAAGACCGCCGCGACGGGAATGTCGCCCCTGCGAACCCGGTTTCGGGCCTCGGCTTCGCTCACTTCCGAGACATTGAACGCGCCGTCGGCCTTGATCTTTGCGATAATTTTCTGCGTGAGCGCAGATTTATCGGCATCAGCGATGGCGATATCGGACTTTCCGGTCTGTCCGCTACCCTGTGGCCCTAAAATCAGCCCGAAGAAGCTCGCAATTCCAATCGGGACGAGAAGTGTCAGCATTACGGCACGTCGGTCGGCGATGAAAAGCTTGAGATCGGTCAAGACTATCGTAAAAAACGTTTTCAGCGTCATTTGTTTTTCCAGTACGGAGCCGTGGAATGAATTCCCGGCTTGTTAGGCTATTCGACCTTCGTCGAAATTTGTCCGCGAAGGCGGACCTGCTTTTCCAGCCGGGAATTCATTCCACGGCGCGAGTTATTCGTCTCGCAGGCTCTTGCCGGTCAGGTGGAGGAACACATCTTCCAGGTCGGGTTCGTCGGTGGCGAGGGCGCAAGCCGTAAGTCCGCGTTCTCGAAGAACCGCCAGCAGTTTTTCGGTGTCCTCGTGGGTGTGCGTGAGCGTCGCGACGAAGCCGCCGTCGGTGATTTCTATCGGGAAACCAAGAGCTTCGCGGGTCGCATCGTCCAGCGTCTGGCCTGGCTCCAGAGTCACGCGCAGGTGCGCGGCGGACGACGTGAGCGTTTCTTTAAGCTGGCTGAGCGAACCCTGCGCCACTAACTTCCCGTGGTCCATGATCGCGATGTTCTCGCAGAGCCGCTCGACCTCTTCCATGTAGTGGGTCGTGTAGAGCAGGGCCGTGCCCTGGCTCATGAGGGTCTCCAGGTTCTCGAAAATCGCGTTTCGGCTCTGCGGGTCCACCCCGACCGTGGGTTCGTCGAGGATCAGAAGCTCGGGTTCATGAAGTAGCGCCGCCGCGAGATTGAGCCTGCGTTTCATCCCGCCGGAGAACTCGCTCACCCGGTTTTTCTGCCGCTCGCGCAGCCCGACCAGATCGAGCGCGGCATCGGTTCGCTTGTCCAGAAGCGCTCCGTGCAGTCCGTAGAGCGCCCCGAAAAATTTCAAATTATCGAGCGCACTCAGGTCCAGGTGCAGCCCCAGCTCCTGCGGGACATAGCCGATCTTCCTGCGGGCCGGGTCGGTCTCGCCCCCGAGCGGCTTGCCGTCGAGCAGGACCGACCCCGAGGTCGGTTTCAGCGCCCCGACCAGCATCGAGATGGTGGTTGTCTTGCCCGCGCCGTTGGGACCGAGCAGCCCGAAGCGCTCGCCGCGCTCCAGGGAAAAAGTGAGGCCGTCCACAGCCCGAAGCTCGCCGTAGCGCTTGGACAGCCCCTTTGCTTGAAGTATCATTGCGCCCTCTGACGCCCCAGCCGGAAATTGGTTGCAGCGGGTCCGTAAACGAACCCGCTGCCAGAGTCCAAGGAGGCACCCAGCCGCTGGGTACCCGGCCCCCTGCAATTTGCAGCGCCCTTCAGGGTGCTTTGTTTGTGCAGCGGGTTCCTTCAGGGACCCGCTGCGCGGGATTCACCCTTCGAGCAGGAGGGTCTCGGGGTCTTCGATCAGTTCTTTTATTTTTACCAGGAAGCGAACCGCCGTACCGCCGTCGATGATCCGATGGTCGTAGCTCAGCGCGACGTACATGATCGGGCGGATGACAATTTCCTCGCCGACGACCACGGGGCGCTTGACGATGTTGTGCATCCCTAAGATTCCGACCTGCGGATGATTGAGAATAGGCGTCGAGAGCATCGAGCCGAACGTCCCGCCGTTGGTGATGGTGAAGGTTCCGCCGACCATGTCCGAGATCGCGAGCGAGCCTTCTTTTGCTTTTCCGGCCAGGCGCTTGATCTCTTTTTCGATGTCGGCGAAGCTCCGGGTGTCGGCACTGCGAATAATCGGGACGACAAGCCCTTCTTCCAGCCCGACCGCGATCCCGATATCGTAGAATTTCTTCAGAATAATCTCGCCTGCGGCATCGTCGATCTCGGCGTTGACGTACGGATAGGTCTTCAGCGCCCCGACGACGGCCTTGGTGAAGAAGCTCATAAACCCGAGGCCGACCCCGAAGCGCTTCTCGAAGTCTTCCTTGCGGCGGGTGCGCAATTCCATGACGCGGCTCATATCGACTTCGTTGAACGTGGTGAGAACCGCTGCCGTGTTCTGGGCATGCTTTAGATTGTTGGCGATGGTGGCGCGCCGCCGGGTGATCCGAATCCGCTCGACGCGGGTCTCCGCCGTTTTATCTGCCCCCTTGCCCCCAGTGATGGGGGGATTGCTGGACGGCTGTGTGGCGGGCGCAGAAAGCTTGGCTTCGATGTCGGACTTGCCGACCTTGCCTGCCGGGCCGGTCGCCGGGACGCTCTTCAGATCGACGTTGTTGGCGCTCGCCATGGCCTCCGCCACGGGCGTCGCCGTCTTGTTCTCCCCCGTTACCGGGGGCTGGGGGGTTGGGTCGGAGCCGCCGGGGGAGATAACTCCAAGAAGTGCGCCGACAGTGACGGTGGAGCCTTCCGGAGCGGCGATGGACAGAAGTGTGCCCGCCGACGGGGATTCTATTTCCTGGTTGACCTTGTCCGTCTCCAGCTCGACCAGGGCCTCGCCAGCCGCCACGGCATCGCCGGGTTTCTTGAGCCACTGCGCGACGGTCGCCTCGACGACCGACTCGCCCATCGACGGAACCTTGATCTCAACGGACATGTTGTTTTGTCTCTTCTAACAAAGCGGATTTCTCTTTTCCGGGCGTCGGGCCGGTGCCGTTTTTGTGCTTGCCGTTCGTGCCGCTGGCGGACACGGGCGGGGCGAGCGCTTCGGTGAGCAGGCGCTGCTGCTCGGCGTTGTGTGCGGTGACAGACCCTTCGGCGGGCGACGCCGCTTCCTGCCGCCCGACGTAGCGCAGCTTCGTGCCGTCGGGGAGCAGCTCCATCAGCCGAGAGGCCAGAAAGCTCCAGGCTCCCATGTTCTTTGGCTCCTCCTGAAGCCACACCACCTCAGAAAGCTTCGGATAGCTGGCAAAAAGCATTTGTAGTTCACGGGTTGGCAGAGGAAAAAGCTGCTCGATTCGCCCGACGGCAGCGAAATTGGCTTTCACATACTCATCGCGCTCGGAGTAGGGCGGCATTGCGTCGAAAACCAGGTCGATATAGACCTTTCCCGAGCACAGAACCAGCCGCGTGACATCTTTCTTGCGACTAACCGGACGTGAGTCGTCGAGAACGGGCTGGAAGCTGCCTTGAGTTAGCTCTTTCAGGCTCGTACACGCACGCGGGTGGCGCAGGAGATACTTGGGCGTCATGATCACCAGCGGGCGCGGCGCGGCATTTAGCGACGCGGCCTGGCGACGCAGTAAGTGAAAATACTGGCCCGCGCTCGTGCAGTTGCAGACCTGGATATTGTCGCCCGCGCCAAGCTGCAGGAACCGCTCCAGCCGGGCCGAGCTGTGCTCCGGTCCCATGCCCTCGTAGCCGTGCGGCAAGAGCAGCGTCAGCCCGACGTGCTGCCCCCACTTGGCCCCCCCCGATGCTAAAAACTGATCTAAAATCACCTGTGCGCCGTTGGAAAAATCCCCGAACTGCGCTTCCCATAAAATCAGCGCCTCGGGAGCCGCGACGGAGTAGCCGTACTCGAAGCCCAGCACCGCCGTCTCGGAGAGCGGGCTGTTGTGCAATGCCAGCGTCGCGCGGGCCGCAGGAAGCTGGCGCAGGCTACAGTGCTCGACGCCCGTGGCCGGGTCGTGGAGAACGAGCATGCGCTGGCTGAACGTCCCGCGCTCGCAGTCCTGGCCGCTGAGCCGGATCGGGACACCGTCTTCGAGCAGGCTTCCGAACGCGAGCGCCTCGGCGTGTGCCCAGTTGACTTTTGGTTCGGCGGAGTCCAGCGCAGCGCGGCGCGGCTCCAGAAACCCTTTTTCCTGCTTGGGGTTGGCGGTAAAACCCTCGGGTGTGGCATTGAGCGCCGTGTTGAGCGTCCGGAGCCGATCTTCGGAGAGCGTCGTCGTTCGGGCCGTGGGCGTTGGGGCAGGGGCGCTGTCGTGGAGTTTTTTGAGGCTTCTGGCGGCCTCGCGTGCCTCGGTGAGTTTTTCTTTACACGCCTCGACCAGCGCGTCCGCCTCGCCCGGCTGGATCAGGCCACGGGATTCGAGCGTCGTCGCCCAGAGCGCCCGGAGCCTCGGGCGGGCATCGATGGTCTGGTACATCGTCGGCTGGGTGTAGCGCGGCTCGTCGGTCTCGTTGTGGCCCCAGCGCCGATACCCGACCAGATCGATGAGAAAGTCTTTGCCGAACGTCTGGCGGTAGGAGATCGCCATCCGCGCGACGGCCAGGCAGGCTTCCGGGTCGTCGCCGTTCACGTGAACAATCGGAATCTCGAAACCCTTGGCGAGATCGGACGCATAGAGCGTCGAGCGGGAGTCTTTCGGGTCAGTGGTGAAGCCGACCTGATTGTTGGCGATGATGTGAATGGTCCCGCCGACCGAGTAGCCCGCCAGGTTCCCGAGGTTGAGCGTCTCCGGCACGACGCCCTGGCCGGGAAACGCGGCGTCGCCGTGGATCAGAATCGCCAGCGACGCGCTGTCGTCCTGAGCGGGTGCGCCGACGCCGTCGCGCCTGTCCTGGGCAGCGCGTGCGCCACCCACAACCACGGGGTTCACAAATTCCAGGTGGCTCGGGTTTGGCGCGAGCGAAATCTGGACACCCTGTCCGGCCTCTTCCGCGAGGCTCGTCCAGCCTTTGTGGTACTTCACGTCGCCCGTGTAGCCGTGGGAGCCGCCGCCGCTCACCGAGGCCAGCGGCTCGGCGGCCTTCTGGTCCACCGGGAACTCGGAGAGCATCAGCGCGTAGGGCTTGCCGAGGGTGTGCGCCAGCACGTTCAGCCGTCCCCGGTGCGCCATCCCGATCATCACCGCACGGGTTCCGGCGCTCGCGGCGTCCCGGACGATCCCATCGAGCATCGGGACGAGAATATCCAGCCCCTCGATGGAGAACCGCTTCTGGCCCTGGAACGGTGCGGACTTGTGCAGAAACTGCTCGAACGTATCGACCTTGGTCAGGCGCTTCAGGAGCCACTTTCGGTCGTCATCGGTGATCCCGGTGAGAAACCTCCGGCTTTCGGCGGCCTCGCGGAGCCAGGCGCGCTCGGCGGGAACATGAATATGGTCGTCCTCGTAGCCCACGGAGCCGCAGTACGCGCCGCGCAGCTTTTTGTAGGCGTCGAGTGCGTTTTTCTCCCCTTCGGCGAGCGGTCCGCCCACCACTGACGCCGGGAGCGACGCGAGATCTGCCTCCGTAAGCCCGTGATAGCTCAGCGCCAGCTCCGGGTCGCCTGCGGGCGCGCTCCCGAGCGGGTCGAGGTGGGCGTCCATGTGCCCCAGCTCGCGCACGAGTCGAATCACGCGGGCGGCGCGGACAATCGTGTCGATCTCGACCGCGTTGCTCGGAGATCCCGAAGAAGCGGGGGCAGTGGGGGTCCAGCCGCCGACAAAAAGAGAGCGAGCCTCGGCATCGACCGCGCTCGGGTCGGCGAGGTATCGCTCGTACAACTCCGCTACGTACCCCTCGTTGGGTCCGTGCAGCTTGGGCAGATCAGTCATCTCGAAGGCAGTTTCCTGGGGCGTGGCGCACGACCCCGCAGAATTATCGGCAAGTCCGTCGCGCTCCCCCACCGAAATTGTACCGCACCCGCTCTCAAATTCGGCTCGCCATGGCATCGATCCGGGCAAGAATCTCCAGTCGCCGCGCTTCAGGGAGCTTCAACGACGTGCAGGCGCGGCTGTAGAGCAGCTTGAGTTTCTCGCGGCGCTCCCTCACGATCTCAGTCCGTGCGGCAAGAATCAGCTCCTGGGTTTGATAGGCCGGGGGCGTCCGGGAGTAGCTCTCGATAATTTCCGTCACTTTCTCCCACTGCCCGAGTGCGGCGAACGCCCAGGCCGGGTTGGTGTCGGTGGCCTCGGGCAGGGCGCGGATTTTTCCGAAGTTGTCCTCGCTTTTCTCCGCCAGCTCGCGCCAGATGCCCAGGGCTTTTTCTTTCTGGCCGATCAGCTCGTAGGCTTCGGCGAGGGCTTTCAGAAGCTGGAAGTTGGCCGGATCGACGGAGCGTCCGCGCTCCAGCCAGACGATCCCTTCCTCGGGCGTCGGCGTGTTTCGCGCGGCGGGAAACGCGATTCGCAGCGACGGCTCGATGGCGAACTTCGCTTCGGGCGTCGGGGCATTGTCGGCCTGCGGCGGCCAGAGTGCCCGAACAAAAGGAAGGCAGAGCAGGGCAGCGAGAGCTGCCCCCGGCCCCAATAATGGGGAACCCGCTAAAAAGACGGCCTTGTTTGGCTCCCCAGGTACCGAGCCGCCGGGTGACCTGGGGCTGAGAGTCTCCCCATTATCGGGGCCGGGGGAGCCACACAGCCCCATCACCGCGAAGAGGGGCAGGGCGTTTCCGAGAATCGCCCACTCGGAGTCGAAGACGCTCCGGGCGGCTCCGACGGCGAGCGCACCGAGCAGTGCGGCAGAAAGCGGGTCGGTCTTGACCCGCTTGAGGGCCGCAAAACCGGCCAGGCCGAGTGCGCCCAGCATCAAAACCAGTGCCGGGACACCGCGCTCGGCGGCAAGTTCTAAGTACGAGCTGTGCGCCAGGCCCGTGGTCCCGACCTTCGCGTAGGCCGGATAGCGATAGGGGAACGTCCCCGGCCCGGTCCCGAGCGCGAGGTTTGTGCGGGCCATGTCGAGCGTCCCGCGCCAGGTCCAGGTCCGAAAAAGGCCGCTCTGCTCCTGGCCCGCGCCCGCTGCCCGCGCCGCCAGTGGCCTCGCCCCGACGCCATAGCCGATCAGCCCGGCCAGAAGCACCCCGGCAGCGAGAGTCGCTCCCAGCCGGGGATAGGGGAGCTTCCCGCGCCGAGCCAGCGCGAGAAGAGTCAGCGTGAGGAAAACACCAACCAGAGCAATTACCAGCGCCGAGCGCGATCCGGTCGCGGCCACTCCGCCCAGGCTCAGCGCCACCAGCGCCCCATGTGCCGCTCGAACGATTGGTTTTTCGGTGTCGGACAAAAGCCCGCTCAGCGCAAGGCACGCGCACAACCCGAGAAAGCCCGCCGCAAAGTTCGGTGAGAAGAACGGGATGCTCGCCCGCGTGCCCGGCTCGCCCGTGAGCGTGGCAAAGAGTAGCAGCCCGGAGGTAATCGCTCCGCCCAGCAAGATCGCCCGAACGATTAAAACTCGCTCGGCGGCTCCGAATCGGCCCAGCGAGAACCCGAGCGCGGCGAAGAGAACTCCGTCGAGTGTGGCGGGGAGCATGGCAAAGAGTAGCGTCGGCGACGTAAGAAACCGGGAGTGAACCAGCAGCGAAATCACACCCCAGAGCGCCGCCAGACCCAACCACAATGAGGGGGCTTCAGCCTCCTTGACGAAGCGCCAGCGGGTTCCTTCAGGGACCCGAAAGAGCGCCAGCCCCGCGAATGTTAGCAGGCGAACGGCGGCGAGGGCGTCGTCGTGGCCGTAGGCCGCGCCCGCCGGATAGCCGCCGACGAGCGGGGCGAGAAGCAGCGCGAGCAGCAAGCACCCGAGGCCGACTTTCGGAAGCAACATCTCTATTTCTCCCCCCCATTACTGGGGGTTGGGGGGCCGGAACTGGGGGAAGGGGGAACTCGCCAGTCTCTCTTTGGCGGAGAGAGCCTGCGGCGGGCGACACGCACGACAGCGCGCAGGTAGATGCCGAGTGGCACCAGCGGACGCAGGAGCGCGGGCACTCGGTCGCGGAAGAAGCCACCGTGTTTTTTGTAGAAGCGCCACATCGAGCGGCTGTGCTCCCAGATCATGCGCTCTGCGGCCCCGTCGCTCGACCCGCCGATCTTGTGGGTCACGGTGCAGCCCGGAAAGTACAGCACGCGCCAGCCATCTTTGTTTGCCCGCAAAGACCAGTCCATGTCCTCACAGTACATAAAAAACGTGGCGGCGTCCAGCGGTCCGATTCGGTGCAAGCACGTTTTTCGGATGAGCAGGGCGCAGCCCGAGAGCCAGTCCACGTCGCGAGTCTCGGCGTGGTCGAAGTCCTGCATGAGGTAGTCCGAGGCCGGGGCGTTGCTGGGAAAGAGCCTGCCCAGGTAGACGTTGCGGTACAGCCCGGCGGCGAACGTCGGCCAGCGCCGACACGAATATTGAATGCTACCGTCGGGGTTCAGGACTCTTGGCCCGATCAGCCCGGCGTCGGGTGTGGCGTCGGCAAAATCCAGCAAGTTGTCTAAATCGCCGGGGTGAACGACGGCATCGGAGTTGAGCAGAAACGCATACGGTGCGCTCAGCCCTTCCAGCGCGACGTTGTTCCCGCCCGAAAACCCCGTGTTCTCGGTGAGTTCAATGAGTTCGACGCCCGGAAACTCGTCGGCGACCATTTGAGCGCTGCCGTCGGAGCTGGCGTTGTCCACCACGACCGTCTCGATGTGCTCGGGATTCTTGCACGCAGCCTCCAGCGAGTGCAGGCACACGCGAAGATCGTCCTTCGCGTTCCAGCTCACAATGCAGACACGGACCCGGACCATCCGCCCATTTTATCAGAGGCGGGCGAGATAGTTGTTCTTTGTTTCGATGTAGTGCTCGGCGGAGTAGCGCAGGTGGGCCAGCTCGCTCTCGGTGAGCGGGCGGACTTTCACGGCGGGTCTTCCGAGGTAGAGAAAGCCGCTTTCGAGGCGCTTTCCGGGCGGCACCAGGCTTCCCGCGCCGAGCAGAACCCGGTCTTCGAGAATCGCGTTGTCGAGAACGATTGATCCCATTCCCACCAGGCATTCGTCGCCGATGGTGCAGCCGTGGAGAATCGCGCTGTGCCCGACCGTGACGAACTCTCCCACAATCAGCGGCGAGCCATCCGGGTTGCCAGGAGATTGGTGTGTCACGTGGCCCAGCGCGAGGTCTTGAAAGTTGGTCCCGCGCCCGAGTACGATTCGGTTCACATCGCCGCGCAGGACCGCGTTGCACCAGAGCGAGCAGTCTTCGCCGAGGGTTACGTCGCCGATGAGCTGCGCCGAGTCGTGGATAAAAACCCGCTCGCCGAGCCGGGGAAACGTATCGAGGTAAGGAGAGAGTGGCATGGTCAGGACTGAATAGTACCAATAATTTTCAGATCAAGCTCGTCACCATGATGCTCCCGAATAACATTGAGAATTCCCTCAAGTTCAGAGACAGGCTGAAACGTGGTAATTCCGTTCGGATAGGTATCATTAGGCCGTTCACCCCAAATTCTTTTTGCAACTGGTGTATTTTTAAGACTATCTACGATCCAAATTGGAGTATTTTGTGGAAGATCAGTCAATTTTTCGCCAAAATATGGATCAAAAATCACGTAAACAACCATCGTCATGGTGTTGACTCTCGAAAAGCGCGGCTGGAGATGGAGAGGTTGTTGTTGTCCGGGTCTTTGGCGTTGGAGAATTCGTAGCCGTCGGCTTTATGGGTACTGCCGAAAATCAAGCCGTTCCGGGCTGAGATTTGCTTGAATTCTTCGATGTTTTCGACATCAAAAATTAGTTTTACGGTTACCTGGCCCACTTTGACGCTTTTTGCTGCTTTTAGAATCAATAGATTCGTGCCGCCCTCGGGACAAAGTAGTTCGATCAAGCCGCCGTCGTTGTCGGTTTGAGGTTGGAAGCCAAAATGCCGGGTGTAGAACGCAATGGTTCGCTCCGGGTCTCTGGCGTAGATCGCAATATGGTGAATCGGCATCCGGGTAACATTCTGCTCGCCAAACGTTTGTTTCTGCTCGGAAATTGTACCACGCAACATAGACACCCGAAAATTTCTTTCTTCGGCTCTGAGCTTCAGGGTTCGAGTTCTGACCTTTATCGTTCGAGTTCCGACCTCGATGATTCGAGTTCTGACCTTCATCATTCGAGTTCCGACCTCGATGATTCAAGCTTCGAACTTCATCGTTCGAGTTCTGAGCTTCATCGTTCGAGTTCTGACCTCGATGATTCAAGCTTCGAGCTTCATCGTTTGGGTTCCGACCTCGATGATTCCTGTCTGCGGCGGCGCGTAAAGCGCGATGTTCTGGCCTTTGAAGTTGAGCCGAAGCGGTTGAATCTCAAAGCCGTGGTTCCGGGCGTACTCAGCGAGGCAGGGGAGCCAGTGCTGGCCGGGCGCGGGCCGGAGCGGTTCGTCGATGATGCAGCAGGGAAGAATTAGAAAGCCTTTGTGGTATTTTTTCGCGGCGTCGATGAGGGCGATGTTGCAGCCGTGGGCGTGCATCGCCACCAGCAGGTCGAAGCGCTCGCCCAAATCTTCCGTGAACGGCTGACTCAAGCGCCGGACGCTCTGGCCTTCGCTTAATTTTATCTGTCGGCCCGTTTCGAGGTCTTTGTACTTTTCGGGCAGGTGCTGGAACACCGGGTCGATCACCGTGGCGTCCCAGCCGCGCTCGCCCAGCAGGTGCGCGAGCAAGCCCTTGCCGCCGCCGATGTCCGCCGCCCGGCACGCCGGGAGATTCTCGGCCATCCAGCCCGCCAGAAGCTGGAAGCGGAACTTCTTCATCAGCGTCAGCGGCTTTTTCCCGGTCGGCTGGGCCAAACTCAGCCCCGACGAGCGTAGAACCGCCTCGTCGATCTCGGCGTCGTGGTTGCTCGTAGCGCTCGAAACGCTCTCAAAAAGCGCCTCTCTGTCGCGGCGCTCCGCTCGCTTACTCATCTACAAACTCTTTTTAAGCGCGGCTTCGATGCGCTTATCGGGAATAAGCCACATCAGGGCGACCAGAATAAAAATGCTCCAGGCAATCCAGGGCGCGATAAACCAGCAGCCCAGAATGGCGACAACATACAGCCCGACCGACGCTTTCCCTTTGAAATCTTTACCAATAGCGTCGCGAAACGACGAATCACAGCCGTGATCGGCTAAAATCACCGTCTGAAGTATCCAATAGGCAAGTCCAGCCATGAATAAAACCACTCCGTAGAGCGCCGTTGGGACTCTGGCGAAGTGATTCTCGCCCATCCAGCCGGTTACGAACGGAATAAGAGAAAGCCAGAACAAAAGATGTAGATTGGCCCACAGAATCGACGCACGAACCTGCTTGATGGCGTGAAGCAAGTGGTGATGGTTGTTCCAGTAAATCCCAAGAAACAAAAAGCTCAGGACGTAGCCTGAAAACACGGGCAGAAGCGGCTTCAGCGATTCTATCGTCGCTCCGTGTGGGATTTTAAGCTCCAGCACCAGAATCGTGATGAGAATCGCCAGAACGCCGTCGCTGAACGCTTCGAGCCGCCCCTTGGTCATCTGTGTTTGAGGGTTACGTCCCGCGCGAGGCGGCGGCGAGGGTGAAGTCCGGGTCCGGCTCGATAGCGGTTTCGAGCGGGCCGGTGACGGAGACGCCCGTGGTCTGAAGCTCGGCGATGGCGCGCCCGATCTCTTCGTCGGCTCCGGTCAGCTTGACCTCGGCCCAGCCGCCCTGCTCGGAGAGCATCGCCCGCCGAACGGACACCACAAGCCGGAAGTTTTTTCCGATCTTCTGGAGAAGGGGCGAGTCGTACATCGCCGGGGTAAAGGTGAGCTGGTAGACGCTGCTCGCTGTCATGGTTGGTTGCAAAATCCTCTCGGGGTTGGTTTGTTAGCCCAGCAGGTCCAGCGCCTCGCGCAGATCCCTGCGGACGCAGGTGAAAATCGGGGTGTCGCGCAGGGTGTACCCCGATGCCTCGGTATGGCGCAGGTCCATCACGAGGTCCAGAAAATCGTCGGGGCGGTTGCTCTCGAACGCCACCACCCATTCTTGATCGTCGAGACCGAACGAATAAATCGTATTTAATTTAATGCTCGGGTACTCGTGGCCTTTTTGAATGTGCTGTTTCATCATTCTACCGCGCTCTTCGGCGGGCAGTGCAAACCACGCACGGGTCTTCACAAACGGATAGACAAATAAATACTTGAATTCACCGGGCCGAACCCGGCTACGCTTCTCTTCCTGGCTTGGATGAATAAATTCGTCTTCGTAGACGCTCATTTTAGACTGCCCGAAGTACGAATACGGCGTATCCAGCCACTTTCCGACTCCTGTGCTCAGGGTTTTTGCGCCTAATTCTTGCAGCGTTTCCAGCTCGTACGAGATTCTCCAGAGAAGCAGCTCGCAGTCGCCGCGCACGCCCACCAGCGAGAACGGCACCACAATGGCGCGGCCCTGGAAGCTCTCGATAGCCTTCGCCAGCTCTTCTTTCTGGGCCGCCCGCTCCTCGTCGGGCAAGCGCCGCCAGGCGGGATCGAGCTTGTAGAAACTGTAGCTCACAAACTGGCGCGGACCGCTCGTATCAGACATCGACCCATTGTACCGCAAGACAACCCACGGTAGAATGGGCGGGTGTTTGTCTACATGAGTAAGAAAAAAGTCGTCGTTCTGGGGTCTGGCCCCATCCGCATCGGGCAGGGGATCGAGTTTGATTACTGCTCTGTTCATTGTGTCTGGGCTTTGCGAGAAGCGGGCTATGAAGCCATTATCATCAATAACAACCCCGAGACGGTCTCTACGGACTTCGATACGTCCGATAAATTGTATTTCGAGCCGCTAACCACGGAAGATGTACTTAATGTAATCGACAGAGAAGCGCCAATCGAGGGAGTTATCGTCCAGTTTGGCGGACAAACAGCCATTAACCTCGCAAGGCCGCTCGCCGACGCGGGAATTACGATTCTGGGAAGCTCGGCAGACAGCATCGACCTGGCCGAAGACCGCGAGCAGTTCGAGAAGCTTCTGCGGGAATTAGGAATTCCCAAGCCCGAGGGCCGCGCGGTCGTGAGCGCCGAGGCCGCCGTCGAGGTGGCGCAGGAGATCGGGTATCCGTGCCTCGTGCGCCCGAGCTACGTTCTGGGCGGGCGGGCGATGGAGATCGTCTACACCGACGACGAGCTGCGCTCCTACATGCGCTACGCCGTCGATGTCAGCCCGAAAGCTCCGATCTTAGTCGATAGGTACATCGTCGGGAAGGAGCTGGAGGTGGACTGCATCTCCGACGGCACCGACTGTCTTCTGCCGGGAATCATGGAGCACATTGAGCGGGCGGGGGTCCACTCGGGCGACTCGATGGCGGTCTACCCCCCGCAGAGCGTCAAGCCCGAGACCAAGGCGAAGATGGCCGAGTACGCCACCCGGCTCGCCCGCGCGATGAACGTCGTGGGATTGATGAATATCCAGTTCGTCTGCGAGGGCGACGAGCCGTTTATCATCGAGGTCAACCCCCGAAGCTCCCGGACGGTCCCGTATCTCTCCAAGATCACGGGAATTCCTATGGTAAAAGCGGCTACCCGCGCGATTTTAGGCCAGAGCTTGAAAAGCCAGGGCTTCGAGCCAGGTTTATTCCCCGAAAAGTCCAATCCGGCGGTCAAAGCCCCGGTGTTTAGCTTCCAGAAGCTCACGGGCGTCGATATTCCCTTAGGCCCGGAGATGAAGTCCACCGGCGAGATTCTGGGGCAGGACACCGACTATCCGAGGGCGCTCTTCAAGGCCATGGTCGCCAGCGGAATCGCCGTACCGCCGAAAGGGGCTGTACTCGCGACGCTCGCCGATGCCGACAAAGAAGAGGGGCTGGACCTTCTGCGACAGTTCGCCGCGCTGGGCTTTCCGATCTACGCCACCGACGGCACCGCACGCTACTTGAAGGCTGCCGGACTTGCGGTCGAGCGGGTGAACAAAATCTCGGAGGGCGCACCGAACCTGGTCGATCTGATCTACTCGGGCCGGATCGGGCTGCTCATCAACACGATTTCCAAGGACCGACGCATCGAGCGAGAGGGTGCCCTGATCCGCCGGGCGTCCGTGGAGCGCGGTGTCCCGTGCCTCACGAGCCTGGACACGGCCCGCGCCATGCTGCTCGCCATCGAGGCGCACCGGGCTGGGAGCGGCTTCGATGTCCAGACCGTCGATGAGTATTTGACGTAGCCCGAAAAAAAATCAAAAAAATTTCTGGTTTTTTGTCAGAATTGGCCTATCTCACCCGTTATAGCAGTAGAAGGTGAGACATGATAAACTGCTCAGGAAAAATTGAAGAGGCCATCGGCGTAAGCCGGAAGGACCTTCCTGCCCCTGCAAGAGCGGGGGACGATCCGAAGACCATAGGGAGGATTTGAGTTATGAAGACCGCTTACGAGGCGACCTTCATCGTGGACCCGACGCTTCAGACGGAGCAGACGGACGCGATTGTCGAGAAATACAGGGGTGTTATCACCCGCACCGAGGGCGAAGTGACGGACGTGGACGTTTGGGAGTCGCGCCGCCTGGCCTATGAAGTCAAGGGACGGCGCGAGGGTCGCTACGTCATCATGAACTTCAGCTCGGAGCCTGCTTCCAAGGACGAGCTGGAACGCATCTTTCGCATCAGCGACGATGTTCTGCGCTACCTGATCATCAAGCAGGATACCCGCGCCGATCTCCATCCCAGCAAGACCCGCGCCACCGAGAACGAGCGTCGCGCCACCGAAGTGGCGGCTCGCGCCGCCGCAAACCCGGTCGCTCCGCAGCCCGTGACCGATCTGGGTCCGGTCGAAGCTCCCGCCGCTCCTGTGGCCGAAGCTGAGGTAGCGCCGGAAGTGCCGGAAGCGCCCGTCGCTGAAACAGAAGAGACACCCGCCGAGGAGACCACTCCCGAGGCGTAAGCTGTCGGCGGTTTTTGACTGCCTGGGGACCGACCGCCAGAAAAAACGAAACAGGCAAGGTGAAGTGACAAACAGTCCAGGTTTAGGAGTTTAGCAAATGCTGAATCGAATTATTCTGATCGGTCGCCTCGTGGCAGACCCCGAGCTCAAGTACACGCCGTCTGGAATCGCCGTCGCGCAGTTCCGCATCGCCGTGGATCGTCCGCTTTCCAACGAAGCCCGCCAGGCGGGCCAGGAGAAGCAGGCGGACTTTATCGATATCGTCGCCTGGCGGCAGAGCGCCGAGTTCGCCAGCCAGTACCTGACCAAAGGAAGGCTCGTCGCGGTGGAAGGAAAGCTCCAGATCCGCGAGTACCAGACCCAGGACGGGCAGCGCCGCAAGGCCGCCGAGGTCGTCGCCGACAACCTCAAGGGGCTGGACCGGCCCCGCGAGGGCGAGGGCGCAGGCGGAGGAGAGGCCTACAGCGGCGCAGGTGGCGGCGGCTACGAGCAGCGCACTGCCGCTCCGGCTCCGGCGCGCGCTGCAAGCGGCGGTGGATACGGCGGAGCGCGCGCGGCGCGACCCGCAGACGACTATGATGACGCGGGCGACCTGGCGGATCCTTTCGCCGAGTAAGCCCGAGAAACGAAAAATACTATGTCCAACATGAAAGCCCGCAAGCCGGGTAAGTTCAAGAAGCCCAAGAAGAAGGTCTGTTTCTTCACCGTCCAGAAGATCGACTTCATCGACTACAAGAACATCGGTCTTCTCAAGCGTTTCATCAGTGAGCGCGGCAAGATCTACCCACGTCGCACGACCGGAACCAGCGCCAAGCACCAGCGCCAGCTCGCCCAGGCGATCAAGCGCGCCCGTGAGATCGCGCTGCTTCCCTACGTCGCCGAGGGGTAGAACCAAAAATAGAGCGGAGCGGGCTGCAACTTGTGGCCCGCTCCGTTGTCTTCACAGGCGATGCTTGCTTCACAGCGTGCCGCCCGCCTCACCGAAGCGTTCTTAGTTTTTCTCGTTTGCGTCGTGCTGGCGCTCGGGACGATCTCGACGCTCGCCGCCAAGAGCCGCGCCCTCCCCGAAACCCTACCGCTGGATCTCAACCGGGCCGAGCGCTCGGAGCTGGCTAAAACGCTCCCGGACATCGCTCCGCAGGTTATCAAAAATCGGCCCTACGACGATGTCGATGGGCTGGTCCGCAAGAAACTTCTCACGGCAAAACGCCTCGGGGGGCTGGAAGAGAAGCTCGCGGTCCGGACGTTCTCGGACTTCTCCCGCTCGCTCTGGCTTGCCGCCGGTAGCCTCGCGGCGTTTCTGGTTCTCAGCCATCTCATTTTGCGGCAGATGCGCCCTGGAGCCGATCCGTATCTGTTGCCCGTGGCCGGGCTGCTCGCCGTGCTCGGCGTCTTGCTTCTGGCCGCGCACAAAGATCCGCTGCGCGACAAGCTTTCTTTTCTCTCCCAGACCTGGGGAATTGTCTTTGGCGGAGCCATCGCGCTGGTGCTGGCACAGCTCAAGCCGCTCTGGAGTGCGCCGCTGCATCGCTACACCTATCTGTATGCCCTCGGAGCCGCCGGACTGGTCGCGCTGGTTGCCGTCGCCGGGCGCGGGCCGGGCGGGGTGAAGCTCACCATCGGCGGCGTTTTCCAGCCTGTTGAGATCGCAAAAGTGCTCATGGCCTTCTTTCTGGCTGCGTACCTGGCCGAGCGGGGGCCGCTGCTCGCCGAGGCGCGCAGGGCGCTGCCCCGAAAGCAGGATGCACTGCCCTTGCTGGCTCTGTACGCACTCCCGCTCGGAATTTTTGCGCTTCTCAAAGACCTGGGTCCGGCGCTGGTTCTGTTTGGATTATTCTTAGCTCTTGTCTGGGCTGCGACGGCGCGAATCACCTATGTGTTCGCTGG
This sequence comes from Armatimonadota bacterium, assembly GCA_031363095.1. Taxonomy (GTDB): domain Bacteria; phylum Armatimonadota; class Armatimonadia; order Armatimonadales; family Armatimonadaceae; genus JANLTX01. The sequence goes on along the minus strand of JANLTX010000093.1, from coordinate 29,212 downwards.
ATTTTTCACGGTATTTCTGGGCGGCTGGCTCGGGTACATTTTAGACTTCGGGGTCTTTCGGGGGCGCGTCACGATGGCCATTTCGCCGTGGGACAACGCCGTGCGCGGCGGCGATCAGGTGGCGCAGGGACTCTGGGGCATGGCCTCGGGCGGGGCGTGGGGGAGCGGACTGGGCCTGGGCGGAACCCATTTCATTCCGCGAGGCGGCTCGGACTTGATTTTTGCGTCGGTGGGCGAGGAGATGGGGCTGCCCGGCGTTCTCGCCGTGCTTCTGTGCCTCACCACGGTGGTGATTCGCGGCGTTCGGATCGCCCAGAAAAGCCGGACTGACTTCGAGCGGCTGCTGGCGACCGGGCTGTCGTCGCTGCTGGGAATTCAGGCCATTATTATTATCGCCGGGAACCTCGGGCTGTTTCCGCTCACCGGAATCACGCTGCCGCTGGTGGCGTATGGGAAGTCGTCGCTGGTGACGACCTACTTTGTGATCGGGCTTCTCTACGCGCTCTCGGCCCGCACGAAAACCGAGCAGGTTGCCGACGCGCCGTATCCCAAAACGCTGCCCCGGCTCGGAATTGTCCTCTCGGCGTTGCTTTTGCCCGTGCCCCTGCTGCGTTGTCTCTATGTTCAGGGAGCCGCCGCCGACACGCTCGCCATGAGCCGCGCCCGGTTCGTCGATGCCGACAGAGAAATTCGGCTTCACCCGAACCCACGGCTGCTTGCGCTCGCCAATAAAGTTCCGCGCGGACGATTGCTCGACCGCAACAACGTGGTTCTCGCCGAGACGAAAAACGGAAAGCGTGTCTATCCGCTCGGGGCGATCACCGAGACACTGGTCGGGACGACCGATCCGTTAAAACGCCGCCCCAACAGTTTTGAAGAAAAGTTTCAGTGGCAGCTACGCGGCTTCTCGGGCGCAGAGTCTCTGCTCTCGCTCTGGCGGCGCAAGGACCTGCCCGGCTTCCAGCTTCCCGAAGGCGAAGATGTAAAAACGTCGCTGGACTCCGAGCTGCAAAAGCGGGCAGTTGCGGCTCTCGGAAACAAACCAGGCGCGGTAGTCTTTCTCGATCCAAACACGGGAGAAATTCTTGCGGCGGCCAGCTTCCCGAGTGGCGGCGCGACAGGTTTCGACCGTGCGACCCAGGGACGCTACCCGCCTGGCTCGACTTTTAAGATCGTGACAGCGGCAGGTTTGTTGCGCGAGGGGAAAGAGTTCTCCCGAAGCCTCGGGCATAGCGCAAGCAATTTAACGTGGAAGGTCGATGGCAAGGCGTTCGGGCGCGCCCGGATCAACGACGACGAAGAGGGCGGCGGCACCCGGCTGGTGAACCTCACCGACGCGCTGGCGCACTCGTCGAATGTGTACTTTGCGCTCTCGGGAATCGCACTGGGCGTGGACGGACTCCAGTCGGTGATGGGTGAGTTCGGTTTCTCCAGAGTTCCGACGCGTGAAAAACTCGCGCCGGGGCTGGCCGAGTCGGGCTTCGGGCAGGGCGCGATCCTGGCGTCGCCGCTGGAAATGGCCGTGAGCGCGGGCGTGATCGGGGCAGGCGGCAAGCGCTTTGAGACCACTTTTGCGCATGGCCAGACCCCAACGCTCGCGTCCACGCCGCTGTCGCCGGAGCAAGCCGCAAAGATAGCCGACGGAATGCGCGCCGTCGTGACAAGGGGAACCGCAAGGAGCGTGAGCTTCCCCGTCTCCGTGGCGGGCAAGACCGGGACGGCGCAGGTCGGCGGTGGCAAGAAGCCGCACTCCTGGTTCGTCGGCTACGCCCCGGCCCAAAACCCACGCCTTGCGTTCGCGGTGATCGTCGAGAATGGCGGCTACGGTGCCCGCGCCGCTGCGCCCCTCGCGGCGAAACTTTTGCGATAAAATGCCTCATGATCGTGCTCACCGCTCTTTTTTTATTCGGCAGCCAGGACGCGCCTAAAGTAACGCCGCCGTGGACCTTCGTCTACCAGAAAGGCGAGGTCGCCCGCTACCGAACCTACATCAAGGCGGACGGGCGCAACATCGAGGACACCGAGCCGATCAAAATCCGGATGCGGACAAACTCCAAAAACGAAGTGAAAGAGGTCACGGACACGGGAGTCGCGACCTGGGAGCAGTTGGATGAGAAAGTAATGCTGGTCATCAACGGCATGGAGATTCCGTCGCCGTCCAAGCCCCGCCCGGTGACTGTGGTCTTTGGCCCGAGCGGAATGGTTGTCAAGCGCACCAATCCCGGCGGTGACCCGTTCAATCCGTCCGAAAAGTCTCTCGGAATGCTCAACAGCTTTCCTGCTCCGACCCTCGGAGTCAAGCCCGGCGATAGCTGGAAACTGGAAGTGCCAAACCCGGTCTTAAAGAACCGTAAAATCAGTATCTCTTCCACATTTTTGGGTTTTGAAAAAATTCTGGGAATAGAATCGGTGAAATGTAAACAAATTTTAGACTTCCCGACGGCCTATGGCACCGACCCCGCTGATATTTGCCATATCGAAGCGATCTACTGGCTGGACAGTAAAAACCATCAGCTACTTCGGGCAAGTGTTTTGACTAAAAATGCCCTGCTTCCGTTTCCCACAAAAAACATGGAAGTTCAACTATTGGTTTCCAAAATAATCCCTGGCCAGAACGAGACCGAAGACCCCGACGGCGAGAAATTGATCGCGCCTGCCAAAGTTGAAGAAAAACCCAAAGGATAGTCGTTTATCCTGTGGTCATGTGATATTCTTCATTTCAGAACAGGAGGACTGGAATGAACATGCCGAATATGGAACCGCTTTTCGATTTTTTCGATGCAGCGGGGACAAAAGCCAATCAGAAAATTATCGGAACTATTCGTTCTCAATCTTCCCGTATCATCAAGCAGCGGCCTGAAGCGGCAGTAGCTCCGTCGCAAAGAGCGTTTATACAGCCTCCCAGCAAGGAGACGATAAACTACCTGCTGTTTCTGGCGATACTCGTCGTGATTCAAGGGTTTGCTCTGCACGGGCTTCCTCTGAAGCTCAACGAACTTCAGTTTTCTGGTAGCTCCAGTAATGCAAACCAGGTACTTGTGGTCTGGGCACACCAGGGAATCTCCTCAAAGAACCTTGTCTGGGCACTTGTTGCAACATTATTTTTATTGGGACCAATTTATTTTTCTGCAAGCGATGCCGTTGTCTGGGCTTCTGAGAGATATAAACGAGGAGGTAATAAAACAAGATTATCGAAAATCCATGGATTATTTGTTAATTTAAGTATTTTGGGGTTGCTATTCGGGCAAATAGAAATTTTTGGATTGCTTTTTGTTACTCAGAATATTCATCCGAATTTATTGATGCGTATTATTTTCTTTATGGCGACGGCTCAAACGGTTTTTCTCGGGATGGCTGGTTTCTATGTTTTCGGCGGGCTGCAACGCTCGATAGGGTATCGTTTTCTTAAAAAATTGTTCGTGTCAGTGGTTTCAGTCTTTTTGCGGCTCTTGCAGCCCCTTTGATTCTGCATTTCGGCAGACAGGGCCATGAGATATTTGCTACTCTTGCCCGGTTCGATTCCGAGCATCGCCTGCAATTTGTCTGCTCGGTGATCGGACTGATTGTGTTCTTACTCTCTATCTGGAGCGCCGCAAGACGAAATATCGAGGAAATCAAGATACCGAAAGACTTCTGGCCACGTGAGTGGGTGCCAAACATTGCGACGATGGTCTCTGGTGCCTTGTTTGTTATCAGTGCATTCTCAGCGGCAACAGGGTCAACACTGGGTTTTTGCTTTCTGGTTGTTTATATTATTCTATTAGTTTTTATGACTTTTCGTTTTGGAATTTCGAGGAAATCCGATTTAGGAGAATCAGTGGTGGTATGTGATAGACGAATTGGGATTGTAACAACACTTATTGGATTTATTATGTTTATTAGTTTCTGGATTTTTGGACCAAGACCTCTTCAATACACCTGGATAATTGGACCTCTGGCGACATGGTTGTTCGGATTCAGTGTTCTCATTCCGGTTTTTAGTGCGCTGATACGAAAAGAGTTGCTCTTAGGAGTTCCTGTTGTTGGTTTGTTGCTGGTCTATGTGTTTGTGGTGAATATCAGCGATTTGAACGACAACCACGGCATCCGATACATTCCGACCCGTGAACCTGTCGTGCTTCCGGAAGTCCGTGCTCGCTTCCAATCGTGGCTCGACGTGCGAAGTGAGGCGTGGAAGAAGAAGGGACGCCGCGATCCGTATCCGGTGATCTTTGTCGCAGCAGAAGGAGGAGGTGTCCGGGCGGCGGCGCAGGTGACGACAACGATGGCGGCCCTCGCCCGCGACCCGGAGCAGGCGGAGCATGTTTTTGCGATCAGTGGCGTCAGCGGAGGCAGTGTCGGGGCGGCGATCTACTCCAGCCTGGTACGTGACCGGGGGCAAGACCCGCGTCACTGGGAAGGTCGGGCGCGGACGATCTGCACGACCGACATGCTCTCCCCGCTGGTCGGGTCGCTTCTGGGGCCGGAGCTGTTGCAGCGCTTTCTCCCGGTTCCGGTTCCCCTGCTGCGTCGCAACGGTCCGTTTGAGAACGAGTTCGCTTATGATCGGGGAAGAGCGCTTGATCTGAGCCTGGAGCGAGCCTACCAGAGCGGCAACACAAGCTCGGCATCGATCACGACGCTTTTATCGAACTATCCGCACGACAACAGTGTCCCCGAGTTGTTCCTTAACACCACCAGTGTCACGACGGGCGCTCCGATGGTCATTTCTACGCTGAGTATTGATCGTTCTGCGTCCAGACCGACTCCGTTTGAACTACTGAGCGATGTCAACCCTTACGCCGATCTGGAGCTGAACACCGCCGCGTGCCTTTCCGCACGCTTTCCGGCCATTACCCCGCCGGGATTTCTTCCGTGTCGCCGCCTGATTGCTATCGATGGAGGTAGCAGCACCGATAGGGCGTCGCTGACGGTCAAGCGCCGCTTCGTCGATGGCGGTTACGCGGAGAACACGGGGATCGAGACCGCTGTGGACCTGATCGATCTGCTACGCGACAGCGGCGATGCAAGCAACGCTTCCTGGCGACCGGTTCTGCTGGTGATTCACTACGAGTCCAGCGCCCAAAACTCCGACTCACCGGCCCGGCCCGAGCTGCCGCCGCGAAGATCCGTCGGGTTCGACGAAATCCTCTCGCCAATCTTCGGGTTTATCAACGGTTGGGGTGGGAAGCAGCTTGTCACTCGCGAGTCTGCCCGGATCCACCCGAATATCCGCTCGGTCACGATCCACTTTACCGACCCCAACCCGGAAACGCCGCTGATCCTGGGCTGGTATCTCTCCAAAGAAGCCTACGATGCGATGAACCAGCAAGCACAGAGTCAGTCCGCTCGGCTCGACGAGCTTTTTGCCCCGTCGAGCCGGACAGGGAACTAAAACCGAATGACAGAGCGGATGACGTTTCCGGTCTCCATGGTATGAAACGCGGCTTCTACGTCGCCGAGTTCGATCTCGTTTGTTATCATTCGGTCTAAATCCAGTCTTCCCTGGAGATAGAGCTGGGCTAAAAGCGGGAAATCGTGGCTCGGAAGTGCATCGCCGCAGTGACAGACCTTGAGATTTACCTTGTTCCAGTAGATTCCGGTGTCGATGTTGCCGACATTGACTTCTACTTTGGCATTGGGTGGGGGAAAACCGATATTTACCGCTGTCCCGTTGTAGTTCACCATCCGAATTGCCTGCTCGATGCACTTCATCAGGCCGGTGGCTTCAAAGGCAAAGTCCACGCCGCCTTCGTAGCCCGCCCAGTCGTCGGTGACCAGGCCGCGCACTGCCGCCACGGGGTCTTCTTTGCTGGCATCGACGGTGTGAGTCGCGCCGAAGTCTTTTGCCCACTGGAGCTTCACCGGGTTCACATCGACCCCGATAATTTGCTTTGCGCCCTGAATCCGTGCGCCCTGGATCACCGAAAGCCCGACCCCGCCGCAGCCGACGATGGCCACGGACGACCCCGGCGTCACGCTGACGGTGTTCATGGTCGCGCCGACGCCCGTAATCACGCCGCACGCCAGTAGACACGCTTTCTCCAGCGGCATGTTCTCGGGCATCTTTATCGCGGCTTTCGAGTGAACCACCGTGGTTGTCGCAAACGTCCCGCAGCGCAACACCTGCGAGCACGCCGCACCGTCGGAGTCGCGGAGAATTTTCGTGCTGGGGCGAAGGGCCATGTAGCAGTGGCGCGGATCGCCCTTGCGACAGGCCGGGCAGAGTCCGCACGGCGCACGGTAGGCGATGCAGACCGGATCGCCTATCTTCAGGTGCGTCACGTTGCTCCCGACAGCCTTCACGATCCCCGCGCCCTCGTGGCCCAGAACAATCGGGAACTTCATCCCCGCCCCGCCCTGCATCTTGATCGTCAGGTCCGTGTGGCAGACTCCGCTTGCCTTCACCTCAATCACCACGTCGTCGGGGGCCGGATCGCCCACCGTGATCCCGATGATCTCGACCTCTTTCCCTGCCTCGGTCAGAACCGCTGCCTTGCCGCTGAAACTCATTTTGGGGTAACTCTCCTGACGCCCGGTTCGCCCTGCGCGGGTACGAATCCTTCTGTTGAACCGGCATTGAAAATACCGGCCTATTAGAAGTGCCCCTCCGGGGCAGCCCGAACCCCCTGAACCCACCCGGCCACTCGTTCCCCTCGTGTCCACCCTCCCTTTGCCGCAAAGGGAGGGTCCGAGCTTGCGAGGGGGTGGGTTCGAAGCCGGGGTGGGTTCAGGTAGCAAGAGCAACGTGGGCCTTTTGTCCCGGTGGGCCGTGACTTTCGGCTCAGGCGAGGGGCTAAGAAATCGCATAAGCTGGGGCATGCGAGTTCTGGGTGGACTTTTTTCGGCGGCGCTCGGGCTGGGATTGCTTCTGGTGATCGGGCGCTGGCTGGGTTTCGAGGGCGTGATTCGGGCGCATTTGCTCGACTGGGTGATGGGGGCGCTCTGTTTTGCCTGGCTCCTGGTCCTACTCAAAGCGCCGTGGGATTTGTACTTCCAGGCCCATACGGTCGCGTTCGAGCAGGCCCGCGCCCGCGAGCGAGGCATTCCGATTCTCGACGGGCGTGAGAGCTACATCGAGCGGGTTCGCGGTCGGCTGCTGTGGCTGGCGCTCGGGGCGCATCTCGGAAGTGCGCTTCTGGCCGCCGGGGTCGCGCTTTTCACCCACGGCGCGGTCGGCTACTGGTTTGCCGGGTTCTTTCTAATCTCGACACTCTTTCGGCCTCTGCTGGCGGGGTATTATTTTTTGTGGGAAAAACTGAAAGCCCTGCTCACGGAGACAAACTACCCGCGCGAAGATATTGTCGAGCTTCGGGATCGGGTGAAAGAGCTGGAGAGCGGGCTGGAGCGCGCTCAGAAAACCGACGAAGCCCGCGAAGAAGAGCTGGTCGCGCTTCGGTCGCGGTTGGCGGCTATCGGCGCGGAGTTCGAGGGGACGCTCTCGCGGCTCACCGACCAGAAAGCGGTCATCGACGGGCTTCAGGCTATCGCCCGGCTCATCGCCCGCTCCGCCGCCGAGTAGGACACGGTACAATTGCCAGGTGCAAGTCTGTGGCGTCGTGCTGGCGGCGGGGGAGTCTCGCCGAATGGGAGTTCCCAAGGCGCTTCTGGAGCTGGACGGCGAGCCGCTGATCGTCCGGCTCGTGCGGGCGCTGCGCGAGGGCGGCGCGACCGACGTTCTGGTCGTCGTCGGGCCGGGCGCGGTGGGGGAGCGCATCGCGGAGGTCTCGGGGGCACAGGCGGTGACGAACCTGGAGCCGGAGCGCGGAATGCTGTCGTCGGTGCAGACCGCGCTGGACGTTTTGCCCGAAGAAGCCGCGCTTCTTGTCTGTCCGTGCGATCTGCCGCTGCTCGAAGCGCGGCATGCCCGAGCGGTGCTGGCGGGCTGGAACCAGGGCCGAGACGCTTTCGTCAGACCGGTGAGAAACGGACGGGGCGGGCATCCGGCGCTGCTCGGGCCAGGCCTGCGCCGCGAGATTCTTGCGCTGGACTCACGCGTCGTCGGACTCAACGCTCTGCAAAAAAATCACAGAACCACCGACATTCAAATCGACGAAGACGGCCCGTTCTGCGACGCCGACACTCCCGAGGACTGGGCACAACTGACTTATGGACGAACTCGACGACCTACCTGACGATGTCGCGGCGGCGCTTGCCCGCCAGGACGAAGCGATGGCGCTGCTCTCCCGGCTCCGCGTTGCCGAGCCGTACGCGCGGCCCCGCCTCGACACGGGGGGCGAGAAGCGCCGGGAGTTTCGCCGCTGGCCGATTCCCGAGGGCGTCAAGATCGAGTTCCACGACGGCGGCAAGTGGCAAAAAATAAACTGCAAAGACCTCGGTATCGGCGGTGCCCGCTTGCAGTGGCCCGAGAGTATCCCCGCGCCCGTCCCGGCCCGGCTGACCTCGCCGTCCGCGCCCGCCGTGATCGCACTCGTCGATGTGATGTGGCGCGACGCAAAAGCAAACCTTGCGGGAGTGCGCTTCGAGTTTCAGGACGAAGAAGAGCGCGACGCCTGGGCAGGCGGCCTGATCGACGCGCTCCTGGCCCGTCACGCCGTCAGTTGAAGCGTCTCGGGCTGCTGGGCTGCGGAGTCGTGGCCGACTACGGGCACTCCTGGGCTATCGCGCAGACGCCGGGGCTGGAGCTATCCGCGCTCTGCGACCCCAGCCCTGCGGCCCTCGCGCAGCTTGCGGCCCGGTTTCCCAACGCGCGGGCTTTCTCCGATCCCGCCGCGTTCTTCGCCGACGAAACACTTGACGCGGTGAGCATCTGCACGCCCGCACCGCTGCACCGGGAGCATCTCGAACAGGCCGCCGCACGCGGGCTGCACGTGCTGTGCGAGAAGCCCCTCGCGATGACCGACCCGGACATCGAGTCGATGATCCAGACGTCCGAAGACGCCGGAATCTTGCTGGGCGCGGCGCTCTGTTATCGGTTCAGCCCGGTCGCCCGGAGAATCAAACGGGTGATCGAGGAAGGCTGGATCGGCGAGCTTCGGGCGCTTCGACTGATCTATCTCTGGAACCTCCACGGCAAGTTCGACGAAAGCGGCATCGAGTCACCCCGGCGCATCGGACGATTTTTAGAAGGCGGCCCGCTGGTTGACTGCGGCGTCCATCAGCTCGATCTGGCGCTCTGGTGGACCGGCAGTGAGATCGCTCGGACGCAGTCAGCGGCGGCCTGGATCGAGGAGCACGATGCGCCGGGGCATGTCTGGCTACACGTGGACCACGCCAGCGGAGCGCACACGTGCATCGAGGTTTCGTTCTCGTACTGCCAGACCGCAAAAGAGCCTCGGGATGTCTTTACCTACGAGCTGATCGGCACCGAGGGCATGGTGCGCTACGACCGCGACGGCTGGCTGCTCGAAGTCCGAAACTCCCACGGCACCCACCGGCTGGAAGGGAGCAGCGAGAAAAACTTCCACGGCATGTACGCCCTCTGGCGCGACTGTCTCGAAGCGGGCACACTTCTTCCGGGAATGCCCACTGCCCGCGACGGCCAGCGTGTCACCCGGATCGCCCGGCAGGCCACCGAAGAAGCCCTGGCAAACCGCCGATAATCTCGGTATGCGCTTTGTAATTCTGTTTCTTTTCGCCCTGAGTTTGCTCGGCTGCGCCCCGCCAGCCAAGCCGCCCGACCCGGTCCAGGTCAAGCGGGGCGTCCAGCGCTCCGAAGCCGTTCAATCCGAGGCGGACAAACGCGTCAAAGAATACGAAGCCCTGAGCAAGTAAAGGGGAGACAGAACTCCCCTTCCTTCACGCCGACGAAGTCGGGAATACGTGAGGGAAGGGGCTGGGGGATGGGTCTAAATCCGGCAGGCTTCAGCAATCAGGATGGCGGCGAGTTTCTCGGCGGCGTTCTCGACCGTGTCGTTTAAGACGGCGTAGTCGTAGTGGGAGCGCTGGTTCTGCTCGGAGCGGGCGTCTAAAAGCCGGACCAGAATGGCGTCCTCCGACTCGGTGGAGCGGCTACGCAGGCGGCGCTCCAGCTCTTCCATCGACGGCGGCTCCAGAAAGACAAGAACCGCGTCGGGGACTTTCGCCCGGATCTCTCGCCCGCCCTGGACATCGATCTTGAGAAGCACGTCCTGACCGGCGGCGCGGCGCTCCTCGACCCAGGCTTTCGGGGTGCCGTACATGTTGTTGCCGTTGACCCGAGCGTACTCCAGAAACGCGTCGCGCTGGACCATTCCCTCGAACTCCGTGATGGAGAGGAACTGGTACGGGTCTCCCTGAGACTCGCCGGGACGCATGGCGCGGGTCGTCGCGGTGATGCAGACGCCCAGGCTCGGGACGCGCTGACGAAGCGCGGCGAGCACGGTGTCCTTGCCCACCCCCGATGGCCCCGACAGAACGTAGAGCTTTCCCTGTCGCAAGCCTACTTGTTCCCGTCCAGGTCGTCGGGTTCGGGCTTGTCTGCGGCTTTCTCCGGCTTCTTCGGGTCGGGCTTGTCTTTCTCCGACGGCGGGTAGGGCTTGCCTGCCAGCTTGTCGCGAAGCAACGCGAGACCTTTCTGAACCTGCGGGTCGAACTGGAACGCGGCGACGCGGTCGCGTGGGTTCTTGCGGAGCGCGTCGCGCTGGGCGTCGATGTCTTTCTCGGTCTGCTCGACCACAAGGTCCGGCTTGACCCCGCCGCTCCCGCCGATGGGTGCCCCCGACTCGTCGCGCTTCATGTTGATGTCGTGCTTGTCGCGGGTAAAGTAGTGCTGGGTCGTTATTTTCACTGCGCCTTCCGAGAGAGGGTAGATCGTCTGGACCAGCCCCTTGCCGAAGGTTCGGGTGCCCACTAAAAATCCCGCGCCGGAGTCCTGAAGTGCGCCCGACGTGATCTCCGAGGCGCTCGCCGATGCGCCATTGACCAGAACGACCACAGGAATCTTTCCCGAGCGCAAGGCAGAGTTGAGCCGTGGCTCGACATCGTCGTGGCGCAGCTCGCCGCTTTTTTCCTTGATCCAGACCGCCGGACCCGAATCGACGAACCGCGAGACCATCTCGATGGAGACGGGCAAGAGTCCGCCGGGGTTGGAGCGCAGATCGAAGATCAGAGCTTTTGCGCCCTGCGACTGAAGCTTGGTGAAGTTGCGATCAAACTGATGCGCGGCCTCTTCGGTGAACTGCTCCAGCCGGATGTAGCCAATTTTATGCTCGTTGTCCAGAAGGTACTGCGAGATCACGGGCGATTGCACGATATCGCGGACGATCTTGACGGTGATCGGTTTGGGCGTGCCCTCGCGGCGCAGCGTCAGGGTGACGCTGGTCCCAACCTCGCCCCGAATGCGCCCGATGGTGGTGTCGAGCGTGTCGGTTGGCTTGAGAAAGGTCGGCTTCCCATCGACGAGCGTGATGATGTCGCCCGGCTTGATCCCGGCGCGCTCGGCGGGGGATGTCTCCAGCGGCTCGACGATCACCACTTCTTTTTTGTCGTTGACATCGAGGGTGGCACCGATGCCGCCGAACTGCCCCCGAGTGTCCTCCATGTTCTTGGTGTACTCGTCGGGGGTCCAGTATTCGGTGTAGCGGTCGCCGATGGACGCCAGCATTCCCTTGATGCCCGCGTACTTGAGCTTCGCGATTCCCTTGGCGTCGGGCGGGGTGATGTAGTCGCGCCGGATCGTCGCCATGACCGACGCGAACGTCTCGAACGGCGCGAGGGTGGGAGTTCCTTGCGCTCCCGCAGCCGAGGGGCGAGTGGCCCTATCGAGTCGCTCCAGGAGCTGCGCGGGGCCGACCTGCGTCTCTCGGGCAAGCTCGCTCGGGCGGCGGGCGGCGCTCAGGAGCTGCTCGCCCCGGAAACCGCCGACGAACGCGGCCCCGACGAGGCCCAGGGTGACGAAACCTTTGAGAACGGTGCGCATGGTTTTACTTGCTTTCGGCGACCGGCGTGGACAGCGTGGCGGCGGCGCGCTGAAGAACTTGCTCCTCGGGCGTCCCCGGCGCGATGGCGACCTTAGGGATCAGCCCGGCGTTGCTCCAGGCGACTCCTCTGGGGCTGATGAGCTTGCCCGTGGTGAGCGTGAAGCCCGAGCCATCGTCTAACTTGTAGAGCGTCTGGGCGACTCCGTCCCCGAACGAGGTGGTCCCGGCCAGGGTCGCGCCGCGCTCGGTGAGTCCCTGCGCGACGGCCTCGGCGGTGGAGCCGGTGCCCTTGTCGATGAGAACGGTCAGCCGGTGCATCCCCTCGGCGGCTCCGACGGACGCGAGCGGGGTTTTCTTGCCCGCAGCGCCCAGCTCGACCGTCAGCGGCCCGGCTCCGGCGAGCATTCCCGCGATCTTCTGGGCCGAACCGAACGTCCCGCCGGGGTTCCCGCGCAGGTCCACGACGATTCCTGCGCTCTTCGGAAAGCCCGCCAGCGCGGTTTTCACGGCGTCCGGGGCGCTATCGGTGAACGCCGCGATCTTCAAATATCCCGCGCTTGGCGACAGTAGCTTGCTCTCCACGGGGCTAACTTTCGTGACTCCGGGCGTCACGGTGACCGTGAGGGGCGTCGCGACGCCCGCCCGCTGCACCGTGAGCGTGTAGGATTTCTTGCCCGCAAGCTGCTTGATGGTGGTGTCGCCTCGGAGCGCGATGAGGGCGGGCGCGTACGAGATTCCCGTGGTGATCTTCGTCTGGGTCGCCTGGCGGGATTTTTCTAATTCGTCGTCGGTGGCGGCCTTTGTCTGCCAGCGCTCGACGACTTTTATATATTGCATCAGCGGGTTGAAACCCAGCACCCACTTACCGTCGATCCGGGTAATCACATCGCCCGGTTTCAGCCCGGCTTTCGCGGCGGGGGAGCCGGGCAGAGGCGACACCACGACGATTTTATAGTCGGTGTAGCCCTCGGTCTTCGTGGCCCGAAGATAAAGCCCCGCCCCGATTCCCGAGAACGTGCCCTTGCCTTCGTTGTCCAGAAGCTGGCGCTGCGCCGGGTTGAGAAAGTACGAGTGGGGGTCTTCGAGCGACGCCACCATCGCGCCGATGGCACCCTGGGCGAGCTTGGTATCGGAGGGCAGGGGATCGGTGAACTCGCTCTCGACGCGCCGATAGACCTCGTCGAACGTGCTCAGGTCTGTGGACGAGCCACCTTGATTGGGAGCGAGATGCGCCGCAGAGCCGCTCTCTCCGACCTCGGCGACGCGCACGGGCTGAATCGGTTTGGCCGTCGGCTTCTGGCGAAGCGTCGCGCCGGTCGCAAAGGCCACGCCCATCGAAAGAAGCACCACACCGCCATAGACCGCACCGGACTGTCGTTGTCTTTTCACCCCAAAACCCTCTCTCTGCGCCCCAAGCTTGAGTAGCAAGTAGTATACCACCGCCACCCCACCCGGAGTTCCTGGATGGTATAATTTGCTCAGGAAACCCCGCCGAGGTCCTTAAGCTCGGCGAGGTTTTGGTCAGGCTACTTCATCAGTCGGTGCATCAAGTAATACTTGAGGCATACGACAACGAGCATAGCCGCCCAGAGGGCGAACGCATTTGTCATCTTAGCGTTCCTCCTTTCCCTGAGATCCACGGCCTTCGCCGTGGGCCGCGAGAGGCCGCTCTGAATCAGCGGCCTTTCTGGCGTCTCCAGAATATCACAGGTGTTTGCTTCTGTTTGCTTTTACGGTTCGGTACACTGGGCGGTGTGCGCGTCTTACATGTCATCAACGATCTGCGCGTCGGCGGCGCGGAGACGCTCTTTGCCGACCTGATCCCGGCGCAGCGCGCGCTCGGAATCGACGCCGAGGCGGCGGTGCTCTCGCCAAGTGGGCTTTTTGTCGAGACGCAGCTTCGCGACTCGGGGACCAGAATCCACGTCGGGCCGCATGCCATTCGTGATCCAAGAAACGTGGCCTGGCTCCGGAAGCTTTCTCGGGGCTTTGATCTGGTCCATGTCTCGCTCTGGCCCGCGCAGCTCTGGACGGCGCTGGCGGGAATCTCCGCGCCCGTGGTCGCGACCGAGCAGAACACGTTCAACCGCCGCCGAAACAGCCCGGTTTTTCGACCCCTCGACCGCTTTATGTACGGCAAGTTCGCGCATGTGGTCGCGGTATCGGGAGAGGCCGAGCGGCTTCTTCTGGGCTGGGTGCCCGGGCTGAAAAACAGGACCAGTGTGATTATCAACGGGCTGCCGCTGGAGCGCTACGAGCGGGCGAAACCGATCTCGCTCGATCTTCCCGGCTCGCTCGTGGTCGTCGCGGCCCGGCTGGAGACTCAGAAAGACATCCCGACCCTGCTCGATGCCATGGCGCTCCTGCCCGAGTGTTCGCTGGCGATTGCGGGCGACGGCCCGCTTCGGGGCGTGCTCGAAGCACGGGCCGCGCGGCTGAACCTGGGAGAGCGGGTACGGTTTCTGGGGAGAATCCAGGACGTTCCGGGGCTGCTGGCGCGGGCCGACATCTATGTCCAGCCAAGTTTGTACGAAGGGTTTCCCCGCGCGACGGGCGAGGCCATCGCCGCCGGGCTTCCCGTTGTTGTCAGCGACGGGCCGGGCTTCGCCGAGCTGGTGGGGGACTCGGCCCTTCGCTTTCCCGTGGGGGACGCCCCCGCGCTGGCTCGCGCGATTCGCCAGGCTCTGAGCGAGCGTGCTCTCTGGAGCGCCCGAAGCCGCTCCCGTGCCCCTGGCCTGAGCATTCAGGCCTGCGCCGAAAGCCACCGGGCGCTCTACGCGTCGTTAATTGCTCCACATACGATATAATGTGCCATGCCGTCGGTGACGGACCCTACTGAAGACGCAGAAGACGAAGGACTCGGGACCGCACGTATCCCGGTTCCGACGCTGGAGCGACTGACCACGTACCTTCGTTGCCTGATCGATATCGGAGCGGCGGGGACCGAGACCGTCTCGTCGGCGCAGATCGAGGCGCATACCGGCACAAGCGCCGCGCAGTTCCGCAAAGACCTGAGTTACTTCGGCGAGTTCGGCAAACCCGGCGTCGGGTACAACGTCGCCGAGCTGGAAGGCCGGATCGCGCGCATTCTCCATATCCACAAGCTTCAGCCGATCTTGCTGGTCGGCGCGGGCAACCTGGGGTCTGCCCTGATCTCGTATCCTGGCCTGGAAGAGCATAAATTTCGGATCGTCGCGGCGTTTGACAACGACCCGAAAAAGCTTGGCAATCGCCTGCAAGGGATGGATATTCTTCCGACCGAGCGCCTGGCCGAGATCAACGACACGATTGGCGCACGCCTGGCGATCCTTGCGGTTCCCGCGAGCGCTGCGCAGCGCGTCACCGAGTATCTCGTCGAAAACGGCATTCGCGGAATTCTGAACTTCGCCCCGACCCTGCTTCGGGTTCCGCCGTCCGTGGTCGTTCGAAATGTCTCGTTTTTGCAGGAGCTGGCCGTTCTCTCCTACCAGCTCACCGAGCGAGACAAGCGCGACAGCGCATGAAGCCGATCCCGCGAGCCGCGTTTCTGATCGGGACGCTCGCGGCAGGGGGCGGGATGATCGCGCTGGGTCGCCGCCTGCGATTGCCGCCACCCCGGCCCGTCTTCCCCCCCGAGTCGCTCGTGATCGCCGTCCTTCCGGTGGGGCAGGGCGAGGCAAGCTGGCTGAAGACCCCCGACAACCGCTTCATCGTCATTGGCTGCGGCCCCGAGGGAAGCGGCTACGCGCTCGCGGACTCGCTTCAGGCCGCCGGTGCCCCACGGATCGACTTGCTCTTTCTCCCGACGCCCTATCGCGAGTCCCTGGGGGGCGTCCCGGAGCTTCTGGACCGAATGCCCGTGGTCGCGGCCTACGACAATGGCTGGACCGAGCCGCTCAACATCGCTCATCGTGCCGCCTACAAAAGTCTCAAAGAAAAAAACGTCCCGCTGTTCGCTGCCGAGGCCGGGCAGAGCTTTGCGCTGGCCGAGGGGACGCTGAGCGTCGTGCATCCGTCGCTCCCGCGCATCGCGCGAGCGCCCGAGGCGGGGAACAACGCGGTCGTTCTGCATTTGACCTGGGGGCGAACCACGTTTCTGTGGGCAGGGAGCCTGGAGAAAGCCGGAGAGGACGCCTTGCTCTCCCGCGCCGACGCGCTGGCGGCGAACTGGCTCCGAGTGGCGCGGTTCGGCACGCGCGAGGCCAGCTCCCCCGAGTGGCTTCGTGCCGTCGCGCCGGAGCTGGCGGTGATCAGCACCGGAGCGGAGCGCGAGGGCTATCCGCACCCCGAGACGCTGGAGCGGCTCGCCGCCGCCGGTGTGCGCCTGTGGCGCACCGACCGACAGAGCGAGCCGCTCTTATTTTTCAGCGACGGCACCCAGATCACCACGCCGTAACCGCCCGTCTCGCCCACATGAACGTGGGCGTCAGGGCGAACTGCGTTCGACAAAGTCGCTCCGCGACAAAATCCAAATTCCCCATTATTGGGGTTAGGGGCATGTCGCGGAGCGACTTTGTGGCGAAGCCCTTAGACGCCGGGTACCCTCTGGGTGTTTCATACGGGCGGGGCTGGTCGGGGCGCTGACGGGAACCGGGATGATGCCCGTTGTGGACTCCTTCACCCGAATTTTCTTTGGCTTGGGCGACGGCTCCAGCGCGAGCTGGAGCACTTCCCCAACATCCCGGACGAAGTAGAACGTCATTCCGGCACGCAGGTCGGCGGGAATGTCTTCTTCCAAATCTTTTCGGTTGCGCTCGGGCAGGAGCACCGTGGTAACTCCGGCGCGGCGCGCGGCCAGGACTTTCTCTTTGATGCCGCCGACAGGCAAGACTCGCCCGGTCAGCGTCACTTCTCCCGTCATCGCCAGGCGCTCGCGGATCGGCTTGCCCGTGAGCAGGCTGACCAGCGCCGTCACCATCGTCACGCCCGCGCTCGGGCCGTCTTTAGGCGTCGCGCCCGCCGGTACATGGATGTGGAGTGCGCCCTCGGTGAGCTTCTCGGGGGCGATCCCGAGTGGTCCCAGGTGCGCCTTCACCCAGCTCAGCGCGATCCGGGCCGACTCCTGCATCACGTCGCCCAGCTGCCCGGTGAGCTGAAGCTCGCCCTTGCCCGACTCCAGCCGGATCGACTCAATCGCAATCGTGTCGCCGCCGACCGGGGTCCAGACCAGGCCCGTTACGACGCCCGGAATGCTCTCCCGGTCGCGCAGCTCCTCGAACTCGAAGCGAGGTGCCCCGAGATAGAGCGTCACCTGAGCTTCGTCGGCGATAATCGGCTCGATTCGGCCCTCGGCGAACTCGCGCGTCGCTTTTCGGGCGACGGCGGCGATCTGGCGCTCCAGGCTTCGGACGCCTGCTTCCCGTGTATAGCCCCGCACCAGCGCCGTCAGGCCGCCGTCGGTGAACGTGAGTTGCTCGGGCGTTAAACCATGCTCGTTAATTTGTTTTGAGACCAGGTGCTGTCGCCCGATAGCCACTTTCTCTTCCTCGGTGTAGCCCGCGATCTCGATGATCTCCATCCGGTCGCGCAGGGCCGACTGAATGGTGTCCAGCTGGTTGGCCGTGGTGATGAACAGAACGCGGCTCAGGTCGAACGGCGTGTCTAAATAGTTATCCCGGAAGCTGTTGTTCTGCTCGGGGTCGAGCACTTCGAGCAGCGCACTCGACGGATCGCCGCGAAAGTCCGAGCTGACCTTGTCGATCTCGTCTAACACAAACACCGGGTTGTTGGTCTGTGCCCGCTTGAGTCCCTGGAGAATCTGGCCGGGCATGGCTCCGATGTAAGTCCGCCGGTGGCCGCGAATCTCGGCTTCGTCGCGAACGCCGCCGAGGGCGAGCCGGTAGAACTCTTTTCCGAGAGCGCGGGCGATGGAGCGGGCGAGCGAGGTCTTGCCGACGCCAGGAGGTCCAACCAGGCACAGAATCGGCTGGCGGGCCGTGCCCTCGGTCTTGAATTTACGGACCGAGAGATACTCCAGAATTCTGTCTTTGACTTTGTCCAGCCCGAAGTGGTCTTCATCGAGGACGGCTTTCACGGCGGGAATGTCGAGCGTATCGTCGGTCCATTTGCTCCAGGGCAGTGCGGCCATCAGCTCCACATAGGTCCGCGCGACGGTGTACTCGGGCGAGCCGGGCGACATGCGCTCCAGGCGGCCTAATTCGCGGTCGGCTTCTTTCTGGGCGTCGGGGGGGAGCAGGGCTTCGTCCAGCTTGGAGCGAAGCTCGTCGAGGTCTTGCGAGCGGTCGTCGCCCTCGCCCAGCTCGCGCTGGATCGCTTTCATCTGCTCGCGCAAGAAATACTCGCGCTGGTGTCGGTTGATCTCGCCCGCCGCCTGGCTGTGCAGACTTGCGCCCAATTCCAGCACCTGCGCCTCGCGGGAGAGCAGGCCCAGAAGCTTGGTCATGCGCTCTTTGAGGTCCAGCGTTTCGAGAATAACCACTTTCTCGCTGGTGGCAAGCCGGGAGTGCGCGGCCATGAGATCGGTCAAAACCCACGGGCGCGGCTCGTTCTCGATTCCCTTGAACTCCTCGGGCATCTCAGGAGAAAGCTCGACGATCTTGCTCCACACCGAGTTGAGCTGGCGGCGCAGAGCCTCGATGTCGAGCGCGTCGGCCTCGGCAGCCTGCGCGGCATCGTCGATGAGCTTCACCCGTGCCCGGAGGTACGGCGTATCCGAAAGAATCTGCTGGATCTGAAAGCGCTGGACGCCCAGCACGAGCAAGTTCGTGACATCCTGGTGCTTGCCCATGAGCCGGATGGTCACGGCGACGCCCGTTCCGTAGATGTCGCTCGGGCCGGGGTGCTCGGTCTCGCGGTCTCTCTGCGTCACGATCCCGATGACGCGCTCGGGAGACTGGGTGACGGTGTCGTCGATCAGCTTGACATACTGCTCCCGCGCCACCGCAATCGGGGCGCGAAGAAGCGGGAAGATCACGGCATCGCGCAGGGGCAGCAGGTTCAGCTCCTCGGGAATCCGGGTCTCCTGCTGGCTCTCGAACTGGAGCTGCTCGAAGACGTTCTCATCGGCGATCTCATTTCTCTCGTCTCTCTCGTTCATTGCTTTTTAGACTCCTCTTACTCTGTCTACTCTTCAACTCTGCTGACCCCCTGACCCCCGGTAACAGGGGGACCAGAAACTCCCCCATTACTGGGGGCCGGGGGGCAATTGCATTACTCTTCAACTTCTATCGGGATGCTCCGGGGAGGAGCGACGGCTCTTTCTTTGCGTGGCAGGGTGATGGTTAAGAATCCGTTCTTCAGGGTCGCGCCGATCCGGTCTCGGTCCGCCTCGAACTCGCCCGGCAGGACGAACGTTCTCTCGAACGGCCCGAAGTAGATCTCCAGCTGCTGACACCCGACCCGTCCGGCGCGCTCTTCCTCGGGTTCGGCGCGACTCCCGCTGACAGTAAGACGCTTTCCATCCCCCGAGAGCGCGACGGCAAGTGAGTCCGTGGTCGCGCCTGCCAGCTCCAGCTTAAAGACGAATCCGCTCTCGGTTTCGTGAATATCGGCGGACGGCTGCCAGAACCGGGAGAACCCGCCAGGGCCGTCGAGGAACGCACGTAGCGCCTCTTCGGTGAACCGGTGCATATCGAACTCCATCTGCCGAAACACGTCTCTCTCTTCTCTCCAGGGCATCTCTAAAATCGTTCCTGTCTCTTAATACGTCGAAAATGACTTGAGCGTTCCACACTCAATTCTACCACGCAAAAACCAGGGTTTTGCCGGGTTGCGGTACAATCGATGAATGGCAGAACCACTGGCGGTTTTAGTGTTCGGGAAGCCGTATGCCGAGGTGGATCGACGCCTCGGGAAGCCGCGTGCGACGGGGGCGGGGCATCGGTTCCACGAGTATTCTCGGGTGGGTGGCGGTTATTATGTCGTGTTTGACCGGGGCCGCTCGGTGCAGGTAACCGTGACGCTTCGGACGCCCGCGCCGTCGGCGGCGCAAGCTCTCGCCGCAATCGGCTTTGCGATGGCGGGTAGAAGGCCGACCTCGTCAAGCCCGCTGGAAGCGCAGTGGAAAGGTCTGATGGGCGTCCCGCTCGTCATCGTGCGATCTACCGGCGGCAAGCGCTGGGACACGATTGAATTGAGACAAGCGTAGCTCTTTTACCGTCGAATAAATTCGCGGCTTTGCAAGAATGTCCGCCTTCGCGGACAGAATCCGCGTTCCCAAACGAAGCAAATTCCTTGCTTGGCTCCCCATTATTGGGGCTGGGGGAATCGCCCCGTGGCACCCTCGCATCAATTCGGGGTAGAATTGCGCAGATTTTGGGCAGCAAGGAAACCGTGGCAGTGGACCTGATTCAAGAGGCAGCAGAGCAGTTCGCCCCCGCAGAAGCGACCGTGATGAGCGTCGAGGCGTTTGGCAATGGCAACATCAACAAGACCTATCTCGTGGCGTATCGCTACGAGGGTACGTCTGACACGGGGACTTTGATCTTGCAGAGAATCAACCAGGCGGTGTTTCAGAAGCCCGCTCTGGTGATGCAGAACCTGGTGGCGTTTGTGAACCATGTCGAGGTTCGGCTGACAGCGACCGCTGACAAGGGGCGTCGCGGCTGGGAAGTGCCGCTGGTGATCCCGACATGCACCGGAGCCGATCATTTTGTCGATTCCGAGGGCGGTTTCTGGCGCGCCCTGACGCTCATCGAGGATGTCGAGACGTTCGACACGATTCGCGACCTGCGCCATGCCCGCGAGGTGGGGGAGGCGCTCGGGATGTTCCACTGCCTGATCTCCGACCTGCCGCCTGCGCGCCTTGCCGACACGCTGCCGGGCTTTCATATCACGCCGGAGTATCTGAAGCAGTACGACCAGGCGCTGAAAACCAGCCAGGCCGAGGACACGGAAGGCGTGCTCTGGTGCAAGGCGTTCGTCGAGAGCCACCGCGCCGGTGCCTCGGTGCTCGAAGACGCCAATCTTCCCGTCCGCCCGATCCACGGCGACCCGAAGGTCAACAACATCCTGATGGACGTCACGATGGGGCACCCCGTGAGCATTGTCGATCTGGACACGGTCAAGCCGGGGCTGGTCCACTACGACATCGGTGACTGCCTGCGCTCGGGCTGCAACCGGCTCGGCGAGGAAACCCCCGATTGGAAGGCCGTGACGTTCGATCTGGGTCTGTGCCAGGAGCTTCTGCGCGGCTACCTCTCCGAGGCCACGTTTCTCACGGACCTGGAGCGGGCGCACCTGTTCGATGCCGTCCGGCTGCTTCCGTTCGAGCTGGGAATGCGCTTCTTCACGGACCATCTCAACGGCAACGTGTATTTTACAGCCACTCACCCCACGCACAATTTAGAGCGGGCGCTGGTTCAGTTCCAGCTTGCCGCGAGCGTCGAGGCGCAGGAAGCCGAGATTCGGAAGATCATCATCGACGCGTAAAAAAGTAAGCGGTTCTTGGGAGGAAAGACGTTCACAGGCAGCGAATTTTACTGCTATGAAACGAGTCTTCTTTTTAAGTTTCGCGGCGGCGGCAGTGTGTCTATGGGCCGCGTCCGTCAGCGTCGCGCAGACAGGCTACAGCCCTGTCTATCTGGCTTCAAACGCCTTCCCGACAGACATCAACAACCGGGGGCAGGTTGTCGGTTACTACGCTCCCTTCGGTAATCCGCCCATCGGCGGATTCATCTGGTCGCAGCTAACCGGTCTTCAGAACCTCGGCGCGTTCCCCGATGCAGCGCTGAACAACGTCCGTGCCAACGCGATCAACGACGCCGGAGTCGTCGTGGGCTACGCCCACAGCGACGATTTTTCGCAGCAGCAGGCGTTTGTCTGGAACATCGCCAGCGAGCCTCAGCTAAGCGCCTTTCCCTACTCGCGGGCGCTGGATATCAACGAGCGCGGCGCGATCCTGACGAACAACGCAATCTGGAGCGGGCCGGGGCAGATCACTCCGCTGTCGTTTTTCGAGCCAACGGGCTTGAATCGCTTCAAACAAACCGCCTGGTTCGCCGGTGGCGGGTTCAACTTCTTCGGATCTCCCGAGAGCGACTTCTATGTAGACCCACCGATGGGTGAGGAGTACGCCTTCACAACGGGTATCAACGATGCCAGCCAGGTGATCGGGTACAGCACGCTGGGCAACGACGGACCATTCAACTCCTCGGGCTTTGTGTGGGACGAGCAAGAGGGATATGTGTCTCTAACCAGCGATCCCGACACCTGGAGCGTCCCGGCGGCCATCAACAACGACGGAACCGTGGTGGGAATCCGGGGGAGTCGCTCGGCACCCTTCAATCCGCTTCCGTTTATCTGGGATCGGAGTAGCGGGATGCGGGATCTGTCGTTCTCCGATGGTTCTTTCCAGCCGTCTGGGATCAATGATCGTGGGCAGATCGTCGGCTACGACGGCTATAGCGCGGTCTTGCTCAACCCGATAAACCTTGGGCCAGACTCGGTGCCGCCTAAGACGCGCCTGATTCTCAGCGGACCGGCGGGTGGCAATGGCTGGTATCTCGGTCCGGTCTCTGCGCGGCTCCGGGCCTATGATCGCGGCGGAAACGGAATGGGAACGACGTATTTCCAGCGCAACGGGGGAGTACAGACCACCTATATCGAAGATCAGGAGCTTTCGTTTACGACTTCAGGGGTTGCTGGTGAGCAGCTTGCGTTCTGGAGTGTCGATTCGGGAGGAATTGCCGAGTCGATGCAGACAACGACGATCCGTATCGACGATACCATTCCTCAAGGAGTCTCTGTGGCGGTTCCGTCGAGTCTGAAAGCCTCCAAGAAAGTGCCGCAAGCCACGGTTCTGGTTCTGGGGCGTCTCCGGGACACCATCTCCGGACTCAGCCCGAACGTCGTTTATTTCGTGGAGGATGAGTACGGGCTTCATGCTCCGTCCGGCTTGATCTCCGTTTCTTCGGGGGGATATTTTGTGGCCCCGGTTTCGCTGGCGCTCAAGCGCAATCCGGGCGACGCGGACGGTCGTCTGTACCGTATCCGGGTTTTCTGCAACGACATCGCCGGGAACAGTCGCGAGCTGGTGACCGAGGTTCGGGTGCGCTGAGCGCCGCGCCAGTCAGTAAAAGCCACGGGCTTCTGCCCGTGGCTTTTTTTATCCGTGAAATTGGCGCACTTCGACTGGTACCCGGCAGGCGATGGTGGCCTTGCGTCCCCAGGCCAGCGCTTCGTCGAGGGTGGCGGCTTCCAGCACCCACAGGCCGCCGATGTGCTCGCGGGTTTTCAGATACGGCCCCTCGGTAACTTCCACCTCACCGCCTGGCTGCACCCGTAGCGATTTCGCGCCACTTGCCAGGTGCAGTCCACCGACGAAAACCCGAGCGCCAGCGGCAACCATCTCGTCGTTGAGCGCGTCGATAGCGCGGGTCATGGCTTCGTCTTCGATGGACGGATCGTAGTCGTCGGGGTGGTGAATCGCAACCAGAAACTTCATTTGCCCATTCTAACGGCTCAAACCTGGTTCAACAACCCTCCCGATTTTTTGCTTTTTCCGATGTGTACGAAAATGAAAATTATCGTACACAAATCCAAAAAAAACAAAAATTGCGCAGAATCACAAAACCACAATCATAAAATATGATAGAATTGCGCAATGAATTA
Source organism: Armatimonadota bacterium (assembly GCA_031363095.1). Taxonomy (GTDB): domain Bacteria; phylum Armatimonadota; class Armatimonadia; order Armatimonadales; family Armatimonadaceae; genus JANLTX01. The sequence goes on along the minus strand of JANLTX010000093.1, from coordinate 5,822 downwards.
TTCATTGCGCGAAATCGCAGAGCTGCTCGAAATGCCGGAAAGTACCCTGCGGCTCTACCGAGATGAGTTTGAGGAGTTCGTTGCCGCTCGGGGCGAGGGCAGAAGGCGGCGCTACGACGAAGCCGCGCTGCAAACCCTGCGCGACATCACAAGCTGGAAAAAAGCAAGCGTAAAGAGCGACACGATTCGGGATGCCCTGAAAAAACAAAAGCGCCCGGAAAGCCAGGCGCGGCGAAGAACCACCGAAGATCGACTCGACGAACTGATAGCCCTGGTGCGGGCGCAAAGCGAGCAGCTCGCGCAGCTCCGAGGGGAGATCGGCCAGCTCCGGGCTACACGAACGCCCGATCTACTGGCCTGGGACGAGGCGCTACGGGCTGGTCAGAGCCGGGAGCCGGACGTCTAACTCGGCTTTCAGCTCCTTGACTTTGGTCGCGTGCCCCGAGATCTGGACGCCCGTTCCGGATTTTTCGGGCCAGACCTGCACTGTGACATGCGCGGTCATCCAGGGCAGAAGCACGACAGAATAGTCTAACTGTTCCTCGCCAGGCTTCACCAGCGACGAGCGCACCCCGCGCATCCCCGGCTCCCAGCCCTGACGCGTCGCGGCAGCCTTGACGAAGTCCTTTACCTGGGCCGGAGCCATGTCGTACGTCCCGCCCACGCCGATGACGCCCGCGACCTTCGAGCTGGTGATCGCGCCGACGACGAGCATCCCGACCCCCAGAATCCCCAGCGCGATCACGGCTCCCCGCGCGACGCTCATGCCGAAACCTCGCTCAGGGCTTCGCCCAGCGCCCTCAGAAAAACCGTGTTCTGGGCACACGTCCCAATGGTGACCCGGAGCATGGTCGGCAGGCTCGCAAACGCCCGGACGATCACTCCGCGCCTTAAAATCGCCTGAAAGAGCGGCTGGCAAGGTCGCCCGGTCTCGATCAGCAAGAAATTCGCTCTGGAGGGAACCACACGGCAACCCAGCGCCAGCGACCCTTCGGTGAGCTGCTGCATTCCCAAAAGGTTCTCCCGGCGCGAGCGGGCGAGGAACGCATCGTCGGTGAGCGCGGCAGCGGCGGCGACCTGCGCGGCCAGGTTGACATTGAACGGCGAGCGGGCCTGGTTCACCAGCTGAATCACCTCGGGCGCGGCGATGGCATACCCGACCCGCAGCCCGGCAAGGCCGTAGAGCTTGGAAAACGTCCGCAGCCCGATCACCGGCGCACCATTTTTCACATGCTCGGTCGCCTGCGGGAAGTCCGGGTCTGTGACGTACTCGGTGTAGGCTTCGTCGAGGACCAGAAACGCCCGGCTCGGGAGGGCAGCAAGAAGCACTTCGATGTCTTTCTTGCCGACGACGCTGCCGGTTGGGTTGTGGGGGTTTGCGAGAAACACCAGCCGGGTCTTCTCGGTAAACGCGGCGGCCATCGCACTTGCGTCGTGGGCGAGGTCGCCCGGCGTGAGCGGAACCTTGATCGTCTTCGCCCCGGCCAGGGTCGCGGCGGATTCGTAGAGGGAGAAGGTCGGGTCGCCCACCACGATCTCGTCATCGGGATCCAGAAACGTCAGCCCGAGTAGATGAATGACTTCGTCGGAGCCGTTCCCAAAGAGCAGCGAGCTTCCCGAGATTCCGAGCGCCTCGGAGACCGCCTCGCGCAGGTGGTGACAGCCGCCATCGGGGTAGAGCGCCAGCTTCGGAAGCTGCGCCAACAGCGCATCGAGAGCCTTTGGCGACGGCCCGAGCGGGTTCTCGTTGCTCGCCAGCTTGACGATCTCGCCCGTGAGACCAAGCTCACGCTGGACGGTCTCTATCGGCTTTCCGGGCTGGTAGGGAACCAGCTTTTCGATACGCTCGGAGACGCATAAACGGGACGCTTTCACGCCCTGGATTCTACCATGTAGCCCCCAATAAACGTACAATACGGGCCTATGAGAAGCGAACCTCCGGCTCGGTCCAATCGGACCGCCCCGGAAGGGCGTTTTTAACAGACCCGTATTTTGAATGCGGGAGATTCGATGCAGGATGGATTCAGGCGCGGCGGCGGCGCAGAAGCCCGATCATCGGCAGCCCGGCCAGCGCGAGCAGGCCGACAGTGCCCGGCTCGGGGATCGTGACCTGCGGGATCGGGTTGGCGGCGAAGTTGCCCAGCCCGGACGCATCCCAGGTGTTCATGTAGCCGTTGGCGTTCAGCCCGGCGGTGGGGTTGAGCGAGTTGAACGCAAAGTTGAACGAGCGATCCGTCGTGGTCGCAAAGTTCAGGAAGTCCGAGCTGAAGCCGACGGTGAACGCGTTTCGGGTGTTGCCGCCGAGGTTCGCGATATCGGAGTTTGCCGCCGAGGTCAGTCGCCCGGTCGCGCCCATGGTGAGCAGGTTCGTCCGTCCGCCGACAGCGGTGTTCGCCCGGATCGCGAGATTGATCCCGCTCATCGACTGGTTGAACCCGCCCGGCCCGCCCGTCACCAGCGAGGTGAGGGTCATCGTGGCGGGAATATCGATGTTGATCGCGCCGTAGCCGTTGGAGATTTTGTAGCGGAACGTCACCGGAATGCTGGCGGGAGTGACCCCGAACGTGCTGGCTCCACCATTGTTCAGGAACTGGAAAACCTGCCCGATAGTGTCCACCGACGCAAACGTGGTTAGCGCCTGTGCCCGGCTCGCGACTGGTAGCATTGCCAGCGTCGCGAGAGTAAAGATTGTGATAATTCCGGTATTTTTTCGGTTCATGTTGGCCTTGTTAAGTGCAGTAACTGCGCCTATTTTGATTTCTTCAGAGTGATTTTTACGGTATTTTTCAGAAAAAACAAGGAAATTCATAGAAAATAGTAGGATTATCAGCCCGTAAATATGCAGAAAATACACTAAGTCTCCCATGGTAAAATACTGGGAAACATGAAACCGCTCAGCCAGACCGTCGCCCAGATTCCTGCCTCCGGGATTCGCAAGTTCTTCGACCTTGTCTCGGAGATGCCGGACGCGATCTCGCTTGGCGTCGGGGAGCCGGACTTTGTCACTCCCGAGTGCATTCGTGATGCTGCGATTGCGTCGCTCAACGCCGGAAAGACGAGCTACACCAGCAACTACGGGCTGCTCGCTCTCCGAGAAGCCATCTCCGAGCACTGCGAAACTCGCTACGGCGTGAAATACGCCCCGAAGTCCGAGATTTTAGTCACGGTCGGGGTTTCGGAAGCGTTAGACGTTGCGCTCCGAGCTATTTTGGACCCAGGAGACGAAGTTTTAGTGGTCGAGCCGTGCTTTGTGAGCTATAAACCCTGCGTGGCTTTCGCAGGTGGCGTCCCCGTGCCCGTCCCGACCAGCGCCGAGACTGACTTTGCAGTGAATTTGGAAGACCTCAAGCGCCTGTGCAGCCTGAAAACAAAGGCGATTCTGCTCAGCTTTCCGACCAACCCGACCGGCGCGGTAATGGACCACGCGGGGCTTCAGGCCGTGGTGGATTTTTGCGTCGAGAAAGACCTCTGGATTCTGACCGACGAGATCTACGACCGGCTGAGCTACGACGCCCCCCATGTGTGCGTCCCGTCGCTTGTGGGCGCACGCGAGAGAACCATCTATCTCAACGGTTTTTCGAAAGCTTATGCCATGACCGGCTGGCGCATCGGGTATGCCTGCGCCCCGGCTCCGGTGATCGAGCTGATGATGAAGGTGCACCAGTACGCCATGATGAGCGCCCCGACCGTCGGGCAGTACGCCGCGCTCGCCGGACTCACTAAGGCCGAACCCGACGTGCTTTCCATGGTCGCCGAGTACGACCGCCGCCGCACGCTCTTTGTGAAAGGTCTGAATCAGATCGGGGTCGAGTGCGCACTGCCCGGCGGCGCGTTCTATGCGTTCCCGTCGGTGAAAAAGTTCGGGCTTTCGTCCGAGGAGTTCGCCGGACGGCTTCTCACCGAAGCAAAAGTGCTCACGGTGCCGGGCAGCGCGTTCGGCGCAGGCGGCGAGGGCCACGTGCGTTGCTGCTACGCCACGTCCTCCGAGAAATTAGAACAAGCCCTGGAGCGCATCGAGAAGTTTGTACGGGTGCTGTGAGTCCGGCATTAAAAATACCGGCCTCATAGAAGCGCACCCTCCGGGGCGCGAGAGCGCCATTCCCGAACCTCGTTCGGCTCCTGTTTTCGCAGGCCGGAGGTCTGCTTCTAATAGGCCGGTATTTTTAATGCCGGACACAAATGCCCTGCGTGATACACTGAGCGTCGATTATTCCACTATTAAACAAGGAGGCGTCCGCGCCGTGCCCAAGCCTATCGTCGCCGTCGTTGGCCGCCCCAACGTCGGCAAGTCCACTCTCTTCAACCGCCTTGCCGGGAAACGCATTGCCATCGTCGAGGACACGCCCGGAATCACCCGCGACAGGCTCTACGCCGACGGCGAGTGGAACGGGCGCACCTACACCCTGATCGACACGGGCGGAATTTCCATGGACGAAGAAGACCCGCTCCAGGCGCAGATTCGGCTTCAAGCGGAGGTCGCGATGGAAGAGGCCGATGTCATTCTGGTGCTCTGCGACGCCCGCGACGGCGTGACCAGCGTGGACCGGGAGCTGGCCGACGAGCTGCGTCGCGCCGGGGACACGCCGCTCTTTCTGGTCGTCAACAAGGCCGACCATGCGAAGTTCGACCAGAACGCGGTCGAGTTCTACGAGCTGGGCCTGGGCGATGTCTGGCGACTCTCCGCGCTGTCGGGCCGGGGCGTCGGCGACCTGCTCGATGCCATGGTCGCGGCGTTCCCTCCCGACGAAGGCGAACCCGAGATCGACGACGAGACCGTTCGCATCGCCGTGATCGGTCGTCCCAACGTCGGGAAAAGCTCGATGCTCAACGCGATTCTGGGCGAAGAGCGCATGATCGTGAGTCCCGTCGCGGGCACCACGCGCGACGCTATCGACACGGAAGTGATGTGGAACGGGCGGCGCGTCGTTCTCATCGACACGGCGGGAATCCGGCGCTCGGGAAAAATCCAGGGAACCGTGGAGTATTATTCCGTGCTCCGCGCCCAGCGCGCTATCGAGCGGGCCGATGTGGTTGCGACCGTGATCGACTCCATCGAGGGCCTGCTCGACGGCGACAAGCGCTGCGCCGGAATGGGCCACGAGGCCGGACGCGCGGCGGTGCTGGTCGTCAACAAGTGGGATATTGGCCGCAAGAAAGTCCAGGACGCCAACGCCGGGAAGCCGCCCATGCCCGCGTTTCTGAAGCACCTGCGCGACGAGATGCCGTATGTGTCCTACGCGTCGGTGGCCTACTGCTCGGCTCTCAAGCAGACCGGGATCGGGGCATTTTTAGACACCGCGCTCGACGCCGCCGACAACCACGCGCTCCGCATCCCGACCGGCGAGCTGAACCGTGTCGTCCGCGACGCCGTGGACTTTCGCCCTCACTCCGAGCACGGCAAGACCTTCAAGGTGCGCTACGTCACGATGGCCGCCGTCAAGCCGCCGACCATTGTGCTCTTTTGCAACGACCCGGCGATGCTCCATTTTTCGTACAAGCGCTACCTGGAGAATCAAATTCGGAAGGTCTACCCGTTCGAGGGAACGCCCATCCGGCTCATTGCTCGCAACGCCGAAAAAGAAAAAGACGACTAAGAATCGGTGTGTCCCTCCCCCCGGCTTTGGCTCGTTCCTCACGTCGCCGACCCCCTCCCTCAGCGAAGCGGCGAACACCCAGCCGCTGGGTAAGCAGAGTTTATAAAATAGGGTTACAGTTTGCATAGCCTATGACCAGTCACCCTATCTGCATTGAAACGTTCCAGAGCCTTGAAGATAGAACGCTCCAAATCCCACTCATGGGCATAGTTCCGATTGCCCAGATAC
>JANLTX010000088.1:0-5105 GCA_031363095.1 Armatimonadota bacterium | reverse complement strand
GAGGGCAGGGCAACCGCATACGGATTTTGTCTCCTCTATGCCGTGGAATAAATTCCCGGCTACAAATACAAATTCGACCTTCAGGAAGCAAGCTGCCCTCGTCGAATCAGACATTTTCCGAGATTCGACAAAGCTCGCTTGCGAGGTGCAGGTTGAATTTGTAATCGTAGCCACGAATTTATTCGATGGCGAAAGGGCAGTAAATATCAACAGCGCTAATCAACGTCATTTCTAATTTCGTATGCGGTTGCCCTGTCGTGGAGGGCGCTGAATCACCCTCCAACCAGCTCGACGTTCGACCTGGGAATGATGGCAATCGTGCCATCGGGCAGCCGGGCCTGAAGCACCCGGACACGTGCGCCCGACCCGATGACGGTGAGCGCGGGCGGCAGCCCATGCACCGTCGCCAGCACCCCGAAGTACGGCTCCCGAATCAGCCGAATCGCGACGCCCACGGCCAGCGAGTGCTGCTTCTCTGTCCCCCGAAGCGCTTCGCTTTCGCCCCCGTGCGGCACGGGGGAGCAGGAGGCTTCGTCGGCGACGATGATCTCGGGACGGATCACGCCCGCACGGATCTGAGTCGCGCCGCACAGGGAAGCGATCCGGCCTTCCAGCCCGGCCAGAAGCTCGAACGTCTTCTTTGCCATCGAAATCTCGCCGAAGCCCTCGGTGAGAACCAGCGAGAACGGCAAGTCCTCGTGGCCCGTAATGGCGACGCCGATGTCGTAGCCCAGAAAGTCTTTGAGGTCGGTGTCGATGATTCCCCCCACGACGATGCCCAGCGCCCCGATCTCGCCCGCTCTTTGAAGCGCCTGCGTCGTGACCCGGCTTCCGCCGACCACGATCTTGCCCCGGTGCGCCTCGTTGAGCAGATTGGCTTCTAAAACGTCGCCGGGGGACTTGACCGCGAGAACCAGCGGGGCCAGGCGCTCGCCGCCGACGCCGAAGATTCCCTGGATCAAGGCACCGCTCGCCCGGATCACGACTCCCTCGCCCGGCAATACCTCGGCGATGGTACCTGGAACGTAGGCATCTATCGTAATCGGCGTGGACGGTAGCCGAATCCCGACGTTGCCCGTGACTTTGGAGATAAGCTCGACCGTGCCCGTGGCGTTTGCTTTCGCCTCGGACTTCACCAGCCCCCAGAGCGCCGACGAGCGCGCAATGACCTGCCCGCGCTCCACCGTGTCGCCGACTTTCACCAGCAAGGTTTCCAGAATCTCGGTCGGGTCGATTCCGAGGCTCGCGGCGACCTTCACGGTCTGGAGAATCCCCGGCAAGGCCGCCTGCGCCACGATGGCCCTGGGCGACACCCACGTGCCGACTTCCACCAGCACCTCGCCCAGCAAGGGCAAGCGGCGGGTCTTGAGAATCTCAGTTCGGGCCGAGACCGTCAGGCCCGGCGTGTACGCACTCGCCATGATGTTTTTGGGGAGGGGGTCTGGGGGAGTGGGGAGATGGGGAGTAGTGAGTGGGCTTCCGAATGTCCTCTCCCCACCACTCCCTACTCCCTACTCCCCTCCCTTCCCTTCTTCCGCCCCCAGAGCAGGTGATAGTAAATTAATTTCTCGGTCGCGCCGCCGACCTCGAAGTGCGCCCCGACCTCGGCTTTCAGCTCGGCCTGAGTCTTTCGAATGAAGTAAATGTGCCCTGGCTCGTGGTGGCCTTCTTTCTGACTGCTCCACGAGAGCGGGGGCCCCCAGCGGTACGCCGAGATCGCGAAGCGCCCGCCCGCTGTGCGCGGCTTGCAGGCTCGCGCCAGATGCCCGAGTGCGCCCGCGCGGGCCTCGGGTGTCGGGATGTGCTCGTAGACTCCAAAGCTGCCGACCCGCTCGAAGCTCTCCGAGGCCAGCGGGAGCCGGGAGAGATCGGCCTGGATGAAGATAACTTTGGCGCGTTGCTCGGGCGTGAGCTTGGTCTGGGCGACTTCGAGCGATGCCCGCGAGAAATCGACGCAGACCAGCCCGCGCACCCGGTCTACGAACGCAGGGGTCATTCGGCCCGTCCCGCAGCCGCCTTCGAGCATCAGGTCGGTCGGTTCGGGGCGCAGGTAGCTGAGCGTCAGGGGAAGCTCGACCGATGTGAACAGCTTCAGGCCGAGCATGCCGTCGTAGCTCGTGGTCTGGGCGTCGCGGGCGGCCATCTCGGTGCGCTTCTCGGTGGTCTCGGCAGAGTCGTCGGCGTCCGTGCCGCGCAAAGAGTCAGGAAGCAGGTTGGCAATGCCCCCCGAGACCGAGTAGCTCCGCCCCGACGCCGATGTTAGCGTCGCGTCGGGCGCGGAGCCGTCCCAGCCCGTGAGCGCCTCGCCCGTCTCGGGGCAGCGGAGCAGGCCCGCAAGCTCAGAAAGAATCACGCGGGCATTATACCGTTCCCCCGGCCCCAATAATGGGGAGATCGTCGGTTCCGCCGGGATCGGGAGTTCTGGCTCCCCATTATTGGGGCCGGGGGACTTCGCTACTTCTCCCGTCCCAGGCGAATCAGGCCGAGACCGAGAAGCGACGCGCCGACGGTCAAGCTGAGCAGGGCGACGAGCGGGCGCTTTGTGGACTCCGAGGCGCTGAGCGTGACGCCGGTCATGTCTTCGAGATCCTGGGCGCGGAGGCCGGTATTCGGCGGGGTCGAGAGACTGAAAGACTTGCTCTGCTTGCCCTCGATCCACCCGACGTTGTTGAAAAGCCCCGTGCGGGCCGAGCGGACCTGATCGCCTTTGGAGAACGTCCACGCCTCGATCCGGTCTACCTTCCAGTCCGGCGCGACGGCGGCTCCCAGAACGTCGAGGAAGGTATCTTCTTTGACTTTTGGCTCCGTGTCGCCTGCGAACTTGTTGAGAATGTCCTGGCGCTCCTGCGCGGACTCGTCGTCGCTCTCCATGAGCAGAACGGGGAAGCTAATCACGCCCGCGCCCTTCGGAATGGTGACAGCGGGGAAAGAATGGTTGATGCTCCGGGTCTCGCCGTCGTCCACGTCGTCGAACGGGCCAAAGAGGGCGCGACGGCTTTTCGGACTCTGGCCGTCGAGGGCGTTGACGAAGCACGCGACGAACGGCTCGTCGGAGTTGGAGAGACGGTCGAACTTGCTCTCTTTGATGCAATGAAGCTGCGTCACCCGCACGACATACTCCGCGTTGCCCTGTGCGCCCAGCCCACCGACATCGGCGGTCTTCCGGATGTCTCCCCGAAGGACGTAGTGGCCTTCGTCGCCGCCGTTGAGGTCGATGGAGAAGTCCTGGCTCGACCCGACGCTCTGCGGTAGCTCATTGAAGCGCCACACTTTCTGGTTTTTCTGCACAAAGTCCGGGTCGGAACCAAACAATGTCTTGAAAAACCCGACGATGCCATCGACGACGGTCTTCACCGCCTCGACAACCGCTTTCACAAACGCCTCGCCTGCCGCAAGAACGACCTCGCCCGCACTCTTGGAGCGATTTTCCAGAGTAAAGCTCGTCGGGATAGACTTGAATGGCCCGACTAAGTACACATCGTCGTCGCCCTGCTCGAAATCATTGTAGGAAATCGCTTTCTTGAGGGCGCTCTCGCCTTTCATGGGCATGTTGTCCAGTAAAAACTCTTGATTGTTGGCTTTCACAATAATATCCGCATTGGTCCCGGAGTTTGCGTCCGTCGAAGTCTTGATTTTGAGTCTCAAAAAGTGCTCTTCGACGTTGTCCGTCGCTTTGGGCGGATAGGTTCCCGCCGAGACGAAGTGATAGCCAAGCTTGCCGAAGTTCTCCCACTGCGAGATCGCGAGCGCCGAGGGGTTGTTGTAGGTGCCGACGCTGTTCTCGGTGCTCACTCTGCGCCAGAAGCTGCCCTTGCCGAGCTTCTCCATCGCCATCCCGACCCGGCGCAGCCACTGCTCGGACGCTTTTATCGCCAGTCCTTCGGCGGTATCGAACGCCTGACGTGCCGTAAAGTCCGGCGCGACGATCTTTCTTTGCTTTGCGCCGATCTCCGCGCCCCACTTGCTGTCTAAATTGATGCCAGCGGGCGCAAAATACAGCACGTTGCTTGGGATCGTGACACCGACAATGGCCGCGCCCGCAATGGAGGTGCCTTGCTTGCACTCTTTGTACTGCAAACAGGTGGAATCGCTGGCAATAGGGGAGAACGCACCACACCCGACATCGAGCAGGGTCTTGATACCGGGCTGATTCATAATCGTGCAGGCAAACCCGTACTTGCCGTGGCTGTCCACACCCGTCTGGGTCGGAGTCTCGTAGGTTCCCGTGTACAGACTGATCGTTCCGAGGTTGTCCCACTCGCTGGTTGCCATGTCGAAGTAGGTTTTATTGCGCCGAACGGGTTCGTTGATCCAGTTGGAGTGCGAGTAGAAGTCCTGAATGGCATGCAGCGAGACGCCCAGAATATGATGCGCCATCGCAACGTCGCCCAGGGACTCGGCGTAGAGCATGCCATCGATGGTCCCGCTCAGATACCGGCGCATCTGGACCTCGGGAGCGCTACGCGGGGCACGCCCGAAGCCATTGCTCAGCCCGCCCAGCCCGCCATTGAGCCTGCGCGTCACCAGATCGTCGAAGTGGACCTTGGTGATCTCGGGCTTGCAGGCGAGCGCTGCCTTGAGCCGCTTGAAACCGGCCTCCGGGCCTTGCTTCAGTGCCTCGGCCCACCAGAGCGGGTTGTATCCGTACGAGTCCACGTAGTCCGCGTGCCAGCAAATCGAGGCCGCCGCGCCCGTACTGAAGCCCGCTCCCGTCCCCTTGATGAGCGGGGTCGCTTCGTCGTTCGTGTTGCGGAAGCAGCTCGTGCCCGCCGCGCCCCGGCACGAGATATCGGCGTGATGCCAGTTGTTGACGGTGAGCGTGATAAAGTCCTCGCCGCCAAAAGCCTGGGCCTGGGAGAGCGCCGTGACGCTGACTCCAACTGCCAGAAGGGTTCTAAGTGGAAGTTTCATGCGCCAGTCTACCCGGCGCACGCTCGCTCTAAACCTGACTTTGGATAGGGAAGGGGTAAGCAGAGTTTATAAAATAGGGTTACAGTTTGCATAGCCTATGACCAGTCACCCTATCTGCATTGAAACGTTCCAGAGCCTTGAAGATAGAACGCTCCAAATCCCACTCATGGGCATAGTTCCGATTGCCCAGATAC
>JANLTX010000063.1:0-22380 GCA_031363095.1 Armatimonadota bacterium | reverse complement strand
GAAGACAGATATTGGTATTTATCGCCGTGTTGAGGCGAAGATAGCAGCCTTCAACCTCGCTCGCTATTTCAACCTCGTTCTCGGCAGAGAGCTGTCCGATGTCGCGAGATACGCGGTCTGAGACGAATTAGCAAAACCCGTACGGTAACTAATCGGGATAATGTCTAATGTCCGGGGCAGGAGAATCGGGGGCAGGGCGTCGAATCATAGCGTCATGACGAAGAGTGAACCGGTGAATCGGCTGCGGGGCGAGCTACCCAGGGTGGGGATTCGGCCCACCATCGACGGGCGTTATGGCGGCGTGCGGGAGAGCCTGGAAGACCAGACCATGGCCCAGGCCCGCGCGACTGCCCGGCTGATTGTCGAGAACATCAAGCACGCGTGTGGGCTGCCTGTAGAAATTGTTCTGGCGGACACCTGCATCGGCGGGGCTGCCGAGGCTGCCGAGTGCGACGCGAAGTTCGCCCGCGAGGGCGTCGGCGTGGTGCTCACCGTGACGCCCTGCTGGTGCTACGGCGCGGAGACCATGAGCCTCGATGCCCGAATCCCGACGGCAATCTGGGGCTTCAATGGCACCGAGCGGCCCGGCGCGGTGTATCTCGCGGCAGCTCTCTCCGGGCATTCTCAAAAAGGCGTCCCGGCGTTCGGAATCTACGGGCGCGACGTGCAAGACTCGGGCGACTCACAGATTCCCGATGATGTCGCCGAGAAGATTCTCCGCTTTGTTCGGGCCGGAATTGCCGTCTCGACGATGAAAAACACGAGCTATTTAGCCATGGGCGGCTGCTCGATGGGAATCGCCGGGTCTATCGTCGATCCGCAGCTTTTTGAGAGCTATTTAGGCATGCGCGCCGAGTTTTTAGACATGACCGAGTTCGTCCGGCGCTTTGATAAAGAAATTTATGACAGGGAAGAGTTTGTTCGGGCACTGAGCTGGGTAAAAGAGCACTGCCCGGAGGGAGAGGACATAAACATTCCTGAAAAGCAGCGAACGCGTGCCCAGAAAGACGCCGACTGGGAGACCTCGGTCAAGATGGCCCTTATCGCCCGAGATTTGATGGTCGGAAACCCGAAACTGGCCGAAATGGGCTTTCTGGAGGAATCGCGCGGGCACAACGCACTCGTGGGCGGCTTTCAGGGCCAGCGCCAGTGGACCGACCACTTCCCGAACGGCGATTTTATGGAGGCGATTCTCAACACCAGCTTCGACTGGAACGGGATTCGCCAGCCCTATTTAGTCGCCACGGAGAACGACGCGCTCAACGGAATCTCGATGCTGCTTGGGCACCTGCTGACCCAGGGCGAGGCGCAGCTCTTTGCCGACGTGAGAACCTACTGGTCGCCGGACGCCGTCAAGCGCGTCACCGGGCACGCGCTTTCCGGGCCTGCTTCCGGCGGGATTCTACACCTCATCAACTCCGGCCCCGCCGCGCTCGACTGGACTGGCAAGTGTCTGAAGCCCTGGCACGAAATCACTCCGGGCGAGGCAAGCGCGGCTCTGGACGCCACAAAGTGGTGCGCGTCCGACCTCGGGTACTTCCCGGCGGGCGGCTGGAGCACGGACTTCACGACCGATGGCGGCATTCCCTGCACCATGTTCCGCGTGAACCTCGTCCAGGGCCTCGGGCCGGTCTTGCAGATCGCGGAAGGGGTCACGGTAGAGCTTCCCGAGTCCGTCCACGACGCGCTCGACCTGCGCACCAGCCCCACCTGGCCGACCACCTGGTTCGTCCCGACGCTCACCGGCGACGGCCCGTTCGTCGATGTCTACTCCGTCATGAACGCCTGGGGCGCGAACCACGGAGCCATCGCACGCGGCCACATCGGAGCCGACCTGATCACTCTTGCCAGCATGCTGAGAATCCCCGTGGACATGCACAACGTCCCCGCCGAGAGTATTTTCAGGCCATCGAGCTGGACCCGCTTCGGAGCCAGCGAACCGCAAGGTGCTGACTTCCGCGCCTGCGCAACGTACGGCCCACTCTACCGCTGACTCCTTTCCGGATTCCCGGCGCTCCCCCGAGTCTACGGCCATGGGAAGTACCTTTGAGAACATCCATGTTCGCACCGACGATGCCGATGTGGTGCAAAAAGCGATAGAGGCGGCATCGGGAGTCGCCTGGGTCTCGGCGGAGGCGAAGAACGGCTGGGTTTCGATCTACCCGTATCGTCTCGACCTGGGTGCTGTCGCCCGCCCGCTCTCCCTCCCCGTGCTCGGGTTGAGCGTCTACGACAGCGACATCGCCCAGTACGAGCTGTACGAACGTGGCGAACTCGTCGATACCTTCGACTCGGCACCGGACTACTGGGTAGGGGAGCCGGACGAAGATGGGGAGCCAACACCTCCAAAATCGCCGGAAGAGCGTGCCCGGCTGTCCGGCAAGCCCGAGTGCCTGCTGCCACACTGCCTGCCTGGCACGACGCTGGAGCAGGTTCGCTCTGCACTGGGCAGCACGGTCCGCGAGATACATCAGTCGATGTCTGCGCATCTGAACGTCCCCTTCGACGAAGCGGCGTTCGAGCGAGACGTCACGAAAAAAGTCGAAGCGATCAAAGCGGCGTTTGGCGATGCCTGGGACTTTCTGGCAGGGGACGAATCGGGGAAGTTCCAGGGCGAAGAAACCTCTATTCTGGACCATCTGAGCGCCGACCTGATCATTTCTCGGCTGGCAGAGCTACTGGGCCTGGAAGAGCGCATGCTCTACAGCGGATCTGGCCGAGTTACCTGGGAAGAGGGATTTCCGCTGGTCTTTGTCGGCACTTCTTCGCTGGCAAAAGACGAAATCGACCGCTTTCTGGAAGACTCGATTCCTGATTGCCGTGTGGTTCCCCATACAGGCAAAGTGATAGGGGAGTTTGCCGATCAAAAGCTGGCACTGATGAAAAAGTTGCTGGAACGGGGAGCAAACCCAAACGGTCGTGAGATGTTTGTGGGTTTTGGTAGCTTCACCCCATTGATGCGGGCTGCATCGCTGAATAGTCTGGAAGCTGCGCGAATGTTGCTGGAGGCTGGAGCCGATCCGAACGCATCGATGCCGTACTCTGGCACAAGTGGTAGCGTTGTCTTTACTCCGTTGCTCTTTGCGAAACAAACGCAGAACTCCGAAGACTTGATCGCTTGCTTGCAGCGTTTTGGGGCAGTGGACTTGGGAGGTATAATTTCGTAGATGCTGCCGCTGGAGTTCGTGGTGATCGGGGAGCCGGTTTCCCATCAGAGCCACAATAAAGCACTTCGGCGGCACTGGCAGGCGCGAGTTCGTGAGGCGGCAGAAGCTGTCTGGCCGAAAGAGACAGCACCGAGCGAGTTGGATTGTTTGTTGATCGTTACCTATTATTACGGGGCCAACCCGGTTCTATTGGATAACGACAACCTGGTCAAGCCAATTCAAGATGCACTAAATGGTCTGGCGTATCGCGACGACTCACAAGTGACAGACACAATGATTCGACGAACCAGGCAGGATCAGCCGTTTCGATTTACCGGGCTACTGGTAGCACGAGCACTTCAAAATGGGGAAGAATTTGTCTATGTTCGTGTAGAAGAAGCACCAGATCATGGAATACCGCTATGAATAATCTGATTCCTGGAGTCCCAGAAGAATTACCCAAGTATATTAGCTCTCCTCGCAGTGCCCGTGCCTGGATGTACGATCAGCTCTGTCAAGAAGGATACAGGATAGTTATCGATCCGGTTGCAGAAGATTTACCGGAAGAGCTGGCTGATTTTTCTATTGATCTCGCGGCATTTCGTGGCACTGATTTGTATATTGTCTTAATCAGGCGGCGTAATGATATATCAGATAACAATTTAGCTTTGATAGAGCTTTTAGAAAAGAAAAAAAACTGGCATTATTGTATGATTGTACTTCCTGTGAAAATGCAAAAAGCGGCGTAATCGAAACAATGAGTTTGAGGAACCTGGGCTGGTCCACGGACCTGATGTTTCTGCGCTGGTCGGGTGAGGTGACGGAGAAATCAGGCTACACGCTGGTGCGGACGCCCAAAAACCCGACGTTTCACTGGGGGAACTTTCTCCACTTTCACGCGCCGCCGAAGCCGGGCGACGAATCGCTCTGGCGCGAGGCGTTCGCACGCGAGTTTCCCGATGTGAGCCACGAGGCTATCGGCTGGGAGAGCGCTACGCCCGAAACCGACGATCTCTCGGAGTTCGTTGCGGCAGGAATGGAGCGCGAGATCTGCTCGGTGATGACGGCGACTTCGGTGAGTTCGCCGGTTCATTTCAACGCGGACGTCACGGTTCGGGTGCTTGCGAGCGAGTCGGACTGGGCGCAGGTGCTGGAAAATCAGATTCTGTGTCGAGACGACGAGTACGAAGAAACGGGGTACCGAACCTACAAAGAACGCGCGATGAACGAGTACCGTCGGCTTCAGGAGCTTGGGCGCGGCGCGTGGTTCGGCGCGTTTCTCGGCGAGAAGCTGGTGGCCGACTGCGGGCTGTTCTTTAAAAACAATCTCGGCAGGTTCCAGAGCGTCGGGACGCACCTGAATTTTCGGCGGCGCGGCATCTGCGGCACGCTGGTTCACACGGTCGCGCGGCACGGTTTTGACGTCTGGAACCTGGAAACCCTGGTGATCGTCGCGGAAGACAGCGAGCCTGCGGGCCGAATCTACAGCTCTCTGGGCTTCCAAACCACCGAAAAGCAGGTTTCTCTGTATCGTCACGATAAATAAACCCTGATGTCGGTTTTTATCCAGAGCGAACGAGAAAATGTCGAGCGAATTCTATCGCTGGGCTGGTACTTGCCGAGTAAATCGCAACTCGATGCAGCTGGAATGCTGCGATTCGCCCGCGCGGGTGGGGACACGGGCTATCGCGCCGGAGAGATTCGGGATCTTGCCGCCGCGACGCGTCACACCAGGGCTATCGATGCGCTCAATCGAAGTCGAAAGTGGGCGCTGAAGCAGTTTGTCGAAGAATTAGACGCGCTACTCGCCCCAGAAATTACCCTTGTGGTCGTTCCAGGGCACACGCCGTTCGGGGACGACCCGCCACTTTGCGAGCTGGGCCGCGCCCTCGCCGAGAGAAACCGGCGCATCGACGGCACGGGCGTTCTACGGCGCACCGAAAAGATCAAGCGGATTTCTTACGGTGGCCCGAGCTACCGCCAGCTGCACCGAGACACCATCGAAGTCCGCGAAATCGAGCTTCTGGAAAGTAGACCGATCTTGCTTCTCGACGACATCGTCCGGACCGGCGCGAGCCTGCGGGCATGCCGCGAGCTTCTCTACGAAAATGGCGCTCTGGAAGTTCAGGCTCTCGCGCTGGGCCGAGTTGGGTGAGTGAACGATTTTTGAGCTTCCGGTATCTAAAGCAACAGGGAGACGGAAATCCGATGCGACGACGAATTTTTGGAACGATGATCTGGACTGTGGGAGTGAGCGTGGCCGTGATGGGGGCCGTGGCTGTGGCGGGTAGCGCGAAGAACCGCCCGGTGAAGGCGCGCTCTGCCGCGTTCGATCCCGAGGCCCGAAAGATAGCCGATCTCGTAGATAGTGTGGTCCAGGAGCGCTTCCGAAGGCCGCTGGACCAGACGTTCGGGCTCAGCCGGGTCGCGCGACCTGGCGACGAGCGTATGACCCACAGCAGTTCCACCACCGAATCCGATAAGCCCGTTCTTGAAAAAGCGGAAGCCAGTGGACGCGCCTGGCGGGTTCTGTTCTACCAGACCCGCTCGCTCTCGTCCGATAGCCTGAAAGCGACCGAGTACGCTCACGAAGATGGCCTCACCAACCTTGCCAGCAGCGAGCGTCCCGCCCGAAGAAACATGGGATCGGCGTTCTACACGGCGACCCGGAGCGAGCTGGATACGCTCAAGCGACATCTCGTCGCGGGGCGGAGCGCCGAGGCCAGCGCGGACGGCTGGCGGCTCTTCGCCCGGCCCGTCCTCGCCGACAAGTCCTGTGTCAGTTGCCACGCAGGTGCCCGCGTCGGCGAGAACCTCGGCACGGTTGTCTATGCCGTCGAGCCTCCGGATCAGCGATAGAGAAGTAGCACAAAAATTTTTGTGCAACCCGAAAATCAGAAGCCCAGAGTTTCTCGGGCGTACTCGGCGCTGATTCGTGCCGACTCCGCAGGCTCGATCTGCGTGTTGTCCTGCTCGGTGACGACCCACTCCGGCGCGAGGGCTTTGATGGCTATCGTCGCTTTTTTCAGCGGGACAGTCCCTCGGCCCAGCTCGGTGAAGGTCAGCGGCTTCTGCGCCGGGGCATCGTAGGTGCCGTCTTTGAGGTGAAAGTAAGAGCAGCGTTCAGCGTGCTTTGTGATAAACGCCGCCGGGTCCGCGCCGCCGCACGCCAGCCAGTAGACATCCAGGCAGAACTGCACGTTTTTCGCGCTGGTATTCTGCGCCAGAAGGTCCATGCCCTGAACGCCATCGCCCAGGTCGAAGAACTCCCACTGATGGTTGTGGTAGCAAAGATGGACGCCCTGCTCCAAAAGCGCGGCTCCGGCCTTCTCGAAGACCTCGGCGCTTTTTTTATAGTCGTCGAGGGTCGCATCGCTCCAGCCCTTGCTCGCGACTCCCGAGCACATGAAGTGCTTCCCGCCCAGCGCCACAAGCTGCGCCGCCTGACGCTTCAAGACTTCCAGGTCGGTGAACGTCGAAAAGCCCGTGTGGAAGCCCGCGCACGCCAGGCCCGATTTTTTCAAAAGCTCGACGTACTCGGCATCGGGGACGCCCCGAAAGCCCATCTCCGCACCGTCGTACCCGGCGGCTTTCACGTCGGCCAGGACGCCGGGCAGGTCTTCTCCGCCGCGCTTGCCGAACACGATCAACTGAATTCCTAATTTTGACATGTTTTTCTCCAATACCACCGGAATCCCGCCAACATGGACGTTGGTGGCTAAAGGCTTCGCCACAAAGTCCTCCGGACATAACGCCCGAGGGGCATCGTGGCGAAGCCTTTAGCCACGTTCGTTTATGAACGCGGACTACTTGTAGCCCGGTAGAAAATCGGCCTCGGCGTCGAAGAGTTCAAGGGTCATTTTCTTGATCTCGGCGGGCGAGCAGCACGCGGCGCTGAGCGGATCGAGCGTGAGGGCGTGGATCGCGGCCTCTTTGGACTTGCTTAAGACCGCCTGGACTCCCAGCTCGAACATGCTCATGTTGCTGGAGCAAACCCCGGCCATCTGGCTCGGAAGCTTGCCGTAGCGGGTCGGGTTGAATCCGTTCTGGTCGATCATGACGGGAACTTCCACGCAGCCATCCAGCGGCAGGTTCTCGATCAGGCCGCCTTTGTTGGACACATTTCCGTGAATTCGGTACGGGACATCTTTCTCGCGAGCCTCGATGATCCAGCTGGCATATTCCCAGGAGCGCTCCCAGGTGAACTCCTTCTCGCCGCGCACCATGGCTTCCCGTTCGGCATCGGCCCCGGCTCTCCAGCTTGGCCAGTTGTCGGCGTAGAAGCTGGAGCCGCCATCGTAGCCGTAGCGCGAGTAGGCGTTCAGAAGGTCGGCGCGCTTGCGGTAGTAGGGCAGGTACTCCGACAGGTGCCCCGAGCTTTCCGTAATAAATGCCCCGAAGTGAAGGCACATGTCTTTTCGGACCAGGTCTTTATGATGGTCCGGCACGACCCAGCCGTACGGCCCGGAGCGCTCGGCGTCTTTCGGTAGTCCCTCGGCGGTGGCGCGGGCCAGCTCATCGGCGAACTTTGCAAATAGAGTCTTTGTGTAGAGACTCTCGCCGTTGTGTTCCAGCTTGGTGAACCAGGCCAGATGGTTGATTCCGGCGCACTCCCAGGTCATCTCGTCGTAGGGGATTCCGGCGTAGCTCGCCAGCAGGTGGCTGGTTCCCTGCACCGAGTGGCACAGACCCACCACGGGCATGAAGCTTGCGCGCTGGGCGGCCAGGCACATCATGTTCATCGGGTTGGTGTAGTTGAGCACGAGCGCATTTGGGCAGAGCTTCTCGGCGTCTTTTAGAACATCGAGCCAGACCGGGATGGTTCGCAGTGACTTGAACAATCCGCCGGGACCGATGGTGTCGCCGATGCACTGGTCGATGCCGTATTTTTTCGGGATATCGTTGTCGTGCCTCACGCAGGCCAGCCCGGAGACCTCGATGCAGTTGGTGAGATAGTCGCTATTTCCCATCACCTGGGTTCGATCCGTGGACGCGATCACCGACCAGCGGTCCTGCTTGCCCAGCCTGGCGATGAGGTTCTCGATGAGCTTTTTCATCGTCGTGAGGCGGCTCTCATCGATGTCCACCAGCGCGATGACTCCGCCTTTTTCACCGGGAATGCGGAGAATATCGTTGGTCAGGCGGGGGGTGAACCCGCTTCCCGCGCCCATCATCGTGACCTTGATCGGGCGGGAGAGCGTGCCGGGAAGCCCCCGGCTGTCAGCGTCTTGGGTGTGGGCCGCGTGGCCCTTCTTGGTTTCATCTGCCATATCAAGACTTAGTTTCGCCGTAAAAACAAAAAAGCCTCCCGAAATCCGGGAGGCTTTTTATTTGTTTTGTTTCGCCGGGCGAAACCGGGGTCAGCGCCCGAGGACGACGACTTTCACGCGGCGGCGACCCCAGCGGTTGCACTCGCTCTCGCGGTCCATGAACAGGTCGATGCGCATGCCCTTGATGGCACTGCCGGTGTCTCCAGCGACGCACTCGCCGTAGCCCTCGACATACAGCCGGGTTCCCAGACGAATCACGCGCGGATCGACTGCGATGACTCCACGGCGGCAGCGTGCGCCCGTCGCGGTTTTATTCCCCCAGGGACCGTTGCCCAGGTTCGAGTAGGCGGTGGCGACCATCGAGTAGGTCCGGACGCCCGCGCCCGAGGCGATGCCGCGCGAAGCAAGCTTCGTGGCGGTCTTGCGAACTGCTTTTCGGGCAGGAGCCGGGCCTGGCTTGACCTTCGGGGCACGCTCGATCTCGATGCGCATGCCATCTAAAATCCGGGAACCGCCGGGGATGCTCAGCGAGTCCGACTTGCTCAGCGTGATCTCCCGCTCCTTGAGCAGGCTCTCGACGGTGATGGCGTGCGAGTAGACCTCGACACTCTTGCCGCCGTCCACGAGAGTGACCGTGGCGGGTTTGATCGTCGTGTCTTCCTGGCGGGCAAGGAGCGCACCGGTCAGAGTCAGAGCGACGGTCAGGGTCAGCGCGAGGCGCTGCAGTATTCGATTTTGGGGCATGGAAGCCTCCTTTCTCGGTGGGGTGGGCGTCTCAGCGGAGAGACACCGGGTTTCCCCCGTGGTCAGGAGCGAACTTCGTAGTCCGCTACGGGCAGGATTACCCGTTTAAAAAAAGCGTTTCCGGAATTTCCAGAACCGGGGGAGTGTACCGAGCGTGGGGCGATCTGTCAACTAAAAATCCGGACGTTGATAGTTCTTGCCAGTAAGATGCCTTAAAAAATCTGGGCATTTTTCAAAATACGAGGGAAAATAGAGCTATGGCATTCGATCCGAAGCGGCATTTGATCAAGGTTCAGGGAGGGCGTCAGTACCTGCCTGTGTCGGCGCGCCTTGTTTGGTTTCGCAGCGAGCACCCGGACTGGGGAATCGTCACGGAGATCATCGAGATCAACCACGAAAAACAGTACGCGATCTTTCGGGCGAGCATCTTCAACGAAGATGGTCGGCTGATCGCCACGGGCACGAAGCAGGAAGATGTCAAGGGTTTCGGCGACTATATCGAGAAGGCTGAATGCGTTCCTCTCTCGACGCGGATTCTGACCGCCGAAGGCTGGAAGACGCACGAGGCGTTGCGTGTCGGTGAGATGGTTCTGGCCTACGATGCCGAGTCTGACTCGCTCCAGTGGACACCGCTGCTGGCCGTGCGGACCTATCGGGACGCCCCGGTCGTCCGTTTGCACAATGGGAAAGGCTTCGATACCGTCTGTACTCCCGATCACAAATGGCACGTTCGTTATCAGGTAACGAACGGCGGTAAGATCTACCGCTATCAAAAAATGGCGGAGACTGTGCGGCTTACAAAAGCGATGCGCCTCACCGTCTCTGCCCCCGGTCCCGCAGAAACTCCCCATGGGCGGGTTCTATCGGTGACACCGGAACAGGCGTTCGTCATGGGAATGCTGATAACCGATGGTTCTTTGAGATATCCGGGCAAGCATATCAGTGGTTACATCTGTCAGGCCAAACCCGAGGTAGTTGCGATCATTCGGGAGCAGCTTGCTAATGTTCCCCATCGTGAGGACATCGTCCCGGCCCATACGCGGACATTCCCAACCGGTAAGACCTATGATTGCCGCCAGGGCTACCGCTGGCATCCGACCGCACGCTACTTGCACGAGCTACATGAGGCTTTTGGTATTTCTCATGATACAGAACTGCCGTACGTCGTCGCGTATCTTTCTCCAGAAGCTCGTCAGAGTCTCTTGCTGGCAATGACCCTGGCTGAAGCGGATAAACGAGGCAACTTTGCGCAGATGCCTGGTCGCAACGACTGGGTTATCGATCTCTGGACCGCCCTCTGCCCAATGGAGGGAAGCATGGTGTGCAAGTCCGTGACGCGCGAATCGTGCGGGGGTATCTGGACGGCTCGTCGCAAGAAGCCTCGCTTCGTCTATGCCAGCAACCTTCAGCAAGAAGAAGCAGGTCTGATGGATGTCTGGTGTCCGCAGACTCGCTTTGGCACCTGGGTTGCTCGGTTCGACAACGATGTGACGACGATCACCGGGAATACCGGCTCCATTGGGCGGGCGCTGGCGCTCTGCGGGTACGGCACCCAGTTCGAGCCGGATTTTGAGGGTGGGGGAGGCAACGGGGGCGGAATGCGCTCCGGGCCGCCGCCGCAGCGCTTCGAGCCGCGCCCGCCCGCCGGACCGCCTCAGCGCCTCGGCCCGCCGCCTGCCCCGCGCCGCGACGACGCCCCGCCCCCGCCCGACGAGCCGTTTGTCGCTTCCCGGCCTGCGGCCCGCGCCGAAGCGCCGCGCCCTGCCCCGGTTCGGCCCGCAGGCGATGGTCGCCCCGCAGGCGATGGTCGCTCCGCGCCTCGCATCGAGCACGACGACGAGCTTCCGCCCCCGCCCGATCTCGACAGCCTCGGCTTGAAACCTGCGAGCGCTCTGAGTCGGCCCGCCCCGCGCCCTGCGCCGCCTCCGGCCCGGCCCGCAGGCGACGTTCGCCCCGCAGGCGACGGTCGCTCCGCAGGCGACGGTCGCTCCGCGCCTGCGGGGGCGTCGGTCCAGCGCGTTCGTGAGCCGGAGCAGGACTTCGCCGATCCGGGCGGAGACGACGACGATTTCGAGGACCCGTTCGCCGAGGACGCAGGTGCGCCACCTCCCCCTCCGGCCCGGCCCGCCACTCGCCCGGCCCCTCGCAAGCCTGCGGATGATCGGCTGCTCTGATTGGACCTGACCCGCCTGTCTGAGCTGCAACCACTTCTGGAGCGTCACGGCTTGACGCTTCAGAAGCGGCTTGGGCAGAATTTTTTAGTTAGCCGGGTGCATTTAGAAAAAATTGTCGCGGCATCGGGGCTGAGCGAAGCGGATACCGTGCTGGAGGTCGGGCCGGGCGCGGGTGCGCTGACCGTCGAGCTGGCCCGGCGTGCCCGGCGCGTGGTCGCCATCGAGCTGGACCGGACGCTCCTGCCGTTGCTCACCGAGGTTCTGGAGCCGTACCCGAACGTCGAGGTGATTCAGGGCGATGCGCTGAATATTGATCTCGGGCCACTGGGGGCCACGCGGGTCGTCGCGAACATTCCGTACAACATTACTTCGCCGCTTCTGGTCAAGTTTCTTTCGCATCGCCCAGCATTCCAGTCGATTACGGTTTTAATTCAAAAAGAAGTCGCCCGAAGATTAGTTTCTCTGCCCGGAACGCCCGAGTACGGCTCGCTGACGGTCTTTGCTTCGTACTATGCCAGCGCGAAGATCGCCGCCACGGTACCGCGTCGGGCGTTCATGCCGCCGCCGAAGGTCGATTCCGAGGTCGTTCATTTTGTTCCGCATGCCTCGCCGCCGGTGGACGTACCGAGCGCTGAAGCCCTGTTTACGGTCTCCCGTGCGGCGTTCGGGCAGCGGCGCAAGACCCTGGGAAACGCACTGTCCGCCGGGCTGGACCGGCCTCGAAGCGAGATCGAGCTGGCCCTGGAGAGCGCCGGGATCGATCCGGGGCGACGCGGGGAGACGCTCTCTCTGGGCGAGTTCGCGGCGGCGGCCCGCGCACTGTTTGACAATCGGAGCGTAAAAATGTATACTGGAGAAGCATCCGCCCGTAGCTCAGTGGATTAGAGCGTTGGCCTCCGGAGCCAAAGGTCACAGGTTCGAATCCTGTCGGGCGGATCCTGCTTATGCGATGATTTTGGAACATTTACTGTGCATACCGTAGAATTACGTACTCTCGGAGAGCTGGATATTCAGCACAATGGGGCGTCGGTTCACTTTTTAAGTGAGGACGCTCGGTGCCTTTTTGCCTTCCTTGCACTGCATCCTGACTCGGAAGTCAGTGCGGATGCGCTTTCTCGTCTGATGTTTCCGGGTGAGTTGGCAATGGAGCGGCTGATCGGAGCGCAGAAGGCGCTCTGGGAGGTGTTTCCGCTTTCTATTCGGCTATTTCGGGGGCTTTCGGCGGAAGATGCACAGCGCCTCGGGGCACCGATGCGGGTTTCTGCGCAGCCTCCGATTCTGTCGCTGAGCGTCGATGCGCTCGATCTGGTGGAGGCATTGGAGTCCGACTGGCAGGCGCTGGAGCGGCCTGAGGCGGCGGCGCTCCTCACGGAGGCGGCGCTCGCCATCGGGAAAGGGCTTCTGCCGTCGCTCTCGGGCGAGTGGGTCGATAGCTGGCGCGAGCGGCTCTGCACGCTCTATCGCGACGCCACGGTTCGGTTTATCGCGGCGGACCCGGCGCTGTGTCTGAAAACGCGCACCGAGCGTCCGTTTGCGGCGGGTACCCCCCGCGAGGTCGAAGCGCCCCCCGCCGGGTTCTATGGCCGCACCACGGAGCTTGAGGAGCTGCAGCGCCTGCTTCAGAATGGCGAGCGCGTGATCAGCCTGGTCGGTCTGGGCGGAGCCGGGAAGACACGCCTGGCGCTGGAACTGCTTCAGAACCTTCCCGAGCGCATTCAGGACTGGGCCGTCGCTCGTGTCTCGCTGGGCGGCGTCACCACGCGCGGTGGGCTGCTCGAAGCCTTGCGCAAGGGGCTGGGCCAGCAGACGGGCGACATTCTTCAGGACGGGCGCGATCCGCTGGGGCCGATCTGCCGGGCGCTGCACGACCCGACGATTCTCTATCTGGACAACGTCGAGGATGCCGTGCGTGACTCCGATGGCGACGTGGTTCAGTCCCTGAGCTACCTGGCCTACCGCTGCCCGGAGACGATTCTTCTTTCTACCAGTCGTTGCCGGATCGGCCTGCCGGAGGAGTTCGTCTTTCCCGTGGAGGGGCTTTCGCTACCCACGGACGAAGAGCAGGCGCGGCTTTCTTTAGGCGAGCTTCTGAGCGCCTATCCTGGCCTTGAGATGCTGGGCAATGCCGTCAAAGACATCGCCGGGATCGGGCTGACCGAGGCGAATCTTAGCACGTTTCTCGAATTGTTGCGCCTGGGCGGGGGGCTACCGCTCTGTATCGAGCTTCTGGCGGCGCGCGTCGGAGCGGGCACCGAACTGCCGACCCCCGATGAGATCAAGACGAGTGCTGGCTCGCCCCGTGGCGCTATCGACTGGGCGCTGGGTTCGCTCTCGGACGCCACGCGCGACTTCCTGCTACGTCTGAGCGTCTTCTCCGGTGCGTTTCGTACCGAGGACGCCGAGGTCGTCACGGGCGAGCTGGAATCTGGCTACCGCCTTGCCGAGCTGGACGACGCGGGCCTGCTCTCCGTTCTTCCCCTGGAAGGCCCCGCCTACCACCTGCCCACCGCCGTCCGCGACCTCGCCCGCGAAAACCTGGAGTCGTCCGGCCTCCTCGAACCTCTCCTGGACCGCCACGCCGACCACTTCGCAAGCCTCACTGAGCAAGGAATGATTGGCCTTCGCGGAGTCGAGCGCGTGTCGTGGATAGCTCGCATGCGTCACGCACACTCCGATGTCATCATTGCGATTCAAAACCGTCTGCGTATTGACTCTCAAGTCGAAGTTGCGGCAAAGATGTTTACTTCGTTTTCGTCATTTTTGTTGATAGATTCACGGCCTCATGAAGGAATCGACATAGCAAACCGTATCAACCGACGAATTGAACAAGTAGATGACGTTTCAGAACGTATTCAGGTTGAAGTTAGAGATGCTTTAGGTCGGTCTCAGCTCACAGGTGGATTTAATGCCGATGCAGAAGTGAGTTTGAAGCAGATATTTCCATTTTGGCTTTCAAGTGACGATATTCGTGCGCGAGCACGTTGTGCAAACAATATAGGTGTTAGTTTAGATGCACAGAAGCGTTATACTGAGTCTATTCCGTATTATGATGTTGCATGGAAAGGTTTTAATGAACTTGGTGAGCGTTTTGCTGTGGCTCAAATTTTACAGAATATGGCTTTGGGGCTGAATGATACAGGTGATTGGTTAGCTGCATGTGAATCGTTGGAAAGAGCCTGTGAAATTGTTGTTACTGACTTTCCTGGGCAACCACTGGTTACAAAATTCCAGTTTGACTATGCAGAAGCATTATTCGTGTTGGGGGAATTCGATAATGCGATTGTGATCATCAAAGAAATTCTTCAAGTTCTTAATGATACAGAACATAATCTCCGCATTGCTCATACATTGATGTTGTTTGGCTTGATTCAAGAGAAATCAGGAACCTGTGATCGAGATTTAATGGATAGATGTCTTGTGATGGGTTGGTCATATTATATGGAACATCCTGCGGTGCGTGGATTTGATGAAATTGTATTTTCGCAAATTGAAGGGTTTATTGTTCGCAAAAACCTGAAAGAATTACCTGTTTGTGGCGAAAATGACCTTGTTTCGCTGAAAAATCGTGTTTTGGCCTTTTGAATAATTAGTTCGTTTCCAACTATCCCTTTTGAAAGAGATGCATGAATGTATCTCAAAACAAAGAGAGAACCTGGAAATGAATTTTCGTCTTACGCGCCGTCGCCTTCTCGTCGCTGGAATCGCATCTGGCTTTTTAGCCATTGCCGCATGGGCTGAAGGTGGACAAATCATACATTTTGCAGCGCCTGCATCGGTTACGACTGGACAGAATGTTTCGGCAACTGTTCAGGTGAATGTGGCTCCGATGGCGGTTCTGTTTACGAGCAACCCGCCCGGACTGGTGAACTACACCACGACGGTCACTTCGACCAATCAGGCGGTGTCGATTCCGACCAATGCGGCGGCTCCTGTGGGCACTTACACGCTCGTCGCGACGCCGGTTGGCGGTGGTGGAAGTCAGAGCCAGTCGGTTCTGGCGAAAAAGCCCGTCAACAACTGATTCGTCGGGTTATGCATAAAAAGTCAGGCTCCTTCGGGGGCCTGTTTTTATTTTTGCGGATCGACGACGGCTTTGATGACCTGACCCTTCGCGACAGCGGCGAGCGCTTCGTTCAGCTCGCTCAGGCCGTAGGTTTTTGAGATCATGCGCTCCCAGCCCACAGAGTCGCCAAACCGGGCCAGAAGATTCACGGCGCGGTGGAAGTGCGAGTAGTCCGAACCCCAGCAGCCACGGATGTCCAGGTGCTTGCGGTTGATCTCGCTATGAGGATTGAGGGAGACATCGCCCGCGTCTGTGTACTGCCCGACCACCACGAACCGGCCTCCGTCGCGCGTCATCTGCATGCCCTCGCGGACGGCGCTCGGGACACCGGTCGCTTCGATAGTGAGGTCCGCCCCGCGCCCGCCCGTGAGGGCGCGAACCCGCTCGACGCGCTCCTCGGGCGACGTTTCCTGGACAGAGATCACGGTGTCGGCACCAAAGGCCATGGCCATCTCCAGCCGCAGGGGCGGGTCGCCCAGGACGATGAGCTGGCCCGCGCCCGAGAGCCGAGAAAGAATCGTCGCGTTCAGTCCCACCGGGCCGCTTCCCTGGATTGCGACCGTCTCGCCCAGCCGGATCTCGGCGCGGTCGATAGCATGCAGCGCCGTCGGGAGGCCGCAGCCGCCTGCGATCAGGCGCTCGGGCGGGACGGAGCCGGGCAGCGGGATGATTTTCACGCCGGGCTTGAGATAGATCTTCTCGCTCCAGCCGCCGAGCAGGCCGTCTGTTGCGCCGTAGGTAATTCCGTAGACCCGGCGGGCCGGGCAGCGGGTCGAGGCCCGCGCGACCAGGCAGTACCAGCACGCGTGGCACGTCTCGTGGACATCGAGAAACGTCACCATCTGGCCCGGCGTTATTCTTGCGCCGTCGATGTCCGTGACGATGCCTCCCGTCTCTAAAACCCGCCCGACGCTCACATGGCCGGGAATCAGGGGATACGGGACGCCCGCAAGCCGTCCGTGCCAGAGATGGACGTCCGTCCCGCAGACCTCGGAGAGAAGGGTCTCCAGCACGACCCCGCCCGGCTCGACCGTTGGCTCCGGGAACGTCCGGACCTCGACAGGCTGATTCGGTGCCGGGAAAACGGCGGCGCGGACCATCTTAGCGCCGCGCCCACTCGACGACGCGAGCCTGTAAAACGCCGTCCTCGCCTGGCTCCAGCGGCTTTTGCGGGTCGCGGACGCACTGGGAGAAGTGCTCCAGCTCCAGCGCGTACGGATCGAGATGCGGGAACGTCTCGATGGTCTCGTCGTCGGCGTTGTGTGCCCGAACTCGCAGCGCGACTCCCTTCTCGCCGACCTGGAAGCCGCGCTCTGCGGTAACTCTGCCCTCGGTCCCGATCACCGTGTAGGCGGACGAAAACGCCTCCCCAAACGAGCACGCCACCGACGCCAGCGCCCCCGACGCAAACGTGAGCGAGATCAAACTGGCGACATCGACGCCGCACACCGGGTCGAGCTGCGAGAAAACATGGACGTCGTCGGGTTCGCCCAGAAACCAGCGCGCCGCGTTGATTCCGTAGACTCCGACATCGAGCAGAGCGCCGCCTCCCCGCTCTTTCTGATACCGAATGTTGGTCAAGTCCCGCGCCGACGGATAGCAAAAGCTCGCTTCAAAACGCACTGGAGCTCCGATAGCACCCGACCGAATTAGTTCGTGGACCCGAGCGTGCTGCGGATGAAAGCGGTACATGAACCCTTCCAGCAGCCGCAGGTTTTTCGCGCATGCCAGCACCGCGCCCGCCTCGGCGTCTGCGAGCGTCAGGGCGAGCGGCTTGTCGCAGAGCACGTGCTTCCCGGCCTCAAGCGCTTTCTGGGTCCACTCAGAATGGGCATCGTTGGGCAGCGGAATAAACACCGCTTCGATCTCCGGGTCTTCCAAAAGCGCCTCATACGAGCCATAAAACTTCGGAATACCGTGTTTCTCTGCCGTGATTCTTGCTTTTTCGTCCGTTCGTGAGGCTACAGCGAGAAGCTGGACGCTCTCGGTGTTCTGAAATGCCGGAACCATGCGTCGCTCAAACACCCGAGCGCACCCCAGAACCCCGAATCGGAGGGGCGTACTCATTTTGGAGCTTCTTCGGCTTTCTTTTTGGCCTCGCGGGCGGCGCGGGCGACTCCGCCGCGCTCGGTGAGTTTTTCACAGAGGGCGAAGACATCGAGGTTTTCTTTCGGGGCTTGCTCGCCGAGCACGGTGACTGCCGCCGCGACGACCGAAAACGACTGGGCGTCGTCAAGGGCGATGGCGCGAATGGTCTTCAGGTCGTCGGGGTTCTTCGGAAGTTTTCCAAGAGCGTCGAGGGCGTCGCGGCGACGCAGATCGCTCGGGTGGGTGAGCAGCTTGCGCCAGAGCGGGCGCAGGTTCTCTTTTTTCAGGTTCGCCAGGGAGCGAAGGCTCTCAATAGCCGGGAAGCGGTCGTTGTCGCTCTCGATGGCACGGACGATTTGAGAGATCGCGTCGTCGGTGGGTAAGTCGGCGAGCAGGGCGTCCAGGGCAATTTCTCGGTCCAGGCCGGACGGGGCGCTCAGGACGACGGAAAGTCGCTCGTCGGGCGCGAACGCATGGTTCCACTCGGCCAGAAAACTATGGTCGGGGTCCAGAAGAGCGGCATCGGGCCTGACTTTTCGTGTCAGCCGAATTTCTTGTGTCGCGCCGTCGAGCGTAACGGGAACGCGCTCCAGTTTTCCGCCCTCGATCAGGCCGATGTGGGTCGGGATTTGATAGATCGGGGTGCCATCGGTCGTGTCCTGGGTCTGTTTCACCGAGAGCACCACGGCGTCGTTGTCCCAGCGCCAGGAATATTCCAGCACCGGATGGCCGGGCTTCAGAATCCACTGGGTAAAGAACGGCTGGACGTTGATCCCGGTCGCGTCCGTCATCGCCCGAACCAGGTCCGGTGTCTCGACGGGCTGGTGCCGATGGCGCGTGAGGTACAAATTGATCCCTTTGAAGAAACTCTCGTCGCCCAGTTGCTTCCGAAGCGTATGCAGCACCGCGCCGCCTTTGGGATAAGTATGGCTATCGAACATATCATCGGGGCTATTATAGAAATTAGTCGCAATAGGCCGTTTATAGCGCTTTGACTCTCTTAAATAACTCTGAATGCCGTCGCTGACTTCGCGATCATAGGCGTTTTTGCCCCGACTATGCTCGAAATAGAGCCACTGGAAGATGTCGGCGAAGCTCTCATTGAGCCATGAGTGTCCCCAGTCGCGGCACGAGACCAGATCGCCGAACCACTGATGGGCCAGCTCGTGGGCGTTGAGGCTCGCCATGGGCCGGAAGCCGTCGCGCGGGTGGGCGAGTGAGAACGCCCCGAGGGTTGTCGAGCTGACGTTCTCCATGCCGCCGCCAAACTCATAGACCGCGTTCTGGGCGTACTTGGGCCAGACATACTTGACACCCGTAATTTTCGAGTAAAAACTCAGCATATCGGGCGTATCGGAAAAGCTGGCAGCTAAAAGCTCTTTCGAGCCTCTCGGAGCCGTGTAGAAAAGCTCAACACCTTCCCAGCGGGCTTTTTGAATGTCCATCGGCCCGGCAGCGAGCGAAAGTAAATAAGTTGCATGAGGCTGGGTCATCTTCCAGTGTACGGTTCTTCGTCCGTTCTGGACCATATCGCTGACTTTCTTGCCGTTCCCGATCACAGACCACCCTGCCGGGACGGTCGTGACGGTCTCGCTGGTCGCAAAATCGTTGGGATAGTCCCAGGTCGGTGCCCACTGGCGGTTGTAGTTCGTCTCGCCCTGGGTCCAGAACCCGATCTTATTGGGAAGCGCCTCGGTGGGGGTGAGCCAGTGAAACCCGCCCTCGCTGCCGAAGCCGCCGCCCTGCTTCTGGCCGCCCGAGTAGGCAACCGTGGCAATAAGAGATTTACCTATCGGGAGCGTGTCCCCGACCTCAAGCACCACGAACTCACCTTCTTGCTTGAAGAACGCCAGACGACCATCGAGGCGGCACTCGGTGACCTTCAGCGACGGGCCGCAGTGCAGCCGGACCTGCCTCAGCCCGGCCCGGAGCGGGGCGAGCGTGTTCTTGGAGCGGCCTGTAAAGACTTTATTGTCGTAGTCGATGTTGAGCGTCACGGCGACGTGCAAAAGGTCGAAGTCGCGGTCGGGGGCGTACTGAAGCCGTGCGAGCGGGGCGGAGAACGGACTCGACGGGCGCTGAGCATGAGCAAGCGATAGGGAGAGCGCCAGCAGGGGCGCGAGGCACAGAAAACGACGCATAGACCTCATTTTACCGTGTCTCTGAGCTGGTTAGAATCCCTTGGTGATCGTAGGAAAATTTCCCTCTTCTGGCGAATCGGGCAGAGCGTCATTCGGGCAGCAGTACATCGCTACAGGGTTTCTTCGGAACCTGTGTCTGTCTTGCAGAAAATAAATGGTACAATGTGACGCAGGAATATCCAATCGGAATTGCGAATTGGATCAATAGTGGCGGTAATCGGGCCGCCCGTCGGAATACAAGGAGTTAAAGCAGCCATGGGACGAAAACCAAGAGCAGCAACTGAGGGTACTGAGACTGCGCCGAAGCCTATCGTGCGTCGTACACGTCGCCGGACCACTATCGATCATGCCGCGCAGACACATCTGCTGGTGAGTGCGCTTCTCGCCGTTCGCGGCGCAGAGGGTGCGAGCCAGTCGGACGCCCTCGCCGTCGTCACCTGGGCGCGTGGCGTCCACGAGGAAGCAGCCGCGCTGAAGGCGCTCGCCACCCGCGTCCGCAAGGTTAAAGCGGAAGGCGTCGCCGAGCGTCAGGTTGCCCACGAAGTCAACAGCGCCCTTCTGAGCGGGGTTCTGTCGGGAGCCGCGACTATTAACGTTGGCGAAGATGGCAGTATCATCTTCGGCTCCGTTGCCGCTCCGAGCGCCGAGTAGTCACCACGAAGCCCGCTTCCCAAAGAAGCGGGCTTCTTTTTTGAGGTACACTGCGCCATGAAGCGCAAACCTTTCCCTCTCTGGGTGCTGGGCCTGATCGCCGCTCTTGTTGGCGGCGCGGTCGCCCTGAACGTTCTCAGCCAGAAGGCTCAGAACCAGAACGTCCATGTCGAGGAACCCGACCACAACCAGTAATCGGTCCTGGCTAAATCGTCAGGACTTCGGTGAGAATCAGCGGGCGACGACCCGTGCGCTTGTCAAAAAGCTTTTTCAGCGCCTGTCGAACCTCGCCGTGGAGCGTCTCGGGGAGCGGGGCCGTGCCACCCTGCGATGCCGCCGTGACGATCTGCTCCAGAAGCGCCGTGGCCTCCTCGATCAGCTCCTCGTGATGATCGACGTACACGACGCCGCGCGAGACGACCCTCGGCGCACTTGCCAGCTCGCCCGTCTCGGGGTCTAAGACGACAATGGCGACCACGAAGCCTTCGTCGGCGAGGATCTGGCGGTCCCGCACGACGACCTCATGCACCTCGCGGCCCGTGTCCGAGTCGATCAGCGCGGCCCCGCCCGGCACCCGGTCCACAACCCGGCCTTTTTTGCTGTCCAATTCCAAAACGTCGCCGATTTCGAGCGCGAAGATATCTTCCGGTAGCCAGCCCATGCCCTCGGCCATCTTGCTGTAGTGCACCAGCATCCGCCGCTCGCCGTGCACCGGAATCACGTACTGCGGATTCACGATGTTGAGAACCAGTTTCAGCTCCTCGGCGTACCCGTGACCGCTGACATGGACCGGCATCAGGTCCGAGTGGATCACGTTTGCGCCGCGTGCGATCAGCTCGTTGACGACGCGCCAGACCGCCGACTCGTTGCCCGGAATCGGCGAGGACGAGAGCAGCACGGTGTCGCCCGAGTCGATTCTTACGTGCCGGTGGTCGTCGCTCGACATCCGGGAGAGGCCCGCCAGCGGCTCGCCCTGGCTGCCCGTCGTGAGGATGGTCAGCTCGTGGGCCTTGTAGTTGCCGATGTCCTCGGCCCGAATCCGAACGCCTTCGGGGAGCGTCAGGTAGCCCAGGCTCGCCGCCATGTCCATGTTCTGCTGCATCGAGCGCCCGGCGGTCGCCAGCTTGCGCCCGAACTTGACACTGGCATCGATAGCCATCTGCATCCGGTGAATCTGGCTGGCGAAGCTGGCGATGATCACCCGGCCCGGCGCTTCCCGCAGAACCTGCTCGAACGTCCGCGCGACGATTCGCTCGCTCGGGACATAGCCGGGCCGCTCGACGTTGGTCGTGTCGGAGACCAGCGCGAGAATGCCTTCGTCGGCGATGCGCGAGAGCTTCGGAATGTCGAAAAGCTGGCCGTCCACGGGGGTCTGATCCAGCTTGAAGTCGCCCGTGTGGATCACGATGCCCGCTGGCGTCCGGATCGCAAAGGCAAAGCTGTCGGGGATCGAGTGGGCCACCCGGATCGGCTCGACCGTGAAGTGCCCTAACTTTAAGACATCGTTGGGGCCGTACTCGACTAACTTCACCTTGCTGAGAAGCTTGCGCTCCCCGAGGCGGTTCTTGGCGAGACCCAGTGCCAGAGGAGGCCCGTACACCGGAACCTTGGGGAGCTTGGGCAGGATGAAGCTGAGCGCACCGATGTGGTCTTCGTGGCCGTGGGTGATCACAATGCCCTGAATGGCATCGGCCCGCTCTTCGAGCCAGCGGACATCGGGGATGACCAGATCGACTCCGAAGAGTTTCTCATCCGGGAACTTGAGACCGCAATCGACGATTAGAAGCTGATCGAGGACGTGATAGACGTAGAGGTTCTTGCCGATCTCACCGACACCGCCGAGTGAGATAAAGCGTAGCTTGCCCGCAGGCAACATTTCCAAAAGGGGATACTCCTAAAGATACTAAAGTGCTGGAGCCATTATACCGCGCATCGTCCCCCGGCCCCAATAATGGGGAGTCCCCCCAGGGCAACCGCATACGGATTTCAGGCACAGGCGAGAATCTTTAGGATGTAGTCTGGATTCCATGCTGCCGCCTTTCTCTTTGCCGCTAAACTCCGCTTGGTCGTCTTTTCTCTGTGGAAGAGGTTAATGCACATGTG
>JANLTX010000058.1:0-29254 GCA_031363095.1 Armatimonadota bacterium | reverse complement strand
CCTGATATTTTGTCAAAAATAGTTATCGAGATTTCGCATAAAATGTCTCCTGTTGAGAAAAAAGAAAAAGGTCTTACTGGATTTGTCGTTGTTTACAAAAGATGGATTGTTGAAAGATCAAATTCTTGGATGGAGAAATGTCGTCTGCTTTGGAAAAATTGTGAAAGCAAGCTCAGTACGAGTGTCGCCGAAATCAAAATCTGCTTTATCCGCTTGATTCTCAGGAGGCTTTACTGAGGAAGCAAAAACTTCAGATGGGTTCTATAAGCTTCCCCAGGATTTTCCTGGCTACGAAAAAGCAATGAAGCACGATAAACCTCTGGCGAAAGTAGAGCATCTGGAAAAAGAACTGGGAGATTCCTGGGGAAATCACTTTCGTTTTATTCCGTACATCCAGCTTCACGAGTATGAAGCGCTTCTTTTTAGCGATATCGGCAAGTTAGATTGGGAGTTTCTCGAAGACAAAGATCAGCCACAGATCGAAGCATTGAAACAAGTGGCAGAAGAATTTGAAACTCCCGAAGATATCGATCAGGGAGAGCATACAGCCCCTTCCAAGCGGATTATTGCGCATCTGCCGCGCTACAAAAAACTCAAAACCACGGTGGGATCACGGATCGCAGAGAAGATCGGACTGAGTGTCCTTCGCGAAAAATGCCCGCACTTCGATGCCTGGATAACACAAATAGAGGCGTTCTCCAGGTAAGATGCTCCCATGAGTCTTCCTACAAATCTTCTGGGCCGGACGGGCCTTTCTGTTACCAGGCTGGGTTATGGCGCGATGGAGGTGCGCGGGACGCGCATCTGGGGCGGGCGAGCCGTGAGCGACGACGAGGCCGACACCATTCTCAACGCGGTGCTGGACTCGGGTGTGAATTTTATCGACACAGCCAACGACTATGGGCGCTCCGAAGAGTATATCGGGCGTTTTCTGTCCAAAAGACGTAGCGAGTTTGTGTTAGCGACCAAGTGCGGCTGCACCGTGGTCCACAAAGACGAGCACACCGACGACACGCCGCATGTCTGGACGCGTGAGAACCTGTTTCGCGGGCTGCACGAGAGCCTGGAGCGCATGAAGACCGATTACGTCGATGTCATGCAGCTTCACAACCCGAGCGTCGAGCAGACCGAGGCCGGAGATTTAGTGGCGGCGCTTGGTGAGATGAAGGCGCAGGGAAAAGTACGCTGGATCGGGATTTCCTCGACGCACCCGCATATCGAGACGTATATTTCGAGCGGCGTCTTCGATGTTTTTCAGATCCCCTACTCCGCCCTGGAGCGCGTCCACGAGGACGCCATTCAGAAAGCATCGGACGCAGGCGCGGGCGTGATCGTGCGCGGGGGAGTCGCGCGGGGCGAGCCGGGCGAGGGGCTGGGCGGCACCGAGCGCTGGGAAGCGTTTGAGAAAGCCAATCTGGACGAGCTTCTGGCCGAGGGCGAGACCCGGACGCAGTGGCTTCTGCGCTTCACCAACTCGCATCCAGGCATGCACACCAACATCGTCGGCACCAAAAGCCCCGCGCACCTCGCCGACAACGTCAAGGCCGCCTCGCGTGGCCCGCTCGCCCCCGACATCTACGCCGAAGCCAAAAACCGCCTCTCCCATCTCCCTTGAAGCGCTTCGCTTTCGTCCCTCTTCAGCCGCTGAAGAGGGAAAACTTCAGAGCCAGAGTTCGACGTCTTTCCAGAAGCTCATGAAGGTTCCGGGCATACGCCGGGAGACGAGCCACTGAGGAAAGAGCCAGGTGGGCGCTTCTTTCGCGCCGGGAAAGTGCTTCGTCGCCGGGTGCGAGGCACTGACCACGCTCGCGGCGTCGCCCAGACCGGGAATAGCGCCACTCTCGCCCACGAAGACCTTTAGACCGGAGATATTCTTCGAGAGCGCCAGAATTAGCTCCATGCGTCGGGGGCTGATCGGGAAGCGGGCAAAGTGCGACGGCTCTAAAACCAAAATTCGGGTGGCGTCGGGGTCGGACGCGTGCCAGTTGGGGCGAAGCGACCACGGGTGATAGAGCAGGACATCTGCATCGGGCGAGACTTCGACAAAATCGCCCTCGGGGAGCGTGCAGGGCAGCTCCAGGGTGCAGGTCTCCTGAAGAACTTCCGGGACGGCAAGCTTCGGCAGTGCGTCGGCGAGAATGTCCAGAAACGTGCCGTGCTGGTAGCTCTCAGGGTCGAGTTTGTTGATCGCCTCCTGCGTGGCAAGGTATTTTTTGTTGGAGAAGGTCCCGGCGACCCACTGATGGGAGAGCGCGTTGCTCGCCAGGTCGCCATCGAGCAGGTGATAGTAGTACCAGCGGGAGAGCGGCTCCCAGTGAACCTGCGCGACATTGGTTCCGAGCATCGCGGTCCACATCCGGGCATGATGATGCACATAGCCCGTCTCATAAAGCTCATTCACGGACTTATCTATTGCCGCGATCCCGGTTTGCCCGGCGAGCAGAGCGACAGGAACCTCGTTGTGCTCCCTGACTCCTGCCTGGGGCCTTCGGATATCGGTGAAGATGCCATCGCCCTTCTCCCACCAGGTACGCTGGTAGAACTCGCGCAAGGCCAGCTCGCAGACAAGCTTGTACGACGCAGGCTTTCCGGCGATGGAATAGGCAGCGTCGCGCACTTCGGAGAGGGTGAGGACACCGTGCGTCAGATACGGCCCCAGTCGCGTGACTTCGCCGTCCACAGCATTGCGTGTCGCACCATAGCGCTCCGGATCGATTCGATGGAGCTGGGCAAGAATTTCGGAGTAGTTCGTGGCTCTATCACCTTATCGCCGAAGGGCCATAATTGCAAACCGACAGGCAGGGCAAACGCACAGAGGGTAAGCAGAAGCTAATTGGTCGTGTTACAGTTTGAACCTGCCCGAGCGCTTCGAACCCACCCGAGTGCTTCGAACCCACCCGAGTGCTTCGTTCGTTCCTCACTGCGCCTCGCCCTCCCTTCGCGGCGGGTACCCAGCGGCTGGGTGTGAGGGTCCGACGAGGAACGAGGAGGGGGTGGGTTCGAGGGGACGGGTGGGTTCGTGTGTAGCCCAACTTCAAAATACTTGCTTACCCGGACCTTCAGGAAGCAAGCGATAGGTGCGCGGCGCACCATCGCGCTTCCCTCGTCGGAGAATTTTTATAAGTCTCTGAGATTCGACAAAGCTCGCTTGCGAGGTGCAGGTCGAATTCGTAGTCATAGCCACGAATTCATTCGATGGCACAAAAACCGACAGACAGGGCGCTACGGGTTTGGGACGGTGCCGATGGTCCAGCTCGGGCGGCTATACACAACTCCCCAGCGTGGATTGGCGGGCAGAACAGCGGGTTTGTGGGTGTCGCGCGTCTCCCAGCTCAGGGCGCGAAGTTGCTCGACGCGTAGAAACACATTGCCGTGCTGAACGTGCGCGAGGGGCTTCTCCAGCGCCGCGACGACCCGCTCGCCGCCGCCGATATCCTCGGCGGTGATATGCGTAATGATCACCGGGCCGTCCAGCGACTCGATCAGAATCCCGCCTTCTGGCCCGCGCACCACCCTGGGAACCCGGCGGAGGCTTTCGATACTGTCACGAACGACCAGCCCGATCCCTCCGATAAGTATCAGCCCCAGAATAATCCCTCCTGTGATCAACCAGGTCTGAAGACGCTCCAACTTTTTCTCTAATTTCATGCGTAGCGCAATTGTAGCGTTTTCTTGTCAGAACTGCCGTACTTCCCCGAAAAAACAGGTAATACTCTCCGTAAGGAGAAACTCGACCCCACACCGGGCCGTGTTTTACCCATGCACCCTCCGCCAGGCGATGTCAGCCAGCGGTGTAGGACGGCCTGAGGGGCATTACTGAGAGGTGCTTTTCTCTGGCTCTCTAACAAAAAACAGGCTCATCACAAAGCCAAGAGTCAGAACGACGCCGCTCACTAAAAACGCGACGTGGTTGCCGTCGGTGCGGGTCTGAAGCGAGGCTCCGATTCCGGCTCCGCAGAGTGCGCCGATTCCCTGGGCCATCTGCACCGCCCCGATCAGCGAGCCGCGCTCCCCCGGTGCGGCCAGCTCCCCGAGGTGCGCCATGTACGACGGAAACGCGACCGCAAACCCGACGCCCAGCAGCCCGCCTAAAATCATCACCAGTGGCGGCGAGCTGGCCCACAGAATCCCCCAGAGCGCAAGTGCGCACAGCCCCAGCCCGAGGCGCACCGAGCGGGTCTTGCCCCACTTGTCCGAGAGCTTCCCGAGCGGCACCGACACCGCCCCGATGAGCAGCGCCGGGAAGAGCAGGGCGCTCCCGAACTGGGTCTCGCTCATGCCGAAGCGCTCCATGAAGTACGGCTTGGCATACGGGCTGATTACCCCGACCACTAAAAAAATCAGAAAGCCCATGAGCATGAGCCACGGCACCCGCTTGCAGGCCCGCAAAACCGCCGCAACCGACGCCGCTGCCGCGTGGGTATCGTCGCCGTCCACACTCGGAGCATGGTGGTGCTCCCCTTTGCGCGGCGCGACGACATACGAAAAGATCGCGCAGAGCAGAAAGCAGCCCGCCGCGAGGTAGAAACTCGGGGCATAGCGGTGCGGATCGCTCGGGAGCAACTGGCCCGCGAGCGTGTCGTTCATCAGCCCACCGATCAGCGGCCCGACCGCGATTCCCGCAAAGTACGCGCCGTTGAGAACGGTCATGGCCTGCGCCTGGCGGTCTTGAGATATTTTGTCCCCGATAGCGGCGAACACGGCGGGCCAGAACATCGCCGCCCCGACTCCGTCGATGGCGCGCAGCAGGAGCAAGAGCAAGACAGGAACGAGCAGCGAGCCGCCCTCGGGGAAGCGCACCTGCGACGTTCCCAGGCATGTCAGCACGGAGAGCAGCGCCCCCAAAACCATCAAACGGCGTCGTCCGAAGCGATCCGCCAGGTGCCCCATCGGGGAGTTGCCCAGCGCCTGAAAGAGATAGAATGTCCCCATCGCGACGCCCGAGAGAATGGGCTTCCCGAGGCCGTCTTTGAGAAAAACCGGCAGCGACGAGACATTGACCACCACGAACGCAAGCTCGGCCAGCCCGGCTACCAGAGAAAGCGTGAGCAGAAACCCCCACGGAATGTTCTTAGCGTCGGAGGGAGTCTGGGCATCGGTCATGGCAGGATTGTAACCCGAAGCCCCCGAGGCCGCCATGGGACCAACGTCCCCCGAAGCGCTACGTTCGCAGGCTCACTTCGCTTTCGCCCCCGTGCGGCACAGGAACAGGAGGGCTATCGAGAGCGGCGCGGAATTTTTCCATGCGTTTCTCGACGTAAGCTTCGGCCCATTTTTCGAGCGTGTCGGTGACCTGGCCGCGCTTCTTCGACGGCGCACGGCGCGGGTTGAGTGTCAGCGTGACGTGATGCCCGACCTCGTGAAAGAGCGTGTGGGCGAGATGCAGCGCCAGAATCCGGGATTTCTGCTCGGCAGGCGCACGCTGGGCGTCTAAAACGTGCGGCCACAGATACAGCGTGATCCGGTTTCCCCCGTGGTCGCGCTCGTACACGCCGAGCCGCGCCCCCTTCGGATCGAAATCGACGACGTACACGCCATCGAGCTGGCGCAGGTGCTCACGCGGGACGCACGAAAACGCCAGCCGAACCATCGCCTCGATGTCGTCTTCGTAGATTTCTTCGACTTCCCAGAGCAGGCGCATCGTTTTTTACTCGCCCACCCGCCCACACAGACGTGGGCGGGCGATCATCGGGGCGGGCTACCGCTTGCGGCCTGGCAGGGCGTAGCCGATGATGAGCAGAATGCCACCGATGATAATCACCGGCCAGGCGAATCGGATCAGCAGATGGGCCAGCAGCACGGCGACTCCGGCAGCGACGAGGATCATACCGATCTGAGCGATAGAGTTCTTTTCTTTTTGCATGGTGTTATAGAACCGCAGCGAGCAGTGCTTGTTGCACATGGAGACGATTTTCTGCCTGATCGAAGACGGCGGACTGGGAAGACTCCATGGCGTCGTCGGTGATCTCCTCGCCCCGGTGCGCGGGGAGGCAGTGAAGAATCAGGGCGTCTTCTTTGGCCTCGCGCAGGGTTTTCTCGTTGATCGCAAAGCCCGCGAAGTCTTCAAGGCGCTTTTTTGACTCTTCTTCCTGGCCCATCGAGGTCCAGACATCCGCGTAGAGAATGTCGGCGTCGTCGGCGGCTAAGATCGGATCGTTGGTGATTTCGAGCTGAGTGCCGTAGCGCGTCGCCAGCTCCCGCGCATGCTTGACGACGGCAACAGGCGGCTCGTAGCCGGGCGGACAGGCCAGCGTGAAGTGCGTCCCCATCGTCGGCGCAAGCAGCATCAAGCTCACCGCGACGTTGTTGCCGTCGCCCAGGAAAACCAGTTTCTGGCCCTGCGTCTGAACCCGATGCTCCCGGATCGTGTAGAAATCCGCGAGCGCCTGGCACGGATGCTCGTAGTCGTCCAGCGCGTTGATCACCGGGACATCCGAGAAATTGGCAAACTCGACGACCGCATCGTGCGAGAACGTCCGAATGACAACGGCTTCAACCATCCGGGAAAGAACCCGCGCGACATCCTTCACCGGTTCGCGCTGCCCGAGGCCGACTTCCTCGCGGCTCAGGAACAAAGATGCGCCGCCGAGGCGGGTCATGGCGACCTGGAAGCTGACCCTGGTCCGCAGGCTCGGCTTGTCAAAGAGCAGCGCAGCAGTCTTTCCCACACCCACTTTCGCAACCTGCCCCAATTTGATCTCCCGCACCAGCTCGAACAGGGCTTCTACTTCGTCGCCCGAGAGGTCCAGCACGGAGAGAAAGTGCCGCCCGCGCAGAAAACCAGGACGCGCGGGAATCTTCGGCGAGGGAGGCAGGGCTTCTTCGGCGAGCGCGTCGGCCATCCCGGACGACAGCGCCTGCGCGACGGCGTCGTAGGTCAGCCCGCTCTCCACCACGCTCGACGGCGCATCGTGGAGCAGCGCCAGAAGCAGGTGCTCGGTGCCGACAAAGTCATGCCCGGTCGCCTCCGTCTCGCGCCGCGCCTGCTCGACGATTTGCCTTGCCCCCGGCGCGAGCGTGGACGACTCGGCGCGCGGCTTGCCCGGCTCGATGACCAGAAGCCCGGCGACGCGCAGCCTCAGCTCCTCGGGCGCGTACCCGATTCCCTCCAGAAGCCGGATCGCGCCGGTTCCTTCGCCGTGCAGAAGCCCCAGGAGCAAGTGCTCCCGCTCGACGTACTCCTCGCCCCGACGCATGGCTTCCACCTGCGCCCAGAGCATCGCTTTTCGTCCGTTCCGTGTGAATTGTATAGCCAAGTTCGATTATCCCTGCTAAATGCGTTGTTCTACCATCGCGTAGAGAATTCCTAAGAGACGCTCAACCTCTTCGATGTTGTACTCGGTGAGATCCGAGACCACCGTTTTTTCTTTCAGAGCGGCAAACATCCAGTCGGTTCCCGATGTCACGACGCCATAGATCTTTTTGAGCGGTTTGCCCCGATTTTCGTTGAAGCGCTGGGCCGCGACCATTTCTGCAAAGCACTGCCCGAGGGCTTCGGTCAGGTTGCCGCGCTTGGCCTCCACCAGCATGATGATCGGGGCGCGGACCAGAAGCTGCTCGGGCGCGAGGCTGACGAGGAAGTCGCAGTAGCCGGAGAGGTCCTGCTCGGGATCGACACTCAGCTCGACCCCCGAAAAAATGCTGACGCGCCGCTCGAAGTGCCGCCGAACCTCCATCAAAATGTTGGTGATAATCAGCTCGGAGCGTGCCTTCTCCGTGTTCAGCGCGACCGCAAGCGACACCTGCTCGTCGAGGAGCTGCCGTAGAAGCGCCCCCGGCACAACCGGCTCTGCCTTCCCGAAGGTACCGACTTCCTCGGCGAGCGTGAGGTCGAAACGCTCAAGAACGGTCGTTAGTTTCAGATCGCTGAACGCCATGATGCCCTATTCTACCTGCCCCAGCGCTCTGTCCAGCCGGAGCAGCGCGTCGTCGGCTTCTTCGGCGCTCAGCGTGAGCGGCGGGACGAACCGGAGCGTGTGGTCGTCGGTGGCGTTGAGAATTAGTCCGTGCTCCAGCCCGGCTTTGACCACGGCTTTTGCGAGCGGCTTTTTGATGTCTAAACCCAGCATCAGGCCCATCCCGCGCGGCGCTCCGACTAATTCCGGGTATTTTTCGCCAAGCTTCACAAACCCCAGCCAGAGCTTCTGCCCGACGTGCCGGGCGTTCTCGGCCAATCCCTCGTCGGCCAGAATGTCTAACACGGCGTTTGCGGCGGCGGTCGCGAGCGGGTTTCCGGCAAAGGTCGAGCCGTGGTCGCCGGGCTTCAGGGTCTCAGCGGCGACGCCCCGCGCGAGGCACGCGCCGATGGGAACGCCTCCACCCAGCCCCTTGGCGAGCGTCATGACATCTGGCACGACGCCGTAGTGCTGGTATGCCCAGAGCCGCCCGGTCCGCCCGACCCCGGTCTGGACCTCGTCGAAGATCAGAAGCGCCCCGAACGTATCACAAAGCTCTCGGGCTTTCTTCAGATACGCAGGCGTCGCCGGGTGAATTCCGCCCTCGCCCTGGATCGGTTCGAGCAAGACCGCGCACGTGTTCTCGTTGACTTCTTGCTCCAGGGCTTCCAGGTCATTGAACGGAACATACGAGAAACCCGGCGGAAGCGGCGCGAACGGCTCGTGGTACTTTGGCTGACCCGTCGCGGTGACGGCAGCGAGCGTCCGTCCATGAAAGCTCTTCAGCGCCGTCACAATGTTTGTCTTGCTCTCGGAGACTTTCCGCCCGTACTTCCGCGCGAGCTTTATCGCCGCTTCAATGGCTTCGGCTCCAGAGTTGCAGAAGAAAACCCGCTCGAAGTCCGAAAGCTCAACCAGCCTACGTGCGAGCCGGGCCTGAGGCTGAGTAAGATAGAGATTGCTGGCATGAATCAGCGTCGCGGCCTGCTCCGAGATGGCCCGAACCAACCTCGGGTGCGAATGCCCCACCGAGCAAACGGCAATTCCGGCCAGCAAGTCCAAATACTTCTTGCTCTCAGTATCGAAAAGGTAGCTCCCCTCGCCGCGCACGAACTCCACGGGCTGACGCGCATATGTCGTCATCACATGGTCGCCGTCCCACCGGGACGATTCACTTAGCTCTATGCTTGTTGTTGTTTCTGTCATTTGTTTTATTTTCACAGTCCCCTGTGCGTGTCCCCCGTGCGCCTCGTTCCTCGGCTTACGCCCCCGTGCGGCACGGGGGACGGGGGGACAGCTCTTTCTCCATCACTCCAACTCGAATCGCAAAGCCGCCGCGCACCTGGATGTCGTCGCCGACAAGCGCGTAGCCTCGATGTTCGTAAAGCTGGACGTTGCGCAGGACTTTCGTTCGGACATGACAGTTTATTCTCTTGCAACCCGACTCTTTCGCCCGCTCTTCGAGGGCCAGAAGCAATGTCCCCGCGACTCCTTGACGCCGCGCGGACGGCGCAACGGCCAGCCGGAAGAAGTGCAGTCTCTCCCGCTCGATAGTGTAACGCACCGCGCCGAGCAGCTTGCCATCCCGCTCGGCAAGAAGCGCCCGCGCCCCGTGCTCCAGCTCGGAGAGAACCTCTTCTTCCGTCTCAAACAGCGCGGACGGCGGCGGGACATCGCTGGCGAACTCCAGAAACGCCGCATGCGTGAGCCGAAAGAGCGCCCCGGCATCGGACAGGGTCGCGGCGCGTAGGTTCACCGGATCATGGTTCCGATCCCGGCCTCGGTGAAAATCTCAATGAGCAGCGCGTGCGGGCGTCGTCCGTCGAGAATGTGAGCGCGGGGCACACCATCTTCCACCGCGCGGGCACACGCGGCGAGCTTGGGGATCATGCCTTTGTCCACGTGGCCCTCAGAGATCATGGCGCGGGCTTCCGAGGCGGTTAGCTCGGAGAGCAAGGAAGTTTTGTCGGAGAAATCTCGGTACAAACCTTCCACATCGGTCATTAGGATCAGCTTCTCGGCCTTCAGTGCGACGGCCAGGGCAGCGGCGGCAGTGTCGGCGTTGACGTTGTAGGCCTGTCCATCGACGCCCGCTGCAACCGACGAGATCACCGGGATGTAACCCTCTTTGACGAGTGTATGAATGACGCCCGGATTTACCCGCGTGATCTCACCGACGAACCCGATGTCGCCGTGGTCCAGGTCTTTACGAGCCACCAACAAATCGGCGTCGCGCCCCGAGAGGCCCACGGCAAGCCCGCCCTCGGCGTTGAGCCTTGCGACAACCGCTTTGTTGGTCTTGCCCGCCAGCACCATCTCGACGATCTCCATCGTCTCGGCATCGGTGACGCGCAGCCCCCCGACGCGCGTTGTCTTCAGCCCGACGCGCTCCATCATAATGTCAATCTCCGGCCCGCCCCCATGCACCAGGATAGGATTGATCCCAACCAGGCGCATCAGCACCAGATCCCGCATCACGGCACTCTGAAGCGTGGCATTTATCATGGCGTTGCCGCCGTACTTGATGACCAGCGTCTTCCCGGAGAATGCTCGGATATACGGCAGAGCCTGTGTCAGCGTCGCCGCGATGTCATCGGGATTCATGTTTACCTTGCTTCATTGTCATCTGCATTACGCCTTCTT
Organism: Armatimonadota bacterium; assembly: GCA_031363095.1. GTDB lineage: Bacteria > Armatimonadota > Armatimonadia > Armatimonadales > Armatimonadaceae > JANLTX01. The sequence goes on along the minus strand of JANLTX010000058.1, from coordinate 18,716 downwards.
CTGATTGACCTTCTCTCATAGCTTCCTTACCTCTCGAAACTCTTGCGTAACCTCAACGAAACACTCCGGCATATTCCGGATCTATTGCGTGACCTCAACACAAAACTTCGACACACCCCGACTTATTTGCGTGACCTCAATGCAATGGTCCGGTATGCCACGAATCTATTGCGTAACCTCACGCAAATACTTTCGTCTGTGCCGGATGCATGCAGTGAGGGTTACTATTTGATCCCAAACCTACCGGAATAAAGAAGTTTACTCACCACCACTGTATTGGATCGTCACGACTTTCTTGATGGGCTTCCCTTGCCCTTTCAGCGTCGCCGTGACCTTTACGGGAACCGACGGATGATCTACCAGCCACACCGGAATCAACCACTTACCCGTCTTTCCGAGGTTCTGCGGCGACTCTTTGCGGCTCGCCAGCACACGTAGGCGCTTCCCGAACTTTTTGGTCAGCTCGCAGACAATCTCGACCTCACGCTCGGCGGTGTCTTCCCCTGGCTTACCGATAATCTCGACCGTCACGAGCGTGTGCAAGCTTGGTTCTTCCGCGCTCCCCTCCCCGATGATCGTGTTGTAGAGCATGAAGCCCTTTTCGGAAAGAATATCTTTCGAGAGACGCCCGGTATTGGGATACCAGAGCTGCGCCCGGATCGCTCCAAGCATGTACGGCTGTGCTTTTTGTTGTTTCATTGTTCTTTTTCTGTCATTTTGTTGCATCTCCCCACGCATCTCCCCGCTCGTTCCCCTCGCGACCTCGCCGAAGAGGGTCGCCGTCTCAGCGGCGGGGAGATGCTGATGCTCACGTCGTGTACTCCGCGTTGATTTTGACGTAGTCGTAGGAGAAGTCGCAGGTGAAGATTGTGGCCCGGCCCGGCCCGCCGAGGCCAAGCGCGACGCTGGCGGCGACTTCGCTCGATTTCATAGCCTCGGAGCAGGCGCTGCGGTCGTAGTTTGTCGGGGTTCCGTTCTCAAACACGGTGAAGCCCGCGAGAGTCGCGCTGGCGTTGTCGGGGTTGAAGCTTACGCCCGCTTTGCCCGCTGCCATCATCAGGCGGCCCCAGTTCGGATCGTTACCAAAGAGCGCGGTCTTCACGAGCGGCGAGTTTGCGATGGACCGCGCGACGGTCTTGGCGTCGTCGTCGCTCAACGCACCTGTAACCGTGACGGTGACGAGCTTGGTCGCGCCCTCGCCATCGCGGGCGACCTGCCGCGCCAGCGAGATACAGACCTCCGTGAGCTTCTCGACGAAAAGCTCGAAGTCCGAATCGGAAAGCGAGGCGTTCCCCGCCGCACCCGATGCGAGCAGAATTACCTGATCGCTCGTCGAAGTATCTCCATCGACGGTAAGACAGTTAAAACTTACCGAAACCGCCCGGTTCAGCGCGTCCTGAAGCGACTCCGGCCCGATCTCTATGTCTGTCGTGACGAACGCCAACATGGTCGCCATATTCGGCTGGATCATCCCGCTGCCCTTGCATGCGCCGCCGATCCGGATTTCCTCGCCCGTCGATAGCGTGAACGAAGCTCTGGCGGTTTTCTTGACCAGATCCGTCGTCAGAATCGCTTCTGCAAAGTCGTCGCCTCCCTCGGCAGAGAGCGATTTTATGGCAAACTCAATGCCCAGGAGAAGCTCTCTCATGGGAAGCTGAACCCCGATAACACCGGTGGATGCCGTGAGAAGATGGTCGTCGGCCATTGCTTCATTGTTTTGCACGCCGAGCGGCCCGGTGGCGACGTTGGCGCAGCCCGAGTTCACCACGACACCTGCGACTCGGCCCGGTGTCAGCGTTCGATTACGTGTTACCGACGGCGCACAGACCTGGTTCTGCGTCCCGACCATCGCAGCAGTGAGAGGCGTCAGCACTGTACTTTCGCCTACAAGAACAGCGACATCTTTTGCGCCGCTTTTCTTGATTCCTGCCGCGACTCCCGCTGCCTGGAAGCCTTTTGGATACGTTACGGCCAAATTCCCGCTCCTTCCAGCCCGGCAGTCTCCTCAAAACCCAGCGCGACGTTCATATTCTGCACGGCGGCTCCACTTGCGCCTTTTCCGAGGTTGTCCAGCACCGAGATAAGCACAACAAGCCCGGTGCTGGGGTCCACGGTTGCACTTAAGTGACAATAATTGCTTCCCAGCGTGTCTTTCGTCGTCGGCCAGTCGCCCGAGTCTCGAACAATCACAAATGGCTCGCTCGCATACGCTCTTTTCCAGACTTCATAGAGCGATTCGAGCGACGATTTATTTTTAAGCGGCGCGTAACAGGTCGCGACGATTCCACGCGACATCGGAATGAGATGTGGAACGAACGTCGGCGTTACCCCGGCTTCCTGAGTGATCTCCGCGATGTGCCGGTGAACGCCGCCGACGTTGTACGGAACCACGCTCTCGTTACGCTCGGAAAACCGATACGGCGCATCGGATTTGGCGCGGCCCGCCCCGCTCACAGCCGCTTTTACGTCCACGATAACCGGGGAGTTTTCTAAAACTCCGGCCTCGATCAAGGGCGCAAGAGCCAGAATCGCCGCAGTTGCGTTGCAGCCGGGGTTAGCCATTAATCTCGCACCCCGAATCTGCTCCCGATGGCGCTCGGGCAGCCCATAGACGGCTTTTTCGCGCACCGATTCCTCCGGGACGGGCAGCTTATAAAATTTCTCCCACGCTTCCGTATCTTTCAGGCGAAAATCAGCCGCGAGATCGATCACGGTCCGGCCCTCGGCGAGAAGCGTCCCCGCCACGCCCGACGAGTAGCCGTTGTCCTGCGCCAGAAACACGATCTCCCCGCGAACCTTCGAGGTTTTCGGCTCGCAGATCAACGTGCCGACTTCGCTGCCATGCAGCCCGGCGAACGCGCTCGAAAGCGGTTGGCCCGCGTGCGTGTCGCCCAGCGCCTGGACGAGCTTGATGTCCGGGTGGCGGGCGAGCAGCCGAACCAGCTCGCCGCCGCCGTACCCGCTCACCCCGACTATCGTGACTTCTTTTTTCATTTTTCTAATTTCCGCCAACATAAACGTTGGTGGCTAAGGGCGCTCCGCACCACGATGTCCTCCGGACGTGCCCATTTGTTGTTATGTCCGAAGGACTTTGTGGCGAAGCCCTTAGCCACCGACGTTTATGTCGGCGGCTACAGCCCCAAACACAAAAAGACCGCCGGATGCGTCTTGCGCTCCGTGCGGCCTGGATTCTAAAAGTTCCGGGGGTCAGCCGGGAAGGCGCACGGACACGTCACACGGTCCACGGCTTCCAGGCGCGTTGAGAGTCTACACTCTCCCGGCGTCGGCATCCGTGGCTATGAAAGCACGACGGACGCGGCGACGCAACAATTGTTGCTTCAGGTTCAGCATCTGATAGCGGGCAGTATAACCCCGCCAGGAAGGGATGTCAAGCCGCGAGGGCGAAAGAGAAGCCTGGAACCCGCCATGCGCCAGCTGCGTAAGGAATATCGGGAAAACACAGGGAAGGAATCAAACCCAACATGACTCGTCTAATTCTGGCTCTCTTCGCTCTTGCTGCACTCGCGGGCACCGCTTCGGCGACGCCTGCTTTTGCACAGAAAGAGAAAAAGCCATGTCTCTTCTGCCACACCAATCCGCGCGGCGGCGGCAGGTTCGTCAACGATGCAGGACGCTGGTACAAGGCCCACAAGAGCCTCGTCGGCTTCAAACCCGCCGCTCCGGGCAAGCCCGCGCCGAAAAAACCGACGCCCAAGCCCGCGCCGAAGAAAAAGTAGTCCGTGATCCTTCGCGGCGCTTTACTTCTCGCTACTGTCGCGCTCTCGGGCGCGGCAGTGGCACAGACCGACGCCCTGGCGCTGGCAACCGACAAGATCCGTGACCTCAGCGCGACGCTACGGGTCGTCGAGTCGGAAACCGACAGCGAGGCTCTGGAGTCACTCGGGCGCGAGTTCTCCACCACCTACCGAATCCCCCGCTACGAGGTCTGGTACAAGTTCCCCCAGAAGGCCCGCTTCGAGGGAAAAGCCGGAATTCTGACGGGAATATTGATCTATAACGGCGACCGAAAGAAATATCAGGTCGGCTTTATCAAAAAAACCAAGGACGTGCGAGGCAAGCCGGGCGAAAAACAAAGCCTGATGGACCTCGGGGTCTTCGCAAAAGACTGGCTCACGGATTATGTCCCGACGTTTGTCAAAAAAGAGGGCGCACTGAGCGTCTTCAAGCTTACCCAGCGCGACTCGGAGAGCAAGTCGTATGAGATCGTCTGGGTGGACCCGAAAACGAAGCTCACGACGAAGCGAATGAGCTACGGTTTCGATGGAAAATTAAGAAAACAGATTCGGTATACGCAGCCCAGAGAGATCGCGCCGGGCATTTTCTTCCCCGCGCGGGTGGAGCTATACAACGCCGAGGGCAAGAAAGCCGGAGCGCAGACCCTCGAAAAAATCGTCGTCAACAAGGGAATCCCCGACGACAAGTTCCGGATTTAATTTTTTTCAAAAAAATGGTTTCAATCATTTGGATTCTGGGAACCTAAAGCAGGAGCGATCTCAGAGGAGAGAAATCGCTCCTGTCACTTTTTAGAAAAAGTAACAACTTGCTTATCTCTGCCGAGAGATTTCAGGGTACTCGCACACAAAACAAAAATATAAATACGGCAAGATAACTTTGACGGGTTACTTTTTACCATGAATTTATGAGGTAAATTTTGTGAGTACGGCAAAATCGACGACGCACAGCGTCGGTGAGTTTAAGATTCAAATTCGGCCTGTCGGGCCGACTCAGGAACAGATGGACGAAACCGGGCGCGCAATCCTGGCGAGTCCAGCGGTTCGGGAGATGCTCGGGGGACGTGCCCATCGGCTCCTGCGCCTCGATACACTGGAGAGCGATGCCGCCAAGACGGACCGCCCCCGCAATACGCGTCGAGTCCAGGCGACGATCTGCGACTACGAGGGCCATCGGATGCTTATAGCCGATGCATCGCTCGCCGACCCGGCGGGGTGCACCGTCCAGGAGTGCTCGCAGGCGATCCCCCCGAGCAGCGAGGAGCTGGACACTGCCATCGCGTTTCTCCGGAGAGATGAGCACTTTGGCAGGGCACTGCATCAAGGAGATATGGTCGCGTATCCAGCCATGCCCCCACTCGTCGGGGAGGTTCAGCCCGATGGAAGCCAGCGGCGCTTACTGGGTATCGGCCTCTTGCCACGGCGTGAGGGCATGACCCATGAGATCGTCGGGGTCGATCCCCACCGGGGCGAGGTCGTCCGCTTCGAGGGCGGCGCACCGCCAAACTCTCATGCACAGCAAGGCTTCTGCGGCATCCCGTTCCAGCAACAATCGACGACCCGAAGTGCTGCCGGGCAGGTCGATATCACGATCATCAGCGGCGGACAGACGCTCTGGACCTTCCGGGCGATCCGGCCCGCCGCCTCCAGCGGCACCAACGGCTCCGGAATCGAGCTTCGGAACGTCCGCCATAGAGGCAAGCTACTCCTGTATCGGGCGCACGTCCCGTTTCTGAACGTCAAGTACGACAACGATGCCTGCGGACCATACCGGGACTGGCAGAACCAGGAAGGAATGATCCAGGCCACGGGGATAGATGTCGCGCCAGGGTTTCGTCTCTGTAACTCTCCGGCGACATCCGCTGTCGAGACGGGCAGCGATGCCGGGAATTTTCTGGGGACAGCGATCTATGTCGATGGCGGCGAGGTCGTTCTGGTGTGCGAGATGGAAGCGGGCTGGTACCGGTACGTCAGCCAGTGGCGCTTCCATGTCGATGGAACCCTGCGGCCCCGGTTCGGCTTCAGCGCCGTCTCCAATAGCTGCGTCTGCACGACGCACCATCATCACGCCTACTGGCGCTTCGACTTCGACATCGGGACAGCGGGCGACAACCTGGTCCAGGAGTTCAACAAACCGCCCCTCGGCAGCTCGAACTGGCACGACAAGACCTTTGAGATCAAGCGTCCGCGCGATCCAGCACGCAACCGGCGCTGGCGCGTGAAGAACGCCGTGACCGGTGATGCCTACGATATCGTCCCTGGCCACGACGATGGCGTCTCCAGCGCGATGCCCGATGCACCCTACGGTCGGGGGGATGTCTGGATCACGCGCTACCGGGGAACCGAGATCGACGATGGGGTCGTCGCCACCGGACCGCCCTACGAAGTGAACATCGATCAGTGGGTCAACGGCGAGTCTATCGCCAAAAAGGACGTGGTCGTCTGGTACGCGGCCCACTTCACCCACGATGTCCACAGCGACCCACCGGGCGTCCACGGGCATATCGTCGGGCCAGACCTGCGCAAGGTTTCCTGGTAGGCCCCCGTCCTCCTTCCCCCGTACGGGGGAAGGAGGGAGCCTACTCCAGCGTGACCTTCTCGCCGTGGAACGGGACGTGAGCTTCCCAGCCGAAGCGCTCTTTGAGGTGCCCGGCCATCGCGGACGCTGCCGCTGGCTCGCCGTGGACCACGAAGGTTTTCCTCGGAGCGTGGGTCTTGAGCGGCTCCAGCCAGGTGAGAATCTCCTCGTAGTCCGCGTGCGCCGAGAACCCTTCGATCTTGACGATCTGGCAGCGCACCGGGACGGGTTCCTTGAAGATCGAAATCTCCGTCGCGCCTTCTAAAATCGCGCGGCCCGGCGTCCCCTCAGCCTGGTAGCCTGCAAAGACGAGCACCGCGCTCGGGTCGGGCAGGACGCGCCGGGCGTGGTGCATCACGCGCCCGCCGGACATCATTCCGCTGGAGGCGACGATCACCCGCGCCCCGGTCTCGTCGTTGAGCTTCTTCGACTCCTCCGCGCTCGACGCAAAGACCATCGAGTGGGTTCGGTACGGGTTGCGCCGCTCCGCCCGAAGCTGCCGGGTCTCGGCGTCGTGCTCTTCCACGGCCCGAAGGTAGGCATCGGTGGCGTTCTTGGCCATGGGCGAGTCCGCACGCACCGGCAGGATCGGGACGCGCTGCTCGTCTTCGAGGGTCCGAATATCGTAGAGCAAGTCCTGAGTGCGCCCCATCGCGAACGCCGGAATCAGCACCGTGCGCCCGTTCGCGTGAGCGTCGATGAGAATCCGGGCCAGCGCATCGAGCGGGTCTTCGCTGGTGTGCCGACGGTCGCCATACGTCGATTCGACCAGCAGATAGTCGGCCTCAAACGGCGGCGCGGGGTCGGGCAGGGTCGGCTGAAGCGTCCGCCCGAGGTCGCCTGAGAACAAAACGGTGCGCGACGAGCCGTCGGCACCCGCGCCGTCGATCTCCAACAGAATCTGGCGTGCGCCCAAAAGATGGCCGGTCGGTCGCCAGCGGGCGCGAATCCCGGCGGCAACGGGAAACGAGTCGCTTTCCTGCGGCACAAAAAGCTGGCCCGTCCGCTTGACATCCTCTTCGTTGAACAGAGGCCGGGCGGGCGAGTGCCTGGTTGCGCCGGTTTTATTGCGAAAGTCGGTCTCCTCGCGCATGAGCTTGGCGGAGTCGGTCAGCACGATCTCGGCGAGCTGCATCGTCGCGCGGGTGCAGTAGATCGGGCCACGAAAGCCCAGCGCGACCAGCCGGGGAAGATACCCGACGTGATCCGAGTGCGCATGAGTCAGAACCACGGCATCGATATTTTTTACCGAGAACGCCGGGTCTTCCCAGTTACGCTCGCGTTGTTCGGGTGTCCCCTGGAACATCCCACAGTCGATAAGAACCCGTGCGTGGTCGGTCTCCAGGAGATACTTGCTCCCCGTGACGGTGCCCGCCGCTCCCCAGAACGAAAGTGTTGCGCTCAAATTGTAATTATCCCTTCACCGCTCCGCTTGTCAGGCCGGAGAGAAACTCTTTTTGCAGAAGCAAGAACAAAACGATCACGGGAAGCACCGAGAGAAACGTCCCGGCCATAAGCATGCCGTATTTATTGGAGTAAATACCGACCATGTTGGCCAGTGCAATCGGAAGTGTGTGCTTATCCGACGTTTGCAGCATCATCGATGGCCACAGAAGAGAGTTCCAGCTTCCCATGAAAGTCAACAGACAGAACGCGCCGGTCATCGGGCGGACAATCGGCATCAGAATATTCCAGTAGATTCCAAACTCGGTGGAGCCGTCGATGCGGGCCGCGTTCATCAGCTCATCGGGAACTCCCAGCATGGCCTGGCGAAACAGAAAAATCCCGAAGACGTTCCCCGCCGACCCGATCAGCATTCCCTGGTAGGAGTTCACCAGCCCAAGCTGGTACATAAGCTGGTAGCCCGGCCCGAGGGTGACGGCTCCCGGAATGAAAACTGTGAGTAGCTGAATCGCCATGAGCGCTTTCTTGCCCTTGAACTCGTACTTGGCGAGTGCAAAGCCTGCCAGTGAGCAGAAAAACAACTGAAGCATGACTCCTGCGCACGCCAGAAACACCGAATTGAACAACGAGCGTGCAAAACTCGGCTCTTTGACCGTGAAAAGCTCATGGTAGTTCTCCAGTGTCGGCGTGACGAACTTGAAGAAATCTGAAAAGACCTGATCCGACGGACTGAGCGTCGCCTTGAGCAACCAGATGAACGGAATCAGCGAGAGCAGAGCCGCCAGAGAGAGCGCCAGATAGGTAAGGCCACGCGTAAAAAGCTTCATGGGTTTTAGTTGTCTCGCTTTCCGGCTCCGGTGACCCAGAGCTGAATGGCGGCGAGCGCGGCGACCATCACGGCGAGGGTCCAGCCGACCGCAGACGCATAGCCGAGGTCTCCGGGCAGAAGCCCGTTGTTAAAGAGATACATAATGATCGTCAGGCCCCGGTTATCGGGTCCGCCCCCGCCCAGCAGCGTCCGAGGAAGCTCATAAAGCTGGAAGCTCCCGACCGTCGCCGTGACCAGAACAAAGACCATCACCGGAAGAATCGCAGGAAGCGTCACGGCGCGGAAGCGCTGCCAGCCGTTCGCACCGTCCACCATCGCGGCCTCATACAGCTCCTGATCGACATTTTGTAGTGCGGCCAGAAAGTAGATCATATTGAAGCCAGAATACAGCCAGATACTGACTCCGATGAGCGCGGGCATCACTAAATTCGGCTCTCCGAGCCATTTATAGTCCAGCCAGGCCGGGTTTCGGCTGATTCCCGCCAGCCCCTGATTCACCAGACCGAACTTGGGCTGCAAGAGAACCCCGAAAAGTACTCCCACAAAGACCTGGCCCATGAGATTCGGCGCAAAAACGGCCAGTCGCCAGAAATTAACCCCCTTCACCCACTTCTGGGAGAGCAAAAGCGCCAGCCCCAGCGAGATCGGAAGCTGAAAGAGGATCGATGCCAGTGCAAACAGCGCTGTATTTCCCACAGCCTGGTGAAAATCCGGGTCGCTGAGCAGAAACTTGAAGTTTCCCAGCCCGACAAACGCCGCATCTTTCGGGCCACTTGTCGCATAGAGCGAGTAGTTCAGGCTTTTGATGTACGGATACGCCGAGAAAATCAAGAACGTCAGCACAAACGGCAACACAAACAGATACGGGGCCAGCTTTTGCTGGGTCTTGAAGACAGAAGCATTTTTCATCTACAGCGACGCCAATCCATTCTGTTTTACCACCTGCGCGACATCGTCCCGAAGCCGCCGATACGAAGGAATCGAATCGAGCACCGAGAATCCCTGGTGGGTTCGATGTATTTCCCGCCAGAGCCTGCGTTTTTCCACAGAAAATGTCCCCCAATTCAATGCCTCTCCCAATAATCCTTCCATAATTTGCTTTAGGTGCTCTTTTGCTTGGTTCTGCTGCTCTACCTTTGGCGGGAGAGTCAACGTTGCCCGTTCCCCTCGTGATCCTGCCCAGGTGCGCAGTGACACCGCGCAGACCATGAGCCATGCCTCAGTCATCTGTACCGGAACAATGATGACCGTTGGCGGTAAACCCTCACCCATATCTTTTTTTGTCTTAAGTATTAAGTCGTCCATCTGTTTCCTTCGTGTATCTGGTCCTTTTCCCGAAATTTCTCGATCACTGTCTGCATCCCTATGCAGAAATAGCAAATGCCAATTTTCTTCTTTTACTACATCGGCAAGTTTATAATTTTGTTGTGTCCTTAGTTCTCCTGCCGGATCAGAAACATAATTTTGTCGAAGAAGCCAATCAATAACTTGAATCAAGCCATCGTCTCCTGTTCCTTCGGACCAGAGAATATATCGCATAAAACTCAAGCGTCCTCCGAAGTCAGAACTTTGACCTGACGACGACGTTCCAACAGTCTCTGTGCGTCTTCTCGGTCAATCAACCGCAGTGGATCATCTTCAAAACGTGGTGGAATGGGATCGATAAAATCTGCCAGCTCGGAAATCGATGCGGCTGGCATTCCCGCTTTCTCTCGCCATGTTCCACGCATACCACAAAAGCGTGGCTTCCTGAACTGCTTTCTTTCCGAGGTAGCAGCCGTTATCAATTTCGCGAAAATAATAGAGCTATCCGAAGTCTCCGAAACAACAGCAGGAGAATGTGAATTTACAATTAACTGGAATCTGGGATTTGATTTTTCTACACACTTAGTCATTAACCGTACTAAATTTTCTATTTTACTAATATTAATACCATTTTCAGGCTCTTCAACCAACACTATACCACCATATTGACTTGAAAAAACAAAAATAGCAACAAGAGCAATCATACGCAATGTACCGTCAGACAGCGAAGTCGTATTTATCGACATATTAAATTTATTTCTGATATCTAACCATATAATTTCCGGTCCTTCAGACAACTGAGGTTTAATCGAATAAATATCTTCATTCAGATAAAAAAGATATCGAGATAGATTGTCTTTCAGAGATTCTGCTTCATCCTGAGTGGAAATCCACTGCAGAAATCCGGGAAGATTACTTCCGTTTTCTTCGATCCATCCTACTTTATCTATTGGACTAAAGTCTCGAAGACGGTCTGGATTCAATGAAAATACTCTAATTGACTTAACATCTCCACGAATCAGGAGATTCTCCGGTGTTGCGTCTGATGATTCACCATCTTTTTCGTCATAATACCAACGATATTGCGACAATTGAGAAAATTCATTGTCCAAATTCTGGCTCCCCATCCACAAGCTCCGCTTTGGTTGACCATCATCTCTATTTAGCCATCTCGTGGTTTCTTCAACTTTTTTAATTCCCTCATCCCATTTTAATTTCAATAAATATTCCATTTCGCAATCTTGAATATCGGGTTCAGTTTCCCCAGTACCGTAATTCAGATTTATTTCCCCCTTGAACCAAACTTCAATATCAATCACCCCATCAAAATCATCAGAAAACATTGCTTTTAAGTTATTTTCGACGCCTCTTATTTTCCTTGCTGCATCTTTAATATTCATGCTAGTAAGGTTTGAAAGAAATTGCAAAACATCAAATACATTAGATTTCCCAACGCCGTTTAATCCAGCAACGACATTAAAGGCACCAAAATAAATATCCACGCCGATGAGGTTTTTGAAGCCGTTTACTTTCAGGCGCGTAATCATGAATCACCGCCGGAAATCATTAATATACAACGTGCAAGGCTTTGTTTTTTTTTGAAACTCAAAAGAGCAGACGTGCAATTGCCAAATGCACCCGTGCGAGGCTTAATTGCAGGTCTGACATTGGCAAATGCAGCGTTGCAAGAAACCATTTTAGAACGGATTCCTGCCCATCTGGACACGCACTTCGTCGGCGCGGGCTTTGAGGGTGGTTTTCACAAACGCATCCCAGCCGGAGTCGGCACCGCGTGCGTTGTAGTATTCGACGCACTGAATCAATGCCTGGCTGAGCTTGCTCTTGCCCAGATCGACGAACGGGCTGGCGTATTGCGGCGGTACCTGTGGCGCGAGGTTGGCGTAGTCGCGCCCTATTCTCTGGCCCGCGTAGTATTCGTACTCTTTGTCGAATGCTGGCTCTTTCCAGGCGCTTGGCACCGGCGGCAGAATGTTCGTGTCGGCAAACCGCTCGGCGAGGTCTTTCTCGCTCAGATACAGGTACTTGGCCAGCTCCCACGCGAGGTCGTGGTTCTTGCCTGAGCGCGAAAGCCCGAGCATGGTTCCGCCCCAGGTGCTCGTGCGCCGACCGCCCGGCACGATGGCGGGCAGCGGCATCAGGCCCATCTTGCCCTTGAGCTTGCCGACATCGTTCTCGTGGTTTTTCGAGCGCCAGTCGGGAGTTACCACGGAGAGAAAGTATCCCGTCTCCAGCGCCTGGGTCATGACCTGCCCAAACGACGAACTCAGCGCGTAGCCGATCTGCTGTGGGCTGTTCTTTGCGACCAGCGGGACGTACCACTTCATGGTCTCGATCCCGACCGCGTTGTCGAAAATAACCTTGCCGTCGACATCGAAAAACCCACCGTCGCGTTGGAATAAAGCCAGTTCAAGCTGTGACGTTCCGTTGTCAGCCATCTCCAGGATATAACGCTCGCCCGGTTTCTTTACTTTCTTGCCCGCTTCGATAAACTTATCCCAGGTATCGAGCTTTTCAGGGTCTAAACCCAGTTGCTTGAATATCTCGCGGTTATAGGCAAGCATTACCGGGTGAACATCGTGAGGAAGCCCGAAAATACTACCCCGATTGGTATAGGGTGCAAACCGACTCGCCACGATTTTTTGCTGGAGCTTATCCCGCTCCAGGTACGGGCTGATATCTAAAAACCCGATGTGCTCTTTCGGGCCGCGAAAGAACGAGCCTGCCGCGCTGATCTCGATCTCGACCATGTCGGGGACATCTAAATCGGCCTGAAACGCCGCACGGAGCCGCTGGTTCAGCCCGCTGCCTTCCACCAACTGAAGGTCCACGCTGACGCCCGGATGCTGCTCCAGGAACTTGGGCAGCGCTTTCTGATAGGCCTCGTAGTGCGGCTTGGCGAACGTCCACATTCGCAGAGTCGCAGGCTTCCTGGCTCCCTGGTTGGCAACCAGCCAGCCACCCGAGCCAATCGCCAGAAATAACATGACCAGTGGAGCCGGTCCGAAGGGAAATGCACGCATCGCGGCTTATTGTACCCCGATGACGCCATTTACCTTCCTGACACCCGCGCGGCTGGTCTGCGCCCTCGGCAGCGCCACCGACGGAACTCTCGCCGCCGAGGCCGCACGCCTTGGAAAGCGCCCACTTCTAATCCATGGCGGAAGCCTGAGAAAGTCCGGCGCGCTGGAAGAAATTCTAAAAACGCTCCACGCCGAGAATCTCACGGTTGCGACCCACGAAGTTCCGTCGCGCGAGCCGACGCTCTCCGACGCCGACGCTGCAATGATCTCTGCGAAAGACTGCGACTCGGTTCTCGCCATCGGGGGCGGTAGCGCACTCGATGTGGGAAAGTGCGCCGCACTCGCGCCGCTGAAAAGAAGCGCAAGAGAGTTTCTCTCGGGCGCGGCGCGGGCAGAGTCTGTGCTCGCCCTGCCGATCCTCGCGGCTCCGACCACGGCGGGCACGGGCAGCGAGGCCACAGTCTCGGTCGTCTTCACCGACCCCGACGCCATCAAAAAAGCCAGCTTTCGCGGCGAGTCTCTGCTCCCCAAGACCGTCATTCTGGACGGCACCCTTCTGCAAACCTGCCCGAAGTCCGTCATCGCCCACTCGGGCCTCGATGCGTTCGTTCAGGCTGTCGAGAGCTACATAAGCCTCGGCGCGAACCCCTACACCCGAGCGCTGGCCGTGCAGGCAGTAGGTAGCCTTCCTTTCTCGCTCCTACGCGTACTGAGAGGGCAAGGAAGCGATGACCAGTACCAGGAGATGCTTCTCGGGAGCTACCTGGCGGGAGTCGCGCTGAACACGTCGCGGCTCGGGCTGGTACACGGCCTCGCGCACCCGCTCGGCGCACGCACGAAAGCGCCCCACGGACTTCTCTGTGGCCTGCTCATGCCTCATGTCTTGCGCTTCAACGAGCCTGTCATCGGCAAGCGGCTCATCGAGCAGAGCCTCGACGATAGCATTCACTACTTCGACAATATTCTTTCACTCTCAGAAAGCCCGACGCGGCTCTCGGAGATGGGCGTTGTTGAGTCCGATCTGCCCGCCATCGCCGCCGAATCCATGGTCTCGGGATCGACAAAAGCCAACCCGCGCCCCGTGAGCGAGGCCGACGCGCTGGAAGTTTTACAGGCAGCGCTCTAAGGATAAAATAAGCGCATGATGCTCAATCAGAAGCCGTCGATGCACAGGGCGTGGGAGCAGGCGCAGATGCTGCTTCAGGCAGGAAAGACCGCCGATGCTGAAGAGTTGCTCCAGGACACGCTGAAAAACGCCGTGCCGGAGAGCGAGCCATACTTCAGCGGGGTCGAGTACCTGGCGACGGTCCAGCTTCTGGGCGGAATCATCGAGCGGGCGTTGGAAACCCTGAAAGAAGGCTGCGCCCGCCCCGAACCTGCGGACAAAGAGGCCCGCAAGCAGCGCCTGACCCTGCTGATGAACGCCGGAGAGATTTTTCAGCGGCACGGACAGCTTGCTGAAGCTGAGGAAGCTCTTCGCGCGGGGCTTGCCGGGCGGGAAAGCTTCTACGGAAAGACTCACGCAGGCTTCGCGTTCGGACTGGAGCCACTGGGCGATGTCTTTCTGGCGCAGGGCAAGCGGGAAGAGGCCGCCCGGCTCTACGACGCAGCCCTGAAGATATTCGCCAGAGAGCGACACCCGCGCGCGGTCGGGGCGCTGGCACGCGTGCTGGTTTGCCAGAAGTTGGCGACGCCCACAGACAATCCGTACGAGAGCGCGTCGATGCCGCGCGACGCCTGGGACGAGCTGGCCAGCGCGAGCATCGGACTGACTCGGCAGCTTCCCGGCGGAATGGCGGCTCCAGCGCTCTGGAACCTCCAAAGCCAGCTCGCGATCCAGCTTGGCGAAGGCCACGCCCTGCGCGAGGCGCTCCTGACGCTTCTCTCAAACGAAGAGCGGAAGCGAGGAGACTGGAAAGAAGCGAAAAAAGCGTTTCAGCTCCTGGCCAATCTCTACCACGGCGCGAACCAGCCCGAGCGAATGCTGGAGGCAATGCTGGGCGTCGCGCTGGCCCAGAGCGAGTCGGGCGACCACAACGGAGCGCAGAAAACGTATCAGGATGTGATCGCGCGGGCGGAGAAGCGCGGTAACCCAAACCTTCAGGCACGGGCCAGGGCGGCGCTGGAGATTTTCTTGCAAGCCAACGGCTAATGGCACGATAAACGTGCGGCAACAGGGCAACCGGGTTGCCAAGGCTCCTTCGGAGCCGAAGCCGGGTGCCATTTTGGGGCAACCTACTCCCGAAAGAGAGGGCGCAGGTCGCGTGCTCCGCGCTCGGCGTACGGGACGCCCTGGTCCATCCAGGCGGGGCGGGGCTTGCCCAGAAGGTAGTGATCGAAGAACTCGGCCATATGGACCGTCCAGTGTTTCTGGTTCTCGCGGTTGGTTAAACCGTGGCCCTCGCCGTTGTAGTTGAACAGGTACGCTTCTTTGTTCAGGCGTTTGAGCGCCATGAAAAACTCGATCCCCTGAGTCCAGGGCACCGCGCCGTCGTTGTCGTTGTGGATCGAGAGGTACGGGGTCTGCACCTTGTCCGCCCAGAAAATCGGCGAGTTTTCCAGGTACGCCAGTGGCTTCTGCCACGGAGTCGCCCCGATCCGGCTCTGCGTTTTCTCATACTGGAACTGGCGGCTCATTCCTGTCTCGTAGCGCACTCCGCCATAGGCGCTGAACATATTGCTCACCGACGCCCCCGCTTCCACGGCGCGAAATAAATTCGTCCGAGTAATCAAGTAGCTCGCCTGGTACGCCCCCCAGCTATGGCCCTGAAGCCCGATCCGTTTTTCGTCGATGAACCCGCGCCGCAGGACTTCCTGGACCGCCGGAACGACGCAAGAAAGCGCCGACTCGCCCGGATAGCCCTCGCGGTACTCGATATCCGGCTGGAGAATCACGTAGCCGTTGCTTGCGTACCGGGAGAGATTGATGCTGGTTCCAGGGCCGGGCCGAGTGTAGCGATGCAGCCCACTCGCCAATTTCTCGTAGACATAGACCAGCAGCGGGTATTTTTTCGCCGGGTCGAAGTCCTCGGGCACCGTCAGAATCGCCGGAAGCTCCTTGCCGTCGTTGGTTCGGTAGACGATTCTCTCAGACCGGCCCCAGTTGATGGATTTTTGCTGCGGGTTGGCATCGGTCAGGCGCACGGACTCGCTTAATTTCTCCAGGCTCGGGGCGCACCAGAGATCGGGAAAAACCTCGAAGCGCTCGCGGGTAAGAACTACGGCGTCGGAGTTTTTCGCTTTCTGAAGCCCGCCAAGCTGCCCGTCGTAGACCAGAAGCTTCGTCAGCGCCGGGTTTTTCAGCGAGCCAAGCCTCCAGAAGCCTGTCGCGCGGGCTGAGTCGTCGGTGGAGGCGAGATAGAGCGGCTTGTCTTCGGGAATCTGGCGCTCCTCGGGGTCGAGCCGGACATAACGAAAGCTCACGCCACGCTCGCGGCCCTGCGTGAGGCGCTCGGCCTGCCCGCTCGCCGGATCGACTGCCCACAGGTCGAACCTATCGTAGAGCAAGACCCGTTTGTCGTCGGTTGTCCAAGCTGCGACGCCATAGGGGTTCGGGCTTGCGGGTGTGTCCCAGTCTTCCTCATAAAACACCGTTTTGAGCGCACCGGTCAGGTCGCGCGGCGGCGCTTTTCCTTCGCTGTCCTGAACCCACCAGGAGTGCTTCTCGCCGTCCCACCAGAGCAGCCATTTCTCGCTCGGTGAGAGGCTGACCGCGCTCCCATGGTGCGTCAGGACTTTTCGCTGTGCCCCGGTTTTCAGGTCTACCAGAAAGTAATCGCGGTAGGTGTCGTCGTAGGCGCTCTCGGCCTGGTACGGCAGCGGGTCGCTTCCGAGCGCCCACTTTTTCGCCTCCGCCCCGACGCTTACGTCGCGCCGTTTTTCGTCGGCAAGAGTTACTATTTTCTTCTCGGCGATTCGGTAGAGTCGGGCATACGTTCTTTTTTGCTCGGCGGCAAGCTGGATTTTCTGCATCGGCTGGATCAGCCCATCGCGAGTCGTCCAGATATCGACGCTCAGCGGCTCCGGCACGTCTTTGGTCTTTGGTTTAGGCGTCGGGGCGACTCCGAAGACCAGCCCCGAGCCGTCTTTCAAGAAGCGAGGTGGCGCGTTCTCACTCGCCTCGGAAATCTCTGTGGCGGCTTTCTCGCCCGCATGCCAGAGAAAGAGTTGAGCGCTGGTATTTTCGCGCGGCGTTTTGCCTCCCCCTTGAAGCGCTTCGCTTTCGTCCCCCTCCGGCCTGTTGCTCGTTCCTCGCGGCGAAGGGGGAGATTTGGGGGCGGGGGCTTTCTTCACAAAAGCTGCCTGCGTCCCGGATTCATCAAAGGCCAGGCCGCTGATCTCGCCCGGCCCGAGCGCGAGCGCTACTGTCTCGCCGGAGGTTAGATTTCTCAGATAAACACCATCTTTGGAGTCGTCTTTTCCATCGACCACGTAGACTAAAAACTTCCCGGCTTTGTCAAGCTGAAAGCTCGTGACATCGGGCAGAACCGTCGGTTTTTCGTCCGAGAGCAACGGGCGCAGGGTCAGCTCGGTTCCCTGCGGCGCGGGCGCTTTGGGGGCGTCTTTCGGTAGCTCGGCGTGGAGCGCGAGAAAGTCGCTGCTCTCTTCGGGAAGAACCACGCGCCGGATTTTCTCCAGCGTTTCGACCTTGCCCGAAGCTAATTCAATCAGACTACTGACGGGTTTCGGGGCGTCTTTCTTCGCTTTTTTCGCGGCCTCAGTGTCGGCAAACTTCGGCGCGACGGTTAGAACCGCCCACTTGCTGTCGCTGGAGAACCGGACTCCGCCGCCGCGCTCGATCTTCCACTCGGACGCATCGCCTTGTTTCTTGAAAAACAAAGTGCCGTCGCCCTCTTGCGGGTTGATCGCAAAGCTCACCCAGGTTCCGTCGGGCGAGAGCTGCGCCCCCGCAACCGACTTCCAGCCCGCATAGTCGGAGTGCTTCAGCGCCCGCTTCGATAGCTGTGAGGCGATAGGAACGGTCCCGCCGCCGTTCACCCGCGTCGGGAGAGTGGTTTCCTGCGCCCGGCAAACTCCGAAACTTACCGACAGCGTGAGTGCGAGAAAAAAAGCTCTCATCGGCCACGTGCGCTATCAATGGCGAGCCGGGCGATGGTCATGATCGTGAAGCCTCCGCCCAGAACCACCGCCGAGACCAGCGCGGCGAGTGCGACTTTTGCGCCCTGCGGCAAGCCCGAGCGTAGAATCGTCGCGTTGCCCCACGCCCCGATCCCGCCGATCAGCCCTCCGATGCAGCCGCCCCCGACGACCAGCAAGAACGGCATCCCCACAAAAATCCACTCCCAGGTAAACGCCGGAACCGCTCGAATCACCTGACCGTTGACCTCCAGAGCGGGGATCGGGTCGATGAACTGTTGCTTGTAGCGAACGACAAGCTCCTCGCCGTTCTCACTGGGAAGTATAAACTCGCCTTTTTTCAGGCCGGGCCGGGCGGGTGCATCGTTGACGAAAAGCTTCGCGGCGGAGAAACCGCCCGCTTCCAGCTCGACCGTCGCGGTCGAGCCGGGAATCTCCACAGGATAGCGCATGATGGGCACTACTTGGCGAAATCAGGGGTAATTTCCTTCTGGACCCATCCCCCCTACCCCCTTACCCTCGCCTTTTTCCGACTTCGTCGGGGCGAGGGAAGGGGAAGACTGGCAGCTGTCGCGGAGTGGCATTGCGCTGTCGCGAAGTGACATTGCGCTGTCGCGAAGTGACATTGCGCTGTCGCGAAGTGACATTGCGCTGTCGCGAAGTGACATTGCGCTGTCGCGAAGAGACATAGCGCTGGCTCCCGGCTCGAT
>JANLTX010000068.1:0-61989 GCA_031363095.1 Armatimonadota bacterium | reverse complement strand
GGCAAACGCATTTGAAATCTGTCTTGCTGTTGATTATATTTGTTGATATTTGCTGTGCTTTTACCGTCGAATAAATTCGCGGCTACAATCACAAATTCGACCTGCACCTCGCAAGCTCGGTTTGTCGAATAGACAGATTCGACGAGGAAAGCTCGCTTTCTGAAGGTTCGGGTACCCTCTGGGTGTTGTATTTATAGCCGCGAATTTATTCGACGGGATCGGGCAGGAAAATCCAAATGCGTTTGCCCTGGTTCGGGGGGCTTGTTCGCTGATTTTCTGCTGTGGTATAGTAATTCCAGGTTTCGGTGATCCGGGGGCGATTGGAGTAGACCTGGTGAAGTCGGGACAGATTGCGAGCCGAGGGACGGGTGGCCTCGTAAAAATCCGTAAAAAAACAAAAGCCAAGAAGAACAACTTCGTGGTCGCGCGAAACAACGCGTTCGCGCTCGCCTAACCTGAAAACTTAGGCCGCCGCGTCTTTCTCCAGCGGAGAGGGAAGGACCGGCGTGATCAAACTCCGCTACCCATCGGCGCAGGTGCGTGCCACCGCCGGGGGAATCGAATCACGCTACCGCTGAGATAGCCTGTCTGTGGGCGCTTTCAGCGGGAAATTAAATTGCAGACTACGCTCGTAGTACATCTGCTCTTTGCTTGCTGGGGACGGCGGTTCGAGTCCGCCCGCCTCCATAATTTTCACTGCAAACCCGTCGGCAACAAGCCGATAATGAGACAGAGTTTCGCGGCCAGCGCGTCGCGTTTGATTGAGGAAGATGCGCAGGGCCGCGCTTTTTGTGCGCCACCGAAGTAAAAGACAGGAGGAACGAAACCGGATGCGTTTTTACGCCCACCCCCAGATCGTCACCGCCCTGGTCCTGATGACCGGAGCCGTTTATACCGCCAGCGCCCCCGCGCAGGCTGCCTACCCCCGAGCCGCCTATGCGTCGGTTCGGGTTCTCTATGCCGGAAGGCCCCTGCCTGCCGCCGCCGACCTGCGCCCCTACCGCGACCCCGAGGACAACATGATCTGTGTGTCCCCCGAGTCCCTGGAGCGCCTCGGGATTCATTACTCCATCGGAGCCGACGAGCGCGTGACGCTCAGCCTGCCCGACAACGATATCAATCAGCGCGTCAAGAGCCGGAGCCTTCCGGGCATCTCGGGCCAGTTCATCCCCGTCGTCGAGGTGATCGAGGGCTTCGGAGGGCGCGTCCAGTGGGACGGCGCGTCCGGGACGCTGCATATTCTGCCGGTTCTGACCGGGGTCCGCTTCGATGGCGACCAGGTTGTGGTGAAAAGCTCGCTGCCCCTGCGCTCGCCAAAAGTGACGAAGCAGGACGACGGCACCCGGCTTATCTTCGACTTCGACGGAACGGATGTCGGCGAGCTGGGCACGCGAAGGTTAGGGCCGGTCGCCGGGAACGTCAACGGCGCGAAAGCCGTTCAGTCCGGGCGGACCGCGCGGCTGATTCTCTCGCTGACGAAAGCCATGCGCTACGCTTCGACCAGTCCCGACAGCCCGACCCAGGTTTCTATTGGCCCGGCTCCCGAGCCAGCCCCGGTCAAGCGCACCCCTGAGTCGTCGCCTGTGTTTCCCGACCAGCGCATCGTCGCTCAGGTGGTTCCGAGCAAGCCGACGCCCGCGCCGGTACGAGTGGCGATAGCGCGTAAACCGTTCCCCTCACGCACTGCGCCGCGCCTGATGCGCACGACCCAGCCCACCACGGTTCCGCCGACAGGCGTCAGCGTGGCTCCGCCCCCGACCACGGTCGTGGCAGCTCCCTCGCCCGTCGAGTCGCTCACCGAGCTACGCTTCAACTCCGACAACCCCGAGCGCGCTCGGATGTTTTTAGGAGGCACCCAGAGCACGTTCCCGATGCGCCTTCAAAACCTGGAGGGACGGCTGATTCTCGACCTGCCCACAGCGGCGCTCGGTTCGGGGATCGCCGATAAAGCCACGGACTTCAAACATCCGCTCGTCTCCAGCGTACGTGCGGCCTCGACCAGTAGCGGCGCGACCCGTCTGACACTGGAGACCGCTCGGCCCGTCAACTACCAGTTCAAGCTGCGCCAGGACGGCGGCGGGATGCTGCTGGACATCACACCTCAAGGTGAGGGTGACCTGCCGCTCAAGGGCAAGACCATCGTGGTCGATCCTGGCCACGGCGGGAAAGATCGGGGCGCACCGGGCGTCAACGGCACCCGCGAGGCGGACAACACGCTCGCCATGGCCCGGATGCTCGTCGATGAGCTACGGCTTCTCGGCGCGGATGTGATTCTCAACCGTGACAGCGACGTTTTCATCGAGCTTTCCGAGCGCGGCAAGATCGCCAACCGCCAGGGCGCGGATTTCTTTATCTCCGTCCACTGTGACTCGACCGACAGCGGCTCGTCCGCCAACGGCTCGACGGCGTACTACCATCTCAGCGAAGACGGCGACCGAACCCTGGCCCAGTACATCGCCCTTCGCCTGGCAAACGTCGGGGATGTCGGGACGCGCGGCGCAAAATCTGACGGTAGAATCTACTCGACGGGCTTTGCGGTGTTGCGGCACTCGCAGATGACCGGCGTGCTGGTCGAGACAGGCTTTCTGACCAACTGGAACGACGCCCAGGCGCTCGCCAGTGAGGGCAGCCGCCGCAAGCTCATGCAGGCCGTCGCGGGGGGAGTCACGGACTTCGTGAAAGCCAACCCGACCTTCCCGACGAAAAACGCCAAGCCCGGCTCGGGCGGGCAGCTCTACATCGCACCCGATGATCAAAAATAAGAAAAACGTTCTGACGCTCGCTCTGGCTGTGGGGATTCTCACCGCCGGAGCCTGCAACAACTCCTCTGCGCCCGCTCCCGACCCGACGCCTGCGCCGCCTCTCGCCACGCCGGTCGCGCAGGTGCCCGAGGACGAAACCAATCTCGTCGCCCCTCCGAAGAAGACCGACCCGAAGAGCGAGACGACCACGGTCTACACCAAGAGCGGGGAGAAGCTCACCGAGAAAACCGTCAAAGCACCCAGCAAAGACGCCACTCCCGAGGAAAAAGCGCTCGCGGCGCTCAATGCCATGGCCGAGGGCGAGGGCGCGCCGCTCCCCAAAGGCACGAAAGCCCTCTCCGTCAAGATCGAAGGCGAGCTTGCCACAGTCGATCTCTCCAAAGAGTTCAAAGACAACTTCTCGGGCGGGAGCACCGACGAGGCCCAGACGATCAACGCCGTGGTGAACACGCTCGGGCAGTTTGAGGGCGTGAAAAAAGTCCAGTTTCTCGTCGAGGGCCAGAAATTAGAATCTCTCGGCGGCGGCCAGGAGCTGACCGACCCGCTTCCCGTTCCCACCGGTGCGTAGTTGACCCTCGGCGTTTTCGACTCGGGCGTCGGCGGCCTGACGGTCTTGAAAGAGATCCGTCGGGCGCTTCCCGAGGTCGATCTCGTCTACGTCGGCGACTCCCAGAACGCCCCGTACGGTTCCCGCCCCGAGGCCGAGATTAAGCGGCTCTCGCTCGGCCTTGCCCGGTTTCTTTTGGAGAACTTCCAGGCTGACTTGCTGGTGGTCGCGTGCAACACTGCGACGGCGGCGGCAATTAAAACCCTCCGTGCCGAGTTTCCCAAACCCCCCATTGTCGGGATGGAGCCTGCTGTCAAACCTGCCGCTGCCGCGACGAAAACGGGCGTCGTGGGCGTTTTAGCTACGGTCGGAACCCTCAAGTCCGCGAAGCTTGCCGCGCTTCTTTCCCGCGAAGGCCACGGCACTCACTTTCTCGCGCAAGCTTGCCCCGGCTGGGTCGAGGCCGTCGAGCAGGGAGAGCTGAGTGCGCCCGAAACGCACGCACTTATCGAGAAGTTCGTTGCGCCGCTGCTCGCTCAGAGCGCCGATACGCTGGTGCTGGGCTGCACGCACTTCCCCGCGCTCCGAGAAATCATCCAAAAGTTCGTCGGCCCACACGTCACGCTCATCGACACCGGCGAGGCCGTCGCACGGCGCGTGGCGTCGCTCTGCCCCCCCGCCCCCGGCAGAGGGGGAGAAGTCCCCCCATTATTGGGGTCAGGGGACACGCTCCTCTTCACCACGGGCGAGGCGCAGAAATTTTCCCACGCGGCTCGCGCTATACTGGGCCTGGACGATCCGCCCGAAGTCACGCGGTTGGTCTGGAACAAGAAGGAGCTGGCATATGCCGAGAGTTGATGGACGGAGCAGTTTAGACCTGCGACCGGTGA
The DNA here is from genome assembly GCA_031363095.1 of Armatimonadota bacterium. Classification (GTDB taxonomy): domain Bacteria; phylum Armatimonadota; class Armatimonadia; order Armatimonadales; family Armatimonadaceae; genus JANLTX01. Next base: position 57,790 of record JANLTX010000068.1, on the reverse strand, counting down.
AGATCGAGCGGGGATTCATGCCGTTCGCCGAAGGATCGTGCTTGATTACGATGGGCGAGACCAAGGTGATCTGCACCGCGAGCGTCGAGGAGCGGGTTCCGGCCTGGATGAAGGGGCGCGGCGAGGGCTGGGTGACGGCGGAGTATGCGATGATCCCGCGCTCGGGCCGCGATAGAAACAATCGGGAGACGCTCAAGCCAGCGGGTAGAAGCCAGGAAATACAGCGGCTCATCGGGCGCAGCTTGCGGGGCGTCGTGGATTTGAAAGCCCTGGGTGAGCGGATGATTACGCTGGACTGCGACGTGCTCGGTGCCGATGGCGGGACGCGCTGCGCTTCCATCACGGGAGCCTGGGTCGCGCTCGTGGAAGCCTGCGCCAAGCTGAATCTCAAGAAAGACCCGATCCTCGACGGTCTGGCCGCGATCAGCGTGGGCGTCGTCGCGGGCGCAGAGCTTTTAGACCTGTGCTACGAGGAAGACTCTCGGGCAGCGGTCGATATGAACGTCGTGCAGACCGCGAGCGGCAAGTACATCGAGGTTCAGGGCACCGCCGAGGGTCAGCCCTACGACCGAAAGCGCCTCAACGCGTTGCTCGATGTCGCGCAAGTCGGGCTGGACTCGCTCTTCAAGAAGCAGCAAGCCGCCATTGAGGGTCTGCGTTGATCCTGACCTTAGCGACGCGCAATGCCCATAAGATCGAGGAACTTCGGGCCATTTTCGCCGGTCTTCCTCTTGAATTTCTCCCGGTTCCCGACGGCATCGAAGAACCTGAGGAAACCGGCGCGACGTTCGCCGAAAACGCCCGGCTCAAGGCGGTCTACTACGCGGAGAAAACCGGGCGTCTTGCGCTTGCCGACGACTCGGGCATCTGCATCGACGCGCTCGGCGGGCAGCCGGGTGTCCACTCCGCCCGCTGGGTAAGTGAAAAAGAGTGGATTCCACGGGTTTTGCAGCTCCTTCAAGAAACGCCCGAGAGCGAGCGGGGTGCTCGCTACGCCTGCGCGTTCGCCCTCGCAAGCCCGACCGGGGAGATTCTCGCCGAGTCCGAGGGATTCTTTGAGGGCCGCATCGCCCCACAGCCGCGCGGCACGAGTGGCTTTGGCTACGACCCGATCTTTCTCGCCGCCCCCGACTTCACCCAGACCGCTGCCGAGCTAACCTCCGAAGAAAAGCACGCCCGCTCCCACCGGGGGGCCGCTGCCCGCGCATTGCTTCCGACTCTTTTAGCACATGCCCAAAAAGATGCGATATAATAGTGTCGATCATCGGGGCGTAGCGCAGCTTGGTCAGCGCACCTGTTTTGGGAACAGGGGGTCGCAGGTTCGAATCCTGTCGCCCCGATTGGACGTTTTCGGTGAATACGCTTTTGCGGGCGTAGTTTAATGGTAGAATCCCTGCCTTCCAAGCAGATCGCGCGAGTTCGATTCTCGCCGCCCGCTTCCCCTTTTCCCTGCTATAATTGATGCAGGATGGATACACCTCTCCCCGAGTTTCAAACGCTCGATCCCCGCGTGAAATCGCTCTGGCGCATGAGCAATGCGATAGGCTTCGGATTTCTCGCCCTTCTTTTTGGCGTCGGCGGGATTTTCGCGGGACGCATCGGAGTTCCCGTGCTCCCCCAAGTTCTCTGGGGCATCGCAGCGCTCTGGGTTCTCTGGTGTGCGTTTGCGCTCTTTCGTTATATCGAGCTGGCATTCGAGAACGCAGGCTGGGCGCTCGATGACAGTGTGCTATGGATCAGGCAGGGCGTCTGGTGGCAGGTGACGCAGCTTCTTCCGCTCTCCCGGCTCCAGCACATCGATCTGAAGCGCGGACCCTGGGAAAGAAAGTTAGGGCTGGCGACACTTACTCTTCACACTGCCGGAACCCATGCCGCGACGCTCACCCTCTCCGGGCTGTCCGTCGAGGACGCCGAGAGGCTGCGCGACAGGCTGGTCGCTGCTGGAGGTGACGATGGCGTCTGAGCTTCTTCAGGGGCGGCTGCACCCTGCGACTCTAATTACGGCGGTGCTGGAGATTCTCCGTCGTGCGGCAGGCAGCGTTGTGCCGATTCTTGCCGTGGCTGTTCTCGGAGGGCGTGGATTCAAAGGCGGCTTTTCTCTAATTGTCGTCGGTTTGAGCGCACTCGGGCTGGTCGCGTCGCTGGGGTTCGCGCTGGTGCGCTACTTCACGTTCACCTACAGCATCGATGAGACGGAGCTTCAGACGCAGGAGGGAATCTGGTGGAAGCACGAGCGACGCATCCCGCTGGCGCGTATCCAGGACATCCGGCTGGAGCAGAACATCCTGCACCGGCTCTTCAAGGTGGCCGCGCTCCAGGTCGAGACAGCGGGCGGCTCCGGCGCAGAAGCCTCACTCTCCGTGATCTCTCTAACCGACGCCGAGCGCCTTCGGGCGTATCTGTTCGCGCATCGGGAAGTGACTCCCGCAGTCCCCGCTTTCGATCTTGAGCTTCCTCCTGCCCCTGCGACGCCGGAGCTGGTGCTGCGGGCAGTGACGCTCAAAGAGCTGATGATCGCCGGACTGACACAAAGCTGGCTGGGGACGGCTATGGCGGGGCTGGGCGGAGTTATTTTCTGGCTGCGCGAGTACCTGCCGCGCCGTGCCCAGAGTAGCCTGCTCCGCACGGGAGCCGAGACCGCAAGCGGCTGGCTCAGCTCCAGCGGGGTCAGCCTGGGGCTGGGAATTGCTCTAATCGGGTTGTTGGTTTTACTGACTGGCATGGGAGTCTCTATTGTTCGGACGATCCTGCTGTTTTACGGCTTTAAATTGACACGAACGGGCGAAGACCTCAGTCGGGCCTATGGCTTGCTCAACCGACATGTCAGCCGTCTGCCGCGCCGACGGATTCAGGTGCTGGAGATCGAGCAAAGCCCGCTACGGCGCTTCGTTGGCGTCGCGGTGCTCCGTGCGGACACGGCAGGGAGCATCGCGACGCACGGCAAAGAAAGCGCCCACAACACAGGCCGCGACGTGCTGGTGCCTCTGCTAAGCCGCGACGCAGTGGATGCGCTCCTGCCGGAGCTACTTCCAGGGCTGTCTTCGGAAAGTCCCGTCTGGCAGCCGATCTCCCCTCTGGCGATCCGGCGCGAAGCCCTGCCGGGCACCTACCTCTGTCTGATTCTGAGCCTCGGGCTGAGTTTATTTTTAAGTCGGATCGTTCACACACCGCTCTGGCCGCTGGGTTTGATCCCTCTGGTGTTTCTTCCTTTTCTCTGGCTCGCCAGTCGCTGGAGCTGGAAGCAGCTTGGCTGGGCGCTCGACGGAGCCGGAGTGCTACTGCGAGTCCGGCGAGGCGTTCTGAATCGCTCGGAGTATCTGGTTCCCTTGCGCAATCTTCAGGTGATCAAGGTGCGCCAGAGTCCGTTTGATCGTCGGCTCGGGCTGCTCTCACTCCACGTGGACACAGCGGGCCAGACCCTCACCGGAGGCGGCCCGCGCCTGGATCATGTGCCCCAGGAAGAAGGCTGGCGGCTGGTGCGCTCGCTTGCTCGCGAGGCCCAGCGCCAGCGCTTCCGCTGGGAGAAGTAGCCGCCGACATGGACGTCGGTGGCTAAGGGCTTTGCCACGAGGCCCTTCGGGCGTATCCACCGTTCGGTACGTCCGGAGGACATCGTGGCGCTTGCGCCTTTAGCCACCAACGTTTATGTTGGCGGTCTACGGGCAGGCCAACCAGTTTACAGGCTGAGAAAGGGCTTGAGGCGGGCGAGCTTCTTCTCGCCGATTCCCTTGACCTCGGTGAGGCTTTTCCAGTCGGTGAACTTCCCGCTTTCTTTGCGGCACTCGATGATCCGTCCCGCCAGGCTGCTACCGATTCCCGGAACCCGGATCAGCTCGGCGAGCTCGGCGCGGTTGACGTTCACCGTCCCCTGTCCGGCTTTCAGCTTGACGGGTGCTTCCGAAGTACGCCTGGCGGCCTTGCTGACCGGAGCAGGCGGGGTGGGCATGCCATCCTGGGCGAAGGCAGGAGCGCAGAGCGCAAGCAGGGCAGTGGCGACGAAGATGTTGACGAGTTTGTTCATGGTTTTTCCTCAAGTTTTTGTCGAGATTTCGATGTCTCTCACTTACTACAACGGGTGAGATCGTCGATTCTGACAAAAACTTGAGGAAATTTTGAAGTTTTTTTTCAGCCCGCCGGTTTCACCCGAGCGAGCGCCGTCTGAGCGGCGTGTGCTGTGTCCGGATCGGGCGAGCCGGTGAGTATCTGGAGCGCAGGCTCTGCCTTTGGATCGCCGATCTGCCCGAGGGTGACGGCGGCCCAGCGCGCGGTGGGCGCTCCGGTTTTGGCCGACGCCAGAAGCCCCTCCACGGCGTCGCGCCCGATGACGGTGAGCGCCTGTGAGGCCAGGTACGCGACCGGCTCGCTGGCGCTGCCGAGCTTCTGGGTGAGCGCGACGACCACGGTCTTGCCGAGCCGTGCGAGCGCGGTCGAGGCAGCGCTTGCCGCCGTGCCGTCTGTGTCGCCCAGAGCGCTGAGAAGCGGGATATAGGTTGCCGAGATCGCCGGGTCCGGGAGCACCGAGAGCGGCGCTACCGGGGCGCTGAGCTTCGTAATCTGCTCGGTGAAGGGTTTTTTCTTGGCCTCGTCGGTCTCGGCGGCAGCTTTCTCCGTGAGCAGCGCAACGACGCTCTGTTTTGCTGCCGGTGCGCCGGGCTGAGAAAGTTCTGACGCTCCGCCCTGGCGCTGCAATTCGGCCCAGGCGGCATCTCGCTTTTCCTTGTCGCCGCCTGAGAGCGTCGCGAGTGCACTCCGAATCGCTTGGGCACGCGCAAGAACATTGCCCAGCGAGGCCGCGCCCGCCGCCCGAACACCTGGATCGGGGTCGGTGAGGGCTTTGGCGGCAAGAGTCGTCTGGCGCATCCCGCCGGTGGCTTCGGCTCCGCGCGTGCGCACCGCAACGTCCGGGCTGGCGAGGGCGAGGGCGATCTGCGGCGCGGCGGCGTCCCCGGCGCGGGCGAGTCCGGCGGCGGCGGCCTTGGCGACATCGACATCGTAGTCGGCAAGCGCCTTTAGCATCGCAGCTCCCGCTTCCGGAGTCGCAATCGCGCCCAGCGCACCTGCCGCCGCCGCACGCGCTGATGCGTCCGTGTCCGTCTTGCCGAGGGCTGCGATGAGCACGGGTGCGCCCACTTTATCGCCGATGTTCGCCAGGCTCGTGACGACCGAGCGCCGGACATTGGGGTCGGCATCGCTCTGGAACGCCAGCAGGGGGCTGGCTGCCTCGGAGGTTTTAAACTTGCCCAGAATCTCGATAAGCTGAAGCTTTGCCCCGGTGTCGGCGTCCTTGCCTTTGGCTAATTGTTCCTTGAGATACGGCACGATCAGCGGGATCGTCTCCGGCCCGATGGTCGAGAGAATATCCCCGAGCGGTGCCCGCAGATCGTTGTCGCCGAGCCGGGCGGCCATCTTCTCCTTGAGCGGCGCTCCGATGGCTTTTGCGGCGTTGCGCGACTGATCGCGGATATTGCCGTCGGGGTTCTTGCAGGCATCGAGAAGCGTGTCGGTGTAGCTCGCCCCGATCTTTGCGACGGCATCTTTTGCGGCGTCGCGTACCGGGTGCGTTTTCTTCTCCACTGACTCGGTGTCAGGGTCTTTGAGCATCTGGAGAAGCTGCTCGAACGCGGGCTTGTCTTTCCCGCCTTCGGCCATTCGGACCAGCGTCTGGATCGCGTTGAGGCGCACGGGCGGCGCTGCCGAGCCTTGTAGCGCATCGAAGAGCACTCCGCGCCCCATGAGCGCCTTGACTCCGCTCTCCTGGGTGGCGGCGTCCGCGCTCCCGACCTGCCCGAGCTGGCTGCGCGTCTGGACCGTGTTGTAGCCAAAGCTGGCAATCCCGAAGACCACCAGCGCTCCCAGCCCGTAGAGAATCCCTTTTCGCTTGTTCACAGAAGAATGATACAGCGCCCTGCTCTAAATTTCCTTCTCTGCGCCCTCAGAACTCTCTGGCTCGCCGAGCAAGCGAATCAGCGCCTGCTCGATCATCTTGACTCCGAAGTTCCCCCGCGCATGCCGACGAACCGTGCCGTCCGGATCGATCAGAAAATACGTCGGCCAGGCATCGACGCCAAGCGCATCCCCAATTTGATGATCGTTATCGAAGATCAACGTCTCGGTAATCCCAATCTCAACCGCCACCTTCCGAACTTCGGCTTCGTCCAGATCAAAATCACCCATCGGACGATGCACCGAGACCACCTCAAGCCCTTTGGAAGCGTATTGATCCCTCAGTTTATGCAAATGTGGCATATTTGCATGGCAAGAAGGGCAAGATTTTGACCAAAAATATTTGATCGTCATGTGTTGAAATTCTTATTTTTTCAATTCGGGATACTTTGGATTAAAAGAGAGTTTATAACCAGATTGTTGAACTCTTCTTTGCTCTTCAATTCCGATACGATTAGTTTCCTGAAGCAGAAATCTACGCTTGCTATCTTCTACGTGATTCTCCTTGCAAAATTCATCAACTTTGGTCAGTCTGTCTACAACATCTTTATGCATCATGTCTACTTTTTTCATCGAATCAGAGACATCATTGATGTTTTTTGGTGCAGGATTGTTATTACATGAAGTAATTAAACTCCCTGCAATTAACAAGATAAATCCAATTATGGATATTTTAATCATTGTTTCTTTCCTTAATTTTTATTCTTCGACACATCAGGAAGTAAAACCTCCTGATGTGTAAATTCGACGAAGATTTATGTTGTTTTACGGATCTTCGATAGGGAGTCCGCAGTTACAGTGATTGTATTTGCAGCATTTCTCAGCTGAATTCCGGCATCCGCCTTCACACCCCGTCAATTTTGCGCGACAATCATGTAGGCCTGCTGCGAGACAGTTACTATACTTTGTGGTGCAATCCTCCAAGCATTCCGTCTTAACTGTAACGCAATTTGCACATGCAACTGTGCCCGTCGCATTCGCAACGCCAGCCGCTTGCAACTCTTTCGCGACCTGGTTTGCGATCTGGTTGTCTCCGGCTCGCTTTTGCATCTCGGCTCCGACTTTGCGGAGGAGTTCGTCGCTGGTGAGGGCTGCGATGGCGCTGGCACCCGCGAGGAACCCGATTCGCCCGAGGGCTTGACGACGGCTGAGGCGCTCGGCCTCGATCTGCTCAAGAGTCTTACTCATTGTCTCCACCTTCTACTTTCTCGTTACTTGCAGAAGTTTTGGCTTCTTCTGCCTCTTTTTGAAGCTCGATCACCCGACGAACGACGGCATCGACGAGAGAAGAGACGCGGTCGCGCTCTTCGATACGGTCAATCACGGCTTGTGCCACAAGGTCGATATAGTCGTTCTGGCTTTCGATACGCATACGCTAAAGTGCCGCTCCAGCCTTGCGGCAGGCGAAGAAAAGCCGAGAAAATCGGCCAAATCAAAGCCGTCGCATTTCAGAGCCGCTATGCTCCCAGATTTTCCGCAGTTGCTCCCCAAGGAGAGGATACGAACCGTGGAGAGGATACGAACCAAGCGTATCGCATTGAACCCGGACCTGTCAAGGACTTTCTAAACATCCGGGCAAATTTCTTTTAGGGTGAGGTAAAATGGATCACTATGCAAGTTGGACAACCCGCACCAGGCTTCTCCACGCCTGCCGCTTTCCCTGGCGAAGGACCAAAAGACCCGCTTAAGACTCTCTCGCTGACAGACTACCGCGATAAATGGCTTTTGCTACTCTGGTACCCACTCGACTTTACCTTTGTCTGCCCGACCGAGCTTCTCGCTCTCTCCGACCGGATTTCCGAGTTTGAAGAGATCGACTGCGCGGTTCTCGGGGCATCGTGCGACTCGGTGTACTCGCATCGCGCCTGGATGAGGACGCCGCGCGATGAGAACGGTATTGAAGGGCTTGCGTTTCCGCTTCTCGCCGACAAGACCGGGCGCGTCGCGCGTGACTACGGCGTGCTGATCGAGGACGAAGGCTACTCTCTGCGCGGTCTGTTTCTGATCGACCCGGACGGCACTCTCGTCCACGCGACCATCAACGCCAATAACGTCGGGCGGAGCGTCGGCGAGGTCTTGCGGACGCTTCAGGCGTTCCAATCCGGCGGGCTTTGTGGCTCGGACTGGAAACCTGGCGACAAGAATCTCTGATTTGGGCAAGGTTCGGGTACTATGTCGGTCTCAAGATGCGAATTCTGCGGACCTTCGTCACCGAACCGGAAGAGTGCCCCTACCTGCCTGACCGGGAGTGGCGCATGAAGTACCAGCATCTGGCCGAGCTTCTGCCCGGCGAGTACGAGGGACGCCTGCTCGATGGCTGGTTCAAGTACGGGGCGTATCTCCAGCGTCCGTTCTGCATCGGGTGCCGCGAGTGTCTCTCGATGCGCGTTCCCATGGACGAGTTCACGCTCAACCGCTCCCAGCGCCGAATTTTGGAGAAGAACGCCAACCTCGAAGTGCGCTACGGCTCGCCCCCGATCTGCGACGAAGCCCGCGTTACGCTGCACAACCGCTACCGGGCGTCGCAGTTTCTGGAGCGGGGCTGGTCGCCGCTGCACCGGAGCCTGGAGAGCTACTTCGAGGAGTTCGTCGTGGGGCCGTCCGCGATGACGGAGATCACGATCTGGGAAGGCACCGAGCTTCGCGCCGTGGTCCTGGCCGATGTCGATAAAGAAGCCGTCGCGGGCGTGACCCACTTCTGGGAGCCGACGCTGAAGCACAAAAGCATCGGGCTTTTCTCGATGCTCCAGACGTTCGCGCTGGCGAAGCATTTAGAAAAAAAATGGGTGTATCTGGGCTACTGGGTAAAGAATAGTCCGACCATGGGCTATAAGCTCCAGTTCCGCCCCGCCGAATTGCGAAGCTGGGATGGTGTCTGGAAGCGCCTGGAGCCAGGAGACGAACCATGACCGACTCTCAAAAAGCCAATCTCGCGGCTCTCTGCGAAAAAATAATCCCGTCCGAACCCGACGCACCCGGTGCCATCGCAGCGGGCGTCCCCACGTTTATCGAAGAGCTGCTCGGGGCCGAGCGCCTGCCCGACCGGGCTGAAATTTTAGCCCTGCTCGATGAACCAACGTCCGACGAAAGCTCCCCGGCGTTTCGGCTGGTGGCCGAATTAGTCCATGAAGGCTACTGGTCCCGGCCCGAAGGCTGGGACGCTTGCGGGTTTACGGTCTCCCCCAGCCCACGTCCTGCCCCCCAGCCCCCAGGTTTGGGGGAGTCTTCCCCTCCGGTCCCCCCAGAACTGGGGGCCAGGGGGTTAGAGGTAAGCTACGACGTGATCGTGGTTGGCGCGGGGGCGGGCGGGGGAACTATCGCCGGGCTGCTGGCTGAGGCCGGGCGCAGAGTCTTGCTTCTGGAGCGTGGAGGAGACCCGAGCTTCGCGCAGGTCGGGCGGGACCACCTGCGAAACCAGCGGCTCCCGGTCTACGGGCACAACGCCGGGCCGGACTCGGACCACCCGCGCGAGGTGAACGGGCAGCGCGTTCTGCCCTGGCAGGGGAACTACCACGCTAACGCCGCGCTGGTCGGCGGCGGAACCCGCGTCTGGGGAATGCAAGCCTGGCGCTTCCACCCGCTGGACTTTAAGATGGCGAGCACGTACGGCGTCCCCGAAGGCTCGTCGCTGGCCGACTGGCCGATCTCCCGCGCCGAGCTGGACCCGTTCTATGCCCGCGCCGAGCGAGAGATCGGGGTGTGCGGCGAGAATCACCCGATGCCGCCGCTCGCGCAGACCGTGCGCGGCACGCGAGTCTACGGAGCGCTGGAAGCGCTGGGCTGGGAAAAAGTCCGGGTGCCGCTCGCGCTCAACTCGCAGCCGCACCTGGGCCGCGCGGCGTGTGTCGAGTGTCAGCACTGCGTGGGCTTTGCGTGCCCCAGCGACGCCAAGAACGGGAGCCACAACACCCTGATTCCGCGCGGCCTGCTCACCGGGCGGCTGGATCTAATCACCGGCGCGATGGCCTCAAAAATTGAGCTTCAGGGCGAGCGAGCACGTGGTGTCCATTATTTTGTGGAGGACGAAGCTCGTTATGCACAGGCCGACCTGGTGATCGTCGCGGTGGGAGCGATTGAGTCGGCGCGGCTTCTGATGCTCTCGGGTGTCCAGAATGAGCATCTGGGGCGGCACCTTCAGGGCCATGTCTACAGCGGAGCCGTCGGGCGCTTCGAGGCCGACCTGTGGGACGGACGCGGGCCGGGCGTCACGAGCGCGACGACCGAGTTCTCGCACGGCAACGAAGGAATCGTCGGGGGCGGGATGCTGGCCGACGAGTTTATCCCGCTGCCGCTCTATGCCTGGAAGAACCTGAGGCCGCCGGGCGTCCCGCGCCATGGCTTAGAAAGCAAGCGCTGGCTACGCGAAAACTACCGAAAGTTAGTCCAGCTTCACGGCCCGGCCCAGGACATTCCGTCGCCCAATGCCCGCGTCCAGCTCTCGGAAACACTTAAAGACCGCTGGGCCTTGCCCGTGGCGCGACTCTCGGGCGCGGTGCACGAGGCCACGATCCCGGTGGCGCAGCTCCTGGCGGATCGCGCGGAAGACTGGCTCCGTGCCTCGGGTGCCATCGAGACCTGGCGGCGTGCTCCGGATCGCCCGTACCTCTCGGCGGGGCAACACCAGGCCGGAACCTGCCGAATGACCGACGACCCGTCACAGGGCGTCGTGGACCCGAACCAAAAAGTCTTCGGCTACGACAACCTTTTTGTCTGTGATGCGTCTGTACACGTGACAAACGGCGGCTTCAACCCGGCCCTGACCGTCTTCGCCCTGGCATTTCGGCTCGGAGAGTATCTGGTCGGGAACCGATAATTCAAAAAATCACGTACAATAGACTCTGGGAGAGCAAGATGGAAACGACCTCGAAGACCACGACGCGCAATATTCTGCTGGCGGCCCTGCTGACGGGCGGGCTGTACCTTCTGCCGCATCCGTACGGGGAGTACGCCACCTACCCGCTGCGGCTCTTGATTACGTTTCTGCACGAAGGAAGCCATGCGCTGGCGACGCTTCTCACCGGCGGGAGCGTCGCGGGCCTGGGCGTCTCGTCGGATGGGAGCGGACTCACGCTCTCGCAAGGCGGAATCCCCTGGATCGTCTCCAGCGCGGGGTATCTCGGCACGACGCTCTTCGGGGCGCTACTTCTCCGGTTTCTGACGCGCGGGGCAGACCCACGCAAGCTGCTTTTTGCGACAGGCATCGCGGTGGCGCTGATGAGCCTCTCGTGCGTCGCGGGGATGTTCCACCTGCTTCCGGGCAGCGTCTTTGGCCTGATCTGGGCAGCGATTCTCGCTCCGGCGCTACTCTTTGCCGGAAAGAAGCTTCCCAAAGAGGGTGCAGGCTTCGTGGCCGGTTTAATAGGGGTTCAGTGCGTTCTCAACGCTCTTTTTGACCTGAAGAACCTGTTCTTGCTCTCGGCCTTGACCAATGTTCATACCGATGCACAGAACATGCAGAAATACACCCTGATTCCGGCGATTGTCTGGTCGATTCTCTGGATTGTGATCTCTCTGGGGATTATCTGGGGCGTTCTGATTCTGCCGATGCTCCGAAAAAAAGCATAAGATGCGAAAGCCCGACCAAGGCGGCCCGCGCCAGCAGCTCTACACCCGGCTCGGACTGACCTCATCTCAGGTCGTCCGGGCCGAGGCCATTCAAAAGAAATACATCGACCAGGCGTTCGCCAGGCTCGAAGCCCTGCGCAAGAAGTTCGGCGAAAGCCCTACGCCCGCGCAGCAAAAGCAGATCACTCGCGAAATGCAAGACTTCCAGGCCAGAATTCAGAAAAGCGGCAGCCAGGAGTTTAGAGCCATTTTAAGCATTGCTCAGCGCAAAAAGCTCGACGACCTCGAAACCGCCCCCAAGCTCCAGCTACGCTCGAAATAGCTGGTGGCTAATCGCCATAACAGACAACGCCCAGATTTGACTTCTCGGCACGAGTACAAAGTGCCTGCCAGCGATTCAGTAGCTCTTGAAAATACGCTTTGCTGAGTTTCTGGAAAATTTCTTGCTGATTTCCTCCGTGATGCTGTATCCCAAGCGAGACTGACCACACTTCTGGTTGGTTCTCAATCAGAGTCTTGGCTTTTTTCAATGTCTGTGCAAGAAAAGCAAGATTGACTCCCTCAAAACAGGCATATTCGTAGGGATCGATCCATTGCCCCGTTTGCTCGCCCAGTTGCTGTAACAAGGGGCAGAGAAACCAGTAATAACCATCGTCTTCCAGGAACAAGGATGACTTGTCTTCGTGAGGAACGAGTGAAGAACTATTTCCAATACCGATTTGCAGCATTTTACAACTCAGAAGATTTGGAGAGCTTGAAACCTCTCTCTTCTAATTCTGCCAGGGCATGTTTCCAGGCATCGAGTGCATTATCATAACCTTTTGACCGAAATTCTCCAAAATCAAAATCGACGCCTGCGCTGCCATCATCATAGCGAACAAAAATAGCTGTCTCTATGTTTCCAACGGTGTCTCGGGTGAAGACGTAGTTTTTATTGATTTTTGGCTTGAAGGTATTCTCCATTTTATCTCTCCAACCCCTCTTCCAGCCGAGGGACGAGGCGGCTTGGGAAGAGGGGCGAAAGCGAGGAACGAGCGGTCGGGGAGATGGCTACAAATCCGCAGGGCTTGCTAAGGTTCCTTTGATGGCGGTGGCGGCGGCGACGGCAGGGCTGACGAGGTGGGTTCGTCCGCCTTTGCCCTGGCGACCCTCGAAGTTGCGGTTGGAGGTGCTGGCGCAGCGCTCGCCGGGCTGCAAGATATCGGGGTTCATGCCGAGGCACATCGAGCAGCCGGGTTCGCGCCACTCGAAGCCTGCGGCGATAAAGATTTTGTGAAGACCCTCGGCCTCGGCTTGCTTTTTGACCAGCCCCGAGCCAGGCACGCACAGCGCGCGCTTGACGGTGACTTTCTTGCCGTCGAGAATTTTGGCGGCGGCGCGGAGGTCTTCGATGCGCCCGTTGGTGCAAGACCCCAGCCAGACGGTGTCCACGGCGACGGACTTGAGCGGGGTGCCGGGCTTCAAGTCCATGTAGGCGAGGGCTTGCTCGCACGAGCGGCGGTCGGCATGGTCGGTGAACTCGCTCGGGGACGGCACGGACGCGCTCAGCGGCAGGGCCTGACCGGGCGACGTGCCCCACGTCACGAACGGCGCGAGCTGCGTGCCATCCAGCTCGATGAGCGTGTCGTACGTTGCGCCAGGGTCGGTGACGAGCGACTTCCAGCTTGCCTCGGCGGCGTCCCAGGCGTCGCCCTGCGGCGCGAACGGGCGGCCTTTGAGGTAGGCCAGCGTCGTGTCGTCGGGGGCGATCATCCCGGCACGCGCTCCAGCCTCGATGCTCATGTTGCAGACTGTCATCCGGCCTTCCATCGAGAGATTTCGAATCGCTTCCCCGGTGTACTCGACCACGTAGCCCGTCGCGCCGTCGGTGCCGATCTTGCCGATGATCGCCAGAATAATGTCTTTCGGGGTCGCGTCGGGGTGGAGCGGGCCGCTCACCCGAATCTCCATGGTTTTTGGCTTGCTCTGCGGCAGGCACTGGGTGGCAAGAACATGCTCGACCTCGCTGGTCCCGATCCCGAACGCCAGCGCCCCGAACGCGCCGTGCGTGGACGTATGCGAGTCGCCGCAGACAATGGTCTGGCCCGGCTGCGTGTAGCCCAGCTCCGGCCCCATGACGTGCACGACGCCCTGCTTGTCGGAGTGCAGATCATACAGCGTGATTCCAAACTCCGCGCAGTTATCGGCAAGCGTTTGCATTTGTTGCAGGGAAATAGCATCTAAAATAGGCAGCGAGCGGTCGGTTGTCGGGACGTTGTGGTCCATCGTCGCGACGGTTTTCTCGGGCCGTCGAACCGTGCGCCCGGCGATGCGAAGTCCCTCGAACGCCTGCGGGCTGGTCACTTCATGGACCAGATGCAGATCGATATAGAGAAGCGTCGGCTTCCCGGATTCGGCGCGGACGACATGGGCGTCCCATATCTTCTCAAACAGCGTTCGCGGAGTCATGTCTCTATTCTACGGCCTCGCAAAGCCCCGCGTCCAATGTGGTTTTTCGATGAAACCAATAGGCGCAGGCTATCGGTTTCAAAAATATAAAACGTCGCTACCGTGCTGCGATGAGCGTCTCGGTGCTGTGCCGGGTGAGGTAGTCCATGACTTCGCGGTGCATCCGCTCGATTTCCCGCCGGTAGCTGCTCGACACATCTGGAAATTCATCGCGGCTCGTGCTGACCCGAAGCTGGGCGAGAAGGCTCTCGAAGCGAACGATTCGCTCCTGAGTGACGCATAGTTCCTGATCGTTCTGAATCATGATCGTACCTCAATGATACCGCGCCTGCCGCCGTCGCGCCGGGTCTGCCAGTAGTCCAGAAACTCGTCCACGCTCTCCAGAATTAGAAGATCTGGGCGTATCCAAAAGACGCTCGCGCCGAAAGCGCGATCCGCCTTCTCATGATCGAAGAGAAGTCGTGCTTCTTCCGTGGTCTGTGCGCTTTGAAAACCCGCTCGCATCACCAGAATGATGTCTATATCGCCCGGCTCAAGTTTAGTGGTGACAAAACTTCCGAACACGACGAACCGCTCCAAAAAACCCGTCGAGACGGCAAGGCTGTGCAATTTCTGCAAACGTTCGAATAAGACACGACGACGAGGCGTGACAGCAAAGCAAGCTTCGATTTCGTGCCAGGAAGCTCGGTAGATTCCCGGTGGCAGGTTGCCGCTCTCATCAAAACCGGGAAAGCTTTGTGTGTCTATTCGATTGCCTCAGTGCGGACGACATGGGCGTCCCATATCTTCTCAAACAGCGTTCGCGGGGTCATGGTTGAATTATAGGCCAGCCGGGTTGTATTCGTCCAACATTTTGTTCTGATCTGAGGGATAGGCATGGTCTATGATACAGTTCAAGCAAGACTTCGGGGTGTGGGCGCTCGCCTCTCCCGGAGCGATTGGAGAGCATCATGGCTCATCGTCACAAAAACAAAGGTCCCAAGCGCAACCGGACGCACGCAATCAAGCCTGCCAACCTGCGCCCTGCCGGGATGCCCCCGAAAGTCGTCCGCCTTCCCACCCCCGAAGGCCCTGTGGTTGAATCCACTGTTGAAGTCGTCGCGACGGCGTGATAGAAACAGGCTCGTCGCCCCTTTTGCGACGAGCCTCCCTCGCTCAAGGTTTCTCGCAGATGCTCGTGACATCGATGAATTTAAAGAAGCCAAAATAATGTGTAATGGTAAAAATCATTCTCCTGGATGTACCTGTGGTTGGGGTGGAGAAGGCCATTCAGGAAAAAGTCAGGGACGCGTCTTCGATCATACACCATCGAATGTAAAACACTTCTACGGCAATTTTTACAATCGAACAAAATGTTATTATTGTAATAAAGAGATATATTTTGTTCGTCATAATAATGGGTCGATTTGGTTTGATGAACTCGGAAAACCTTGGCCAAAACACGAATGTTACTATAAATATTATACAAATTTCTCTAAGGAGCATAACGTTCAGACCGCTATAAATTATTGGCTTAAAAATCTCGATTCTGCGAGAATAGGAATTGTCGTCGATGTTCAGGAAAGAGAGTTTGATCTCAAAACTTTAAAGATTTTAAACAGAAATAAAATATTAACAATAAGAGATTCTGACGGCGGAGAAGTAGCACTTCGTGTTTTTGTTGATTTTTCAGTAGAAGGATTTTTAGGTGAATTTGTAATATTTTCTTTTAAAAACGGATATTTAATTCGCCCATATATAAATACAGAAACGAAAATCGAGATTGGGTACAAAAATAGTAATAGATCAATTATGGTAAAAAGAATATATAATGAAGGATATATTTTTTGCAGTATTTGTAATGTTTATGTTAAAAGAAATAATTTATCGAAACATGTGATTAGGGTTCATAATAGGCTGTGAATTGCGGTTACTCCCAGGCTTAAATCCGAAATTGAGTTGCCTTAACAATTTGTTTATTACCACTTGTGAGCAAACGCAAAGCGAGGATATTCTAAGACGTTCTTGCTGCCGGAGTGGGCGCAGAGGTAGTGATAGAGCAAGACATCGCTCTGCTTGCCTTCAACTTCGATGCCTTCTCCTAAATCCAGCTCGCCCAGGGCGCTGCCGAGCGTGTGCATGAGAACAAAGCGAGCCCGGTCGCTCCAGGCCAGTGCCTCGATCTTTTTGTGCGAACCCGGCCAGACGACGGTCGCGCCGCCGTGGGGCTTGCCGTCCGTGAGATACAGCAGCGATGCCAGCCGCATGGGCCTCGGGAAGACCTCAAAGCCGTCTTTCTCCAGCGAGTGATCGATGTGCGGCCCGTGATGGCTCCAGCTCTCGCCCCGCTGCGGAAAGACGTTGATCGCATACGCCCCGCGCGGCGCAGACCAGTCCGGGCGCGGCTCGCCGCTGAGCTGATCCACCACCCCTGCCAGCTCGGGCGTGAAGACCGCCAGCGCATCGGGGTGCGTGTGGCTCGATCCCCACGGCTTGCCCTCCCAGCTCGCCGAATCGCTCGGGTCGGCCCCGACCGCTTCCCAGATCGCGGCCTCGGCTTTCTTTGCCAGCTCCGTGGGAATCATCCCGCGAAGCAGCAAAAAACCATCGCGCTCGAACGCCGCTACTTGTTCGTCGGTGAGAGGTGCCATGCACAAAGTATACCGGCCCGCGCAAGTTACCGGGTTGACCTATGGGTGGGTTATGACCTATAGTCAGGGCCGGTGACGACTCCCCCGCCTAAAGGCAGGGGCTTCTTGGGAAATCCATGAGGCAACCCTCTTGATTAACTCCCAAAGGCTCCGTCCGAGCCATGAGCGGAAACGCTCTGTTTTTAATGTTTATCGCGGCATTCCAGTCGCGATCCATCGAGAATCCACAATGCAAGCAGTTATAAACCCGTTCGCGCAGAGTCAGCTTCTCCTCCGGGAGACAGCCACAATTGCTACACGTCTGAGTAGTATGTCGAGGGGCGACTCCAGCAACCTCGACACCGGCACACTCTGCCTTGTGTCTCAAAATCTGGAGGAAACCCGACCAACCTGCATCGTGGGTGGATTTGGCAAGATTCAAAGCCCCAATCATGCCTTTGACGTTCAAATCTTCGTGTGCGATCTTTCCGTAGCGATTCACCAGGTCAAGAGCCGTCTTGTGGTGGAAGTCTTTTCTCTGGTCGGAAACGTGCTGGTGAAACTTCGCAAGGGCTTTCACAGCCTTCCTACGATTCGAGCTGCCCTTCTTCTTCCGGGCGACAGATCGTTGAAGCCGCCGAAGTTTTTTCTGAGCCTTTCGGTAGTGCTTCGGAGGCTTGATCTCCTCGCCTTCCGAAGTCACGAAGAAGGATTTCAGACCAAGGTCAATACCAATCTCGGGATTCTCCGAGGACGGAATCTCAACATCGGGGAGATCACAGGAGAAGATGACGAACCAGCCATCGGCCTGCTTTCGGAAGGAGATTGTCTTGATTGTGCCTTGGATTTCCCGATGAAGTTTGAGTTTAACGTCTCCGACGCCTTGAAACCGGGCTTTTCCGTCGCTGGTGAACTTCGCCCCGTCTCCGATGGTGAATTCCACGGAGTTGAATCTTCCGACTCCTCGAAATCGAGGGTATCCAGGCTTCTCTGCGTTTTTGAGGCGACGGAAGAATGCCTGAAAAGCGCGGTCAAGTCTTTTGAGTGTTCTCTGGCAAGAGGAACAGTTGGCTTCCGAGAACAAGTCTTTGATCTTGCGCGCTTTGGTGAGTTGTTTCGCCTGCTGAACGTAGGTAAGGCTTTTGCCTTCCTCTTCGTAGGCTCGCTTTCGTTCCTCAAGGGCCGAGTTGTACAGATTCCGATGCAATTCCAAAAGGTCAAGCATTTTCAGTGCTTGCTCCTTCGTGGGATAGGCACGGCATTTGTACGCTCGATTCATCTGTTTCTATACTACATCGCAACGGGGAAACCCGGAAAGGAAAGCAGGGGTATTTCTGGGCCGAACGGCACCGGTGCGCGGCGCGCCATGCCAGGCACAGGTGCGCGGCGCACCATGCCGCCAGAGCCTTCGGCAGACAGGGACGCATTCCCCTGTCAGCTAAAGCAGACAGTCCCCTGCGTCTAAGTTTATGGAACTCTTTCAGCTTCGGTACTTTGCGGCGGCGGCGCGGCTTCTCAATTTCTCGCGGGCAGCCGAGGAGTGCTTCGTCTCGCAGCCCTCGCTGAGCCTTCAGATCGGGAACCTGGAGAAAGAAGTGGGCGCGGCGCTGTTTGTGCGGCAGGGACGCGCCGTGAAGCTCACGGATGCGGGCGCGGCACTGGCGGAGCATGCCGAGCGGATGCTGGCGCTGGAGAGCGATGCGCGGCGGACCGTGCGGGCCATTGTCGGGCTGGAGCGCGGGCGACTTGCGCTCTGGACGCTTCCTACCCCGGCCCAGCACTTGCTCCCGGTCGCGCTGGCCCGGTTTCGCAAGGCCCACCCGAAGATCGAGATCACGGTGCGCGAGGCGACGCCCGCGCGGGCCATCGGCGAGGCGGTCGCGGCGGGGAAGGCCGACATCGGGATCGTCCAGTTTCCCTGCCCGGTGCCGGGATTGCTGGCCCGCGAGCTGCTCACCGAGGAGCTGGTCGCAGTCGTCCCGGACGGCCACCCGCTGGCGGGGCGAAAGCGTGCGCCGTGCCTCTCGGACCTGGCGGGCGAGGACTTTGTCTGGGTGCCCGACGGCGACTCGGAGGAGCACCCGATCTACGCCGCGTGCCTCGTGGCCGGGTTTCGCCCTAAAATTGTCTGCACCTGCGGCTCGGCGGGCGGGATGCAGGCGCTGGTGGCCGCCGGACTCGGGATCGCGCTCCTGCCAAAGCTCGCCGTCCACCCGCCCGACGGTGCCCAGGCTGTCCCGCTTGCACCCGACCCCGATTCCAATGTGACTCCGACTCGGACCCTCGCCGCTGTCTGGGCCGCCGATGGAACCCTCTCGCACCCCGCCGAGGCGTTTCTGGAGCTTCTGACTGAGCAATAAACCCCGCCCCGCCGATATTGGGACGCTATGAACTATGTAATCGTCGATCTGGAAGCGACCTGCCGCGAGTCGGGCATGGACCGAACCCAAATGGAGACCATCGAGATCGGAGCCGTCGAGCTACCGCTCCGGCGCGAGTTTCAGCGCTTTATTCAGCCTGTGGTCGAGCGGGAGCTTTCGGAGTTTTGCAGAAACCTCACGGGGATTTCGCAGAACGACGTGGATCGCGCCGAGACGTTTCCGTCGGTTTTCCGGGAGTTTCTCGACTGGACTCTGGCCGAGCCGTTTGTTTTTTGTTCCTGGGGCGAGTATGACCGGCTCCAGCTTCGTCAAGACTGCGAGCGCCACAGCTTTCCCTGGCCCGACGTTCTCAGCAATCATCTCAACGTCAAGAAGCTCTTCGCCGAGAAAATGGCCGTCAAGCCATGCGGGATGGCGTCCGCGCTGCATCAGCTGGGCATGCCGCTTCTGGGCCGCCATCACCGGGGAATCGACGACGCCCGCAACATCGCCGCGATCTTCGCCCGGCTCGGCACTTGAGCGCCCTGTCTGCACATGCAAGCAAGGCTTCCGAAGCTCAGCAAGCCCTACTTGCACATGCAGGCAAGGCTTTCCCTGCTCAGAAAGAGCCGCCTGCATGTGCAGGCAAGGCTTTCCCGGCTCAAAAAGTGACGTCTGCATATGCAGGCACGGCTTCTCCGCGTCGGAAAGAGCCGCCAGCACATGCAAACATGGCTTTCCCAGCTCAGAAAGCCATGTCAGCACATGCAGGCAGGGCTTCCCCAGCTCAAAAACCCTTGCCTGCATATGCAGATACCTCTAACAAGGCTCAGAGTTTCCCGGAATCAACTGAAGGACAATCTAATCTGACAATAAACTATCTGTAACTGTGATTAAGTTTCGTTACTGTGCCAATTAGAAGCCATCGGTGTCGTAGAAGTAGCCGTCCGTCAGATCCGGCAGCGGCTTCCCCTGCACCGGGCGGATCATCCAGCAGGATATCGGAATAGGAATCGCATCCTCGAAGACCTCGCTGCCCCTACCGTAAACGCGAATCCGTGGCGCGACAGTCCCGACTGCCTGGGAGAGCGGAAAGGCTCCACACTGCTCCGTGACGGTCGGAATTCCATCTTCCATTCGGACTCGGGCGTAGCCTTTATCCGTTACCAGGTATCCATCGGGCTTCCAGTTCAGCCAGTTCCGCCAATATACTTCATCGCGCACCACGGCAATCGGCTTTATGAAATGTGTCATGACGGAGTACCAGCGCATGATCTGCGGTAGGTCGTTCTCCGTAGCCGGGCGTGCGTACAGGCCCACATTCTCATACTCATACTCCCAACCTAAAAACGGGTTGGGGGCCTCCCAGCCGTGAAACTCCCAGCGCTGCCAGCCGAGGCGGGCGTAGTAGTCGTGGATTCCGGTGCCCAGAAGCCCGAAGTCGAACCACGGGTCGGCGTCGAGCCTGCGGTGCATCTCTTCGAGGCACGCGGTCGAGAACCCGCGCCCGCGAAAGTCCGGGTCGGTGCCGACGTTGGCGATTCCGGCCATGTTTTTTCGGCCCTCGCGCGTCTCGACGACCCGGCGCACGACGTGAACGGCGCTCACCAGCCGCCCGCTTTCTT
Organism: Armatimonadota bacterium; assembly: GCA_031363095.1. Lineage (GTDB taxonomy): Bacteria > Armatimonadota > Armatimonadia > Armatimonadales > Armatimonadaceae > JANLTX01. Next base: position 37,240 of record JANLTX010000068.1, on the reverse strand, counting down.
CGCAGACCACCGTGTCGTCTAATTTCCAGGTCGGCTCTTTGAAATACTTCTCGAAGTAGCTGCGCGGCGTATCGTCGAAAGCCACGTCCCACAGGTCCAGGCAAGCGTCCTGCTCGCCGTTTTTGAGAGAGCGAATCACCATGGCCTCAGTGTACACTTAATTCACCATGGAAGAAGAACGGGCACGAAGCTATGCCGTCTGGCTACTCTCGCAGCAGGCGCGCACAGAAAAAGAAATTCGCGAAAAACTCGCCAGGAAAGAGTGCGACGAGGCCGTCGTGGAGTCGGTAATGGAGGCGCTTCGTCGCTGGGGCTACATCGACGACGCCGGGCTGGCGGCAAACTGGGTCGCGAGCCGGGGAAAGACACGGGGGCGGCGTGCGCTGGCGTTTGAACTCCGGCGCAAGGGCATCGAGAGCGAGACGCTCAAAGAAACCATGGAGGCCCGCACCGACGAGATTGAGGCTGACGCCTGCCGCGCCGCTGCTGTCCGAAAAGTGAGCGCCAGCCCGACCGACAGAAGCCGCGAAGCCCAGGCAAAGCTCGCCGCGTTCCTCCAGCGCCGAGGCTTCGGCTGGGACGCGATCAAACCGACCCTTCGCGCTCTCTACACCGACGCAGAAATCGACGACGAATAACGTCTAATGGCCGAGTAGTCGCTCGAAGAGGTTGCCCCGACGGGGTGCGTTTGCCTCGGTCGTGGGCGGCGGGGCGGGGCGCTGGGCGATTTCCTGGGCGAGCTGCTCGATGCGAGCCTCGGCGCGGCGGCGAAGCTGATCGAAAACGGCTTCTTGCTCCTCGCCGATCCTCGGGTATTCTCTGCGGATGTACTCCAGGCGCTGGACGAACGCACGCGCCTCGGCCTCGATCTCTTGCTTGATCTTGTCCAGCGCCGCCTGCATTCGTGACTGCCGGATCGCCGCTTTGGTCTCTTCCAGGTAAAGCGCCTGGACAAGCATCTGAAGCCCGCCGCGCACCAGGGTGTCGCACACCAGCGAGCGTGCCTCACCGATCCGCTCCATCTTGAGCCGGAGCTTTGGCAAGTCCTGGGCTTGCTCGGCGTCCGCCTCGGGCAGGGAGATCCGTGCGGCCTCTTGAAGAAGTATGCTGGTCAGGCCGATCTGTCCGTCGTCTTTGAGCTGCTCGCCCAGCGCCGAGAGGCGCTGAACCGCTTCCAGGGCGTGCTCGGGGGAGATAACGCTGCGCAGTCGCTCGGAGGCAAGCTCGATACCCTCGGCGTTGCCCTGGCGCAACCGAATGAGAAGCAATTTCATCAGCGCGTCGAAGTCGGCCCAGTTGACTTTTCCGTCGTTCTGGATCGCCCTCTCCAGGGTTTCCGCTTCGTTTTGTTGCTGAAGGCTTTCCGAATACAGCTCGGAGAGCAGTGTAATGGCATCGTGGTAGCCTGGATTGCGCCTGAGAACCGACTTGGTCTCGGCCTCGGCGTCTTCGAGTCGTCCCTGGCGGTGCAGGCAGCGTGCGAGGCGAAGCTGGATGGTCTCGTCGCTGGGAGCGTAGCGAATCAGCCAGCGGTACTGGCGCTCAGCGACCGTGAACTCCTCGATGCGCATCAGCACATGGGCGAGCAGGGCGCGGGGGCGGGGCATGTCGGGAGCGATGGTGACGGCGCTCTTGAGCAGCATCATCGCTTTCTGCGGGTCTTTTTCGGCGGCCAGCGCGGCCTGATCGACCAGCACCTGGACCCGTCGCCCGTTGGTGCGGCTCTGATCGTACTCGGCGCGCCTTCGGGTATCGCCGAGCGTGTAGTAAGCTCGGGTGATGCGCTGGAAGTCCTCAGGGAACTTGCGCGGCGGATAGCGCCTCACCAGCGTGTAGTAGGCACGCCGAATCTCTTCCTCCGAAGCTCCGGGAAGCAGTCCCAGAAAATCGTACCAGTTTGTCTCAGTGCTCTCGCCACTCATCACGTTACCCGTGATTATCGGCGGATCGCCCCCGAAACTTAATAATCGCCTTTACCGGGAGTTGAGCAGCCTCACCCCTGCCGCCTGCATTCTCTCCCGCATTCGCTCGCCAAACGTCTTCGGAATCCGCGACGGTGAGATGAACCCAGGATCGATCTTGATCGATGGTTGTCGCAACGGTCCGCGTGCTGTGCTATTATCGATACCACTCTGACCTGTGGACACAATTTTTCCAGTCAGGGCATCTATACAAATAGAATAAAGCCCAGCCCTCATACTTTGTTCATCACGAACGGGTATTTGTGAAGTACAGATATTCCAGGCTACTCGTTGTCCCAGTTCTTCTTTTTCAGAAAGCATAGTGACATATAGATTATTTTTCCAGTAGTGTTTGTTTTTAAATCGAGATTTCGTTTGTGCAATAAAAAAAGCCTTTTCCAGAGAAATTTTCCAACGTAGAGGTATTTTAATTTTGTCATCAGTTATAAATAGAGAATGTACTTTGCCAGTGCTCGATTCGATAGATATATTGAGTTTTGATGGAAGTTCAAGATGGTCTATTTTTCGGATAAAAGCAAATTCGTAGGTAACAGGATGGTTATTATTTTCGAAATCGGGGCGTAAAATAGTTACATGGCTTGATTGGAGTATCCAATTTTCAATATCTACCCCAAGTTTTTGAGCGAAATTTCGAGCGTTAACTTCCGCTATGTTTTTACTGACGATAGGCGATTTTACAGTGGTAGATGCTCCAGGGAAAAAGATACTACTCAGAACATTTATTTTTTTATCAACTTCTATATCTCCTGCATCGGTACGTATACATCTCTGGCCATTTCGAATAAATGGTTTTTCAATAATTATCCATTTTTTGTTTCCAAAAACTAAATCAAGCCAAAAAATAGCTGCTTTATCTTTAATAAAAAATGATTTTTGTGCAAAAGAAGCTGGGCATGCAAAAAGAAATATCACGCAAAAAAAGATTTGTGATACATAGGTATGTTTGTTTCTGAATGACATTCTTCCGAATAATCCGAATAAGTAAATTCAGTCTAATCGAAAATCATTCTATTGTCAAACGACTTCGAATAGGGCATCGGTGAGGCTGTCTAAATACTTGCGAACTTCGTCTTCGTCGTCGTGGAGGATGGCGTGTTTGAGGCTCTCGGCGGCCTGGCTGACGGGCAGGGCGGTGTCGGGCTGCTCGCGCTTGACGCGCTCGGCCTGGTCCAGAAGCGGGGCGCACATCTCGGCGAGCGGCATGGTCCGCCAGTCTTTCTCGGCGATAGCGGCTTCCAGCACGAACTTCCCCTCGACGTTGACCATCGGGGCGGAGACGTAGCGGGCGGCGACTTCGAGCGTGCCGTCCATGGTGTACGAAAAATCGACCTGGACTTGCTCGTCTTTCATCGTGGCCGAGAGGCTTCTCAGAGGTAGCTCCGAGATCAGGCGATGGTCGCGGCAGAGATTGCTCTCGTTGACGGCCTCGTAAATTTGAATAACAATCGGGTCGCCGCCCTCGGAGAGCGTCCGGTACTGCCGCCGCGAGAGCGAGGGCAGCTTGGCGTCTTTCGGAACCAGCTCGCTAAAATAATCGCTCACAAACTGGCTGGGACCGACCTGCTTGATGGTTGCGACCCCGAGCCGATGCGGGGAGACATCCAGCACCATGAGCTGCTTTTGCTGCCGGGCATAGGCGTCCAGCTCGATCCCGGCGGCGATAGCGGCGCCCATGGCGACGGCTTCATCGGGGTTGACGCCCTCGTGGAGCGGCTTGCCCGAGGCGAACTCCAGCGCCCGCCGAAAAATCGGGATGCGCGACGAACCGCCGATGGGCAGCACCACATCGACTTCGTCCCAGCGTAGCCGCGCACGGGCGAGCGCCTCGTTGGTGAGCGCCATCGCCCGCATGAGCATGGCCTCTAAAATTGCGTCTAATTCCTCACGGGTAAAAACGAACGAAATTCCGCCCGCTTCCGTCAAATACGGCAGATCGACCTGCACGGAATCTTCAAAAGACAACAATTTCTTGACGCGCTCGGCTTCTTCTTTGAGCATCTGCGCGATTTTTCGGTCTTTGGAAGCCGTCGGGAGTTTTTTACTGTTTTCTTTGTTGAATTTATCTCGAATGACGTCGATAATGGCATCGTCGATATCTTTGCCGCCCAGCTTGTCGTCGCCGACACTGGTTTTGACATCTAAAATACCCTCGAACATCTCCAAAACGCTAACATCAAGCGTCCCGCCGCCGAAGTCGAACACTAAAACCCGTTGGTTCTCTTTAAGATGGTCCAGCCCGTAGGTTAGCGCGGCTGCGGTCGGCTCGTGGATCAGTCGCAGGACGTTCAGCCCGGCGAGCGATGCGGCTTTTTTAGTGGCTTCGCGAGCGGCGTTCTCAAAGCGAGCCGGGACCGTCAGAACGATGTCCGTGATGTTCCTGCCCAGCTTCATCTCGGCGCAGCCCTTGAGATGCTTTAAGATCTGCGCGGAGACTTCCTCAGGGAACATCACGCGCTTGCCCAGCTTGACGGTCTCGCCCGTGCCCATCAAGCGCTTGACTTCGAGGGCCGTTTTGTCGTGGAACGTCAGCGCTCCGGCCTTGGCGATAGACCCGACAATTAATTCGCCCTCGTGGGCTTGAACCACCGACGGGACGATCAGATCGCCGCTGTCATCCGGGATCAGCGAAGGCTTGCCATCTTCGTCGAGCAGGGCGATGGCCGACGTAGACGTACCCAGGTCGATTCCGATGGCGACCATCGACCGGACCTGTTCTTCTGTTTTCCCTTCCAGAGCGTCGTTCATGCGGCTGTCTCTACCTGCGCCCGCCGGAGAATCTCGCCCCCGCGCTGCCAACCCCGGCGCGTGACGCTTAGAATATGGTACTGCGGGACGGATTTTGTCTTGCGCGTGCCCAGGCTCTCGTGGAGCCGCCCGTCGAACTCGCCTTCGGCGGGAATCTCGGTGACGCCCGCTGCCGAGAGTCGCCGGACGCAGTCCTGCCGGGCCGCCTCGAAGCGGGTGAGAGCTTCGTCGTCGCTGCGGGCTTTCGCCGCATCGCAGGCCCACTCCAGAGCGTCCAGAACCCGGACCGCTTCGAGAGCGATGAGCCGGGTTTCCTGGCGGGACGCTTCGAGGGCGTCTTCCAGCTCGCGCTCGTGGGCGCGGGTCAGCGTGAACGTGTCGCGCACCCAGCGCTCCAGCGAGGTGCTCTGGCCCGTCAGGTTCTCCACGGCTGCGCTCAGGCGCAGGATCGTGCGGCCCTGGCGGGCGATGGTCTCATTGAGTTCGTCGTTTTGGACTTCGGCAGACATAAATAAACCCTAACCCGAATAAATAACGCGCAGAGACTCTTCGAGCGTCGTCATCCCCAGAAGAATTTTCTCCATGGCGTCTTCTTTGAGCGATTTCATTCCCGCTTCGATAGCGGCTTCTCGAACCGCGTAGGCCGAGGCATGCGCCAGAATCAACTCACGGACTTTATCGGTGACGGGCATGAGTTCGTAGCACCCGACCCGGCCTTTGTAGCCCGAGCCTTTGCAGACCTCGCAGCCCTTGCCCCGATAAAAAGTGACTTTGCTTTTTTCGATCTCGTCGAGGTTCATCCCGAGGCGCTTGATCGCATCGCGCGGCGGCTCGTACGGGGCCTTGCATTTTTCGCAGACGCGCCGCAGGAGTCTCTGCGCCATGACGCCAATCGTCGCCGACGCGATCAGAAACGGCTCGACCCCCATCTCCATCAGACGCCCGATGGCTCCCGGCGCATCGTTGGTGTGGAGCGTCGAGAAAACCAGGTGGCCTGTGAGAGCCGCTTCGATAGCGATGTTGGCGGTCTCTTTGTCGCGCATCTCACCGACCATGATGATGTCCGGGTCCTGGCGCAGCATCGACTTGAGTCCGGCGGCAAACGTCATTCCGGCGCGATTGTTCACGCCCACCTGAGTGATTCCGCCCAGCTCGTACTCGACCGGGTCTTCGATGGTAATAATATTTTTCTCGCCCGAGTTCACCTTGGCGAGCGAAGAATAGAGCGTGGTTGACTTACCCGAACCCGTCGGGCCGGTGACGAGAATAATTCCGTACGAGCGCATGAGCATCGACTCGAACATCTCGAACGTGTGGGGGAGAAGCCCAAGTTTGTGCAAGCCCACCGAGATGTTGGACTTGTCTAAAATTCGCATCACGATCTTCTCGCCGAACACACAGGGGAGCGTCGAGACGCGGAAGTCGAACTGCTTGCCTTCGATCATCGCCGAGATTCTGCCATCCTGCGGGACACGCTTCTCGGCGATGTCCATGTCGGCCATAATTTTTATACGGCTGATCAGGGCGCTCTGCGCGTTCTTGGGGATCGTCAGGCCGTCTAAAAGAATGCCGTCGATGCGATAACGTACTTTTACGACATCTTTGGAAGGCTCGATATGGATATCCGAAGCTTTGTCTTGAATGCCACGGGCGATCACCTGGTTGGCGATCTTGATGATGGGCGTGTCGTCGGCGGCGGCGAGCAGGTCTTCGAGGGCTTCCTCGATCTTCCCGCCCGAGGTCTCCAGCTTGATCGTCCCGTCGTCGAAGTTCTTGAGGGCATCCTCGACGGCCTGGGCCGTGGCTTTGTAGGCCTCGCCGATAGCGATGATAATGTCTTCTTCGGTCGCGATCAGCGGGACGACTTCTTTGCCCGTGATCAGCCGAATTTCGTCGGTGGCGAAGATATCCAGAGGATTCTTCATCGCCATCTTGAGCTTTCCGCCCTCGATTTCGAGAGGGATCACTTTATACCGACGCGCCAGGTCCTGGGAGATCAGCTGCGCGATCTCCGCATCGATGGTGCGCTCAGAGAGGTCGATGTACTCGACGCCCCACTGCTCGCCGAGCACGCGCACCCGGTCGCGCTCCGTGATCAGCGCCATGGAGACCAGAAGCTCTCCCAGAGGCTTGTTGCCCCCGAGTTGTTTCTGTTTCTCCAGTGCGCTTACCAGGTCCGCCTCTGTTATGAGGCCGCGAGCAATGAAAAGCTCGCCGAGTCTATCGCCTTGAGTTCCGATCACAGCAGTACCATCCCAGCAGGATTATCGGTTATTTTTAGTGGGTTCTTCAGCACAAAAACAACGCTCCGGCCAGGCCGGAGCGTTGCTGTGGTGATTCCTTTTCTCTCTGACAAACCGCGTCAGTCTTTCACGATCCGCGACGTGATGAAGACCATCAGCTCGGTGCGTGTCTTGCTCTTTTCCCGGTTCTGGAAAAATCGTCCCAGGATCGGAAGCTGGCTCAAAAACGGGACTTTCTGGATGCTCTCGGCGTCCTGCTCGTTGAGCAGCCCACCGATTCCGATGGTCTCGCCATCTTTCACCCGGACCGTCGTATCGACGTAGCGCGTCGCGATCTGCGGCAGCGAGACGCCGTTGGGTAGCTGGATGAAGTTTTTGATGAGCGAGACTTCGGGGTGTACCAGAAGCTCGATCTCCCCGTTGGGGCGAACCCGTCCGACGACCTTGAGCGTGATACCGGCTTTTGCGACCTCCGTGGTGATGTTCTGGCCAGTCTGCGTCTGCTGGATATTGGAGACGTACTTGATCTCGTCGCCGATGAACCCGAGGGCCGGGTTGCTATCGAGCGCCGTCAGGGTCGGGCTGGCGAGAATCCGGGCTTTGTTCTGGGACGCCAGAGCGCTCAGCGCGGCGTTGATCGTGTACGGTGTGCGGAAGATCGCGCCCCCGTTGAACTCGCGGCCCGGAGTGCCTCCACCCCCTGCGCCACCGCCAGACTGGCCTCCGCCGAAGCTTGCGGCATCGCCCGTGTTCTGCTCGCCAATCGTCACCGAGCGGCTCAGGTCGTAGCTGATGCCCAGCTTGTCGCGGTCGTCGTTGTTGACCTCGACCAGCTTGGCCTCGAAGATCAGCAAGGGAACCTTGATGTCGATCTTCTCTAATTTCTCCAGAGCTTCTTTTACCTCGGCGGCAGGCCCGGTCACGATCAGCGTGCTGGGACGCGGCGAGGCGCTGCCCGCACTGCTGGAGCTACCGCCACCCGATCCAGAGCCGCCTGCCGCGCTGCTACCGCCGCCGCTGAACGACGCCGAGCCGCTCCCGGAGATGCCTACAAAGTTCGGGGTAGGTCCGATCAGAATCGAGATGCTCGGCATCAGGGTCTTCATCAAGTCCACCAGGCTCTGCGGCTCCGAGTTGTGAATCTGATACAGCTCGGTTTCGTAGCCACGCTTCTGTTCTTTGATCCGATCCGATTCGTTGAGGCTCCCCGAGATGATTGTTCTTTCGGTGTTCTCGATGAAGCTTCGGGCTTTTTTACGTCTTTCCAGGCTTGCCATGATCGTGATAACACCGCCGCGCGGCGTGATCTTGACGGTCTGGCTGGACGGGCCGTTTTGTGCCCCGGTCGTTCCGACCGTGGACGGATCAGTCTGGACTTGCTTGGACTCCGCACTTACGCCCACGACAGTGAACGTCAGGTTGGGGAACGACTGATCCAGCGCTTTTTTCAGGTCCTCGGGGTTGGCGTAGAAGAAGGGAATCTGCTCGCTTCCGATGGTGTCCAGCTCCGGATCTCCAGCAGCCTTGTTGATTCGCTCTGCGGAGCCGACGATGAATGTCTGGCCCTTGAGCAGGTACTCGAACTTGGCGATGCTCGCGATCTGGCTGAGCGCCTCGGCGACGGTGACATCCCGGAGCGAGACGGTGACCTTGCCCGTGACCTCGGGGCTGACGATAATGTTCACACCGGAGTAGTCGGCTATGGACTTGAGAACCGCCGTGACATCCGTGTCCACGAGGTTCAGCGAGACACGGGTCTTCTCGACATCTATCGGGCCGCTGCTACGTTTGCGGGGCGCTTCCGGAGCTTTCTTGCTATCGGCGGGCTTTGCGACGACCGGCTTGGGCTTGTTACTGACTGTCGGAGCGGTGATCGCGGCGGCGGTCAGGCCGGGCAGGGTGCTTGCGACGCTCGTGTCGGGAAGCGAGATCGTGACCGGGGCGAGTGCTCCAACCCCTTTGACGACCTCTTGCTTTTTCGCGACAGCGACCAGCGTCGGCAGAACCTGCTCGGGGGCTGCCATGAGCATCCCGATGGGGCGCTGCACCGTGTCCAGAGCCGCCAGGGTCGGGGTGAGCGAGCGGGCCTGCGGCTCGAAGTCGGCGTCGGCCCAGAACGCTTCCGAGGTGGGAGGCGTCGCGACCTGGCCCCAGGGATTCTGTGGCGCGGGCAGGGCGAGCGGCTTGCTGGCCGAGACTATGGTCGCTTCCAGGTTGAGGGTCTCGGGAGCCACCGGTGCTGCCGGAGCCGCTGTGCCATCGCGCAGGACGATCTCCCACTGACGGGGCGAGTCGGTGGCGCGCAGCTCGCAGCGCAGGGCGCTCTCGCCGCTGGCGACGATCCGCACGATCCGTTTGGGCTTGCTGGCGAACTGGACACAGTTCACAAAAGCCACGCCGTTTTTATGGACGGCCCGAATTCCGGTCGGCCCAGCACGCCACACGCCCGGAAGAGCGATGATGGTGCTGTCTTTATAGGTCGAGATCTCGGGAGTGAACGGGCGCGTTCCTTCCACGAGAATCCGGGTGACTCCGGCCTCTTCCGAGAGAATCTGGACATCGGTGATGTCGTTGATCCGGTCCGACGCGCGAGTGGCTCCTCGCACGGTCTGTGTCTGCGCCACGGAGACGCCCGCCGGGACCAGGAGTCCGAGCGAAGCGAATGCGAGCACATGTAGCATCTGTCTGGTTTGCACGAGAAATTACTCCTATTTCAATTCGACTGCCGCGCGTCGGCCAGTCTTTGGGTCGATGATCTCAACTTTTCCCTCCTGGATACCCGAGACACGCCAGCCATTGCCGACGGCATCTCCGATTCCAAGAATGGTGTTTCTATCGTTGCTCTTGAAGATCGCCTTGCTGCGACTGTCGTCCCCAGCGACCAGGACTCCGGAGAGATCGAGCGTCGGTGCGGGCGGCAATGGTTTTGGCGTCGCCTTGATCAGTGTCACCTTCATCTCGCCTGTATTCGGACCAGGAATCTTCAGCGGGCCTCCTGTGTCCCCTGTTTTCCAGCGTTCCGTCGGAGGCGGCTGACCGATATCCGTGCCGCCGGTGGCGGGTGGAGGCGTCGGCGTCGGGCGGGGGCTGGGCGAGGGCGAGGGCTGCGGGGCCGAGGCACCTTCCGGCATGAACGGATCGCGTCCTCCGGCTGGCAGAACCTGAAGCGTGTCCGGCTTCCACGTGCCGTCGTCCACTACGACGCCATCGGGTCCAACCACGCCGCCCGCTGCCGTCTGCGCCGCAGGCGAGGCCGAGGGCTTGGGATCTGTGGGCCTGGCCGTCGAGCTGCCGGTGAGCTGGAAGATACCGAACCCGAAGGCAAGCACCGCGACACCGATCAGGGCGAAGAGCTTGGGCTGGTCTTTTTTGTCGATAGGTTTCATTTTCCGGGTGCTCCTGCGCTCATGACCTGGTTTTCCAGGTTGCGCCGCGCCGAACCCGAACCCGCGCCCAGTAGCGGTGTGGCTCCTGAGGTGGCTTCCGTCAGCTTGCCGTCGTCGTGGAACGCAAAGCCCGTCAGCTTGATCGTCGTGGTCAGTTTCGGCGAGGTGCCGGAGACCGCTGTGATCGGCTGAAGCTGGATCGAGTCCACCGCGACGATCTTCTGGAACTGGGTGAGCTTGTCCACAAAGCGCGTCACCGACCAGAACGTCCCCTGGACCTGCATGTCGGCGTGCTCTTTATCGTAAGGCACGGGCTTCCATTTTTTCTTCTGTTCCGGATCGGTCGGCATTGGTGCCGCAGGCTCGCTCTTGGGGGTGAACTTCAGCACAGTGAGCTGCTCGGCCTTTGCCATAGCTTCGATCTGCTTGAGCATCGTCGAGACATAGGTCTTGCCCGAGACGGCACTCTCCAGGTACTTCAGTTTGTTGGAAGTCTGCTCGTGTTCTTGCTGGACTTCTTCGAGCCGACGGGCGACACGCTCGCCGTGCTCGACCTGATCGTGCTTGGCCTGGACGATCTTCGCTTTGGCTTCCAGATCGCCGTTCTGCCAGAACCAGACTCCGACTGCCCCCATGAGAATTCCCGCCGTGGTGATTCCCATCCCCAGGCAGACTTTCTTGGTCGGCTTCAGAGCCATTTTGGGCTTAGCCATTGCTGTTGCCTCCTGTAGCCTGAGCTGTCTTGGTTGCTCCGTCTTTCGGCGCTTCCTGCGGCTGCGGCTTCTGAATCGGCTTGAGCTGGGCGTTCAGTTTGAACTGAATGCGGTCGACCTGCTGAAGAGGCTCGTTCGGTTTGGTGGGAAGCGCGACGCTCACTGTGTCGGTGCCATCGATGGCAACACTCTGAAAAACGGATTCTCTCTGGAGCGCTTCGTTCATGTCGGCGGCCTGAGCCTGGCTCTCGGTCTGGCCCTGAATCGTCAGGGAAGGACTGTCGCCCTCGCTTGCACTGATCTGGGTGAGCCAGGCATTGTGAGGCGTCGTCTTGGAGAGCGCGAGAAAGACCGCTTTCCAGCGCAGGGTCTGGAGCTTGGCCGACTCCAGTTGCTCCACCTTGGGAATCAGGTCGCCGGTCTCTTTTTTGATTCTTTCGATCTCGGCAAGAGTCGGCTGGATCTTCTCCATACGCTGCTCGGCGCTTGACATGTCGGCGTTCATCGACAGGTGTCGGGCCGCCATGTACGACGCCAGCAGCAGCAGGACGCCGACCGAGCTGCCCAGGCCGACGAAGAGCTGACCGGCAGCGCGCTCCAGTTTTTTCTTTTCTTCGCGGCGAGGCGCGATGAGGTTGATATTTGGCATCGGGGTCTCTCTTTTGAACCTAAATCTTGCCGTTCATGGCGGTCATGTTCTCTTTAATCGCCAGTCCCAGGGCGACTCCGAGGTGCGGTCCCTGGCTACGAAGCCACTCTTCCGCCTCGGGAGTCATCTCCAGGTGCGGGCTGTCGAACGGATCGACGGCGCGCGTGGTCGTGCCGAGACGAGCGGTCATGTAGGGGGCCAGTCCCTGGATCTGCGAGGTTCCACCGATCAGCAGAATCTCGGAGAGGGGCGGCGGTGCGACGTCTTCAAGCTGCGACTGGAAGAAGTTGATGGAGCGCCTTATCTCGCGCAGAAGCTCGTCGATGGTGGTCTGAAGAATCCGCGCCAGCTCGATCTGAGGTGCGTCGCCGGTGCCGGAGATCAGGACCGACATGTCGGCCTCGGCCTTGCGTGCCTCGGCCTCTGCCGGGTCCAGCCGGAGCTGGTTTTTAATGGCATCCGTGAACGTGTCGCCAGAGATCGGGATGAAGCGAGTCAAGGCGAACGTGCTTCCCGTAAAGAGAATAACTTCCGTGTGGGTCGCTCCCAGGTCCACGACCGCCCGCAGGCTGCCGTCGTCGAACAACTCCGGGTTCAGCTCGACCAGGGCGCGCCGCAGGGCAAACGCTTCGATGTCCACCGCGACGGCATCGAGGCCCGCACGCTCGACCGCCGCGATCCGAGAGTCTACCAGCTCGCGCGGTGCCGCAACGAGCATGACTTCCATCTGGGTGTCGTCGTCCGGGGATGGCCCGAGAATCTCGAATGCCAGTGCGGAGTCTTCCAGGTTCGACGTAATGTACTTGCTGGCTTCGTAGCGAATGGATTTTTTCAAAACCGCTTCACTCAGCCGGGGCATAGAGATGTGCCGGACGATAACCGTCGGGCCGGAGACAGCGATGATGGCTCCGCTGGCCGTCATTCCGGCGGCACGCAGCATCTGCTGGATGGCGTCGCCCACGGCGCTGGCATCCAGTACGATCCCGTCGCGGACCGCGCCGGGCGGCGTGGGCTGCTGGACGGCGCGCACGATCTTAAAACGACCGCGCTGTACCTCCACTTGCATTGCCTTGAGCATGGAGCCACCGATATCCAGCCCCAGCAGCGTCTCTTTTCCAAATAGCGATGCGAACACGCTCACGAGAAAGTCCCTCCTGCCGTGCCCGGATGGGCTTCGGCTCGTCTCCCATTGTCGGAGGAGGATCGGGAAAACTGGAGAGACAGACACTTTCTCGTGTTTGTGCCAGGTGGATTCTCGTCAGATTGACAGGTTTGGAAGCCTGGCAAAAACCGATAAACGGAGAGAGCTTATGTCAGCAACACGAAAGAAACCCGACGTCCCAGAGAGTGACACTGAGGCAGAACTGATCTATCGGTTCCCGCTTTCCGGTATCAACCTGGAGATCGTCCCCGATAACGCGGTCAGCTTCGGCATCCGTACTCTGGGGCTGCGCCTGAACTGGCAAAAGGGCAAGACCGTCTTCGCCTACATCGAGACGAGCGCACTTCGTCCCATTGCCGAGGCGACTATCGACGGTCAGTGCTTCCCGATCTTCCTGACACGCCACGAGAAGCGAGGTATGGGCAAGGTCGCTCTCTTCGGGGAGCGCAACGGAGCGAAGATCACCGCGCTTGTCGAAGGCCGCGAGGATCGGCTGCACTGGTCCTGGAAGGTCGAGGGCGATGTCAAGATCGAGTCGCTGACGCTGCACCTGCCGTTCGGTGCGGGCGGCGCACAGACCATTCACGCTCCGGACAGCGACCGGGCGCTGGCGCTCTGGCGGCACGGAATCGCGGCGACGGTCGCGTCGCCGGGAGCCGGGACGCTACAGACCGGCGAGCGCGGGATCGCGCTTCGGGGCGAGGGGTGCCCGGCGCTTGCCTGGGAGATTCGCTTCGCTCCGGCCCGCACCGAGCCGGAAGTTCGCGATTTGCTGGTGGCGCACCTGGCCGAGCTGGGCGATCTTTCTCAGGAAGTCGCTTCCGAGGAGCCGCTGTGTCTTTTTGGCTCCATGCAGGCGGCGCTGGTGCAATTGACCGACCCGAAGCGCCTCGCCAAGCCCGCTCTGGACCGGCTCCACTTCCGTGAGGGCGACGAGCGCGTCGCCGGGGGCGAGGGCACGGATGCGTCGCGGGCGGCGTGTGCACTGCTTCTGCATCACTACCTGACGGGCGACGACGCCCTGCGTCGGCAGGCGCGGCTTCTGGCGCACGGACTGTGTGATTTTCAGGTCAACGAGGTCGAGAGTCCGCACTGGGGCGCGTTCTGGGACGCCATGAACGCGGAGCGCAAATTGGAAGACCGGCAGGGGGGCGAGAGCGTCAGCGTGATCTCTTCGGCGCGGGCAGCCCAGGGGCTGTACGTGCTTAACGCCCACTTTGAGACCGAGCTGATGCTGCGCTCCGCGCTCGCCTCGGCGCAGTGGCTCCTGCTCAAGACGGATATCAACGGCCTGCCGATTGCCGAGCGCTTCGAGGTCGGTGGCCCGCGCATCCCCGGCGGCTCGCCCTGGGCGGCGGGCGAGACGATGTCGGCGCTGGTCGCGACGTTCCGGGTGATCGGCAACGAGACGTACTTAAAAGCAGCGTTGCGAAGCATTGCGTCTTTGAGAAGCCGGGTCGCCGAGGGTGCGCTTCGTCCGGAAGGTGCCTCGACAGAGTCGCTCGCGGCGTGCATCGAGGGCGTTTTGCTGGTCTCCCGCGAGTACGAGAACGACGAGATGATCGCGTTCGCCCGGCAGCTCGGCGGGACGCTTCGGGCGCGCCGCCTGCCCGATGGCTGGGTGAGCGAGCTTCCCGAGCGCACCTCGCCGACACCGATGGGTTCGGCTCTGGCGGCAGGTCGCGCCGCGCTCGCGCTCGCCCGCGTGGACGACGACATTGCCTGGCCGCTCATGGCGCTACGGGTGTTGCGTGCGGCGGCAAAGCGTATCGGTGGCGACTACGCCCGCCTGTCCATCGCCGATCTGACGGCTCTGGCGTCGCTCCCGCTCGGGCTGCTCCTGACGCTGGGCGCACGGCCTCGTGGCGGCGAGGCGGACCGCGATAAGCTCCAGATCAAGCGGGGCTGGCAGACCTTCGAGGCCGATCCGGCGGCTCGCGAGTACATCCAGGTGACGCTTCCCGATGGTAGCCCGGTGGACTACATCGCCATGGTCTGCCAGGCGAGCCTCCAGGTGCAGATCACCGTGATCGCGCCGCCGTCGGTGACCGAGGTCTCGATCCTGAAGAACCAGAAAGCGCCCTATGTCCGCAACCTGCTGACGGGTAGCTACGAGCAACGCTACGCCCTCGAACCCCTCGGCGACGGCAAAGAAGCCCGCTACGGCGTCTTCATCGCGGACACCTGAGAAGGAATACCGGGCATCAGCCGCGAAACTCTCGCCCGTGACTCGCCGTTGGATGATGATGCTCGTCAAGCCTGCCGACCTGCTCTCTTTGCTGAAAGAGCGCAGTCGGCCCGATGCGACGTATGCGGCCCCGCAGCTCCCGCCCGATGTGCGGGTCGAGGACGCCTACTTCGACGAAGCCCGCGAGAGCTTCGTACTGGTTTTAGGGAGCGAGTGGTTCGACCCCGTGGCCGTCACGCAGGGAAAAGACGGCGGCTATCGCGGCGCATGGAATGAGCTGGTCGTCGAGGTGGACGCCCCGGCTCTGCCCGCCCCGCCTCCGCCCCTGCTCGACGCAGGCCCGCCCCCGCCTGAGGCCCGCTGGGAAGCCTATTTTCTGCGCCCCGCCGATGTCCTGAAGCTCTTCAGTGCCGAGAGCGACGCCCCGCCGCTCCCGCCCGATGTCCGCCTGCGCGGTGCCCACCACGACCCCCAGCGCGACGCCCTGGTCTTATTTTTGGAAAGCGGCTTCTTCGCCGCCGCCCCGCAGCTCCGCGATGCCGAGGGCGTCAAGATCACCCTCCCCGAACGCTGGTGGGGCACCGCCGAAGCCCGCTCGTGACCTGCCAGGTGCGGACGCGGGCGACTGACGAACCCGTTTGTCGTCTATTTAAGCTCCCATTGTACCCGTTTTAACGTCTCCATCTCGCTTGTAATGGGCCGCGATCACGCCGCTTGGTGTCGCTGTGCTCTCTATTAAACGGAAGGCTGCCGGAATCGTGCCGCCCGCAAATAACTTATTTCCGGTGCCGAGCGTCACCGGATGAAGGAGAAGCCAGAGTTCATCCACTAAATCATGTTTGAGTAGTGTTTGAACTAAATTGCCGCTGCCATGAACTTGAATATCAGAACCTTCCGATTGTTTGAGATTTTTAATATCCTCTACGCTTTTTAGAAAAACGGAGTTTTTCCAATCTGACTTTTCCAGGGTGTTACTCATTACGTACTTTGTGACTTCATTGACGCCAGGCCAGATATTTTCGTGTTCAGGAAAGAAGGAAGCAAACATATCAAAGGTTTTTCTGCCCAAAAGAAGGTCTTTCGCGGGTTGCTTTTGCTCTTCCGCGATCTTATCAAGAGCTTCGTCGTAGTAAGGAGCGCTCCAACCGCCGTATTTGAAACCGTCCTCGGGTCCGCCAGCAGCTTGCATGACTCCGTCCAGGGTAATAAAGGATCCGACAACTATTTTTCTCATGCGACGAGACTAGATTCAATTGGCTCAATCCGGAAAACGGCAAAAATTCTTTTTTACCATTTACGGACGCGGGCGACGGCAGAAATTGTGCAGAGAACGACGCCGATGACGAACCAGATGGCTCTGGCGGGGAAGTGCCAGTAGTAGCGCCAGACTCCGGTGAGAAACAAAGAGAGAAGAGCACCGACGACGACGCTCATGCCGGTCAATATCTCGACTTTGGGGCCACGGCGACCTTTCGTGGCCCAGAGAATGCCCTGGCCGACCGCGCCACCGATGATCGAGGAGATGAAGAACAGAAAGAAGCCGCTTTGCTGAACCACGACGCCCGCGATGACGCCTGCACCGACGCCGAGCGCTCCGGCGAGAAGCATTCGGGCCGGGCTGACCTGAAATAAAATGTTGCCGCCGCCCGCGCAGGACTTGCAGAGCATCCCGACCGCGCCCACTACCAGGCATTTGGGGCAGATCGGTGTTTCGCAGCGCGTGCAGGACAGCTCGGTATCGATATCGGAGTGGCGGGCGCACTTCATAGCGGTTTGTTTGACAGCGGGAGCGAAAATCCCTTCTTAACCGCTTCGTCGAAGGCTTTCTGAGATTCTTCGGGGCGTCCGGCGCGCTTCAGGAGCCGTCCGTAGATGAGCCAGCTCTCGGGCGTGTCGGTCTCGGTGCGCCTTCGGGCGAGGTTGAGGCCCGCCTCGCCGAGGGTTTCCAGCGTGGCGATAGGTTTCTCGGCGGCGGCGGGCTGCTTGCGCCGGAGCCAGAGATCCGCCAGCGCCCATTGCACCGCAGGCGACTCGGGTGCGACAAGGGCCGCGCGCTCCAGCACCCGGAGTGCCGCTGCGATGTCGCCAGAGCGCTCTTCGAGGCCCGCCGATGCCAGCAGCGTCTCGGGGTCGCCCTGGGCGCGGGCGAGGGCTTTTCGCAACGCTTTTCTTGCGTCGCCCGGCTTTCCCGCTTTCTCGTGGAGGGCGGCAAGCTCGCGCAGCGGCTCCGGGTCCGACGGGCGGCGCTGGGCAAGCTCTTCCCAGGCCGCGAGTGCCGCGTCGGTCTTGCCCAGCGCCCCGAGCAATTCTGCGATCTGGTGACGCGTCCGGTCGTCGTCGGGGGAAAGCTCCAGGAGCGCACGAAGCTGAACCACGGCATCGGCGAGGCGGCCTGAGCGCAGGTTCAAGAACGCCAGCGAGCGCCGCGCCCGCTCGTGGGCCGGGTCGATAGCCACTGCCGCCCGGAGATACTCCCGCGCCCGCCCGTCGTTCTGGCGACCCTGAAAGAGTAGCGCCTCGCCCAGCGGCACCAGGAATTCCGGCTCGCTCCCCGCGCTTTTCTGAGAGACGAACGCGGCCTCAAGCTGGTTCTGGGCCTGCGCGTAGTCTTTCTGGAGCAGTAGAATCTTGCCCTGCGCGAGCCGCGCCACTGGCTCGCCCGCCCGCTTCTGCGCCAGCTTTTTGTAGATCGCCTCGGCTCCCAGAAGATTGCCCGCTTTCTCGGCGCACGCGCCCGCCGCCAGTGCGGCCTTGCCCGCCTTCGGGTTGAGCGCGAACGCCCGCCCGTAGGCCGCCTGCGCCGCCGCCCAGTCCTGAAGCTGCGCCGAGAGATCGCCGACCAGCAGATGCGCCAGCGGGTCTTTGGGAAAGCGGCTCGCCATGATCTGGGCGTAGCTTCGGGCCTCCGTGCGCTTTCGGGCGGCTGTCAGCGCGGTGACCAGCAGCCCCAGCGTCTGCCGATCTTTCCCCTTTCGAACCTGGTTCAGGGTTTTGAGCGTCTCGGAAGCGGGCAAAAAGCGCTCCCGGTTCATCTGGATGGTGGCGAGTAGCCCCAGAACGCTTTCCTCGCGCGGCCAGATCTTGCGGGCTTCTTGCAGGGTTTTTTCGGCTCCGGGTAGCAGCCCGGCCTGGCTCTGGGCCTGCGCGAGCGGCATCAGGTACGCCGGGTTCTTCGGCTCCAGCGCGTGTGCTCGCCCGAAGCTTTTTGCGGCGTCGGGGTAGCGCTGCGCGTTGGCCTGGAGCAGCCCGAGGTTCGCCCAGGCCGCAGAAAGCTTCGGGTTGAGCGCGAGCGCTTTCCGGTAGAGCGTCTCGGCTCCGGGAAGGTCTCCGGCACGCATGGCCTGGTTCGCCTGCGTGAAAATCTGCAAGTCGCGGGGCAGAACCACGGCGGGAGCGGGCCGGGCCGGAGGCGGTGGGTTCTGCATGATGGAGATTGTACACTGGAGCCATGGCGCTTATCCACAAACTGCGGCCCGCCCCCGGCCCCAACCCGACGCTCTTGCTTCTGCTTCACGGCTACGGCAGCGACGAAAGCGATCTCTTCGCGCTCGCGCCCTACCTCGACGACAGATTTCTTGTCGCGTCCGTCCGAGCGCCGCGCCGGTATCCGCCGGGCTACGGCTGGTACGATATCGGCTTCACCCAGGCCGGAATCCAGGTGGACGAGACCCATCTTCCCGCAAGCGCCGGGGAAGTTCTCGAATTTTTAGAAACTCTAAAAGAAACGCACCCGTTTGGCCGGGTAGTTCTGCTCGGGTTTTCTCAGGGCGCAGCGGTCTCGCTGTACTTGATGCTCACTCACCCCGAGCTTTTCGCAGGCGTCGCGGCACTCAGCGGGCATGTCCCCGGTGTCGGCTGGGAGAATCGGGCCGAAAACTCGGCGCTGGCAGATAAACCGATCTTTGTGGCCCACGGCACGCGCGACCTTGTGGTTCCCCTCGCCGCCGGGCGCGACGCCCGCGAAAAACTCACCACGCTCCCGACGGCGCTCACCTACCGCGAGTACCCCATGACCCACGAGATCTCCGGCGAGACTCTAAGCGACCTCAATCAGTGGCTCGTATCCAGAATCCCATGAGAGTGATTTCCTATAGGCAGTTTCCTCGTATTCTGCGCTTCTACTTTCCCGAGCGCATTCTGACGCTTAATTTTATAGATACTGATGCGAAAACATACCGTCGAATTAATTTTTGGGGATGTAGCGGTCTGCCGATTCGGAAAAAACGTCTGAATTCAATGACTATCGATGAAGAATTAAAAACACTCACCTTGTGTTTCGAAGGAGAATCGCTATTTTTATATTTTGATCAACTTACAGAGTCCAGCATAAGAGCACCTGATGTACCTTCTTTGATAAAAACGGATCGTGGACGATACTCACGGAATATAGAAGTAGAGAAATTGCAGGAATTGTTACCAGAGTTACAGACCACGCTGCCATCCCGTTTTGAGTTCATTGTGTGTATTTACGAGTACCTGTCGTACAATGATTGTTTTGCTATCGTTCGAAGTTCAGGGCGTTCGTTTTTGCTGAATTTTGGAAATTGTGATGGAGTTCTTTGTTCATCCGTGGGAATTTTGCGAGACATCCGTGTTGTCATTCCCGATACTGCCTCTTATGAAATTACCCTGGACGCCGAGATTTCTCAGAAAATCACCTGCAACAATCTGGCAATCTACTCACTCCCTCATCGCTTTCCGCATCGCTTCAACAGGTCAGGTCAACGAAGGAAAACGTTCGATGCAGAGAGCTACTTGCTGGCACTGAGAAATCCGCGCCGTGGCTGATACAATCCGGGCGTGAAGTCGGGGCTGTTTTTGACGCTGGAAGGGCCGGAGGGCGCGGGCAAGACGACGCAGCTTGGACGGCTTCTGACTCGCCTGGAGGCGCGGGGGCATGAGGTTCTCCGGACGCGCGAGCCGGGCGGCGACAGCGTGGGCGAGAGAGTTCGGGAGCTTCTGCTCTCCACCGAGATGACCCGCGAGGCCGAGCTTCTGCTCTTTGCTGCCGCCCGCGCCCAGAACGTCGCGTCCGTGGTGCGGCCCGCACTCGCTGCCGGAAAAATCGTGCTGTGCGACCGGTTCACGGACTCGTCGCTGGCGTACCAGGGCTATGCACGCGGCCTGCCTCTCGATGCCATTCGGGCCGTGAACACGTTTGCGACGGGCGGCCTGACGCCCACCAGAACCTTTCTCTTCGATCTTCCCGCCGCCGCTGGCCTCGCCCGCAGGCACGCAGGCGAGACGAACCGGCTGGACCACGAGTCGCTGGCATTCCACACGAAGGTCCGCGACGGGTTTTTAGCGCTCGCCGCCGCCGAGCCAGGCCGCTGGGTCGTGCTCGATGCATCGCAGAGTGAGGATGCTGTAGCCGAGGCGCTCTGGGCGGCCCTGCCCCCCTTGCCCCCGCCCGGCGGGGGAGGCTGACGTGCGCCGCTGGCCGCTCGGCCCGACTGCGCTCTTGCTGGGCGGGCTGCTTTTTCTCGCGCTCGTGCTGGGCGTGGCTTTCGGCGAGACGCGTGTGGGACTTGCCGAGCTGGTCCATAGCCCGATTCTCTGGGAGATTCGGCTGCCGCGCGTGTTGCTGGCGGCGCTGGTGGGGGCGGCGCTGGCGGCGAGCGGGGCGGCGCTCCAGGGAATGACGGGTAATCCGCTGGCGGACCCGTATCTTCTGGGCGCAGCGAGCGGGGCATCGGTGGGGGCTGGGGCGGCGATTCTGCTGGGGCTTTCCGCCACTCTCTTTCTGCCCACGCTGGCGTTTCTCGGAGCCGTGGGCGCGACGGCGCTGGTTTTCTTTCTGGCACGAGGCGCGTCGGGGCGGGCCGCACTGCTCCTGGCCGGAGTGATCGCCGGGACGTTTCTTGCGGCCCTGATGAACTTGTTGCTCGCACTGGCAAACCAGTCCACGAGCCGGGTTCTGAGCTGGCTTCTGGGCTACCTGGGCGAGGCGGCCTGGTGGCAGATTACAACGCTCGCCGTCGTCGTTCCGCCGGGCGTCTGGTGGCTCTCACGCCTGGGCCGCTCTCTGGATGCGCTCTCGTTCGGCGACGAAACCGCGCACGCCGTCGGCGTCGATGTGGCCCGACTGCGCCGCCAGGTGATCTTGCTCACGGCGCTTCTCACGGCGACGGCGGTTGCGTTCTCGGGTGTGATCGGGTTTATCGGGCTGCTCGCGCCACATGCGGTTCGTGCGCTGGTCGGACCGGCACACCGCCCGCTCGTGCCGCTCTCGGCCTTGCTGGGCGGTGCGCTTCTGGTTCTGGCCGACCTGCTCTCCCGCGCTACGCTTCCGGGAATCCCTATTCCCATCGGTGTCGTGACGGCACTGCTCGGCGCTCCGGTCTTTGCCCTCTTGCTTCGGCGCAGTTAGTAGAAGAAGACCTCGCGGACGATCTTGCCGCCCTCGACGGTGTAGAGCGCGGCCTCGTCCATATGGATCGCTTTTCCGTCCGCCTTCTGCGTCACATCGAGATGGAAGGCGGCGATGAACTGCGTACCGTTCACAAAGGGGCCTTCCACGGTGCAGCCCGTTACCTCGAACGTATCGTTCCACCAGGCCGCTTTGCCGCGCACCGCTTCCAGCCCGACCGTCTCGACGTTGGGGCCGTCCGCCTCGATGCTGACGATGTTCTCCGCATAGAACGCCTCCATCGCCTCGTCGAACTTGCCTTCTTTGCACAGCGCGACCAGCCCTGCGCCCACTTCTGCTACTGTCATAAAATCCTCACTTTCCGGCGAGACTTTATCACGGCGAACTATAGTTTGCAAGGAGTTTTTTAAGATACAATGGGATCATGGCAACATTTGGGGTAGCTCCCGTTTTTTACGTCGAGGACTTGAGCGCGTCGCTCCAGCACTACACCGAGGTTCTGGGTTTCACGGAGAAGTTCCAGTACGGCGGCTTCTACGCGGGCCTGGAGCGTGGGGACGCCCTGCTGCATCTCTCCGCAACCAAGACGCCCCGCCGCGCCCTCGGCGGGGCCTGCGCGTACTTCTTCTGCGACGACGTGGACACCTACCACGCCGAAGTAAAGAAAAAAGGCGCAAAGATCGAAACTGGCCTTCAAGACTACGAGTACGGAATGCGAGACTTCAACCTCGAAGACCCCGACGGCAACATCCTCACCTTCGGCCAGGAAAAATAAAAAGACGCCCCCATTCGTGGGGGCGTTATAGCGTCCGCCGACATGGACCACCGATATGAACATCGGTGGCTAAGGGTTTCACCACAATGTCCTCCGGACATAGTCCCATCTCGGAACGTCCGAAAGCCATCTTCCGGCTCCCCTTCCCTCGCGCCAACGAAGTCGGCGCGAGGGAAGGGGTTGGGGGATGGGTGCTACTGGCACGCCTCGCACTCTTCGCCGTTTCGCATGGCTTCTATCGAGCAGGCCAGGGCTTCTTCCTCGGTGACGGCCTTCTTCGGCGCACTCGGCGTGTCGTCGGTGGCGCGCATCTTGAGGGAGACCGTGGCTTTTTCGATATTGCTCGCGCCCAGCGTCCGCAGGTAGTACGTCGTCTTGAGGCCCACGCGCCAGGCGTGGCGGTACATGTGGCTGAGCATTTTCATGTCGGGCGAGCCTAAGAAAAGATTCACCGACTGGCTCTGATCGATCCATTTCTGGCGACGTGCGGCTCCATCTAACAGAAACTCGTACGGAATATGGAACGCCGTCAGGTATTTTTCTTTGATCCAGCCGGGAATGGCTTCAATATCGTTCAAATCGCCGTCGAAGTATTTAATTTGATCCACGATTTCTGGTTTCCAGAGACCGACCGACTTCAAATCACGCACTAAGAACGTGTTTAGAACCACGAAGTCGCCCGACAAGTTGGACTTCACAAACAAGTTTTTGTACATCGGCTCGATGCACGGGCTGGTTCCCATGATGTTCGCTATCGTCGCCGTCGGCGCGATGGCAAGAACGTTCGAGTTGCGCATTCCCTGCTTTTTAATTTTCTCCCGAAGCGGATCCCAGTCCAGCTTGCCGCCGCGCGGGACACTGATGGGCAGCCCCCGCTCTTTCTCCAAAAGATCGACCGTATCAATCGGCAGAAGCCCCCGGTCCCACTTGCTGCCCTTGTAGCTGGAGTACGTCCCGCGCTCGGCGGCCAGGTCGCTCGATGCCTCGTAGGCATAGTAGGCGATAGCCTCCATAAACTCATCGTTGAAGGCCACGGCCTCCGGCGACGCAAACGGGATTCCTTTTTTGTACAGCGCGTACTGAAGGCCCATCACCCCGAGGCCCACGGGCCGATGCCGCGAGTTCGAGAGCCGCGCCGGTTCGGTCGGGTAGAAGTTGATGTCGATGACGTTGTCCAGCGCCCGCACCGCAACCCGCACCGTCTCGCGCAATTTCGGATGATCCAGCTTGCCCTCGGGCGTCAGGTGCGTGTCTAAAACAATCGACCCTAAGTTACAAACCGCTGTCTCTTCATGTGAAGTGTTTAGACATATTTCGGTACACAAGTTAGAGCTATGAATCACTCCCACGTGATCTTGCGGGGAGCGGACGTTGCACGGGTCTTTGAACGTGATCCACGGGTGGCCGGTCTCAAAGAGCGCCTTGAGCATCTGTTTCCACAGCTCCAGCGCCTCGATTGTCTTGCCGTGGATCTTGCCCTCTTCGGCAAGCTGCTCGTACTCGGCGTAGCGCTTCTCGAACGCCATTCCGTAGAGATCGTGGAGATCGGGCACGTCGGAGCTTCGAAACAGGGTCCAACTCTCGCGGGCCTCCATGCGCTTCATGAAAAGATCGGGAATCCAGTTGGCCGTGTTCATGTCGTGGGTGCGCCGTCGCTCGTCGCCCGTATTTTTTCGCAGCTCTAAGAAATCGATGATGTCGTTGTGCCAGACTTCCAGGTACGCACAGCCTGACCCGGCCCGCTTGCCGCCGTTGTGGGCCAGCGCGGAGGTTGTCATGTACGACTCGGCACCCTCGACCTTGAGATCGTAGACAAGCTTGACACCCGTCAGCGGCGCGATGCCCTGGACACGCGAGAAGACCAGGTTCCCGACGCGAAGCCAGTTGAACTTCGTGAGCGGGGGAACTCCCAGAAGCTCGGCCAGTGGCGCAATCGCAGGAATGCGAACGACCCACTCGGTCGTCGTGCCTTTGAAGATAGCCTCGGAGCCGTCGGAACGCACGCCGACGTGGTCGAAGTGCCGGGTGCGGCTCTTGCCTGCCGTCGGCACTCCCAGCCGCAGAAGCTGATAGCGCAGCCCCTCGACCAGAAGCTCGGACGTATTGTAGAACGTGACCTCTTTGCCCCGGCTGACGTTGCCATCGGTGTCGATCAGGCCACGAAGAATCTGGAGCGCATGGCCGTGTGGCAGGTGCGAAAGCCTCGGGGAGATTCGTTTCTTGCGGAAGCCATCGTAGAGATCGGCTCCGGTGAACGGTAGCTGAAAGAGCGGGTCTTTGGACTGGTTCACACCCCACTTCATCTGGCGATACAGCCCGCGCTCGGACTCATGCCAGCGGATGCCGCGCTCGCGCAGGTAGCCGCGTGCGAACTCCAGCGAGAGCGCGTCGCTTTCCTGGTTGAAACTCAGTCCCCACTCGTATCCCTCCGAGGTCTGGTGGCCGTCGCCGAGCATCATTCCATAAAACCGGGCGTCGTCCTCGGTGAATCCCGGAACCTCGACGACCTCGAACGGCACGACCTGCGCCACATAGTCGCCGCGCTTCAGGTCGCCCGCCTCGACCCAGTCGAAGGTCGCCTTGCCCTTGTCTAAAATCCGCGTTTGTGCTCGCTCGTTGCCCAGCTCCATCGGAATGCCGCGCAGGGTGAAGATCGGGTGGCCCGCCGTGACGCGGAGCGGTTCCAGGCTGTGCTTGATGTCCACAGAGACCAGTGCGTCGTTTTGTTCGTACTCCATCACCCGAGTCACGCGCCGATACTCGCCGTCTTTTCCCAGAACCAGATCGCCTTCCCGCACGCTCTCAATCGCCGTAGTTCCCCGTCCTGTGTAGAGCTTCGTTCCCGGCACAAAACACTGATTGACAGCTACTAACTGATCATTATGCATCTTTAAGAATGGAATAACGCCCTGTGACTCGCCATTGGTGCCACCGATATGACTGCCTGTGCCGCGAACGGCGGTCCAGGAGCCACCCAGGCCGCCTGCCCACTTGGAAAGAAAGGCATTTTCGGCGATTCCACGGATCATAATAGATTCAATAGAGTCCTCTACCTTGTACAAATAGCACGAGCTGAGCTGGGAGTGCAGCGTTCCCGAGTTAAACAGGGTCGGAGTCGATGAGCAGAACCGTCGGCTCTTGTACATGACGTACAGAGCGAGTGCGTTGTCTTCTTTATTCTCTTTGTCGGCGGAGAACAGCCCCATCGCGACGCGCATCCAGAAAAGCTGGGGCGTCTCGATGCGGCGCGGGCGCTTGCCGGTCTTGTCGGTGATTAAGTATCGGTCATAAAGCGTCTGAAGCCCTAAATAGTCGAAGTCCAGATCGGAAGTCGGGTCGAGAGCCGCTGAAAGCTTCTCTAAATCAAAGTTTAAGAGACTCTCATGAAGCCGACCGATCTTGACGCCATATTCTAAGTACGGCTTGAGGGCTTTTTTGTGCGCTTCCTGAAGTCCGCCGACGCCATCTTTGACAATGTTCCAGGGAAGGGCTTCTTCATAAACATAGCTGAGTAGAATCCGGCCCGCAAAGAAGGCAAAGTCGGCGTCTTTTTCCATCAGAGTCTTGGCATTGAGGACAATCGTGCGGGTCAGGTCGTCGCGACGGATGTCGGGGCGCAGCGAGCGGCGCAGCTCGGCCTCGATCTCCCCGGCGCTCATGCACAGATCCAGCCCGATTGACGCGAACCGAATCCGTTCCTTGAGGTCCGCGCCATCCCAGAAGTTGCTCGTGCCGTCGTCTTCTAAGACCGGGATCAGGGCAAACTGGGTGCCTGTGGCCTGCTGCGCTTCCTGGGCGCGGAGCATGGCGCGCTTGGCCCGGTAGAGAATGTAGTCCTCGGCGACCTTCATGTGGCCTCCGAGCACCAGCTCCTCTTGAACCAGGTCTTGAACCGTTTCGATGGCGATGTAGCTCAGCCCGAGCGCCCGCGCCCGCTCGAAGACCCGCATGGCAATCGTCATGGCGGGGTCGGACTCCATCTTCATCGACAGAAACGCCTTGCGCACCGCCACTTCGATCTTGTCGGTGTTCCACGGAACCACCTGACCGCTCCGCCGAATCAGCTTGATCTCGTCTTCGTCGAGAACCTCGGTGCCGTGGTGGGGCAGGGTCGTGCGCTGCATCACCAGGGCCTTGGCGACATCGTACGCGCCTTTTTCGATCAGGGCCGCCTCGATCAGCACCGAGAGATCGTAGTCGGTCAGGGTCGCGCCGCGCCCGTTCTCCCCGAGCCGCGCCAGCCGTGCCACGACGCGCTCGGTGGTGTCTCGCACGAAGCTGCGGTTCTCGTCGGTGTCGATCTCGGCGTTGCCCCGCGCAAAGTGAAACGTCACCAGTGCGTTCCCGACGATCTTCGCCGCGAGCGCGGGCTGGAACGCCCGCTCTTCGTTGTGGCTGACGATCTTCACCTCGAACTCGGGAGCCGCCAGGTCGCGCACCGCATCCGAGCCGTCGAAGTGCGGCTTCTGGTCGTCGGGCAGGAGGGCGGCGCGCTTGATCTCAAGATCGCGCAAGATTTCGGGCAGGTTGATCGTCATAAATTTGATGCCTTGGATAAAAGCGCCCCCAAACGCTTGGGGGCGACAGAGAAACGCTAAAGTTCGTCGTCGCTGACGCTGGCAAGAGACGACGACTTCTGGTACTCGGTGACCCGGCCCTCGAAGAAGTTCTGCTCTTTCTTGATGTCCATCAGCTCGGCCAGCCAGGGCAGGGGATTCCCGATGCCCGGATTCAGTGCATCCAGCCCGACGCCTTCGAGCCGTCGGTCGGCGACGTAGTCGATATACGCCTCGAACTCCTCCGACGACAGGCCCAGTCCCGCAACCGGGAGGCAGTCGCGAATGAACGCCTTCTCCAGCGTCACGGCCTCGCGCATGAGGTTCAGAAGCTCCGCACGGAACTCCGGAGTCCAAATCTGGGGGTTCTCGTCGATTAAGTCCAGAAATAAATTCCGGAAAAGCTCGATGTGGTTGGACTCGTCGCGCAGGGTGTAGCGGAACATCATCCCGATTCCGGGGAACTTGCCCTGGCGGTACAGAGAAAGCACCATCCCGAAGAGTCCGTAGAACTGGGTGCCTTCCATGCACTGCCCGAAGACAAAGATGTTCTTTGCCATGAGCTGCATGTTCTCGATTTTTGTCATGTCGAGGTCGCGGCGCAGCGCCTGCGAGGCCCGCGTGACGAACTCGTTTTTCGCGACAATCGTCTCGATGCCGTCGAACATGGCCTCGCACTCGTGGGGGTTGATCCCGAGCGAGCTGACCATGTAGAGCAGCGAGTCAGCATGGATATTCTCTTCGTGGGCGTGCCTTCCGAGAACTAATTTTAATTCCGAGGCCGTCACCAGCTCGCGCACCACATGCATCACGTTGTCGCCGACGATCCCCTCGGCTGCCGAGAAGTACCCGATCCCCATCCGAATGATCCAGCGGTCGATATCGGTCAGGGCCGTATCGCTTCTCCACTGCTCGATGTCGCGCTGCATGGGAATATCTTCCGGCTCCCAGTGGTTTGCCTTCATCTTCCGGTAGAGCGTGTAGGCCCACTGATATCGCAGGGGCAAAAGATTGAAGGTCATGGTCTGGCGACCATTGATCACTCGCTTGGCATTGAGAGCGGCCTCGGCCTTCTCCTGGTCCAGATAGAAGGTCTTCCCTCCGAGCGTGTAGGTTGTCTGCATGTGTTGTTTCTGAAGGATCCTAAAGAATCTTTGTGTTAATTTTATTACTGTGAGCCACGGGGTGTTCCGCGCGGCAATTATAGGTCGCCTGGGAAGGCTTGTCAACGCAATCTTAAGGCAAACACCAAGGTTTTTTTGAGGCAAACAAAGAAGCAAACGTTTGCCTTGAAAAAACCGGTTCCGTTTCTGAAGTTTGCCATTGACAAGGCCCGCAAGAAGCCCTATAATCCAGCCCGAACCCCCACATCTTGGGGATACCAGCGGAAGACAGGTCTACATTTTGTAGCATAATCCGCCCGGCGTCAAGAGAAAGAGCGGACTTTTGTCTACCCAATTATTCGAAGAAGAAGCATCTCGGGCAAACGCTCCCCGCAACGGCCTGCGCGAGCGAGCGCCCCGCCTCGAAGAACCCGTTGTCGAAACCGGGGAAAGCCCCTCGGTGGAGCCTGCCGTCGCCCTCGAAGCGCCCGTTTTTGCACCCGCCCGGCGCACTCTCGGCGACGATCATGCGAGCGTCACCCATCGCTTTCGGGCCGGATCGGTAGAAGGACTTTTTATCGTCGGGCTGCTGGACGACGGTGCGCCCGGCGAGGTGCTCTTCGTGCCCCGGCAAGCCTCGCCCGCTATTTCGGAGAGACTGGACGCGCTCACGGAGATTCTCAATGTCGCGCTGCCCTATGGCGTCCCGCCGGGGCCGCTCGCGCAGAAGCTTGTCGCACTGACCGGCGAGAGCGAGGCTGCTCCCGCCGCACAACATCTGGCCGCCTACCTGACGGAGAAATTTCCCGAAAAGTAAGCTGCCCACACGATCCTCCTTGACCTCTGCAAGATGAGGTTGCCAGGCCGAAGAAAGTTTCTTCGGCCTATTTTTTATCCCAAAATATGCTGGTTTTTCTTCTTTGTTGGTTCAATTAATTAGTTTTACGGATACCGATGGCACGATAGTAGCCTATGCTCTGAGACATGACCAGAATGTTCTTTCGTCCCGCGCTGGTTGTTGCGGGCCTTCTTCTCTTTAGCAGCGCCCACGCTCAGTCCTATCGCTACGACGCGACAGCGGCAGAGGTTGCTGGCTCCACGGCCTACGCCGGGCAGCTCACGGGCGTCACCGCGTCGTACAACGCCGCGACGCAGCGCCTTGCCTGGGCCGCCAGCTTTGCTCCGAATGCCCATGGCGCGACTCCCGACGGTTTCTGGCTGGCGCTCAACGATGGCCCCAATCCCAAGGGAACCGCTGGCGAGCTTCCGATCTTTTACTTCGATGCCTCGAAATCCACCGGCCCGATTTTAACCGCCTACGGCTACAACGGCGAGAACGGCAATACGAGCTACTACGACGGCTCGCCCGCCGCCGGAACCCAGTCGCCTGACCGCATTTTTTCGTCGCTGCTCAGCGGCAACGGGATCTACGACCTGACCTACACCCGCGCCGCCAACGGCACGGTGACCATGGGCTTCGACATCGACGCCACACGGGTCAATGGCTACAACCCGATCAATCCCGGAGCCAATCCGTGGGACGGTGCGGACTTCAATAGCCAGGTCGGTGTCTGGTTCCACCCGACCGCTGGAACTCAAACCAGCTATGCGAATGGCTACCTGAGCAACTTTGCGTTCTCCAGCCAGGGCTGGCTGGACAATTCCAACAGCCGTGCCAACCCGTGTAGCTCGGTGAGCGACACCGATGGCGGCGTTCCCGGTGGCAGCGATGCCTGCGGCGGCTCTCCGGGCAACACCGTGCCCGAGCCTGCCACTGCTGCGCTCAGCCTTCTCGCCCTGCCTGCGCTCGCTCTTCTGCGCCGCAAGCGCTGAGTTGGGTCTGCCGCTCTCTTTTCTTTTCGCCTGAAGAGAAAAGAGAGCGGCTTTATTTTTTTGCCCGAAGCGCGGCTGCGAGCGCTTCGAGGCCGCGTGCGAGCCGGGGCGTGGGCCGGAAGAGATGGTCCGCAAGAACCCCGACCGTTCCGGCTCGGGGCGTCTCGCCCGGCCCCAGCGCGACGACGTAGATCTCGGGCCTTGCCACAAGAAGCGCTTCTTTGCTGACCTGCGGGAACGGCCCGCCGGTTTTCAGTGCGTTGATTCCGCCTGCAAGCGTAATCACGTCGTCCACGAACGAGCCAGGGCCTGCGGCGTAGAGCGGTACGCTGCTCACCTCGACGAACACTCTTGGAGGGCGGCCTGCTCGTCTCGGAACTGCTGCGAGCTGTCTCTCCAGCGCCCGCGCGACTTTTTCAGCGTCGATGGGCTTGCCAGTGAGCGTCCCAAGCTGTCTCAGGTGCCGCGCAACATCGCGTACTGCCTGAGATTTCTGGACAAACACCGGGCAGCGGACTTTTCTTGCCAGCGCTTCGGCCTCCGCGAGCGGGATCGTCGCGGAGTCTAAAACAATGAGATCGGGCCTCAGGGCAAAGAGCCGCTCGTACGAGGGTTGCCCGAAATCCCCGACGCGTGGGAGCTTTTTCACCTCGGGCGGGAACGTATCGACGGTCGTGACGCCCACCACCAAATTTCCCGCGCCGAAAGAAAATAAATTCTCCGTGGTGGCGGGCGTCAGGCTGACGATCCGCCGCGCCGGGCGCGTCAGCGTGACGCCGCGCCCGAGGTCGTCTTTAAGCGTCATCGTCGGGTTTCTTGTACAGCTCGGGCGGGAACATTCGGACGGAGTAGGCCGGGAGCATCTCGGTGAAGAGGTCCGGGTGGAGAATGGTCGCCAGAATCCAGGTCGCTCGTTCGGTGTCTTCTATCTGCGCGGCGTCGAGGAGGTAGCAGTCGCCACCCTTCACGCAGGGCAGGTCGAACCAGCCGGGCAGCTCGGCCAGATCAAAAGCCTCTTCCTCGGCGTCGTCGAGGGAGAGATCGGGCAGGGCGAGCAGCAGAACGTCGGGCTTGTCGGCAAGAGACAGGCACGGAGTTCCGCCTGCCGCTTCAAGCAAGGCGGTCTGCTGACCTGCCCCGTTCAACTCCGTCAGCAGCAGAACTCGGGGGCGCACGGAGAGTGTCGCCACGCGCCCGGTAATTTCGTCGATAGTCACGACGGATTGTACCGCCGACGAATCACAAAGAAGCCAGGTACGCCCAGCCCGAGAAGCGCCAGCGCCGACGGCTCGGGGGCGGCCACGGGCGTCTGCGGCGGGGCGCTCGGATTGTTGAAGTCAGCCGTCCAGCTCCAGCCGTCCCACGAGCCGCTCGTCAGCGCCCGCCCGTCGATGCCGACCTGCGACTCGCTCCAGCCCGTGAAGCCATTGGAGCTGGTCCAAAGCGACCAGAAGCCGTTCGGGTCGCCCGAGTTTCCGCCGCCAAAATCGTTGAACTTGTTGCGCCCTCCGTAGGAAAGCCCCTCGACGTAGCGTCCCAGCCCGACCCCGATGCTTCCCTGAAGCGTCGCGCCGAACGTCGGGACACCCGAGGCAAGCGCCAGCAGAAAGTCGCCGCTGTTTTTTGCGCCGTCGTAGCGATACCCGAACGCGTACGTCACGGGGTTTGAGACGCCATCTTTGAAGTCCAGCGTCATAAAGCTCGTCTGGCTACCGGTCCCGACGAACGCCGTGATCTGAGGCGTCTGGGCACGGGCCGTGGTGAGAAGAGCGAGCGAGAGCGCTATGGTGAGAGTTGCACGAGAGAGCATAGAATTTAGTTGTCTTTCTGAGGAGCCATGAGAGCGTCGCCGACGAACTTGCGGTCGGGGCGCTGCTGCGTTTGCGGAAGAAGCGCGAGAAACGCCTCTTTTTTGAGGGATTTGGCGTGGCCGTCGGCCCAGGTCAGGTTTGCCATGCCCTGATGCCGGAAGTCCATCTCGGGGCTGGGAACCCAGCGAATCGGCGGCTGGATCACTATCGTCTCGCCGACCTGCCCGGCCACGGGGAAGTTCGGGATGCCCGCGTCGGCGAAGAGAAGCGTCTCGGTGGGGCGCTCCAGCTCGCTCAGAGCAAGCTGCGAGAGCGAGATATTCATGCCGTAGCCTGTCCCGCCCAGGTTCTGCCCACCGACAAAGCTCGGGCATCTCTGGAGATCGCCGCTCTTGACATATGGCCAGAGCAAGCCCAGTTTCTTGTCCAGCGGCCCACTCGAAACGCTCCGTCCGCCGATCCAGTAGAGCCGGTTGTTCACGCGCCAGGGCAGGAGAGTCTCGTCGAAGTCCTGCGCGTACATCAGCCCGGCAAGCCCGATTTGCTTCGTATTGGACAAACAGCTTGTGGTCCGAGCTTTTTCGCGGGCTTGAGCGAACACCGGGAAGAGAATGGCGGCTAAGATAGCGATAATGGCAATGACAACCAGAAGCTCGATCAGCGTGAAGCCGAGCGAGCGCTTTGAAAAACGCACAAATGTCTCCTTGCACCCGTGACGCGCGGGCGAGGTCTTTTGGATTTTCCCTGGCTGGTGATCGGACTATAACCGTTGCGCGACAGCGCCGGAGTTCCACCGGACTTCCCCATGGGCCAGAGAGGACTTCAGAATATCACACTGTCCAGAAGCTCTAAAAGGCTCTGCTCGGGCGTCCGGCCCGCCGTGTCGATCCGCAGAACGTCCCGACTCCAGGGCTGGTAGTCGCGCCCGGTCACTTCGGCCCAGGTCGGCAGCTTCAGCCCGATAATCTCGCTTTTTCGCGTCTCGACGCGCTCCCGATGTTCTGTTTCGTCCGAGCAAATCACTTCTATCTCAATAGACTCGGCTTTAGCTTCTTGCGCGACGCCACGCCAGGCATTTCTCGTCAGTTCCCATGGATTCACCGAGTCCGAAACGACGGAAAGCCCCAGAATCAGGTTATCTTTTGCGATGGAATACCCCACGGAGTAGCCTTCCGGCCCCAAAAGAGCGCCGCCGGAGTTTAGAATCGCCTGCTCGATAGAGTCGGCCCGCAGATAGACGGCCTTTTTATGGCGAGATAGCCCCAGAGCCAGCGTCGATTTGCCCGCGCCGGGCAACCCTGAGAAAATATAGAGTTTAGCTGCGCCAGTCACAGGAATCTACCTCGATCAAGCCACCACAGAGCGTCTTCGGGTCTTTCCCGACGATTCCGCCGATCAGCGGGACGGTAAACACGGCGCGGGGCGCTCCATTGGGCCTGGCTCCGTACGAAGTCGTATCACGTTCGCCCGGCCCGATAAATCGGGCTCCGTCGGGTGAGAACGCCGGATCCCAGCCCATGTCGTAGGTACGAACGGCTCCGCTTGAGAGATCGGCAAGGTAAGTGCCCCGTGAATACCATTTATCTTTGATAATTTCTTGAATCCAGACAAATCTTTTATTTCTTTTATCAAAATAAGAAAGGTACCCCAATCCTTCAATATTATCAAATTTAAAATTAATACTCCTAATATTTTTCCCATTAGTTTTATAGATTCCTAAAATATCTGATAATATATTTTCATTGTCAATAAACAGCAATGAGCGGTTGGCTGTCTCGAATATTATTTTATTTGTTTTAAAATTATATACTTTTCCACCTAAAGAAAAATATTTTCTATCTGGCGAAAAATCAAAATTTCTAACATCATCTTCATATTTGTATTGAATTTCTTTGATATATTTTCCTATTTTTAAATCTAATAGTGATAATTTTGTTGAAGACCGTATCCAAATATGACGATATCCCATCCATTTTGCATCTACTGTACCTATTTTTGGTTCAGGTGAGGGGAACGTCAAGAAACCGCTTCCATCGGGGCGGATCAAACAGAGCTGCGTTCTGAGTCTGTCTCCGAACGTGAGAGAGTCGGTCCAGGGTTTCTCGACGCGCTGAAAGAAAATCCAGCGGCCATTCGGTGACCAGACGGGCTGATAATCGCCCACTCGGCTGTTGGTTAGTTGAATCCAGCGGGTTCCCTCGGGTGTGCAGCGATACAGATGATACCGACTTAGCCGACTGTCTCCGGGCGGGTAGTACCTGCGGGCCGAGACGACTATCGGGCGGTTCATCGGGCTTTACGCGGATTCCAGAAGCGGGAGAAGATGTTCGAGAACGTCGTGGACGACGCGGGCGGGATGGCCCATGGCATCGACCTCGCGGATAATCTCTCTGGGGTAGCAGCCACGGATCGGGCGGGTCTCGCGGGCGTAGACATCCCAGCGTCGGCGAATCACTTCCTCGGAAGCGTCGTCGTAGCGGCCCTCGGTGAGGGCGCGGCGCTGAAGCCGCTCCATCAGGGCAGGCTCGTCGGTGCAGACCAGGTGGACGCCTTTCTGGACATCGACGTACTCGCGCATGATCTCGTTCTGCTCGACGTTTCGCGGGACACCATCTAAAATCAGCAGGTCGGTGTCGGGACGGTAGAGGTGCGCCGCGATCTTCGCCTCGACCGTCACGTGCCAGAGCTGCACCGTCGCGTCGTCGGGCACCAGCTCCCCACGCGACGAATACTCGCGGAAGACCTTGCCCAGCGGCGTTGTCGTGTCCAGGTTGCGAAAAGCGTCACCCATCGCCAGGTGAAAGAAGCCTGGAATCGACCCGAGAGTCTTACCGATGGTTCCTTTGCCCGCGCCGGGGCGTCCAAAAAGAAGAATGGTACGGTATTTCTGCGCCACAGAGGCATTGTACCGCGTCAGTGCTGGGCAGTGCGCTGCGCGAAGCTCTCGGCCAGGTCTTTACCTAAAACCACGGTGATATCGGGCCGAATCTCGTCTTTGTCGAGAATGCCCGTGGTATCGGGCGCGGTCTCTTTGACGAGTGTCCCGCCGCCCAGAAGCTGCGCGACTCGCCGGGCGTGCGCTTCGAGCGCCGCTTTCGAGTAGACGATCTGAGTCGCGCTGGCCTCAGGAGCTTCCGCCTCGGTGTTGCCCGCGCTATCGGCCTCGAAGCCGCCCTCGGTGCGGAGCATGCTCGCCACCTGCTTCGCCGCGCCGGAGACCTTCGTGCTGTTTTTTACGGCAATCGTTGTTAATCGGTACGCCGCCGATTCGTCGCCCTTCAGAAGCCAGTCCACCAGATGGGTTTTCTTTTCGCGGTCGATCAGAAACGCGTAGCTCTTGCCAAGCTTGCCGTCTTTTCCGAGAAGCGTCCGGGTCTGGATTTTGTCTGTTTGCGCACTCCGGTAGAGCGTCGCCAGCGCCAGTATCTGCTGGCGGGTCAGCTCGGTTTCGAGCTGCTGAAGGCTGGTATCGGCGATGGGGCCGATCCGCATCAGGTTGCCCGGCTTTTTCGCTTCCTCGACCACGGCCCGAATCAAGTCCTGCTGGCGTTTCATGCGCCGAAAATCGCCGTCTTCTTTGGAATAACGAATCTCTGATCTGGGCAGTAGCACCGGGCTGTTGCTACCGGGCTTGAAGACAGGTTTATTGTCTTTCCAGAGCGCGATGGTAGGCTCGCGGTAGCGCACAAACCCGATGGCCTGCTCGCCCGTGAGCCGTTGCTCGCCTTTGGGCAGGTGAATATGGAGGTTTGCTGCGGCATCGTCGCGGTGCATCTCGTCGATGGTCTCGACCGTGATCCCGCCGACGGCATCGACGACGTTCTGGACTGCCTTGTCTTTGAGTGTCACGACGTAATCGGGCGCGACGCCCAGAAGCTCGGTGACGGTCTCTTTGAGCAATTTCTCGCCGCCACGCCGGTAGGTCGCGTTGATCTTCCCGGTCTGGCCGTCGGGCGCACGGACCAGCGAGTCGCGGGGAATCGAGAGTGCGGTCGCTTTCTGGGTCGCCAGGTCGAGCGAGACCATGACGATGGTGTCGGCGCGAGACTCTTTGGTGTAGGGCTGGCCGCTGGCGGCGTCGTTCTTGTTGGTCCAGACGTAGCTGTAGTCTTTGCCGACGACTAAGATATTGACGCGGTCTTTTCCCGGAAACTGCCCGCGCGGGTTGCGAATCAGTTCGGGGATGTTTCCGACGCCGATCCCGATGTCTCGGGCCGTCTTGATGAGAAACCCGGTTCCGGCGGCGACCGCCCCGAGAGCGCCCCAGAGCAGAACCCGGCCCAGAGGGGATCGTCGCTTGCGTTTCCTGGGCGAGGGGCGACGAGGCGACGACGATGGCGGCGGCGCTTTGGGCGACGACGTTTTCCGCGTTGTCGCGCCTGTCGGCATGGAGCGGGGACCCTGGGGCGGTTGACTCATAGTCGTTTCTAAAGATCAATACATCAGGAAGCTAAGCGAAGGTTCCCGGTTTCCTTGCATTATATCAAGGGTTTCGTGCAAAAAACGCACAGCGCCCCGAGAGCGGGCAGCTCTCGCAACGCGGGCTTCGCGCCTGACAGACACGTCGCCCGTGACGGATGAGATGGACATGGAATGCATAGACCTCGCTGCCCTGGAGCTGCGCTTGAAGCGCGACGTGAGCTTTTGCCTCGCCGATCTTCTCGTCGATCAGCCCGAGGCGATGGCTGACTCGAAACACATGGGTATCGACCGGCAGCGTCGGGCGACCCAAAGAGAACATCATCACGCATGCCGCCGTCTTCGGCCCGACGCCATGGAAGCGGGTTAAGAGTTCCAACGCTTCGTCGGTGGACGTGGTTTTGAGGGCTTCTAAACTCGTCTCGCCGTAGCGCTCAAACAACGCCTGAAGAATGGTTTTGATCCGGGTGGCTTTGGCATCGGCGAGGCCTCCGCAGCGAATCGTGTCGGCGATGACTTCGACGGGTGCGATCCGAACTTCGTCCCAGCCGCCGGGAAAGCGTCGCTTCAGAGAATCAAAAGCCCGCTCCGAGTTGATGTCCGACGTATGCTGGGAGAGCGTCGTCTGGATCAGCGCATCGAGCGGCTCCCCGTGAGAGCGCCAGGTAAGAGTTCCGTACTCCCGGTCCAGCGTTTCGACCACCCAGCCTGCTGTCGCATCCATGGTTCTCAGTATACCTTCGGCAGCATAACCTATCGACCCTGAGGGCCATGGGCGCAGGGCAAACGCATTTGAAATTCGTCCTTCTCTTAATTGGTTCTGTTGATATTTACTGCTTGAATACCATGAACGCCGATCCGACATCAGGAAGTAGGGTCGGGCAGGAGGCCCATCCCTCCCTCACAAAAATATTTCCAGTGCGGGGACATTAAATCCAAATGCGTTTGCCCTGGACATCTGCCTGACGTCAAAAGCACTGGGGAGATGATACAATTTAGTGTGCGACCACAGCCACAAATTACTCCCGTAGCGGTTGAACCAGTCTCTACCTCAGACGAGGATAAGGCGATTATCTCTCAAATTGGCAAGCCTGCTCCGGATTTTGCGCTACCAAATCCTCAAGGGCAGATAGTCCGGCTTTCAAGTTTTCGTGGCCAGTGGATTATAGCGCATCGTTTTAGTCTTGCAGTCCTACTCTCCTGAACCAGGATTTCCCAAAGTGACTTGGCAGAGATTCTATGGCCCATCGTATCGCCGCCAGGCGAGTAGCGACGTCGCGCGGAGCGAGACGCCTGACGAATTGC
>JANLTX010000140.1:0-23567 GCA_031363095.1 Armatimonadota bacterium | reverse complement strand
CACAAAGGCACATAAGCAGAATCTCAAGAAAAGGGTGACGGATGGCATTGCCCCGTCGAGGATCCAAAAGCGACTCAAAAGCAACAGGCATGTTCATGATGTAGTCTACATCAGGAGACTATTTCGTATGCGGTTGCCCTGAAGCTCGCCCCTCGCGATGCGGACTTGCGTCTCGCGGCGATACAATCTGCTATTGCCGCCCTGCCACCCAGCTTCGGAGAATCTTGGTTCCGAAAAACAGGACTGCAACCTTAAATGGATTGGCTATATTCGTTCTGGCGATCTATCCGACATTAGCGACGACGACAAGTTCTTGAAAGCTCTTCCTGGCGAACCTATTTTTGACCTCGTCTCAGGTGATGTCCTCGTATCTTCGATTGGCTTCGGCTCCATCGGAAAAGTACAGGTTTTCGACAAAGAGGGCCGATACGGAACTGTAGGCGAAGTATCCGTCATTCGGCAAAATGAGTTCAATTCGTACTACCTCATGTTTTTCCTCCGATCACAGGCGGGGCAGATTCAGATTGAGAAGTACATCACCGGGGCGACAGGGCAACTGCATCTTTACCCTCGCGACATCTCCAAGATATTCGTCCCAAAACTCTCTATAAACCAGCAAAACGAGTTTGAGAAGATTGCAAAATCAAACCTTGAAGCCCGTCAAAGATCGAAAGAGTTTTTGGAGAAGGCCAAACGCGCTGTGGAAATCGCTATTGAGTTTTCAGAAGAAGAAGCCATGAAGTTTTTAGAAGGTTCATAGCTTTCAAAATCTCATTCCAGTTATCCGAAATTGCATTTCAAGATTCCAAAAAATCAAACTGACTTCTGAAAATCTTATTCTGACAATCCAAAATATTAGATTAAGTATTCAAAATGTTGTTTCAGAGTTCTGAAATGTTGTAAATATTTCGTCAAATATTAGAAATATAGCGAATCATCTTAGTTTTGCCCCCTAACCCCTAGTTCTGGGGGGACCGGAAAGCGTCTTGTCGAAGCCGGAATCTTCTCCCCCAAACCTGAGGGCCGGGGGGCAAGACTAAGACGAATAGCAATTTCGGCGAGGAACGAGCAATAGACGAAGAGGGTCAGCGGTGACGCCGGGGAGATGTTTTTATGACAGCGGGAACTTGGGCGATACAGAACTGCGTAAAGAAGAACAAAGGAGCAAACCTGTGCCACTAACCAACCTGACCGACTACCTGCCCACCATGGACCTGTTCCTGGCTCACTGGAACGACACCAACGCCGCACGAGAAACCTCGCTGATTCTCGAAGGCGGCGAGACCCGCGCCGATCTTCAGGCGATCCGAACTGCAATTGTCGCCGCCAATGCTGCCGTGCTGGAAGCCGAGAACCAGACTCAGACCGGGGCCACCCGGCGCGATCTCTGCCGCAAAGATACCCTGCCTGTCGCTCGTGCTGCCCGCAACACCATTCTGGGACTCATTCCTTCCTCGCCTGAAGCGCACGCCCTGCCTGAGATTCCCGGCGACGGAGCCGACCCGGAGAAGCAGCTTGTCGCCCTGCGCGATCTGGAGCTTATCTGGAAAAGCCTTGAAGACCTGCCCAAAGGCAAGTATCCCTCGCTGGCAACCCCGCTGATCGTCGAGATTGAAGACGATTCGGGTAAGACCCGTAAAGTCGGCTTCAAAGCGTATTCTGCCAGCGTCGCGCGTCTGGACAGCGAACTTCAACTTCTGCGCCGCGCGGCACAAACTCGCACCGAGTCCCAGCAGAGCCGCCAGAAAGCCGCCGAGCGCGGCAGGGCGCTCCTCACGAAGTACGCCAAGGCTATCCGGCGCGTGTTTCCCAGGACCAGCGCTACCTACCGCTCCCTCCCCAAGCTCAACCCATAGCCCACCTCCCACCCCCTGCCCCCAGCGAAGCCGGGGAGGGGGTCGCCGTAGCGAGGAACGA
Source organism: Armatimonadota bacterium (assembly GCA_031363095.1). Classification (GTDB taxonomy): domain Bacteria; phylum Armatimonadota; class Armatimonadia; order Armatimonadales; family Armatimonadaceae; genus JANLTX01. The sequence goes on along the minus strand of JANLTX010000140.1, from coordinate 21,650 downwards.
GCGAAGGCGGGGGGAGGGACACCGAGAGCAAAAGAATATTCGTGAAGCTACCGGGCAGTTTCTGCTGTCTAAACCCGATAAGATAGGGTACACCGACTTCTCGGAGGGTAAGAGGTTTTCTCATGGATCGCAACGTCCGGTTCGTTTTCTCGTCGCTCGTGCTGGCCGCCGCGCCCGCGCTCGTCGCTCATGCTCAGGCCGATCCGTCGGACCTGCGCGTGCAGGCCGACACGCTCATCAAAAGCGGACAGCTTGCTCAAGCGCTCCCTCTGCTGGATCAGTCGATCAAGCTGGACTCCACCAGCTCCAGCGCGGCGTCGAGCTATTTCTCGCGCGGGCGCTGCCTGTTCGCGCTCAAGCGCTACCCCGACGCGCTGAAAGACTTCCTGGAGGTGACAAAACGTCGCCCCAAGGTCGCGCCGGGCTGGTTCAATCTGGCGCTCACCCAGATGGCGCTCCCCGCTCCCGACTGGGGCGGAGCCGTCGCGGCGCTGACCCAGGTGATCCAGATCGACCCCAAGGCCCGGCCCGGCGAGCAGAACCTGAAGCTCGAAGCCCTGGACCGTCGCGCCGAGTGCTACCTCGAAACCAAGCTTTTCGACAAGGCCATCGCCGATCTCAACGCCGCTCTTGCCATCGACGGAAGCCGCGCGTCGGTGTGGCAGAACCTCGCGTTCGCCTACGCCGAGGTCAAGCCGCCCCAGACCGACCGGGCCATCGACGCCTACGGAAAAGCCCTCGCCGCCGCCACGCCCGACGACAGGCTCAGTCTCTTGCTGGCCCGCGCCGAGCTGTATCGGAGCAAGCAGGCCTGGCAGCTGGAACTCGACGATCTCTCGGCGGCCCTGAAAATAAAACCGAGCGATGCCGCCGTACTCAACGAGCGGGCCAGCGTTTATTATCGGCTCGGCAAGCTTCAGGAAGCCGCCATAGACTACGACGCGGTCTCCAAGCTTAGAACCGGCCCGGAGGCGCTCGAAGCCCTGCGCAACAAAGCCGCCGTCCTGCTCAAACAAAAAAGCTACGCCGGAGCCATCGACGCGCTGACGGCGCTTCTGACCAAAAGCCCGACCGATGCCGAGGCGCTCAAGCTTCGCGGCGCATCGAACCTGAACTTAACTCCGCCCAACTACGCGGCGGCGCTCGCCGACTACCAGAAGTACGTCGGCATCAAGCCCGGCGACGGCATCGCGTGGAAAGATATGTGTGTCGCGGCCTACAACAGCGCGGGCACCCCGCCGAAAGCGGGCGCGGCTATCGACACAGCGCTTCTGGCCGCCGACAAAGCCATCGCGCTCGACCCGAGCGCCATCGAGCCGTTGTTAATCAAGGCCGAGGCGCTCTCGATCCAGAGCAAGCCCAAAGAAGCCATCGACGCCTACACCAGATATCTTGGCAAGAAACCCGACGACACCAGCGCGTTCGACGGACGAGGCCGGGCCTACTTCAACACCCAGCAGTGGGCGCTGGCCGTGGGCGACTTCGACAAAGTTCTGGCAAAGACCCCGAGCGATGGCGATGTCAAGCGGCTCCGGGCGCTCGCACTCGCCAAGGCTCCGGGCGGCGGCGCAGCGGCCATTGTCAGCCTGAGAGAAGTGGCCGACGCAAACCCGTCCGACCCGACCGCGTGGAACCAGCTCGGAATCGCGCTCTACAAGGCCGAAAAATACGACGACGCCGCCAAAGCGTTCTCCAAAGTGGCCGATCTCCAGGCAAAAGGAACCCCGGCCCGGCTCGACGCGCTGAGAAACCTCTGCGCCGCCGCCGACAAGAAAGCCGAGCAAACCAAAAGCGAGGCCGACCAGAAGGCCGCCGTCGCTGCGTATACCAAATTGCTCGCCGACGCCCCGAGCGACGCCGATGCGGTGGGGAGCCGCGCGGATCTGCATCTGGCGCTCAAGCTCTACAAAGAGGCGATCACCGACTACACCAAGCTCCTGACGCTCGCGCCCAAGGAAGCCGAGGCGCTCGCGGCCTACAACAACCGGGCGATCTGCTACCTGAGCCTGACCCCGCCCGACTACAAGTCGGCGATTGCGGACTACGGCCAGGTGATCGCAAAGCAACCCGCCGATCCGACCGCCTACAACCTGCGCGCCATCGCCAATCTCAAGCTGGGCGACTTCAAGGCCGCCCTGCCCGACCTCGACAGGCTCCTGAGCCTCAAGCCAAGCGACTCGGCGGCGCTGCTCAACCGGGGCAACGCCTACTTCAACCTCGCAAACGCCGCCCGAACCGGCGCGACCAAAGGGCTGCCGGAGTTTGAAAAAGCGTCGGCAGACTACGCGGCGTATCTGGCGCTCAAGCCGGGCGACGGGAAAGTTCTCTACCGACGTGCGCTCTGCATCTACCGACAGGCCGGGGATAGCAACAAGCCCGAGTCGATGAACAAAGCAAAGCTCCAGGCGGCCATCGCGGCGTTCGACGCGGCGTCCAAAGCCACGGGGGTCGAGCCGGAGGCGGCCTACTACCTGGGCCTGTCGTGCGACAACCTCGGGATGGCCCAGGACGACCTGCGCGAGTCGATGTTCAAAAAGGCTATCGATGCCTACAAAAAGTACATCGCCCTGCCCGGCGTCAAGCCGGAGGATGCCGCCCCGGTAAAAGAGCGCATCGCGCGGCTCCAGGAAGAGATCGGGTAGCTATTAATGGGGAGTAGGGAGTGGGAATTCTGGGAAACCCACTCCCTACTCCCCATTATTGGGGCCGGGGGAGGGAAAACTACTGCCTCGGGTGGGCGTGTCCGACTTTCGGGCGGCGTCCGCGCAGCTTGGTGTTGCTCAGAGCGTCGATGACGCGCTGGGCGTGCTGGCTCGGAACCTCGACAAACGCGACGCGGTCGAGAATGTCAATCGCGCCGACCGTTCGTGGCGGCAGGCCGGTCTCGCTGAGAATCGCCCCCACCAGATCCGACGGGCGCAGGTTGTCCATCCGGCCCATGCCCACGAACAGACGCGTCATTCCGACCTCGGCGCGCTCACCCTCGGCGGCCAGGTCTTCGTCGAGGCTGTCGTCGCGGCTCGCTCCGGCGCTGGTGGCCTCCCACAGAAGCGCCAGCGCGGCGGCGGCGATATCGGCCAGGTCGTGGCTCTCGGCCAGTTCCGAGATCGCGCTCATGTGGGTCTCGAAGTCCCCGCTGGCGAGCCGCTCGATCACCCTCGCCGAGAAGACCTCCCGGCGACGTGCCGCGATATCGGCGGAGCTGGGCAGGCGCACCGGCTCGATCCGCGCTCCGATAAGCTGCTCGAAGCGCTTCAGGTTCCGGCGCTCTTTCGGCTCGATCAGGGTGATGGCATCGCCCGCGCGCCCCGCGCGCCCGGTTCGCCCGATCCGGTGGATGTACTGCTCGACATCCCACGGCAGGTCGAAGTTGATGACGTGCGTCACCGTGTCGATATCCAGCCCGCGTGCGGCGACATCGGTGGCAACCAGCAGGTCCGCCTGGCCTTCTTTGAACTTCTTCATGGTCCGGTCGCGCTCGGTCTGCGCCATCTCGCCGTGCAGCGGTTCGGCGTCGTAGCCCCGGAGTCGAAGCGCCTCGGCCAGCTCCTGGGTCTCGGCGCGGGTGCGGCAGAACACAATGGTCGGGCCGGGTGTCTCCATGTCCAGAATTCGGGCGAGAGCCTCGCGCTTCTTGCCGGGCGAGACCTCGTAGCACACCTGACGGATCGTATCGACCGTTCTCTGGCGCGAGAGAATCTCCACTTTCACGGCGTCGGGGATGAATTTCTTGGCGAGCGCGGAGATTCGGGGCGGCATCGTGGCGGAGAACAGCACGGTCTGGCGCTTTTCGGGTAGCTCGGCGAGAATGGTCTCGATGTCCTCAATGAACCCGAAGGCCAGCATCTCGTCGGCTTCGTCGAGGGCGCAGAAGATCACCTCGCCCAACACGACCGAGCCGCGCCGCATGTGGTCCATGAGCCGTCCGGGTGTGCCCACGACGATAGCCGGGGCGACGCGCAACGCGTGGAACTGCCGGTCAATCGGCTGTCCGCCGTACACGGGAACCACTCGGAAGCCCGTTCCTGCGGCCAGCTTGTGAATCTGCTCGGCGGCCTGGATCGCCAGCTCGCGGGTCGGCACCAGTACCAGCGCCTGGGTGCCTTTTTTCTCCGGGTCGAGCGCAGAGAGCAGCGGAAGCACGAACGCGGCGGTCTTGCCGGTGCCGGTCTGCGCCTGCCCGATGAGATCTTTTCCGGTCAGAAGAACCGGGATCGCGCGGGCTTGAATGGGCGTCGGCGACTCGAAGCCCGCTGTCTTCACTGAAGCCAGGAGCATCTCGGAGAGGCCAAGTTCATCGAAGCCCGGCAGCGGTTCATCCATCCCCCCGTCCCCCGTCGATTCCCTCGTCCCTCGGGACGGGGGTGAGAATGACTCTTCTTTTGCCTCACGGGGGGCGAAGGTTTTCTTGGGAGCATAGGGCTTGAGGCTCGGGTCGCTCGCGTTCTTTTTCGAGGATTTGGGGGCGGGCCGCTCGCCCTCTGGCTGAACCCCGAAGGGCAGCGATTTCTGCGGCTTTTTGTTTCGTTCTGGTTTTTTCACAGATCGGTATACCACGTCGGGCGCCCCGGCAATGAAAATACCGGCCTTTTAGAAGCAGACCTCCGGCCTGCGAAAGCAGGGGTCGCCCCGGAGGGGCGCTTTTATGAGGCCGGTATTTTCAATGCCGGACTACTGCCCGCCGTACTGCATCATGCGTCCGTTGGCGTCCTGGGACGCGGGGGTTCCTGGCCCCTGGACGATGGCCTGGGTCCAGTAATTACTGAGCTAACAAATTGTTTAATAATTCGCTTGCACGAGCCGATGGTAAACCAGGATAACGCTCAATTACCTTTTGCAAGCAAGAGATGTCATTTCCACACCTACTTGTTTCTACATTTGCTTGATCCTTTTGTCTTTGAATAGAGTCATTAAAATCACCTGAAGAAACTTGGGGAGTGCCGGGAGCAGGCGCTTTGGGAAACTCAATCGTACGTTCTATAGGCTCAGGCGTAACAACTGGCGCAGGACTGGCGCTTCCTCGAATTACTTCTTCCATATTTCTTGATATATCTTTTGCATTCTGATAATTTGGATTTATTTCTATAGCTTTATCAAAATTCCCTTTTGCCACTTGAAATTCATTTTTATTTTTTGCCTCAACTCCCATTTGAAAATAGCAATAAGATTCATATTCTCTTGCATTTTGATTTCCATTACGGCGTAATCGATTAAATTCAGCAGCGGCATCAGTATATTTACCCTCATTGTACAATTTGATACCCAAGTTCATGTCCTCGGTGAGCTGGACCCCGCCCTGCTGGAGCGCGAACGTCTGCATCGCTCGCTTCGTCGCCAGCCCGATCCCGACCACGGCGGCCAGCACGACGGCGGTGGCGAACAATCCGGTCCCGATCTTGCGCCGACGCGTAGCGGCCTCCGGGTCGTACTCCGGCGCAGGAGCCGCGTAGCTCTGCCCCCCGGCCTGGTTTACTTGCCCCCCGGCCCCCAGTAATGGGGGAGATTGCGGATGTTGTTGCAGCCCCGGCGCGACCCCGAGCTGGGTCCGCGAGCCGTACATCTGCGTCGCCCCGGCACCCATCCCCCCCATTACTGGGGGCTGGGGGGCTGAAGAAGACGGGGGAAAACGGGGCGCGAGCGCATCGCGCAATTCTCCGGCGTGGGCGAAGCGAGCGTTCGGCTCCTTGGCGGTCGCGCGACGGATCACGGCTTCGAGGGCGGGCGGCGCACCGGGCAGCGGCGGGGTCGCCTCGTTCATGATCTTGTAGGTGATCGTCACGACCGAGTCGCCGGGGAACGGCTTGCGGCCCGCGATCATCTCCCAGAGCAAAATTCCCAGGGAGAACACATCGGCACCCGGCCCGACGGCTCCGCCCCGGATCTGCTCGGGCGACATGTAGCTGGGCGTCCCGAAGACCTGCCCGGCGACTGTGAGCTGGGCCTCGCCTAAGATCCGGGCGATCCCAAAATCCGTGAGTTTCACGGTGCCGCCGGGCAATAAATGGACGTTGTCGGGCTTGATGTCCCGGTGGACGATCCCGCGCTGGTGGGCGTAGTCAAGGGCGTCGGCGAGGGCGGTAACAATCCGAATCGCTTCGCTGACCGGGAGCGGGCCGCCCGCGCTCAGCCGCTGCCGGAGCGTCTGGCCTTCGAGGTACTCCATCGCGATGAAGTAGCGCCCGGCATCCTCGGCGACCTCGTGGATCGTGACGATGTTCGGGTGGCTGAGCTGACCCGCCGCACGTGCTTCCCGGAAGAACCGCTCGATTCGCTCGCGCCGGGCCGCGCCGGTGAGTCCGTCGGCAAAAAGCAGCTCTTTCACCGCCACGCGCCGGTTCATCCGGGCATCGAAGCCCTCCCAGACGATGTCGTTGCTACGGGCGATCTCGCGGCGGATCTCGTAGCGGCCCAGCTGCATCGCGCTACGCCTCCTGCTCCGATGAGCTTGCCGCCTCGATGCTGTCGATGCGAATCAGAAGCGCGGTCACGTTGTCTTTCCCACCGGCGTCGTTGGCGGCATCGACGAGTGCGAGAGCGGCCTGGCTCGGGCTTTTCCCGGCGATCACCGCCCCGATGGCGTCGCCGCCGAGGTAGCCCGTGAGTCCGTCGGACGCCAGCACGAGGGTGTCGCCCGGAAGCAGTCGCTCGGTCAGGATATCTGCTTGAAGCCCGTCGCCCATCCCGATGGACCGGAGAATCACGTTTCGGTACGGCGAGGCTTCCGCTTCGTCGCGGGTGAGAGAGCCGCGCTTCACCTGCTCTTCTACCCACGAGTGGTCCGTGGTGAGCTGCCGGGGTCGCTCGCCCTCGCGCAGCAGGTACGCCCGTGAGTCCCCGACATGCGCCAGGGTGAGCGTGTCGTTTAAGATCACGGCGGCCACCAGGGTGGTTCCCATGTCGTTCTTCGCCCCGAACTGCTCGGCGGCCTGCGTGACGAGCGTGTTGGCGGCGGTGACGGCGGCGAGTAGAGCCGCTTCGTGATCGGGTGGGCCGGGGGCAAAATAAGCCCGCACCAGCGTTTTGAGCGCAAACTCCGAGGCGATCTGCCCGCCCTGATGCCCGCCCATGCCGTCGGCTACCGCCCAGAGCCGCCCGCGCCGCGCAAGCGTCGGGTCGTCTTCCGGGAGATAGAAATCGAACTTGTCTTCGTTGTGGGAGCGCACCCGCCCGATGTCGGTCCGGGCTGCCCACGCAACTCGGGCATGGGCGGACGGAGCCGATGGCGGGATCAGCGCCTGGGTCTCAAACTCAGCGGTAGTCTCATCGAAGCTCATTGTTTTAGTTTTTTACGACGTGTCCGCGTAACGATAGGCATAGGTTCCTGCCCACTTGTCGTGCCAGGTCTCCTGATCGCTATTAATAAAAGACCACCACCAGCCCGCCCCGAACGGAACCAGGGCGAGAAGCTGGAACAGCGTTCTTTTCATCGCCTCGGCGAAGCTCAAAACGGTTCCCTCGGTGGTCAGAACAATGACGTTGCAGAGGCGTTTGCCGACGGTCTGGCCGGTCATGGTGAGCTGAACCGAGTGATAGAGCACCCAGGCAGTCAGCACCAGAAGCCAGTAGAGCGCAAAGATTCCCCAGTTTTCCCTCGGGTGGAACGCGGGCCGCCAGGTCTGGGTGAGCAGCCCGACGCCCAGATAGATCACAAACGCAACGACGACCAGGATCACGGTGTCGATCACCATCGCCGTGGTTCGCGGCGTGGGCATCGCGCGCTCGGCCTCGGCCTGATTGATAACGGGAATTCGCTCGTAATCGTCCTCGTAGCCCGCCGCTATCGCCCCCTCGGGAGCACAGCTGCGACAGAAGTCTATCCCGCCGACATCGAACGCACACAGATCGCAAAGACGATTGCCGCAGCCATCGCAGGTCGAGATCGCCTCCCGGTTGGCGTGGTTGACACACGCGATCTTTCCCTGGATCGACTCAACGTGCAAGGTCCGCCCACATCGGCGGCATTTCTCGGCTTCGCTCTCATTGGCCGTGCCGCAGTGGCGACAGGACATCATAGCTGTAAAACCCTCTCTTGGCGCTATTGTACCGGACTTTGAGGTACAATCGCTTTTATGAGCCGGTTCGGGAGCACGTCCTCTGTTAAGTCCCTCGGACTCACCATCGCTTTTGTCTTTCTGTTTCTGGTGGCGATGCTGCTGGACTTGCCCTATCTGTATCTGATGGCGGTGACGCTCGCGTTGTTGCCCCTGGCTTCCTACGGCCTGGCCTGGTTCTTCGCGTCGAAGTACACGACCACGCGGGAGCATCCGGCGACCGTCCCCGAGGGACGACGGCTTAAAGTGAAGCTGCGGGCCGAGGCGCACGGCGGGCTTCCCCAGGCGGCGATCCGGATCGGCGACACGCTTCCCGAGCTGCTGGTGCGCCAGAGCGACGATGCCCAGGGCTTTCCGCCGGACTGGGACGGCAAGAGCGGCACGCGGGAGTACACGGTGGAGCCGCAGGTGCGCGGGGTCTTCACGCTCGGCCCGACCAAACTCGAAATGAGCGATCCGCTGGGACTCTTTGGCTTCGAGGCGGAGATCGGGACAAAAAGCGAGGTCGTGGTCCACCCGACCGCACTGGCCGCACGGGCCGGACTTGCGGGCGGTGCGGGCAGCTGGGGAGTCCGAGAGCGCGACGGCAACACACGCCGGGGCGAGGGCATGGAGTTCCACGGGGTCCGCGAGTACCGCCCCGGCGACCCGCTCCGGCGCGTCCACTGGCGCACCAGCGCCCGCACGGGACGGCTCGCAGTCGTGGAGTACGAGCGGGCGTACCAGCAAAACCTTATCCTGGCGCTCGATCTCGCAAAAGACGCGTCGTTTGGTCAGGGCCGCGAGACGACGCTGGAGTATGCCATCAAGATCGCCGCGACACTCGCCGACCGAACTCTGGCGACGGGCGGCGGCGTGACGCTGATCAGCCAGAGCTTCCGACTCGATGTCCAGCCGCGTGAGGGCGACCCCGCCGGAGCGCGCTTCCAGCTCTTCGACCTGCTCGCCCGCGCCAGGGCCGAGAGCGACCTGGCGCTCTCCGAGACGCTTCGGGCCGCACGCTTCCCGGAAGGTGCCCGCTTCGCCGTTCTGACCAGCGGCGGCGACGAGCTTCTCACGGGCTACCTGGCAGACCGGCTGCGCCACAACGACGCCGTAACCGTTTATTTTTTGGAGCCGTCGTCGTTCGGCGGCCCCCTGCGTCGCACCCCTGCCGTCCCCAAGGCCCGCCTGCGCGTCATCGAGCGACAGCACAGCCCCTGGACCGATGGCGGACGACATCTGGAGTACCTGATTCGCGATGACACCTGACCCCCCCTCTCCGCCCCCCTCCCCGGCGCTCTACATCACGGCGGGGCTGGCTCAGTTCTGCGGCCTGATGGTGGTCCGCTACCAGATCAGCGATCCTGGCTTCGTCTATTTTCTCATGGCGCTCACGGCGTTCGGGCTGGGGGTGGCCTATCACCTGCGACAGCGCGGCGTCAGCCCCAGAATCGTCCCGATTGGCGCACTGGTCGGCGGGATATTCTTCTTGCTCGCGCTGGGCAGCGGGACGTTTTTGTCGCATCTGTTTCCGTCCCAGAGCTTCGTCGGCACCGAGCTTTCCGTGATCATCGCGCTGGCGGCGACCGCGTCGGTCTCGAACTTCCTGGCGGTCTCCGACGACGCCGTGGTCTTCACCACCGTCTGGGTCGTTGCGATCATCGGGCTGTCGGGAGCCGTCGATCTCAACCGCGAGCTGATTCTCTTTTTCTTTTTGTTTTTGCTGCTCTTTGCGTTCCTGCTGATTCACCAGAACTATCTCGCCCAGGCACGCGGCGCACGCTCGACAGCCGATGTCCCGATGCGCAGCCTCCAGATACAGGGCGTCACCGCGCTTGTCGCCTGGTTCACGGTGGGCGTCGCCGGAGTCTTGCTGGCGATCCCGCTCCGGGCGCTCGGCAAGGGAATCTCTCTGCGTCAGGTCGTCAACCAGCTCCAGCTCCCGCCCTCGGCGCTCATGGACGGTCGCCAGTCCAGCACGGGAGGAAACCAGCTCACGTTCGACAATCGAACCGAGTTTCGGGTCGGGCTGGGGCCGACCGGCGACGACCAGACGGAGATACTCACAGTGAGGTCGCCCAGGCCGCACTACTGGTGGGGACGAGCCTATGTCACCTACGGAGCGCAGGGCTGGACCAATCCCGACATACCGCCGCCGCCGTCCATTGACCCTGACGACGACACGGTCCAGCCGATGACCTATCGTCTGTCTCCTCGCAATCGTGTCAAATCCGCAAAATTTACCGCTGAGACACACCTGTTCAAGCCCGCCGCCCCACTGTCTGGCCCGATCTACCACGCCGCCGAGCCGGTTCAGGTACGCGGCATGTTCGAGCAACTTTGGTACCGTCCAGACGGCACCCTCACGGGCAGCCGGGGGGCCAGCGGCAGCTATGAGGTAGACTCGGAGATCTGCGACGCCGACCCGCAGATGCTCAATACGTCCTCGGAGAACTACCCGGCAGCGATTCGGAACCGCTATCTGTGGTCCGGCGAGGTCAATCTCCAGCTCGCCAGCCTGGTTACCGAGGCGACGAAGAACGCCCATGGCCCCTACGAGAAAGCGGAAGCACTCCGCGAGTTCGTCCAGAACCGCTGCACCTACAGCCTGAGCGCCCGTGCCGTCCCCGCCGGACAGGACCCGGCCTCGTTCTTCCTGCTGGACAGTCGCGAGGGCTACTGCGACCTCTTTGCGACCGCCACGACCGTTCTCTGCCGACTGGCGGGGCTGCCCGCACGGGTCGTCACCGGGTTCAACTCGGGAGCGGTCGATCCGACGGACCCACAGCTCTATCACCTGAAAAACAGTAATCGCCACGCCTGGACCGAGGTTTATTTCTCCGGCTATGGCTGGGTGCCGTTCGACGCGACGGTGGCGTCGGCGACTCCGGCGCAGGCTCCGCCGCCGACCGAGCCGCTACGGAAGCTCTCCTGGAGCGACCGACTCCTCGCCCTGCTCCCTGGCACTCTGCTCACTCTCGGAAGCCTCGGGATTCTGTACGTCGCCCTGAGCGAGGCTCTCCGGCGCACGCAGCTCCAAAAAACGGCCCTTCATACCGTCGCGCCGCAACAGCGCCAGATCGACCGGGCCTACCGGAGCGCCCTCTCGCTGGCACGCCGCGCCGCCGTGCCCCGCGAGGCACCGATGACAAGCCAGGAGCATGTCGTAGCGGTCCAAGAAAAGCTGGGAAGCGAGGTCGCGATGGCGCTTACGCCGCTGGCGCAGCTCTCAGATCGCGCTCTTTTCGCGCCGCAGGTGCCGACGAATGCAGAGCTGCAAGCCGCCGAGAGCCATCTGGCGCGGTTTCGCGCGGCGCTCAAAGACAGTAAGAAAAAAAGCAATGCCAGCCCCCCGTAAAACTCCCGCCCCTGTCCGGCCCGAGGGCGACGCCCGCGTCGTTCTGTTCACCGGAGGCGAGCAGCGCCGCAAGGTGAAAGAGGCCGAGCAGCGCCTCGTCCAGGCCGCCGACCCGGAGTTCGCCGACTTCGACGGCGAGACGCTCGATGGCGGCAACGCGACCGCCGACGGAATTCTCTCGGCGGTCGCAACGATTGCGCTGGGCCGGGGCAAAAAAGTCGTGCTCGTGCGCGATGTCCAGCAACTGGATGCCGAGGAGCAGAAGCGCCTGGCGAGCGGGCTGGGCAGCATCCCGGAGCGGAGCCTGCTTCTGCTGGTCACCGGATCGCCGATCATCGAGGACGGCAAGACGAAGCGCTCGTCGGTGGTCGGGTCGGAGCTTTCCGGCGCGGTGAAGAAATTAGGGGAGATCGTCGATCTGGCGGCTCCGCGCCCGGAAGACTTGCGCGGCGTGCTCGTGCAGCAGGCGCGGGCGCTGGGCAAGACCCTGGACCCCGACGCGCTGGCGCTGCTCGTTCAGCTCCCGCCCGAGGAGTCGTCGCGAGCCGGTGTGGAGCTGGAAAAAGCCGCTCTTCATGCCGGAGTCAGCGCAAAAATCACCCGCGCCGACGTAGAAGCGACGCTCTCGCGCTCCCCGGACGATGTGATCTTCAAGCTGTGCGATGCGGTCGGCGGACGGAAAACGGCAGAAGCGCTGGACCATGTCGCGACGCTGTTCAAGGGCGGCGCACGCCCGGACGCGGTCGCGCCCCGGACGCTGGTGATGCTGGCGCGGCAGGTTCGGCTGCTGCTTCAGTTCCGGTGGCTGGGCGAGAACAAGATGGCGGGAAGAAACGCAGGCCCGCTGACGCCCCAGGCACAGACCCTGCTGCCGTCGGAGGGTGCGGCGACGACGCTGAGCAACCCGCGCACGAGCTGGATGGCAGACAAAATGGTCGGCCAGGCCCGGCTCTTCACGAGCGCGGAGCTGACCGACCGTCTGGAGAAAATTCTGGAGGCAGACCTGGCACTCAAGGGTGCCCTGCCGGGTGGCGATGACCCGCGTGCCCTGCTCCAACGCCTGATCGTCGCGCTGGGTTAAGCAGCGGCGACGGCAGCGGCGCGCTTCATCAGGCGCGACTTGCGCCGGGCGGCGGCGTTCTTGTGGATGATGTTGCTCTTGGCCGCTTTGTCCACGGCGGAGATCGTCAGGGAGACCTCGGCGGCGATTGCCGTGGCGTCTCCGGCGGCGAGGGTGGTGTAGACCTTCTTGGTCATCGTCTTGATGCGGCTTTTGACCGCGTTGTTGACCAGGCGACGGGCGCGGGAGCGCAGAACGTCTTTTTTAACCGACTTGATATTGGGCACTGTTTTTGGTTTCCTACTTCGCTGATTTCAAACTGGGGGCGATCCGCGCGAGCGCATCGTCTCCGATATTGCCGTCGTCTCCGGGCGGAGCGACGACCGTGTTGTTGATAGCGATCCCGGCAGGGGTCTGCGGGTTCGCATCGACATTGACGAGCCGGAGCCGCACGTCGGGTGCCAGCTCCTGCACTTTTTTGGCGAGCCTGGCGAGCGCGTCCGGGTTGGCCTGTAGCTCGGGGGTCCACTCATAACCGATGGTCACACTCGGACCTGCGGGCTTGTTGGTCGGGGCGGTGTAGTCCGGACCGATTGCCGCCAGATCGTTGCCCTCGGACAGTGTCTTCGGGGCGTCGTCCGTGGCGGGCTGCTTTCTCATGGCCACGGGAGGTGGCCCGTCATCGAACGCCGGTGAGGTCTCGGGTTGCGGCGCTTTTGCCTGCCGCTCCGTCTCTTCCTGGGCCAGCTCTGCCTCCGTCCTGGGGCGGTTCTTCTGGGCCATGATATTGGCCATGACGAGACCGGCGAGGGCCATCGCTCCAATAGCTATGGGCAGGATAGAAGAAGGTTTTCGCATCGTTTCAGGTTGTCTCTGGCAGGCCGAGTGCCTTGAGTTCGTCGTCCGCGTCCACACCCGCCGCCAGGATTCTCTGCTGAATCTCTTCGACAGAGAGCGGACTTCGCGTCACGGCGTCCTGCAGGAACGCCGCGCGGTCGCGGGCAGTCAGCAGGTCGAGCGTCGAGATGTCCAGCGCCTCGGAGAGAGCGGCCAGTGCGGGAGAGAGAAGATGAATCTCCTCCTCTGCTCGGGCACGGAGCATTCCCCGTGCCAGTTGCAGTTCCCGGACCGCGTTCTCCATCGGCGCGACGAGTACCCGGTACTCGTTGACTTTCTCTTGAACTGCGTCGCCGATCTCGGTAGCCATAGTCACATCTTGCCCAATAGGGCATCGGCCAGTATATCGCGGTTTGGAGCTTGCGTCAACGCACCCCGATCAGCTCGACATCGAAGATCAGTGTCGCGTTCGGCGGGATCGGGCCGCCGGGTGTCCCCGCCTCGCCGTAGCCGAGCGCGGGCGGAATGATCAAGCGACGCTTGCCGCCGACCTTCATTCCCGGAATTCCCATGCCCCAACCTTTAACCACCTGATTCAGGGAGAACGTCGCGGGCTGCCCCCGATCCACAGAGCTGTCGAACTTGGTGCCGTCGGGAAGCCAGCCGGTGTAGTGAACCGTCACGGTCGCGCCTTCGGGTGCCACTTTACCTGCGCCGACTTTCAGGTCCACTTTCTTCAGGCCCTGGTCGAGGGTAACTTCTTTTGCGCCCGCCGGGAGCGGCGGAACTCCCGAAGAGACGGGCTTCGGGGGCACCGGGGCCTCGGCAGCTCCAGCAGGCTTCGGCGGGGCGTTCGGGTCCATCGCTTTTGTGCCCGCTGCCGGGTAGAACGCAAACGCTTCTTTTGTCAGCGCCGGATTGATCACCACCGACGACCACAGCTCGGTCTGGGTGAGCGCCGCTCCGCCCGGCCCGCCGCTACGCTCCATGGAGATTCGGCGAATCAAGCTGTCGGAGCGGTCGATAGAGATGCGGGCGACTCCCTCGGGCTGACCGGCAGCGGCGGCACGAAACTCGATCACATCGACCACCGAGCCGCCCAGGCTCTCGGGCGCGAGAAGCTTCCCCGACGTAAACGAGGGCAGAATTATTTTCTCCAGCGCCTTCGGGTCGCTCAGCATCCAGTTGACCAGCGGGTAGGCCAGCCCCCCCGCCTGCTCCATCACCTGGCCCAGCCCCGCCCCGGCAGGAAGCTTTGTCTTGACGTAGGTCAGCTGTCCCTCGACGCCCTGGAAGAACAATTGGCCGTTGGAGACCGAGGTTACTTTCGGCGAGCCTTCCAGCGTCACGAACCGAACCTTGCTCGGGCGCTGAACAATTAGCTTGGCCCGAAGCGCCTTTGGCGGCCCCTCGGCGGTCGAGGTGACGGTGACAATAGCCTGAAGCCCGCCGAGCGCCCGGTACGCTGCCGACGACTTCGTCAGCAGCGCCCGAACCTCCGGCGCGACGGGATCAGGCACTGGACTGGCAGCAGGCGACGGCTCCGTCTGCGCCCCGGCCAGCGACGCCCCGAGCGAGAGAGTCCCGAGAAGGGCAAGAAGCGAGAGTCTTTTCATGCCACTCACTGTACCGCACTCCCTGCTAAAACTCCCTGAAAAACCTGGAGCGCCTGCGCAATTTCCTCGCCGGAGATCACCAGCGGCGGCGTGAGTTCCAGAACGTCCCCCGCCCCGGCAGGCAAGACAATTACGCCGCAAGCCAGCAGCTTCTCGACGACTTCCAGGCAGCGCTCGGCTTTGAAAAACTTCAGACCGAGCATCAGCCCGCGCCCGCGCACTTCCTCGATCTGGTCGGGAAACCGAGCTTTCAGTTCTTCCAGCCCGGCTTTCAGAACCGCGCCCTGCGCCCGTGCCAGGTTCGGCGCATCGAGGCGCTGAAGCTCGTCCAGCGACGCCAGGGCCGCCGCGCAGCCCAGCGGCGACCCCAGAAACGTCTGGGTGTGCAGCGCTTCCCCGCCCGAGACGCCCCACGCAGCCATGATCTCCCTCGGCGCGACGCATGCACTGATCGGAAAGCCCCCGCCCAGCGCCTTCCCGACGCACAGAACATCGGGAACCGCGCCCTCGAAATCCCCGGCGAACCAGTCGCCCGTGCGCCCCCAGCCCGTGAAGATCTCGTCGAACATAAGTAGCGCTCCACGCCGATCACAAAGCTGCCGCAGGTGCACAAGCCAGCCCTGTGGCGGCACGACGATCCCGCCGCGCCCCTGAATCGGTTCGACCAGCACCGCCCCAACATCTTCCGGGAGATTTTCTAAAAACTCGCCGTAGGGTTTATGAACGGCAAACGGCGAAAACTGCCCCACAAATGGAGCGCGAAAGTCCGCCCGGTGCGTCACGGCGAGCGCCCCGAGGTTCAGCCCGTGATACCCACCCGTGAACGCCACGACGCCTGGCTTCTTCGTAAAAACCCGCGCCGTTTTCAGCGCCGCTTCGACCGCATCGCCCCCCGAGCAGCCCAGAATCGACTGGGCGTTCTTTATTGGCACCATCGCCGCAATTTTCTCTAAAAGCTCCACTTTCAGCCGGGTCGGGTGAACATCGCCCATTCCATGGACCAGTTTTTTGGCCTGCTCCGAGATCGCCTCGGCCACTGTTGTATTTCCGTGCCCGATTCCCATCACCCCGAACGCCGCCGTGAGGTCTAAAAACTCCCGCCCCTCCGCGCTCCAGATCGTGCAGCCCGCGCCGCGCTCCCAGAAGATCGGCCATGCGCCGTCCTCCGAAAAATACGTCACGTTCGGAGACTCCACCGCTCGAAGCCGCTCAGAAAGATCCGTCGTCACACTCCAACTGTACCACCACTTCTCTGCGGCAAATGGTATAATTTGCTGTGATCTCGTCACATCCGTAGAAGATCGAGAAAGACGCCCAAAATGAAATATGGAAGAGTTTTACCAATAGTTTCCCTGGGATTTTTGCTGCTTGCCTCCGCATGCAACAAAGGTCCAAACGGCCTTCGGCTCGGCGATGTCTATGGATTTGGCAAAACAGCGGTCTATGTCTTCAAGAAAAATACTGCCGATTTTTATGTACTGAATGGATATGATCGAAGTGCTCTACAGAAAATAGGTTTTGATTATCGACCTTCTGGAGATGACTTATGGGTTCTCATCTTAAAAGATGTTCCCGTTGAATACACCAATAGCTCTATAAAAATTATCAGAAGTAGCTGCATTAAAGGTACTGCATGTGGTACTTATACTTTAGATAACAGTGATGAAATTTTAGAAATAAAAAATGATGGATTAGTTTTAGAAGGTGAAATTAGCTATAAAAATATGAAACCAGAGAATGAATTTTTCACAAGCGAGTTGAAATCGGTTCCACCAGACCCAAGTCAATAATAAAAAGAAAAACTATGGAAGTCCTTGAAAAATCAATTAGCGAGCGTGGACAGGAAATATACAACGTAAAGCTCCGCGCCCTCGTGGAGACAGAAGAGAACATCGGGAAGATCATTTCCATCGATGTCGAGAGCGGAGACTACGAGATCGCCGATGACCTTGTCACCGCTGGTAAGCGTGTTCAGGAGCGCCACCCTGAGGCAAAAATCTATGGCAAGCGTATTGGCTACAATGCTGTCTTTGCCATAGGAGGCTCACTTGTCAGGACGGCAAAATGACGCAGGGAGTTGTCCAGGACCTTCAAGCTCGGCTCAATATTTCTCTTAAAATACCTTCTTTTCCTGATTTTTCTATCGAATGCGTCGTCGATACTGGTTTTGCAGGTGCTCTGACCCTACCTACAGAGGTTATCAAGGCTCTACAACTACCATTCCTTCAGGAAATCGAGGCTAATCTTGCCAATGACCAGGATATAAAAACAAGCATTCATCTGGCAACAATTCTGTGGGAAGGCAGTGAAGTAGAAATCGCTGTGCTTTCGATGGGAAGGCGTCCTCTGCTCGGAACGGCGCTTCTCCAAAACCAACGTCTTATTGCGGATTTTTGGGAAGAAGGAACGGTTCAAATCCACCCAAGGCTTTAACGCTTTTCTACCCAATAGACGTTATGCCGATTTTGGCCGTGGAATAAATTCCCGGCTGAGTAAGCTATTCGACCTGCGTCGAAACAGGATTGTTGATGCTCATTGAGTATCGTTGAGCCTGTCCACGGAGGTGGACATTCTTACCAAGCCGGGAATTTATTCCACGGAAATCAAATCGACATGACTTCCAATCGCTCACGCCACGCGAAGCCGCTCAGAAAGAGATTTTATTTTAGAGACTCATCCTCAAGATAGGACTCGGCACCGATTAATTTCATAAACCGAATAAAATCTTCTGTTCCATAAACAGGGATAACTAATTTTCTGCCTTTTGAAAAGGGATTACCAGGGTAAAAACCCAGGAAAAGCAGTGCGTTGTTTACATCGTCAAGCTCTTCTTCGGAGACAGTCAAGCGAATCTCGAATCCTTTTTTATATTTCATGGAACCTTCTACATACCGATCTATTTTCGGGTATCGAACTGAACCACTTCGTTCAAAAACTAATTTGGTTAGCTTAACAGCCGATTTTTTAGTTAGAATCATTTTTTCTTTCCGCCCATCGGATCAATCGAATGGCAACTCGGATCAGCAATGTCGTAATTACAAGAAAAATAGCGCCGTTTATCCATTTGTGTGGGCTTGTCTTTGACCAGGAATTTATGGGAGACAAGGCACCGAGAAGAAAAGTTAGAGTTGCCGCAAATAGAATAAAAACCACACCGAATTTATCTCTGTTGATGGTAAATCCGCGCAGACCGATCCCTAATCCAACAATAGCCATGAGTAAAACCCAGATACTCTGAAACCACAGGGGAACACTGTGGAAACTGGGGATAAGAAAGAACAAAGACGCCGAGGACGCGCCCAGAACGAAACCAAGTATAGCTCGAACGGGGCGCGTCATGGGTTATTTAGCCTTTACTTAAGATCTCGACGACTTTTTGGTGAAGATGCCCGTTGGTGCCGAGACCGTCGGGGCCGTAGATAGTGGGTTCGTCGTTCCAGGTGGAGAAGCGTCCGCCTGCTTCGGCGAGGATCACCGGGGCCGGGCCGACATCCCAGGGAGACTTGACGGGGTCGAGCATGACTTCGGCGCGGCCTGTGGCGACCATCGCATACCCGAACGCGTCGCCCCAGGTGCGGCACAGACGAACCTGCTCGGCCAGCTCTTCGTAGGCCGGGCTGCGTTTCTGGGCGCGGCGGATGGAGCTACAAACCACGAGCGCGTCTTTGAGGTCGGTCTTGTCGCTCACCCGGCACGGACGCCCATTCCAGTAACACCCGAGGCCGGTCGCGGCGGAGACCATGTCGCCCAGTGGCGGCAGATAGATCACCCCGACCACCGGGACGCCTTCTCTCTCGACGCCAATCAGAACGCCATACAGCGGAACCCCGGCCACAAACGCCTTGGTGCCGTCGATGGGGTCGCAGACCCAGCGGTACGGCGCACTCCCGGCGCTCTCGCCTTCTTCCTCGCCCAAAATGGCGTGGTCGGGAAAGGATTTTAGAATGCGCTCACGGATGACGCGCTCGGCCTCGCGGTCGGCGACGGTCACCGGGGTGTCGTCGGCCTTGAAGTCGGGCTGGACTCCGGTGTTGAAGTAGGCGAGGGTTCTCTTGCCGCCCAGATACGCCGCATCCTGCGCGACGGATAGAAGCTCACTCAGCGTCGGCTGACTCATTCGTCTCTACGGTCTCCTCGGTATTTGGTTCTCTGGTTTCGATTTTCTCACCGCGCCAGGCCGCCACCCGCTTCCACCAGGGCGTCCCGCCAGAAACCCCTGCGGCGGCTTTAACAAGGTTCAGCGGCGAGGCTTGCGTCCCGGTTTTTACGGCCTCGCGCCCGGCCCGGCGCAAAAAATCGCGCCGTGAGACGCTTTTGTCTTCATCGTTCATAAAAATTATCCCGGCGGCCAGGTCAGCTTGCGCCCGCCCAGCACGTGGGCGTGGAGATGCCCGACGCTCTGGCCGCCGTCCTCGCCGCAGTTCAACACAACCCGCATCCCGCTTTTCTCCAGACCCAGCGCCTGCCCGACTCTCTGGCACCCGAGAAGAACCCGTCCCGCCAGTTCAACGTCGCTCTCGGTCAGGGTGAGAACATTCGTCACATAGTTCTTCGGAATCACAATCACGTGCACCGGAGCCTGGGGCGCGATGTCTTTGAAGGCCAGCACCCAGTCGTCCTCGTAGACGATCTCGGCGGGAATCTCGCGGGCCAGAATTCGGGTGAAGATCGTTTCCATCGGCTCTCAGTATATCGCCCCCAGCCCCAATAATGGGAAGTCCCCGGACCGGCTGGAGGTGCCCTGCAAACGCAGGGCGTTGGTCGGTAGCGCCGTTCACGGTGCTTTTCTCGTGTAGCAGGTTCCTTCAGGGACCGGGAACTTCACGGGGAAGGGGAACGCGCGGGGGGCGTCGAATCGTATGGGTGCTATGTTACAGGGAATTGAGAGATTGGTGGACCTCGCGGGCGTTTCGAGCGCCTCGCTGACGGGCCTGAATCCGGGCGGCATCGAGGCCGCCATTCGTCAGAATAGTGCCTCGGCACTTGCGGGCACGCACGGGCACTTTGCCGGAACCGCCCGCGACGGCAACACGGTTAGAATGGCGCGAACCATCGGGATTCCGCTGCGCTACTTCGTGGCCAAGATGTTCCACGGCCCATTTCTGGTCGTCGCCGAGCGGGTCGATACGCTCTACGACTGGTGCGTCCAGGAGAAGATCGGGTGGCAGTTCGACCCGCTCTACACCCGAATGGTCCCGGCGCACTACATCACGAGCATCGAGCAGATCGGCTGCCCGGACCCCTCGCCGATCTACAATCGCTTCTGGAACCCGGTTGTGGGGAAGGGAAGCGCCGATATTGCCGAGGCGGGCGCGGCCTACGTGAGCGCCGCGTTTGAAGCCACGAAAGGCTGGCTGAAAACCCTGCCCGAGGCAGAGCCGGTCGGGATCGGGTTCTCGGGCGGGATCGACTCGCTCTCGGTTTTATTGCTGGCCCGAAAAGCCATGGAATCCCTGGGCCGAGACCCGAATCTCATCCGGGCCTTCACGCTGGACTTCGGGGGCGGCGCGGATGCCGCGCAGGCCGAAAAAATCGTGAAAGACCTCGGGATCGAGAGCACCTGGGAGAGAATCTTAGCCGACCCGAAAGAGTTCGACCTGCATCAGGCGATCTCCGTGATCGAAGACTACCACCCGCTGGACGTCGAGTGTGCGGCGGCTGGCCTGGTTCTGCTCCGAAGTGTCCGCGAGCGCTACCCGAGCCTGAAGTACTTTTTAGACGGCGACGGCGGCGACGAGAACCTCAAGAGCTACCCACTCGAAGACTCGGACCTGACGCTGAGTTCCATTCTACGAAACCCCCTGCTCTACCAGGAAGGCTGGGGCATCGACGCGATCAAGCACAGCCAGACCTACTCGGGCGGCCTCTCGCGGGCCTACGTGCGGACCTTCGCACCGGCCAAAAAATACGGCTTCGAGGCGTTTTCTCCGTACTCGGTCCGCTCGGTGATGGAGCATGCGGTCGCCCTGCCGTTCGAGAAAATGCTCGGCGGCGAGCTTTCCCGGCTCTACACGCTCAAGGGCGACGTGGTCTCCGCAGGCGTCGAGCACGTCACGGGGATTTCGATGCCCGTCAGCGAGAAGCGCCGCTTCCAGGACGGTGCACGCTCGGCCATCTCGGGCGACACGGAGAACAACGGCTACTACAAAGCCTGGCGCGTCTCCAAAGCCTGGTGCCGCCAGGTGTACCTGCGCCAGTGGGAGTCGCGGCTCAGCGAAGCCTGGGAAGGAAGCGACCTGCTCTCGGGCAACTACGTCCCCGGCGTCAAAGAGCCACTTTTGCAATGAACGAAGCTCCGGGCGAGGGCGAAACTCCCTCGCCCGGCTGCGGGACGATCCTTCTGGCCATTCTCGGGCCAATAATTCCCCCTTTACTCTGGTTTTCCTGGGTTATTGCTTGCTTCTGGGTTACTAATAGAATAGTAGTTTACTTTCACCTGAAAAAATGGGGCTTCTTGCTTGTATTTCCAGGAAGCTTGACCCTGGCAGCAATCGGTGGTTTCGTGGTCCTGTTTTTTGTCACCACTCTGTCAAAAAGGGCAGAATCCAGGAAAGCATCGGAATAGGCCCCCGCAACGAAACCGGGATAGTATCCGTTATCCTGTTGTAAGTACCCATTCATAAATGTGTTATACTATTTTCGCTATGGGAAAAACGATTCCGCTTGAGATAAGCTCCGTTCAAAAATCTGCGCTGGAAAAGGCCGTGAAATATGGTACCACCCCCTCGTATCGACTCCGATGCCAG
>JANLTX010000137.1:0-22485 GCA_031363095.1 Armatimonadota bacterium | reverse complement strand
CCCCTCGTTTCCCTCGTGTCCCCCCTCCCGCCGCGGCGAAGGGTGGGCGAGGCGCAGTGAGGACCGAACGAAGCACTCGGGTGGGTTCGAAGCACTCGGGTGGGTTCGGTGTAACCCGACCAATTAGCTTCTGCTTACCCGGCTGTGCGAGGGAGACTTAGAGGGTCGCGCTTCGTAGATACCCCTTCGCCCCGAGGTCGCGCAGCGACCATTAATGTCGCATCGCGACCGAGGGAGCCGGGCCGGGTACCCCCCGGCGGGGGGGGGGTCGGTTGCTTGCAACCGGGGGAGGACGGGGGAGGGAGCAACCCCGATTAAGCGTACTGGTCTTCGAGCCGGGAGATGGCGGCAAGCAGCGTGGCGACTTTTTCGTCGAGGCCGCGCTCGTCTTCGTCGGGGATGAGCCGGGCGACTTCTTCCAGCTCGGGCTTGAGCTTGTCGAAAGTCGCGCGGGCCTCGGCCTCACTGCCTCGCTCCAGGGCAAGATAGAGCCAGCCGCCGTAGAGATTCGCCACGACGTCCCAGGCGGTCTCGGCGCTGCTCTCCAGCGTCAGGCGCGCGTCGGCGTCCTCCGGGTCTGCGCGCAGGCCCAGCTCCAGGTCCAAAACGATGCGCCCGCCCTCCGGCCCGCGCGTCCCGACACTTTCTCCGTCCTCGTAGGGATACCACTCACTCATCTGGCTTTTTTACCACCGCCATCAGTCGCGCCGCCACCATTCGACGTTTCTTTTTCGGAATCCTCGTCGCTCGGGTCTTTTCGGAAGGCACCCGACGAAATAATTGCGTCGTCCAGCACCGAGCCTTCGCCATCCTGCCAGGTGACGGGCTTTCTCCAGTGAATGATAAACGTGATCAAACCCACCACGACGAAAGCGGCAAACGCCCAGAACCCAAACATTCCCATAATTTTTCTCCTGACCTATCCGCCTTCTTTTTTTCTGCCTGTAATCAGCCGGACGCCACGCTGAAACGTGAGGTAGTTGTACGCCCACTGCACCAGAACAATCGCGCGGTTTCGGAAGCCGACGAGCTTCAGGACGTGGATGAAAAGCCAGAAAAGCCAGGCGAAAAGCCCGGTAAAGGTCTTCCCGCCCACGTCCGCGACGGCGTGGCCCCGGCCCAGAACGGCGAGGTTTCCGAGGTCTTTGTAGACGAACGGCTCGCCCGGCTCCTCGCTCAGACGCCTTCGGATCATCCGCGCGACGTGCACGCCGCCCTGCATCGCTCCCTGCGCGACGCCCGGAACCAGCTTGCCCTCGCCCCAGCCCGCCGCCGCCATGTCGCCGATGACGAAAATCTCCGGGAAGCCGGGCACCGAGAGGTCCGGCTCGACCGGAATTCGGCCCGCACGATCCCTCGGGACGCCCAGCGCAGCCCCGAGCGGCGCGGCCTGATTTCCCGCCGCCCAGATCACGGTCTTTGCCTCAATTCGCTCGCCACTGGAGAGCGTGACTCCCTCGGCGTCGATCACGGAGGCTTTTAGCTCGAAGCGAAACTCCACCCCGAGGCGCTCTAAATCCCGCACGGCGCACTCGGCCAGCTCATCGGGGAACGCGTTGAGCGGGCGCGGGCTGTTCTCGACTAAAATAACCCGTGTATTTTGCGTGTCGATGCGCCGAAAGTCCGGGCGCAAGGCTCGTTTGGCGATCTCGGGAAGCACTCCGGCCAGCTCGCAGCCGGTCGGGCCACCGCCGACGATCACAAACGTCATCCAGGCGGCACGCTCGGCCTCGTCGTCGGTTTTTTCGGCCTCCTCGAACGCGGTTAAAAATCTTCGACGGATCTCCAGCGCATCGGGAATCGACTTCAGGCCCGGCGCGAACTCTTCCAGCGCGTCGTTGCCGAAGTAGCTGTGCCTCCCGCCACACGCGAGCACCAGAAACTCATACGGATAGCGCTTGCCGTCGCTGTCGATCACGACTTTCTCGGCCACGTTGACATCCGTCACTTCGGAGAGAAACACGGTCGCGTTTTTCTGCCGCCTGAGCATCGCGCGGATCGGGTAGACAATGTCGCTCGGGGCCAGCGCCGCCGTCGCGACCTGGTAGAGCAGCGGCTGAAAGAGAAAGTAGTTGGTTCTATCCAGCACCGTCACATCGACGTAGCTCCCCGCAAGCCCGCGCGCCGCCTCGATGCCCCCGAATCCCCCGCCGACGATCACCACCTTCGCTTTTTCCATAGATTTTGATTATGCCCTACTTCGGCAAGACCCGCGACAGATCCCAGGTCTGAAGCGTCTCTTCAGTTTGGAATGCGTTTCGATTTTCCTGAATCGTCCCGACGACTTCGCTGAGCGTGCGGCCATCGGACGAAAACTCTAGCCGACTGGAAGTTACGTTCCGGGTACGCCGGAACTGATAGAGTTGCTTTCCAGTCTTCCCTGTAAAAAGAGTGACCGTGTCTGCCGTCGCTATCGCTACAAAGCGGCTATCGTGACTCCAGGCTGTGTCGTATGGAATACTACCCAGGAGTGACGATCCAAAAATTTTCCATAGAGGTACTCCAAAGGTTGGATCAAGGCATTCGACAGCAGATTCTGAAACAACGAGACTGCCTGCTTTAGAAATTAAAACAAATTTATTATCTGGAGAAAAATTCTGTGGGTCGTATACTCCTATTTTTGAAAAAATCTGGGATTTCCCCCTGTTTATGTCTCGCATCAGTAGTGAGCTTGATAATTTCCGAACAGCAAAATTACTGGGAACATCGGCGCATAATAAGCTCCCATCGTTTGAAAGTTGAGCATTGACATCTCTGCCATTATTGCTTATATAAATCTTTATTGGAACCTCGATAGAAAACTCCGCCTGTTTTTTGTTTTGTACGATATTCCAGATTTTTGTTTTTCCTGTTACAGCATCAATCCAGAAGGCATGGCTACCTGAGGCATTAAAATGTATTGGGAAAGCATTTTGTGGCGCATTCCAGACGGTGCTTCCGTTTTTTATATCCAGAATCTGTCCCAAGCGTCCTTCCAGAAAAATCAATGAACCATCCGGGGAGAATATTTCTTTGCCAATACCATCTACAACCCGTGTCCAAACTACCTTTTGATTTTCTTTGTTTATCAATGTCAAATTCCACATATCTGATAAATAGACATCGGAGGGATGTTTTTTTTCACGAACTTGCTTCGATTTCAGAATATATTTTCCGTCTGGAGAAATAAGACCATAGTTATAGCCTGGCTTCCAGGACAGAACGACAGATGGGGCAGGCCCATAGGTCAGCGCCCGAGCAGAGAAACCGACATCGATCAGCGTCACGACGGTAGCAAGGGCTAAAACCGGGTAGAACCAGCGCGGCAGAGTCACCCGCCGACGCAGCGCGGTCCGAACCCTGGGCGCGATGCTCACGGTGGACGTGTGCTGCGTCACCGGAGCTTTTGGCGTCACGACGGTCGTGCCTGTGTGGGGAGCGGGTTGCCGGGTCAGGCGGGCCATGTTCTTAGTTTACCCCAGCGCCTGAATCCGTGACTCGTGGTCGATCCAGAGCGACGTTTCGACGGACTCCCAGCCGGGCGGTAGCGGGCCGGACGCGCGGCTGGTCTGGTACGCGGCGATCAGGCGGCAGCGCTGCTCCCAGGTCGGGTCGAGGCGAAGCTCTACGTCGCTGGTCTCTTCGAACTGGACATAGCCCCAGTACTCGGGGCGGTGCATATCGACAGCCCACTGCGGACTCCAGACCCAGTTGTGCTCGGACACTCCGGGGACTTTTTCGTAGCGTCCCTCGCTAATTTCTGTATCCCACTGGACCCGCGAAAAATTCACCCGCCACTGCTGACCGATCTCGGGCCGCCCGCCGCCGCGCAGGCTCGCAAGCGCCGCCCACGGCAGCGCAAGCTCGACGCTCCAGCCGGTATCTTCGTCAGTGGGATCGTTGAGCGTCCCGTCGATCTTCACCGCCGACTTCATGCCCTCGATCTCCCACTCGTCCTGGGCCGAGCCGCCGTCGCGATACGGCCTGGGCAGGCGCAAGTCCCAGGTCGTGTTGAGCGCGTTCAGTTCCAGCTCGCCATAGTCATGGTTGTCGCCGTCGGGATCGATAAATACCTCGAAGTCGTTGTCCTGGAAAATCACGGCATCGTGCTGGGTGATCGTCCCCCAGACATGCGGCTCGGTGAGATACGCAGCAATATAAAAATAATGATCATCCCAGAGCATCTTGACTCGGGTCGGAAACGTGGGGTCTGGCATGAAATCACCTTCGATGTCGATAAATAAGTCGGTCCAGGGAGCACTCTGCCAGACAGATTTTTCTAAATTGCCATTTATTTCAATTGGTTCAGAAGTTCGGGCGCAAATGTAGCCTTTGGGATGCGGGTAGATCATAATTTTGAGTTTCTCATGGAGTTCTCTTGCTCCAGATGCCTACGCAGAAGTATTTGTTTTGCTTCGGGCAGTTCGTTGGCTTTTTCAAAAAGCTCAGGTGTCATGAACCGACGAAGCAGCGCGATGTACTCTCGGGTTCGGGCGTGCCAGCGCGGCTGAGCCAGAACGTCCAGCGCAATGGTGTGCAGTCGGTCCGTCTGCACAGGGTCCAGCACCAATTTTTTTATTTTTCGAAGTAATTTCTGGGATTTTGGTGAGTCCTGGCTCAAGTATTCTAACAACGGCTCGGGGTCGGCGGGTTTTCCATCCAATAAGTGCTGATATTCCAGAGAAATCGCGACGCTTGGAAGCCAGATAGGTCGAATAATATCCCAATCACGCCGATGAATGGCATCGAAACGCGCATAGGCTTCATCGGAGTCCAAACGCCGCTCGACGGCGATGCGCCAGTCTTTTAAAATCCGAAGCACCAGCCCGCACTTCTCGCGTCGGACCCGAAACAGCGCTCGCTCGTGCGCTTTTCGGTCTTTCTCAGAGGCCAGACGCTCGCGTTTTTCGCTCCGGCTCTCGGGCAGGCGTTTTTTCAGCTTGGGCATTCGGTCTTATTTTACCCGGCGCGGTACACTGGGGCCATGGAGTTTCGAGAGTTCCCCGGCACCGGGCGCAGGGTCAGCGTGGTGGGCTTCGGGGTCTGGACCGTCGCGACGACCTGGTGGGGAATCACCGACCGCGCTGTGGGGATCGACCTGCTGCGAAAGGGGCTGGAGCGCGGGATTAATTTCTATGACACCGCCGATACCTACTCCGAGGGCGGCGCGGAGACCATTTTAGCCGAAGCGTTCGATAAAAAAACCCGCGAGGAGCTGTTTATCGCCACCAAGTTCGGCTATGATATTTATAACGTCCCACCCGACCCCAGCCAGCGCGAGCGTCCGCACAATTGGGAGCCAGAATTTGTGAAATTCGCCGTCGAGAAGTCCCTGGAAAGACTCCAAACCGACCGAATTGATTTCTACCAGATGCACAATCCGAGAATTTCCGCACTTCAGCGCGATGATTTATTAGAAACTCTGGAAAACCTGAAATCTGAGGGTAAAATTCTAAGCTATGGCGCAGCGCTCGGCCCGGCTATCGACGAGCGCCAGGCCGACGAAACCGACTTTATCTTGGAAAATACAAAGATGAGCGGTGTCCAGATTATTTTTAATTTGTTGGAGCAGCAGGTCGGGGCACCGATCTTTGAGAAAGCCCGCGCGAAAAACGTCGGGATTCTGACGCGAGTGCCACATGCGTCGGGGCTTTTAGAGGGAAATCTTCACGCCGAGACCACGTTTGCGCCGGGCGACCATCGAAACTGGCGCATGACGACCAACGAGAAGAAAAAGCTCTGGCTGGAGCGCGGGCTGCAAAAAGTGGAGCGGCTCGGCTTTCTCACCCACGAGACCGGGCGAACCCTCTCCCAGGCCGCGATCCAGTTTATTCTGTCCGAGCCGAGCATTGTCAGCGTCCTGCCGAATATCTACGACGCTCCGCAGCTCGAAGAACTCGCCGCCGCGCCCATGGCCCCGAAGCTGACGCGCGAGGAGCTGGCTCAGCTTGCTGATCTCTACGCCCATGATTTCCACCTCGATCCCGTAGAAACTCTCGCCGGGAAGGTCGCATGAGCTACGAACAAGCTCTGGGCTGCACTCCCGAGCGGGTCTGCCAGCCGACGACGTTCGATGGGGTTCAGCAGGCAATTGCCGAGGCCACCGGGCCGACGGTGATCTGGGGCGGCGGGGTCGGGCAGGACCATGGACATGCGCCAGGCTCCGTGCAGACGCTGCTGGACCTCTCGGAGCTGAACCAGATTCTGGCGGTTGAGCCGGGCGACATGACAATCACGGTGCAGGCCGGGGTGACGCTCGCGCAGGTTCAGGCCGCGCTCGCGCCGCACAGGCAGTGGCTCCCGCTCGACCCGCCTCAGGCCGAGCGAGCGACCCTCGGCGGGATTCTTGCCACAAACGCGTTCGGTCCGCTTCGGCTCGGCTACGGCACATCGCGCGACTGGCTGGTGGGAATCCGGGTGATCGATGCCGGGGGCAAGCAGGTCTGCGGCGGCGGAAAAGTAGTGAAGAACGTCACGGGCTACGACCTGCCCAAGCTGCACATCGGTGCACTCGGGACTCTCGGGGTGATCGTCGAGGCAACGTTTAAGACCAGCCCGCGCCCCGAGGCGACCCGCATGGTTCTGGTCCCCGCGCCGGAGATCAGTGCGCTGGAAAAATTTATCGGGCCGCTTTTTGCCCGAACCAGCCCGGTCCAGGCGCTCCTCCACGACGACTCTGCCGGAAAAACGCTCGCGCTGGTCTACCACGGCCCCACGGAGGCCGCCGACGACGAAGCCAGCCGCGTCACCGATCTTGCCGTGGAATCCGGGCTGTCGGCCAGCGTCTACGGCGAGGAGTTCAGCGCCGAGCCAGCCGGAATGCCCGTCGCGGTTCGACTGAGCGGGCTGCCCTCGGATGCGCTCACGCTCCACGCGCAAGTAAGAGAAGCCGCCGGGGAGACCGCCGTGATCGACACCCAGCTTGGCGTCGGCATTGTGACTGTTTACTGGCCCGAAGACTCCGACCAGGCCCGCGTCGGAGCCACAAAGCTCCTCGCAATGGGCACAACGGCAACGCTGCTCCATGGCCCGCTGGAGCTACGAAGTACCCTGAAATCCCTCTGGACACCCGCGCCCTCGGCGCTTCCTTTGATGAAACTACTAAAGACAACGCTTGATCCAGACAATAAACTCAACCCCGGACGGTTTTTGACAGGAAAATAAAGATGGAATCTTCCGCAAGAATTATTCGTGGCGACTCTCGAAATATGGCTGAGCTTTCAGCGGAAAGCATCGACCTTGTGGTTACTTCACCACCGTACTGGCAAATTAAAGACTATGGTAGCTCTGACCAACTGGGCTTTGGGCAATCTCTTCACGAATATTTATACGATCTTTGCCGAGTCTGGCAAGAATGTTTCAGGGTTTTGCAACCGGGCCGAAAGCTATGTATCAATATCGGCGATCAGTTTGCCCGAGCAGCGATCTATGGACGCTATAAAATTATTCCGATTCATGCCGAGATCACCATGCAATGCGAAGCAAGTGGTTTTGATTTCCTGGGTTCGATCATCTGGCAGAAAAAAACAACGATTAACTCGACGGGTGGAGCGGCGATTATGGGATCGTTCCCTCATCCACCTAATGGGATTGTCGAGTTTGATTATGAGCATATACTTCTGTTTAAAAAGCCAGGACAGAGCATAAAGCCTTCGGATAAACAAAAAAAACAATCTGAGCTATCCAAAGAAGACTGGAAACTCTATTTTTCAGGTCACTGGAACTTCGGAGGCGCACGACAGGGAGCACATGAAGCCATGTTCCCGGAAGAGTTGCCCAAAAGACTGATTCGTATGTTCAGTTTCGCTGAGGAAACCGTTCTGGACCCGTTTATGGGCAGTGGAACGACCGCCAAAGTTGCTTTAGATTTAGATAGAAACGCTATTGGCTACGAAATCAACCCGGAATATATTCCACTGATTCGGGAGCGCCTCGGTTCCGAATCGCTTATTTCTTATCCGGCTGTTTTTGAAGACCAGAAACTAGTAATTCCCGTCGAATTACAAAATAAGTATACACCACAGGTCCAGAATGCGACTCCGGTACGTGATGCCCAGGAGTTTGAAGAAGCCCGTGAAGTTCTGCATCGCGTGATCGAAATTACTAACGAGAACACACTCAAATTTGATTCCGGCCAGGAGATTCGTCTCCTTGGAGTACAAGTACCGGGTACACTTGCACCGAAAGCCTGTGAATACTTGCAAAAATATGTATTGAACAAACAGGGGTATATTCGCCTCGACGATTCTTCAGATCAAAAAGACCCCGGAGAGATTCAATCTGCTTATTTTTATCTGAAAAATAAAATTTTCATCAATCGAAAAATGATTGAAATGGGTTTTGCCATTGCAGATAGAAATTCAAATTATAAATTCAAAACCAATTTTATAACAATGGAGAATCCGTAGCATGCCACAACTTTACGAACAGATTGAGGTAAACCGCGTGTACTACACCAAAACTAAAGATGGAATCACCATCGAGTACGATTTTTAAAACCATGAATGCAAAAGAGATTGAAGATGGCCTGATGAGCTGCGTCCACTGCGGGTTCTGCCTGGATGCCTGCCCGACGTACCGCGAGACGGGCGACGAGGCCGACAGCCCGCGTGGGCGGCTGGCGATGATGCGTGGGGTTTTTGAGAAAACCTTGCCGCTGGCCGATGAGTCCGTGGGGAGCGTCGGGTATCACCTGGACCGCTGCCTCGGGTGCCGGGCGTGCGAGACGGCGTGTCCGTCGGGAGTGCCTTACGGTCGGCTTTTAGAACAGTTTCGCGACGACCAGGAGAGTGTCTTCAAGCGGGGCGCGGGCGAGAAAGTCTTGCGCGAGGGGCTTCTGGCGGTTCTGACCAGCCCGATCAAGATGAAAGCGGCGCTCACGGCGGGGCGGCTGACCGGCGGAAAGATCCCCGGCCCCATCGCCAGGTTCGTCGGGCTTCCGGCGGGGACGCAGCTTCCGCTTCCGGGCGACCTGAGTGAGTCCTCGCGGCCCGTGCCGGAGTTCACGCCCGCGCGCGGCGAAAAACGGGGACGAGTCGCCCTGCTCACGGGCTGCGTCATGAAAGTGCTCTACGGCCCGGTCCACCACGCGACCGTAAAACTCCTGGCGGTGAACGGCTTCGACGTAATCGTCCCGCAGGCGCAGGGCTGCTGCGGAGCGCTTCACGGGCACCAGGGCAAGCTTCACGGGGCAAAATCTCTTGCGATTGATTTGATCGCCGAGTTCGATAAGATCAACGCCGACGCGTTTATTCTCAACTCCGCAGGTTGTGGTTCATTTTTGAAAGACTACGGACACTTACTCAGTGACTCTCCAAATCTGGCCGAGCATGCAACTAATTTCGCGCATAAAATTAAAGACATCACCGAATTTTTAGTCGAAGTTGGCCCACGCCCGATGACGAAAGCCCTGAATAAAACCGTCACCTACCACGATGCGTGTCACTTGAGGCACGGCCAGAGAATCTACGACGCTCCTCGGCAGCTTCTCAAAGCAATTCCCGGAATTAACTTCGTCGAAACCGTAGACTCGGACTTATGTTGCGGCTCTGCAGGCGTTTACAACTATTTGCAGCCCGAAATGGCCTCGTCGCTCCAGAAAAAGAAAGTGCAGAATCTATTAGACACAAAAGCCGAGATCATCGTGACCGGAAATCCGGGCTGTCTTGCGTGGATCGAGCAGGGCTTACCGAAAACCGTTAAAATAGTTCACCCCGTCGAGCTTCTGGCCGACGCATACGAGTAGTGAAACGGCGTTTGGTTCGCGGGATTCTTTACCTTGGCCCGATCTTGCTCTGCCTTGTAGGATTGGGCTATATTTCTACGGATGTTGCTACCTACCAGGCGTCGCTCAAGTTTTTCTATAAGTTAGTCTATGTACTCAGCCCGGAATATACCGAGTTCCGAGAGCAATTTGATACCAGAAATGGAATTCAACAGACTGTTATTATCTATCCAATAATTGGTTCTTTGCGAAAACTCGCCCATATTTTCTGTTATGGGCTTCTCTCTTTACTGATTGCTCGCGCAATGCAGGGCGGACGCGAGAAACTACGCTGGCAAACGCCTGTCGTGGTAATTTTCCTGGCGATTCTGGTCACCGGGCTGGAATCGTGGGTACGGCTGAGGTTCTCGACCCAGCGCCACGTCCGGTGGGAACAGCTCTGGCTGAACCTCGCCGGGGCCGGGGCTGCGCTTATCGGCACCCTGGTTTTCTTCGGCATAAAATCTCTGGAGCGCCGCACAAATGTCAGAGAATAACGATTTAATTACGTCGCTGCCGCTCATTCGGCGGTACAGTCGTCACAACGAAGCCGAGAACGCCCGTTTTGCCGACTTTGTAAAATTCAAATTGAATCTATCGAATCAAGAACTGGATCAAACCGTACAAGAAACAGCAGACTCTGTTTTTGATAAAATTAATTGCCTTGATTGCGGTAACTGCTGCCACTCTCCTCAGATCGAAGTAGATGAAAAAGATGCCCAGAGAATCGCAAATCGAATTGGCATATCCTTAAAAGAATTCAAGTCGAAATATTTAGTTAAAATCAATAAAGTCCAGCAGTTTAAAAGTGCTCCCTGCCCGTTTTTGGGAGAAGATAACGCCTGTAAAGTCTATGAAGATCGCCCGAGTGCCTGCCGCGCTTTTCCGTATCTCCACGAAGGAAACTTTCGAAGCCGAGTCTACGTAACTTTAGAGAACGTCGCTGCGTGTCCCATCGCGTTCAACGTCTGGCAAGAACTCAAAACAAAACTGGGAGAAAAAAGTAAGAAATGAGCCAACCGTTTGTCACTGTCGGCCAGTTCCCGAGCGAGGCCCAGGCCCAGCTTCTGCTGATCCGGCTCCACGACGCCGGAATCCCCGCGCGCCTCGCCAATAATCAGGTCCACAACGTCCGCGACCTTGCGGGCTACGCGGCCTATGTCTGGGTGCAGGTCGCCCCGGAGAACGCCTCGCAAGCCCAGGAGATCGCCGCCCGCAAGCTGCCCGAGCTTTCGGGCGACGAGCTTCAGGATCTCGACGACGAGGCTGATGCCCTCGCCTGCTGCCCCGCGTGCGGCGCACCCGAGCCGGAGTACGCCGAAGACGCCGGACAGATCGCCGGGCACTGCAACGGGTGCAACCATCGCTGGACTCTGGGGTAAAATCGGGGCATGACCTCTTTCTTGCTCGCCACACTGTTGCTCATTCCCCAGGGTGGAGCGCCCAAAAAATTGATTCCGCCACCGGGAATTACCCTCGAAGCCACCGAGAAAGCCGCGCTGGAGTCGGGGCTTGCGGAGCTTGCGAGCGCCCTGAAGCGTGTCGAGAAAGACCCGCTCTACCCCGACGCCGCGATTTTTCATAAGGCCGTGCTGTGGTCTCTGGGCGATGGCACGATCTACAACCCGCGCGAAAAAGACGCTGCGTCGAAGCTCCTGACCGAGGGGCTTTCTCGGGCCAGGGCGCTGGCGGCAGGAAAAGCGCCGTGGACGGCTCAGACCGGGCTGGTGGTTCGGGCGTATCGCAGCAAGCTCGACGGCTCGCTCCAGCCGTACGGCCTCGTGGTTCCCGACGGTGCGTTCGACGGGCAGAAAAAGCGGCTCGATGTCTGGTTCCACGGACGCGGCGAGACCCTGACCGAGCTGGCGTTCTGCGAGCAGAGAATGCGTCAGGTCGGCGAGTTCGCTCCGCCGGGCGCGTTCGTGCTGCATCCGTACGGGCGCTTCTGCAACGCCAACCGTCTCGGCGGCGAAGTCGATGTCTTCGAGGGGCTGGATGCCGTTAAGAAAGCCTACAACATCGACAATGAGCGGCTCACGGTGCGCGGCTTCTCAATGGGCGGAGCCTCGACCTATCTCTTCGGGACACGCCACACGGACCTGTGGGCTGCCGTCGCGCCGGGTGCCGGTTTTTCGGAGACCGCCGAGTTCAACCGGGAGTTTACGCCGGGGAGAACTCCTCCGCCCGCCTATGTTCAAACCCTCTGGAACCTCTACGACGGCACGGCTTGCGCCGCGAATTTTTTCAATGTTCCAGTAGTTTTATATTCGGGCGAGAAAGATGGACAAAAGCAAGCTGCAGACCGGATGTCCGACGCACTTACGGCAGAAAATATCGTGGTTCCACACGTTATCGGCGCGAATGCCGGGCATTTTTATACGCCCGAGTCCAAAATAGAGCTGGAAAAATTCGTGACGGCGGCGGCGGAGCGTGGACGCCCGCAGAACCCCGATAAAATTCGATTCACGACGTTTACGCTTCGTTACAACAAAATGTATTGGCTCACCGTGGACGGGCTGGAGAAACACTGGGAGCGGGCGCGGGTCGAGGGCGCAAAAACCAGCTCAACCGTCACGCTGACCACGAAGAACGTCGCCGCGCTCGCGCTGAATCTTCCGCCACTCCCGCGCGAGGGCCGGACGATCAATCTCTGGGCAGTTACCATCGACGGCCAGTATCTCGGGTCCGGGTCGCGGTTTGCGAAAGATAAATCCGGGCGCTGGCGTCGGGAAGAGCGAGCGCCGAAGGGTGTATTTAAGCGCCACGGGCTGCAAGGCCCCATCGACGACGCTTTTATGGAGCACTTTGTTTTCGTGCGGCCCACGGGCGTCCCGATCACGCCCGCGCTCGGGGCGTTCACCACGGCACGGATGAACCAGGCGATCCTGGACTGGAGACGCTACTTCCGGGGCGACGTAGAAATCATCGACGATGTGAACGTCACGGATAAGCTGGCACGTGAGGCCAATTTAGTGCTCTGGGGCGACCCGAAAAGCAACGCCTACTTGAAGAAAATCGCCGCGAAGCTCCCACTGCGCTTCGACAATCCGATGGAGCAAGTCCCTGCGTTTGTCGCGCCGAACCCGAAGAGTCCGAGCCGATACGTGGTGATTAACTCCGGGTTCACCTGGAGCGAGTACGGCTCGGGGTCGAACGCGACCCACTGCCCGAAGCTGCCCGACTGGGCGACGCTCTCACTTCTGGACGGCTCGGTAAAAGACGCCGGGTTCTTCAACGAAAGCTGGACCCGCTGAGCCTGGAAAACCTCGCCCGGCACACCACGCTCGGGGTCGGCGGTCCGGCGCGGCGCTTTCTCGACGTGCGTTCCGAGGCGGAGCTAAGGGCGTTGCTGACCTCGGGCGAGCCACTCTTTCTGCTCGGCGGCGGGAGCAACTTGGTCGTCCACGACGCAGGCTGGCCGGGAGTCGTCGCGCGGATGGCGATTGTCGGAATAGAAGAGCGTCCCGAGGGAGAAAACGTCGTCGTCAGGGTGGGCGCGGGCGAGAGCTGGGACGTCTTTGTCCGACGCTGTGCCGAGCGGGGCTGGGCGGGTGTCGAGTGCCTGGCGGGGATTCCTGGAACCGTCGGTGCGACCCCGATCCAGAACGTCGGCGCGTACGGCCAGGAAGTGAGCGAAACCATTCGCGAAGTGCGGGCGCTGGACCGAAACACGGGCGAGACGCTCTCGCTGACAGCCGCCGACTGTGGCTTTGCCTACCGGACCAGCCGCTTCAACACGAGCGAGATCGGGCGCTGGATCGTTCTTACGGTCACGTTCTCACTGAGGCAGGGCGGTGCGCCGACGCTCAAGTACCGCGATCTTGCCGCGCACTTCGGCGACGGCGCGACGCCCTCGCTGGTAGAAACCTACCACGCGGTCCGGGAGATTCGCGGACGCAAGGGCATGGTCGTCGATCCGTCCGATCCGGACAGCCGTAGCGCCGGTTCGTTCTTCAAAAACCCGATCATCGACGAAAATCAGGTACCTGAGAACGCCCCCCGATTTCCCGCTGCGCCTGGCTCTGTCAAAGTTCCTGCGGCGTGGCTGATCGAGAAATCCGGGCTTCTCAAAGGCCAGAAATTAGTCGGTGGCATCGGAATCTCCAGTAAGCATCCACTCGCACTTGTCAATCAGAGCCATGGAACCGCTATCGACATCTCAAAATCTGCAAAATTAGTCCAAAAACAAGTCTTTAAAACGTTTGGAATCAATCTACATCCCGAACCGCTCTTTATCGGTCCCTGGATCTCTGAAGAACTACCCGAAGGAGCCACCGTCGTCCTACCATGAACTCAGACAGTATTCAAAAAGCCATTCGCTTTGCTTCCGAAGCACACAATGCTCAGAAAGTGCCCGGAACGGAGCTTCCGTACTTGCTACACCTTGCGCAGGTCGCCAGCGAGGTATTTTCAGCGGGTTGCAGTGAACTTTCCGTGCTCTGCGCGTATCTCCACGACACGCTCGAAGACACCGAAGTGCGCTACGAGGCGCTCGTCGAGCAGTTCGGAGAATCGGTGGCGCAGGGCGTCCTGGCACTGACAAAAGATATGTCTTTACCCAAAGATAAGCGCATGGCCGACAGTCTATCGCGGATTTTGATGCAGTCACCCGACATTGGGTGCGTCAAGTTGGCCGACCGAATCACCAATCTCCAGACGCCGCCCGCGTACTGGAGTGCGGAGAAGATCGCAGGCTACAAGGCCGAAGCCCGGCAAATCTTAGACGCGCTCGGCCCGGCGTGCCCCGCGCTGGCCGCACGCCTCGAAGCGAAGATCGCAGCGTATCCGCACCCAGTCCCCCAGCCCCAATAATGGGGAGCCAAACAAGGAATCCCTATTTGGTTCCCCGTTATCGGGGTTAGGGGATGGGAAACTAGCTCCAGTCGGTGTGGAACGTGCCTTCTCTGTCGTTTCTTTCGTAGGTGTGCGCCCCGAAGTAGTCGCGCTGGGCCTGGATGAGATTGGCCGGAAGAGTCGCGCGGCGGTAGCCGTCGAAGTAGCTCAAAGACGAACCGAACGCGGGCACCGGAATCCCGGCCTCGACCGCCGCCGAGACGACCTTGCGCCAGTTGGCCTGACGGCTCTCGATCTCTCTCTGGAAGTACGGGTCGAGCATCAGGTTGGCAAGGGCCGGGTTTTTATCGTAGGCGTCCTTGATTCGGTTCAAGAAGCGAGCGCGAATGATGCACCCGCCCCGCCAGATCGTCGCGATCTCGCCCCGATCCAGAGTCCAGTTATTCTCTTCGGCGGCGGCGTCGAGCTGCTGGAAGCCCTGGGCGTAGGCCACCAATTTCGAGCAATAAAGAGCGTCGCGAATGGCGTCCACGGTGAGACTGACGGAGGGTGAAACGGGGCCGTGGAGCACCTGGCTCGCTGCGACACGCTCATCTTTCAGGGCCGAGAGGCAGCGGGCGAAGACCGCCTCGGTGATGGCCGTCGCCGGAATCCCGAGGTCGAGGGCGAGCTGGCTGGTCCACTTACCGGTGCCCTTCTGGGCGGCCTTGTCTAAAACTTTATCTACTAAATAACCGTCGCCCTCGGGGTCTTTTTTGTTAAAAATATCGCGGGTTATTTCGATCAGAAAGCTGTCTAAATCGCCCTCGTTCCACTGCGTGAAGGTCTCGGCGAGCTGCTCGTTGCTCAGCCCGACGACGTTTTTCAGCAGGTCGTAGGCCTCGGCGATGAGCTGCATGTCGGCGTACTCGATGCCGTTGTGGACCATCTTGACGTAGTGCCCCGCACCGTCCGCGCCGATATACGCGACGCACGGAACTCCGTCTACTTTGGCGGAGATCGCCTCGAAGATCGGCGCGATTCGGTCGTAGGCGTCGCGCTGGCCGCCAGGCATGATGCTCGGACCTTTGAGCGCGCCCTCTTCCCCACCCGAGACCCCGACTCCCATGAAGTTCAGTCCTTTTTCGGTGAGGGCTTTATTGCGGCGCTGGGTGTCGGTGAAGAGCGAGTTGCCGCCATCGATCAGGGTGTCGCCGGGCGAGAGCAACGGAGTCAGTTCGTCGATCACGGCGTCCACCGGGCCGCCCGCTTTGACCATGATGAGGATCGTGCGGGGCGCTTCAAGCGTCTCGACCAGCTCCGCGAGCGAGTGTGCGCCCACAAACTCTCCCTCGCTACCGTGCGCGGCCAGGAACTCATCGACCTTGGCGGCGGTGCGATTGTGGACGGCGATAGGAAAGCCGTTGTGGGCGACATTGCGGGCGAGGTTCTGGCCCATGACGGCGAGGCCGGTCAGGCCGAAGTGCGGTTTCTGGCTCAACGAAAAAGCTCCATGAAAAAGGGATTCTTCATTCTATCGCGCCGGACACCCGTACTCTGATACCCAGGTTTGAAAAGTTGCCCGCGTACTGGTACACTGCCCAGGCTCCGCCGCCCTTGTGCGAAGCAGGAACGAAGGGGTTTCAGAAATGTCTTATTCTCTCACGATGTCGGTGGGACGACGAATCGGTGCGCTCGCGGCGGGGTTGCTTCTGACCAGCCTCTTGTGTCCAGCGGAGGCGCAGACCACGGGATCGCGGATCGGGCTGAAAAACCTCGCGCGCAACCGGGTCAGCTTCTTCGACCGGCTGGGAGTCGCGGTGCCGATGGACCGCCTGCAAAACGCGGGAGGGATCGACCCGCAGCTTGCTCCATTTGTCGCCGCCGAGTACTCGATGGTGAGCTGCGAGAACGAGCTCAAACCCGCCTGGATATGGACCGGCCCCGGCTCGTACGACACCGCCGCCGCCGACTTTCTGCTCGGCGCACCGGGCAGAACGGGCTGGGCGCGCGCCCGTGGGCTGGCGGTGCGCGGCCACACCGTCATGTACCCGCGCGACCAGACGTTCTGTAACCCACGCTGGTTGCTCGACAACGAATCGACGATCACCCCGGCGCAGGCACGACAGTACCTGCGCGACTACATCTCTTTTGTCGTCGGACGATACCGGGGCAAGATCAAATCCTGGGATGTCGTCAATGAGTGCATCGCCGATGGCCCAAATGGTAACTCGTTCGATCTTGTCGATAACTTCTGGCTACGGAAGCTCGGGCGCGATTATCTGGTTTTAGCCTGCCAGTTCGCCCACGAAGCCGATCCCAATGCCGAGCTTTACGTCAACGATTACAACGTCGAAAGCTCCGGGCGCAAGGCCGACGACCAGTTTGCTCTTGTTCAGTGGCTCAACAGCCAGCGCAACCTCGACAACACCCCGATCCGCGTCGGGATCGGCCTCCAGTATCATATTACGCTCGGAGAGACGATCTCCCCCGGCGACGGCCACTACGCGGTGGTCCAGCGCCTCGCCGACAACGGGATTCCGTTTCAGATCACCGAGCTCGATGTGCGGATTCCCGTCCTCGATGGGCCGCCCGGCATCTTCCCTGCCAACCCCGCCGATCTGGTGACGCAGGGCGAGCGCTACCGAGAGGCGCTGACGATGGCGGCCAGCTTTCCCAACTGCCGTGGTTTCCAGACCTGGGGAGCCTACGACGGATCGAGCTGGATTTCATATTTCTTTGGTGGCCAGGGTGCCGCCCTGCCCACCGACGCGAACTATCAGCCCAAAGCGGCCTACTTCGCGATGCAAGAGGTACTCGGTCGCCCGCTATCCGATGGAGTGTATGCGGTGAAGCCAAACGCAGATCGCACGCTCGCGCTCACCGCTCAGGGCAGTGGCGTGCGCCTCGCTCGCTTTGAGACCGCGCTCCCCGAGCAGCGCTGGGGCCTGACCTGGAGCGCGGCGCGCGGCACTTACACGCTTGCGCCCGCTACACCTCTGGGCAGTCGGCTCGGCGTGGACGCTCCCCTGCTCTACCCCGCTGCCTCGCTTCAGGTGCGCCCCGCCGATGCTACCTCGACGCAGGAGTTCGTGGTGATCCCCACTCCCAGCGGCGCATTTCGCCTCGCTCCGCGAAATGCTCTTACCCGCACGCTCAGCTCTCCCATGCTGCTTTCTATGCCTGGCATCTACAACTTCGATGGCGCTCCGGGCAACTTCTGGCAGCTTGCCCCTCTTTAGAAAGGCTTTTTCCTCAAAACAATGACACAACGACTTCGCTTGCTGCTTATATTACTGCTTCTGCCCCTGCCCGCTGGGGCCGGTACCACTATCACGAGCAATGAAAGCGCTTTTCTCGCTGCGCTTTCTCCGGGATACCACGCCGAAAATTTCACTGCCGCGCCGCCCGGCAGCGCCCTGAGCCTGTCGTTTGGAGGCGGCGGCTTCGCTTTTACCGCGTCCGCCGACGCCGCAGGGACGAACAACGGTATCTTCGCCAACCCCTCGGGACTGCCAGGCAACGTCCAGACATTCGCCTCGGGCGATAGCCTCGTTTTTACCTTCACCGGGGCACCGGTGACTGCCGTCGGAGGGTATTTCTACGATGGCGACAATGTCGGCAACTTCGGCGGAGGAGCGATCACGCTCTCGTTCACCGATGGCACTCTCTACTCGTTCACCCCCACGTCGTCCGCCGATTTCCGGGGAGCGCTCTCCGACACGCCGATCCTCTCGTTGACCTTGAGCGGGGCGAGTCAGTACGCCACCAGTGCGCTCCTTATCAGCGGCAGCGCCGCCGCCGCGCCCGAGCCGTCGAGCGGCGCACTGATCCTGCTCTCTTTTTCCCTGCTCGCGCTCAGACGCCAGCGGCGGCGCTGATATCCGTCGATGCCGTGCGTTATAATCCAGCGTGACTCTCTCGGTGTGCATCGTTCATTGGAACACGGTCGATGATCTTCTGACATGCCTTGCGGCGCTGCATCATTTTCCGTTCTCGGGCGGGGCGACGGAGATTATTGTACTTGACAACGCCAGCACCGACGGCGCTCCCGAGCGCGTGCGGGCAGAGTTTCCGGACGTGACGCTTCTGGAAAATAAAACAAATCGCTGTTTCGCCGAGGGCACAAACCAGGCCGTTCAAGCGTCCACGGGCGAGCTAATTCTCTTGCTCAACCCGGATGCGCGGGTAACGGCGGGTGCGCTCGACACGCTGACCGAGTTTCTCGGGCGGGGCGACGCCGATATCGTCGCGCCGAAGCTGGTCTGGCCCGATGGCCGGGTTCAACCGAGCGTCCGCAATCACCCGACGCCTCGAAATGTCCTGATGGGGCGCTGGACCCGGCCCGCGCTCGCCGGTGACAAACCCGTGCTGGTGGCGCAGCCGATGGCGTCGTGCCTGATGCTCACCCGAAACGCCTGGGAGCGAGTCGGGCCGATGGACAGGCGCTTCCCGCTCTACTTCAACGACGCCGACTGGAGCCTGCGGGCCGAGCGCAACTACCTCTGCACCTGGTACGTCCCGGCGGCGCAGGTGATCCACGACCATGGCGGCACCACAGGCCAAGTGAAGCAAGCCGCACTCTGGGAGTCGAGAAAATCCTGGCTGCGCTTCAACCAAAAACATTTTTCCGGAAGTTTTCTGCGTCGCGTAGTAGATATTTTGATAACCCTCAATGCCTGGCGCAGAACCGGGCGCTGGCTTCAGTCGCTCGGCAAGAGCGGCGGCGAGACCACCCCCGAGGACTGGAATCAGGCGATAAAATAATCTATGGCAACCGCAGAAAAACTCATGACGCCCGGCGAGTTCCTGGAGTGGGAGTCCGCCCAGCCCGAGCGCTACGAATACGTCGCCGGGACGATCTCCGCAATGGCCGGAATGTCTTACGAACACAATCGGCTCAGCACCAATCTGATTATTGCTTTTGGAAAATGCCTGAAAAGCCCCTGTGAAATTCGGGTTGAGGGCTTGAAAGTGCAGCTTGGGGCGGCTTTTGTCTATCCTGATGCGCTGATTCTGTGCCAGGAACCGATTTTTTATAATTTTCGTACGGATACGATTACCAAACCGACAGTGATCTTCGAGATTCTTTCGGATTCTACCGAGGCTTTTGATCGTGGCGAGAAGTTCAGACGCTATCGTCAGCTTGAGGGGCTGGAGGCAATTGTTTTTGTCTCTCAGAAAGCGGTTTTAGTGGAATGTTGGACCAGAGCAGGCGATGCCTGGCAGGTGCGCGAGCATGAGTCACGGGAAGACACGCTCGTTGTGGCTCCGGTCGAGGCTCGGGTGCCTCTTGCGGAACTCTACGACAGTCTCATTACCCACTCGTAAACGCGTTTTTCAAGACGGCGATGGATTCCGGGACAGCGACTTTCGGGTCGGCGCGGCCTTCCATCTCCAGTGAAACCCAGCCCGCGTAGTTCACCGACTTTAGAATCTGCGCGACGCGCCCATAGTCGATCTCCTGGGTGTACC
The DNA here is from genome assembly GCA_031363095.1 of Armatimonadota bacterium. Classification (GTDB taxonomy): domain Bacteria; phylum Armatimonadota; class Armatimonadia; order Armatimonadales; family Armatimonadaceae; genus JANLTX01. The sequence goes on along the minus strand of JANLTX010000137.1, from coordinate 2,495 downwards.
ACTCGCCGCCACCGACGTAGGTCTTTGCCTGCACAAATTTTACGTAGCGGGCCATCTTCTCTAAATTTTCGTAGAGATCCTCGCGGAAGTTGCCCGTGTCCATCAGGCCGACCAGCCACTCCGACCCGACGCTCTGAATGACCCGAAGAACCCCCTCGGGGGTGCGGGTGAGGCCCCAGTGGTTTTCCAGCGCCATCGTCACGCCGTACTTCTCGGCTGCCGGAAGGCATTTTTCGATGCTCTCGATGCACCAGCCAAACGCGTCGTCGTCGGTGTAGCCCTCCAGCGGCGGCTCGCTACCACGGGCGTCCATGAGGTCGTCGAAGCTGGCGATAGTCTTCCAGCGCCCCGAGTTGAGCCGAATGCACGGAATTCCCAGCGTATGGGCGAGCTGTAGACAATGGATCGTGTGATCTATGTGCTGCTGGCGAATCTCCGGGTCCGGAGACACAAAATCCTGGTGAATCGAGAGACAGATCAGGCTCTGGCCGTTCAGAAACGCCCGCCGCTTGAGTTTCTGGAGATAGCCCGATTCTTCCGACGCCATCTGGCGGTGCAGAAGCTCGATACCCGTCACGCCGAGGCTGGCCGCATGGTCCATGCAGTCTTCGATAGGGGTAGGCTCCCCCTTGAAGTGCCAGTAGGAATAGGTTGAGACGCCCAGTGAGATCACGGGGCGATGCTACCTCGCTTCACGGGATACGGCAAGAGCAGCTCCCGCAAACCATCGCGGACGGCAGCGGAAACGGCATCGCGCAGGCGCTTCCCGGCGCTCGCCCCCGGATCGAACGCATCGGCCCGAAGCTGGCTCTCTGTTTTCACTCCAGCCAGCACGCTCTTGCCCGTGGCGCGGTCCAGCACCCAGATTCGCAATTTCACCTGGGTCACGCGCTCCATCGTGTCGGTGATCGGGGCGGTCACTTTTCGTTGTTCGACGCTATCTAAAACCACCAGCACGACCCAGTCCGCCCCGACTGCCTGCCCGACCTCGCTCAGCGCCGCCACGGGCCGCGCCGCCGGGTCTTTCGGATCGCCAGGAGCTACGGCTGCCGCCAGCGCTTTCGCAACAGCCTCGCCCTCGCTGAAGGCAAAGCCACGCTCGGCGAACAGCCGATGTAGCTCGTCGTCGCCCCGGCCCGCGTGCGTCGCGTCGCCGGTCACATTCAGCACCGGAAGTAGCGCCACCCGGATCGACTGCGGGCTACGGGCAGCGACGGGCGGCTCGCCTGCGCGGACGTGCGCGGGAGCCAGAGCGCCCAGCAGCAGCGCCGAAATCAATAAAGGCCGGTTCATGGGTCTACTTGGACGGCAAGTTGTATGCCGAAGTTGCAGAATTCTCTGGCCCAACTATTTACCCCTCCCCGAACGACTAAGTGGATGCAGGGCGAGGCGGCCCTGCAACGCGTCGTGCGAGAGCGATCCCCTCTGCTCTCGCACGGCGCTCCGTCGCTGAGGGTGTCGTGCACACGTTCGAGACCGACAAAGACGCCTGGTACTTAATTAATTTCATACCGAATCTTCGTGCTTTGGTCCATACGTCCCACGCCAATAAAACCCCGAAAAACCAGCACGAAATCTATCAAGATTCAACTCTGGATTACTGGTGTAATCGCTGCTTGTATACATTCCTAAAATACAAAATTTAATACCTTACGTTGATTTATTTATCCAAAAAAAGATTTAAAAAACCCACCAGTTATAGCAGATTTATTTTCCTCTATAACATCTACCCCCATATCTAAATTTTTCTTCAATCTAATTGAATTTATACAATTATTCATTTCAAAATTAATTAAATTTTGCTGTTTATTTAAATTATTTTTTGAAATTTTTCCTGTTTCAATAATTGAAGATTTTATTAATGAACGGCCCCGGGGCAAGCCCCGAAGTATCGCCGGAAGATTGCCCTATGCTTGGTCAGCAAACAGGGTCAACTGGGAGATGTACACAGACTTGTATTCATCCAATTTACCTTGATTTTTAACATAGTCACGAACTATCGACTCGCTACCCAGACGACTCACACTATTGATGAAAAAGCCGCTGCTCCAAAATGCTCCGCCCCAAAGCCATTCTTTTACGGAAGGAACACGAGCAAATATCTCACGAGCTGTAATACTTTTTATGATACGGGTGATTTTTGTAGGACTATACGAAGGAACAGATTGGATCAGAAAATGTACATGATCCAAATCAGTGCCGATTTCAAGAAAATCAATCTCATAACGAGCGGAAATATCAAGACAAACATCACGCAATACTTCATCTACCTCCGCGCTAATCACAGCGTGGCGGTACTTGGTTGGGCAGACGAGATGGTACATCAAGACAGAAACATTATGCCGTTTATGAACGTAAGTACCCATTCATAAATGTGTTATACTATTTTCGCTATGGGAAAAACGATTCCGCTTGAGATAAGCTCCGTTCAAAAATCTGCGCTGGAAAAGGCCGTGAAATATGGTACCACCCCCTCGTATCGACTCCGATGCCAG
>JANLTX010000132.1:0-4355 GCA_031363095.1 Armatimonadota bacterium | reverse complement strand
TATTGTCTCTTTTTCGTGGAGCGGCCCTCAATCTGAATCGTCGGGCGCGAGTCAGAAATATCGCGGCGACATGCCGACGCTTTGCAGCACGACCCCGCGAAGCAATTCAATTACTCAAAGAGAAAACTGAATGACCCTGCCGTAGAGTCGCTCCCAGATCGCGCTCAGCCGCACGGTTGCGCGGGTGAAGCGGGAGTCGCCGCCGCGCAGGTGCCCCAGCTCGTGGACGAGCACGGCTTCAAGTTCCTCCAAAGAAAGGGCTTCGAGCAGCGGCAGCCCGATCAGCAGATAGGAGATCGTCCCGCCCCAGGGCCGGGGCAGCTCCACGACGCCCGCGCCGCCCTCGGGGGTGAGCAAGATCCGGGTGAACGGGCGCATCCGGAGTTTTTTTGCAAGCCGGGCCGAGGTCTCAAAGAGCATCGGAGCGTCTTCGGGGCGAAGTGGAATGCCCGGCGGGGGCGCGAGCCGGACTACGAACGCGGAGAGCGAGAGACCAAGCGCGGCGAGTAGCGAGACCAGGCAAAGTAGCGTCACCGGGTTGCTATCGTGCTGCCGCGCCCAGAGCGCCGTGGTCAGAACCAATGTCAGCAGGGAGAGCGGAAAGAGCGCCAGGATGCCGTAGCCCAGCGCGACCCAGAGTCCCACGCGCCATTTCCAGACGCCCGGACTCGCCAGTGCCAGGTACTCCAGGCACCGGATTTGCCGCTCCTGCTCGCGCTCGTCCTGCATCGCTTGTCTGATAGAACGTCTCGGCCTGGCACCTGGTTACGGGCTACATGCTACGCCCCCGGCCCATGCCGGAGGCTCCTGCGGTGTAGCTGGTGGCAAACAAAAGCCAGCTCTCTTTGGGCGATGCCTGATGTACCTCAACCAGCACCGTCTTCGTGAACGTGGCCTTTAGCGGTACATCATAGGAGAACAGAATCCCGGTGCGCTTGCGCACCTCGCCTGTAAGCTGCCCGACGGCAAGCGGCCCTTCTCGCAGCGGAAGCGCACCCTGCCGCTTGACGAAAAGCTCCGCTCCCAGAGGCTGATGGGTGAACTTCACCGCAGGCACGAGCGTTTCCAGGCGCTTGATCAGCGGTTTCTCGTCGGCATCGGGCGGGACGTTCCAGCCTTCGGTTAAGGGTTGAAGCGCTTTTTTGTCCACAGGGCCGTCCGCACGCACGACGGTAAAGCTGATATCGGCTCTTTTGGGATCGCTCTCCCCCGCAGACGCTGGCGGCGGCCCGTTTTTCTCCCGGTTGGAGAGCATTAAAAGCCCCCCCGCTGCGAGCGCCGCCACCGACCCGAAGATCACGATGTATTTCATTCCAGCCATGCCGTAAGCATACCACCAAAACATCTAAAACCCGGATGGGTCGGAGCCGCCGAAGTCGTTGCGTTTGTCTTCGACGGGCTTGAGGGGCGTGTTCTTTTTGATGTACTCGCGCACTAAATCTCTTCTTAACCTTCCGGTATCGGTGCCGTTGGTTGCCACGCGGCGCACGAATCGGGTGAAGAAGTAGGTGCTGGTCGCGCCGGTATAGACCGTGGTGTCTTCAATGGGCTTGTTCTTAATGGTTCCCGAGGCCCACTGCCATTTTTTGTCGATTTTTTGCAGGGCGTACTTTAAATTCGCCGAAGAGATAGGGCGGGAGCCGATGATAAGCTTTTTGAGCTGCTGGCCGGTGATCTGGAACGTAAAGACCGTGTTGTCGAAGGGGTCCATAGAGATTAAATCGCCCTCGGTGATCTTGCCTTTGGTGAGCGCGGCGCGGACTCCGGCGCGGTTCTCCAGGTCAAACTCGACACCCTGAATCTCTTGAACGGCGTCGGCCACCAGGTGGTAGTTGGTCGGCTCCAGCGCGTTGTCGTACGAGTCGGTGAAGTCGCCGAGGGCCTCGCCCAGGACTTTGTCGTACTTGGGCTTTATTTTCGCCCAGTAGTCGGCGACTTTCGCAGAAACAGCCGGGTCTTCGGCGAGAGATTTTGTAATCGGAATGAGCTGCTCGGCGAAGCGGCTGACCCGCCAGCGCCCGTCCTGGCCCAACATGACCGTGAGATCGAGGCGTCCCAGCTCGCCGCACCACTGATGATCCTGGACGATCACCGTGCCCTTGGGGTCGCCCGGCCCCGGTCGGTACGTGATCTCGTACACACCGACGGGCAGCCGGGTGTGGGAATGCGCCCCGACGATCACGTCGATTCCAGGCACTTTTCGGGCGAGGTCGCGGTCTTCGTCGAGGCCGATGTGAGTAATGGCAATAACCAGGTCCGCCTGCTTCCGAAGCTCAGGGACCAATTTCGCGGCGGTTTCGATAGGGTCATCGATTTTATAGAGCGTCTTGGCGGCTGTGTAGCTCTCGGTAGACTTCGTCACCAGCCCGAAGAGCGCCACCCTCAGGCCGTCCCACTGAGCGATGACGTACGGCATAAGCGGGGGCTTGCCGCTGGTTTTGTTGCTGGCGTTGGCAAGCAGCAAGGGAAACTGGACCGTTTTCTGAAGCTCTAAAAACTGCGACGGAGACATGTTGTAGTCGTGGTTGCCGAAGACCCCGAAGTCGTAGCCCACGGCGTTCATGCACTCGTAGTCGGCCTTTGCCAGAAACTCCACCGAGAACGGAGTTCCGTCCATGCAGTCTCCAGCGTCGATCAGAAAGCAGTTTTTTGTCTCGGCTTTCAGCTTTTTTACGAGCGTCGCGCGCCGGGCGATCCCGCCAATGTCTTTGGTGAAGGGCATTCGGGCCACGTCCTCGCTGGGCGAGAACCGATCCGGGTACGAGAACGGCAACAAATGCCCATGCTGGTCGTTGGTGTGGAGCAGGGTGAAGTTTTTCGTGTCGCCCGGCCCCGCCAGAGCGAGCGCAGGGAGCGCCATCAAGAGCCACGAAGCAGCAAGTCGAGCCAGGTTCATACCCCGCATTCTATCGTTTCCCCCGGCCCCAATAATGGGGAGAAGTCCCCCAGAGCTGGGGATCAGGGGGCAAAGATCAAAACGTCGCGGAGATTCCCAGGTTTCGCTCTCTGGCCCACTCGCGGGTGATGATGCCCGCACGACGGACACGGCTGCCTTCGCGATGGTTTTTGGGGAGACAGTTGGCGCGGCCCCGGACCTGGACCACGGACCTTCGCTGCGGATCGACCTCGACGGTGAGCATACGCCGCGTTGTGCGGCTATCGGAGGTGTGCAGCCGGAGCGAAAATACCGCTTTCTTGCCCTTCAAACACTCGGCGTCGTAGCTCCGGACGCAGTGACGCAGGTCGCTGCCTTCCTGCTGGAGCGCGTAGGTATCGGTCAGCTCCACCATGGTCCAGGTCAGCGTCACGTTTCCCGGTGCGTCTTCGATCCGGGTGAAGGGAGAGAGATTCAACGATTTCCAGCGTCGCGTCGCGCTTTTGGGAAGCCTGGCCAGCGCCACATGCCACTCGCTTACCCGAAAAAGAAGCGCTTCGGGAGTTCGGCCTTTCATCGAGAGCGTCGGCTCAATCTCTCTCTGGTGCCAGAGAAAGTCAATGATCGGCCCGAGCTGGGAGAGAGGGATCTTGGGATGGCGCACCAGAAAATGGATCACGCTCTCCCAGAAAGACTCGCCTGAAAGCAGCTCGCCCAGCCGGGTCTCACAAATCGCGGATGCCAGCCTCTCCGTGCCACCGTGCGAGAGAACCTGTCCGTAGCGCACCGCGTGGACCAGCGACGAGAAACGCTCGGGCGGGGCGAGCAGAAAAAAGTGGCGCCCCTTCTCGGTCAGCGGGTTGCCCAGGGCGATTTTCTGGATTCCCTGCCCCGCCCCGATCCGTACAAACGCCTCGCGCCAGCCGTCCTCGCTCTCACTCGGGCCGCGCAGCCAGGCTTCGTCGAGAGTGGCAGGCGGCGGCCAGGGTGTGTCCACAAACAGGTGCCGCAAGAGCGACGAAAGCGGGCCGCCGGGCCAGCTTTCGGGCGCACGCTGCCAACTTGCGTGCCGCCGGGCGAGCTGGAAAAGCGCATCGGGGAGCGTATTTCCGGCCCGCGTTCCGAGGTGCGCGAGAATGGGAGCGGGTCGCGCGACCTCTTTCACCAGCGCCGGGTGCCACCAGAGCCTCGAAAGCGCCTCGCCTGCCCCGAGTGCGTGCGCCAGCGAGAAAAGCACGGTGCGCTTGCGCTCGGCGAGCGCGGGCAGCATCGCCCACGGCGCTTCTCCGGCAAAGACCGCCGCAATGCGCGAATCGACATCGTCGTCCATAGTCTCTGTTACGGGTTTTGCTAATTCGGGCCTTCGGCCCTGATTTGCGAGCGACGGGCCGAGGAGGTATCTCCCAAGGTGACTAAACCACACGGAGTACACCATGATCGCTCAGCCCGCCGTCTCTGCATTATCCCACAAGTTCAGCCG
>JANLTX010000130.1:0-8797 GCA_031363095.1 Armatimonadota bacterium | reverse complement strand
CCTGATATTTTGTCAAAAATAGTTATCGAGATTTCGCATAAAATGTCTCCTGTTGAGAAAAAAGAAAAAGGTCTTACTGGATTTGTCGTTGTTTACAAAAGATGGATTGTTGAAAGATCAAATTCTTGGATGGAGAAATGTTGTCTGCTTTGGAAAAATTGTGAAAGCAAGCTCAGTACGAGTGTCGCCGAAATCAAAATCTGCTTTATCCGCTTGATTCTCAGGAGGCTTTACTGAGGAAGCAAAAACTTCAGATGGGTTCTATACTGGAGATTAAGAAAGCCAAACCAAACAGAGGTAAAAGGAAGACAACAATGATCCCTCAGAAGCAACACGGGGTGGGAGGCCATAGCTTGGACGCGCAACCCCCCGCCCCGCAGACAGAGCGCCTTGCGGCAGCCCCGAACACCCCTACTTTACCATCACTCTGGACGATTCCCGACGCCCGCCGGGACAAAGAATCGCGCCTCGGGGTGCTGCTGCGCAACATTCTCTATCTGGACGGGCTGGGCGGCTGCCACGCGAGCAATGCGTTTTTTGCCAGCCACCCCACCCTCGGCCTGGGCAAGAACGTCTCGACCGTCCGGCGCGGTCTGGCCGACCTCGAAGCCTGCGGCCTGATCGTCCGCGAGTTCGATGAGAAAGGCCAGCGCACGATCCGCCCCCTGGTCACAGCAGTGGAGCTGATCGAGGCGGGCTGGACCTCGCTGGCAGAGGCGATCCTCGGGATGAAGAAATGGCCTGCCGTGATCCGCGCGATGTGCCGCACGCTGCTGAAGCGTGTGGGCAAGTGGCGCAGAGAGCTTGATCTGGGCCGCCTCGGAGTTCGTTCTGAGCGCCAGAATTGCGCGGGGTCTGCGCGGGCAGTTGCGCGGCCCTTTCCTGTAAAAGAGCGCAAAACGCCAAAGACGACGACAGACTGCGTTGTGGTTTCTGAGACAGAGGCGGAGACGCTTGCCCGGAGCGCCGGGCTGGCCCCGGACGCTGCCCGGAGCGCGACCTCAGGCAAGTCGCCGGGCACGGTCCAGGTCGCGCTCTCTGCCGCGCGGGCCTATGCAACGCGGCACGAGGTCCGCTCTTTCCCGGCGCTGCTGTTCACCGCGATTCGCTCGGAGTGGCTCCCGCCCGCTCCCCCACCCCGGCATTTTGTCAGGGCGGTGAAGGCGTTGCGCCCGATTCGGGCGCTGGGCGACGCGCGGCCTTCCGAGCAGGAGATTCGGAACATGGCGCGGCTGCTCTGGAAACGCAGTGGCCGTTGATACGCCCTTGTGTGGCCGTTGGAGAGAGCCGTCTCTCACGGAATGAAACCGGGTGATTTGCAGGATTCGTCAAGGTTGCAAGGGCGATCCTCGGGTTTGACTTGACAGAATCCGAACATTGATGTAAGAAGTACGGGCAGAGTGCGGCAAGGAGCGCCGAAAAGTCATGGCGGAGTCAGGGAAAGAACAACCGGGAGAGGGTCGTGCGGGGACGTACACGGTCGGAGAGGCGGCGCGGCTTCTCGGGATCGAGTCGCACACGCTGCGCCGCCTGGAGAGCCGGGGGATCATCCCGGCCCCGATCCGCGACAAGCGCGGGCGACGCTACACCCGCGAGGACATCGAGACCATCCGGCAGCGCTACGGCACCCGCAGGCGACGCGAGGCGTACACCGTTGCCGTTGTGAACCAGAAGGGCGGGGTCGGGAAGACCACGGCGACGGTGAACCTGGCCGGAGCCCTGGCCCTTGGCGGGAGCCGGGTGCTGGTGATCGACTTCGACCCGCAGGTGAACGCGACATCGACGCTGGGCGTGTCCTGGCGCGACGTTGAAAGCTCCATCGCCGACGTGCTGGTCAGCAGTCCCGACGGCACGGCACGGCGCCTCAGTGAGATCGTGCTTCCCCTACCCTACCACCCGAATCTGTTCCTCGCACCCAGCTCGATCAAGCTGGCGTACGCGGAAATGTCGCTCATCAACCGACCGGGGCGCGACACGCGGCTGGACTCGGCCATCGAGCCGATCCGTAGCGAGTACGATGTGATCCTCATCGACTGCCCGCCGACGCTCGGGATGCTCTCGTTCAACGCCATGACGGCAGCCGACGGGATCATCGTCCCCATCGACGAGTCGCTCGCCCTCCAGGGCGCGGGGCAGCTTCTTGCGACGCGCAAGGAGTGTGCGGATATCGGGCGGCGGCGGGTGGCGCTGCTGGGTGCTTTGCTCACGCGGCAGCGGACCAACTCCGCCGCCGCCGAGGTGATCGAGGCGCTGACGCAGGAGATCTTCGGGAGCCGAGTCTTCAAGACGAAGATCCCCGAGCGGGTCGGGATCGCCAACTCCACGGGGATGGGCCGCCCGCTGGTCTTCACCGACGCCCGCGAGGGCGATGTCTTTTTCGCGCTGGCCGACGAGCTGGAGGGGATCATCCATGCGCCTAAATAAAGACCGCGTGGGCAAGCTGGTCGGAGCGAGCTTCGGCAAGGAGATGCTGGAGGCGTCGGACCGGGCGCAGGCGGGCAATCCGGAGAGCGAGCAGGTCTGGCTACTTCTCACGGAAGAGGTCCAGCCCGACCCGGAGCAGCCGCGCCGCCACTTCGACGAGGCCGCGCTGACGGCGCTGGCGGAGGATATCTCCCGGCGCGGGGTGCTGGAGCCACTGCTCGTGCGGCGCGTGGGGGGCGGGTACCGGATAATCGTCGGGGAGCGCCGCTGGCGGGCGTCGAAGCTTGCGGGGAAGGTTCGGGTTCCGTGCCTGGTCCGCGACTGGTCCGAGGACGAGGTGCGTGAGGCGCAGTTAGTCGAGAACGTCCTGCGCCAGGACCTCAACGACATCGAGCGGGGTCTTGCGCTGCGGCAGCTCTACGAGTCGTTGAAAGCCACCGACGGCAGCGTCACGTGGGAGAAAGTCGCGCTGCGGGTCGGCCTGACCCGAATGCGGATCCACCATCTGTACAGCCTCTCGCTGCTCCCGGAGGAGATCGTCGGGCTGATCCAGTCGCGGCGGCTCTCGGGAAGCCACGGGATCGAGCTTTCCCGGCTGAGCGAGCGCCCCGAGGAGATGGTCGGTCTGGCGCGGGAGGCCAGCCGTGCGCCGGGCAGCAAGGGCGGCTACTCTCTCTCGGTCGCGCAGGTTCGCGAGCGGATCGGCGGGCTGCTGAACCAGGCGACACCCAGCCCCCTGCGACGGGTCGCCCCGGAGCGGCTGGAGCGCCACGCCTCGGAGCTTCTGGCCTCGCTACGGCCCGATCTCCCGGCGGACACGCGCAACGCCCTGCGGCAAAAAGTGCAGGCGATTCTCCAGGCTCTCGACGAGCCGCCACCCATAAAGAAAACAGAGAAAAATGGGATTGTAAAGTCGAGTTTACAATCCCCCCAAAAAACAACGAAGGGCGCTCCGAAGTGAGCGCCCTTCGCGCATTTCAGACCTGTAAAGTCGAGTTTACAAACTACAGCGGAGAGCGATAACAATGCAGAGTGCAGAGACAACGAAAAAAGTGAATAGAGCACCGGCCACCCCACGCGAGACGGCGACGTTCGAGGCGTACTATTGGGAGGCATACAACGAGATCGTCCACCCCAGTCGCTTCGACTGGTACCTGGTGACACGCTGGCTACCTGATATCGGAGCGCTGGGCTTTGCGATCCTCAAGACCCTGCGGGCGCGGTGCTACCACAACCCCAAAAACGGCGTCACCCGAAACCAGATCGAGGTCGATCTCAAGGAGCTGGCCGGGGCCGTGGGAATGAGCGTCGCGACGCTCTACCGAGAGCTGGAGCGCAACGAGCCGCTCAAGCAGTTCGTCCAGCTCCAGCATCAGTACGTCCAGGAAGACAGCAGTGGGAAGAGGCCGCCCCGGCGCTTCAAACCCGAGCTGACCGTCTGCATGGACGACCCGATCCATCCCGCCGATAGAGAGCGCTACGAGCAGCTTCGGGCTGAGAACGAAGCCCGTCGAAGCACCGCCGAGACCGAGGGAGGAGGGGGGCCGAAGTTTCGCACCCGCCCGTATTCTCAAATTGAGAATAAGGGAGATTTCCCTAAATCTCAATTTGAGAATACGGGCTTCCCTAAATCTCAAATTGAGAATAGGGGCGACGGTTCTAAATCTCAAATTGAGAATAGGGGCCCCTTGCCTAATTCTCAATTTGAGACTGAGGCATCCTTATTAGTATCTATACCTTCGGATACATTTACTAAAGGTAACGTTAGTAATACGCCTCCGGCGGGGACCCCCTCGCATAAATGCGATCCCCAGGGGGATGATCCGGACCCGCTCGCCCAAACCTGGGCAAGCGTCCTGACGCTACTTACCGAGACCGTGAGCGCACCGACCCTGCACACCCATCTGAGCGCTCTGCGACTGATCGCACTCACCGATACCGAGATAACCATCGAGACGCCCTCGCACTTTACCCGTGAGTGGCTGGAGAAGCGCTACCTGCCCACGCTGGAAGAGGCTTTTACAGCCGTACTCGGTGCACCAAGAGTCATCGAACTGATCGCCCGGAAGCGTCCATGAACTCTCCCCTCGCGAATTTGCCCCAAAATGCCGAAGAAACCACCAGAATGGATATCAGTGCCAGAAAGCACCCACAGCGGACTGTACGGGGCGCAGAGGGGCCAGAATGACGGTTCTTCATGCCAGCGAGGAGGACGGCTTTCTGCTGTTCTGGGGCGAGAGCGACGTCCAGCCGTTTCTTGCCAGCGGCTCCGCACTGGAGCGAGCGCTTCAGCCCTGGGCGTCCGAGCGGCTGACCGGGCTGGCCTGGGAGCGACAGATCGCGCTTCCTGCGGCAAGCGGGCGGCCCGTCCCCAGCACGCCCCGGCTCGGCGAGACGCCCGAGGGAGAGGTCGCCCTCGCCCGGTTCTCCCTCTCGGCTATCCCGCTGGACACGGTCGAGGCGCTGCGGCTGCTCGCCGCCGTGCCCGAGAGCGAGGGCGACCCGCTCGCCCCGGACCTGTGGCCCGGCCAGAGCCTGTGCGCCCTCGCCGCGCTCGCTCGCTTCGCCCGAGCGCTGGTGGTGCGCCAGCAGGTGGTTCCGACCGTCGTGCGGGAGGAGGCGGGCCGGGCGGCGCGCTGGAAAGCGGCGCTTCTGGGGGAGGATGCCGCGCGGCTTGCGATGCTGGCACGGGCGCTCCCCGGCGCGGTGCGGGCGCTCGCCCCCGATGGCGGTGGCAGGGCGGAAGAGAGTGTGCGCCGCGCCCTGGATCGCTTCGTCGATGCGCTCGTGCGGGGCGGGGGAAGCCGCCCGTCGCGCCGAAAAACGTTCGACAGCCCGCACGAGGCTCTGCTTCATGCGCTTCAGAGCGACGACGGCTCTCTCGCCACGCTCGTTACCGAGGCCGAGGCGAGCGCTCTTTCTGACGCCGTCGCCCGCTGGGAAGCGCCGCTGAAGCGACTTCAGGCCGCGCCGCTGCGATTGTGCTTCCGGCTGGAAGAGCCAGGACCGACAGCGAATCTTGCGCCGTGGCAGGTTCGGTTTTTGTTGCAGCCCGTCGCCGATCCGAGCCAGCTCGTGGACGCAAGAGACATCTGGAAGGGCCTAGCGAGCGGGCGGGAGTTCTTGCTTCAGGCGCTGGGCGAGGCCGCCCGGCTCTGCCCCGAGGTGGCTGCGGTGCTGAAGAAGAAAGACCCCGGCGGGTTCTCGATTCCCACGGACAAAGTGATTTATTTTTTAACGAACTATGTTCCGTTGCTCCAGTCGGCGGGGTTCGTGCTGGTGCTGCCCGCGTGGTGGGCCGGGAAGCGCCCGAGGCTCGCGGTGAGTGCCAGCGCCAAGCTGAAGTCGAAGTTCAAGACGGGAGCCGGGCTGACGCTCGATGCGCTGGTGCAGTTCGAGGCGACCCTGACGCTGGACGGCGAGCCGCTGACCGACGAGGAGCGCGAGCGGCTGGTGCGCTCCAAAGCGACGCTGGTGCGGCTGCGCGGGACGTGGGTGCAGCTCGACGCCGAGGGGCTGGCGCGGGCCCGTGCGCTCTGGCAGAAGTCGGGGAGCGGGAAGCTGACGGTGGGCGACCTGGTGCGGCTGACGCTCGGGGCGGAGACGCTGCCGGGCGGGCTTCCGCTGGGAAAGATCAGCGGCGAGGGAGATCTCGGGGCGCTTCTGGAGCGGCTGACCGGCGAGCGCCCGCTGGAGCCGACGCCGACCCCGAAGAACTTTGTCGGAACGCTGCGTCCGTATCAGGAACGTGGTTTCGCGTGGCTAAAATTTTTAACGGACCTCGGCCTCGGGGCGTGCCTGGCCGACGACATGGGCCTCGGAAAGACGGCACAGACCATCGCGCTGCTCCTGACGGGCGCACGCCCCTGCCTGCTGGTCTGCCCGACCTCGGTTCTGGGCAACTGGGAGCAAGAGTTGAGCCGCTTTGCGCCGTCGCTGCGGGTGCTGACGCAGCACGGCCCGGCGCGCCTGAAGGGAGAGGCGCTGGCGAGTTCTCTTGACAGCGCCGACGTGCTTCTGACCAGCTACGCGCTGCTTCATCGGGACAGCGAGGAGCTCGCAAAACTCACCTTCGCGGGGATGGTTCTGGACGAGGCGCAGAACATCAAGAACCCCGAGAGCCGCCAGAGCCGCGCGGCCCGCACGCTGAGCGCGGGCTGGCGGATCGCGCTGACGGGAACGCCGGTCGAGAACCACGTCGGGGATCTCTGGGCGCTCTTTGCCTATCTCAATCCCGGTCTGCTCGGCTCCGAGCGGGAGTTCAAGCGGCAGTTCTTCCAGCCGATCCAGCACGAGCGCGACGAGGACGCCGTGAACGCGCTGAAACAGCGGGTCGGGCCGCTAATTCTTCGAAGGCTCAAGACGGATAAGACGGTTATCGCGGACCTGCCGGACAAGATCGAGCAGGAGGAGAGCTGCCCGCTCACACCCGAGCAGGCGACGCTCTACGAGGCGGTGCTCCAGGAGCTGTCGAGCGGGCTGGACGCGGCAGGCGAGGGGATGGCGCGGCGCGGGCTGGTGCTGGCGACGCTGACCCGGCTCAAGCAGGTCTGCAACCACCCGGCGCACTACCTCGACGACGGCTCGCCCCTGCCGGAGCGCTCGGGGAAGCTGGCGCGGCTGGAGGAGCTGGTGGAGTCTCTGCTGGACTCGGGCGAGTCGGCCCTGATCTTCACGCAGTTTGCGGCGATGGGAAAGCGGCTCGCGGAGCACCTTCGGAGAAACTTCGGGCGCGAGGCGCTGTTTCTCTCGGGCGAGACGACGAAAAAACAGCGCGACGCCCTGGTGGAGCGCTTCCAGAGCGAGGGCGGGCCGCCGCTGTTCGTGCTGTCGCTCAAGGCCGGGGGCGTGGGGCTGAACCTGACGCGGGCCAGCCGGGTGATCCACTTCGACCGCTGGTGGAACCCGGCGGTGGAGGACCAGGCGACCGACCGGGCGTTTCGGATCGGGCAGAGGCGCAATGTCTTCGTCCACAAGTTCGTCTGCCGGGGGACGGTGGAGGAGAGGATCGCGGCGCTCATCGCCGACAAGCGCGACGTGGCCGGGCAGGTGATCGGGGCGGGCGAGGGCTGGCTGACGGAGCTTTCTACGAACGATCTGAAGTCGCTGTTTGCGCTCTCCCGCGAGCGGGCACTGCGCGAGGAAGGGGAGGCATAGGGATGTGGGAGAGGTACGGACGAAGGCGGCAGGCAAGTGGTGGCATCCAGGCGCGCTCCCGGCGCGGCGACTTCGGGGAGACCTGGTGGGGCCGCCGCTGGATGGAGACGCTGGAGTCGTTCGGGCTGGACTCGCGGCTGGCGCGAGGCCGTAGCTACGCCCGCGCCGGGCAGGTGCTGACCCTGACCCTGGAGCCGGGCCTGATCCGCGCCAGCGTCCAGGGGTCCGCCCCCAGGCCCTACGCCATCGCGATGAAACTGCCGCAGCTTCCGCCCGTCGCCTGGGAGCGGGTCGGTGCGGCGCTGGCGCAGGAGCCAGGCCTGGCGGCGCAGCTGCTCAACGGCGAGCTGCCCTCGGAAGTGGAAGCGGTTCTGGCGCGGATAGGAATCTCGCTCTTCCCGAGGAACCTGCACGAGCTTTCGATGGACTGCCGCTGCCCGGACTATGCGATCCCGTGCAAGCACCTCGCGGCGGTGTGCTGCCTGCTGGCCGAGGAGCTGGACCGCGACCCGTTCGGCCTTTTTTTGCTCCGAGGAAAGACCCGTGACGCCCTTCTGGAGCCGCTTCTCGGCACGGCCCCGCCCGAGCTATCCGCCCCGAGCGAGCCGCTTCCGACAGATCCCGCCCGCTTCTGGCACGGCCTGCCCGCCAGCCTCCCGACCCTCGGCCCCGTCGAACCCCCGCCCCTCTCCGCCCCCGTGATTCGGCGGCTGGGGCCGTTCCCTCTCTGGCGCGTCGAGACTCCGCTCTTTGAAGCCCTCGCGCCCGTCCTCGATGCCGCGACTCGAAAACTTGCGGAAGATGCCTGATTAGATCATTTTTTGCTCTGACAGTGCGGTCCGAATCGCCTCCAGGGTGAGAGGCTTGTTACGGAACTGATGTGTCAAGTCCCTTTTCGGGTGTAAATTCGGTTTCCCTCTCCCCGGCGGCTTTGCCTCCTAAAAGCGCCTTGCCTGTCGGCTAACTCGCCGTGACGAGCACCTCTGACAGGCGCTCCATCGAGGCTTGAACGCCTCGCCTCTGCAAAAGCTTCACGTAGTCGCTTGCGACGTACTGGACTCCCTGGTCCCTATGATACGGGTTTTGCTAATTCGGGCCTTCGGCCCTGATTTGCGAGCGACGGGCCGAGGAGGTATCTCCCAAGGTGACTAAACCACACGGAGTACACCATGATCGCTCAGCCCGCCGTCTCTGCATTATCCCACAAGTTCAGCCG
>JANLTX010000112.1:0-49197 GCA_031363095.1 Armatimonadota bacterium | reverse complement strand
TGTCTCTTTTTCGTGGAGCGGCCCTCAATCTGAATCGTCGGGCGCGAGTCAGAAATATCGCGGCGACATGCCGACGCTTTGCAGCACGACCCCGCGAAGCAATTCAATTACTCAAAGAGAAAACTGAATGACCCTGGGGGGGATGGGCATCTCGCAGGAATTCTGTCTCTCTTCCTTCAATCTTAGGCGCATGAACAAGCAGCGGCGCTTTTGGGACATGAACGGCTACCAGTGGACGGTGATCTTCGCCGCGTGGCTGGGCTGGGGCTTCGACATCTTCGACGGACTTCTCTACGCGCTCGTCGCCGACAACGCCATCCCGACGCTTCTCGGCATTCCGATAGGCTCCGACGCGGCGAAAGCGGCGGTTCCGTACTGGAACGGGATCATGGGGGCGCTGCTTCTTATCGGGTGGGCGGTGGGAGGAATCGTCTTCGGGCGCATTACAGACAAGCTTGGCCGCACGAAAACGATGCTCCTGACAATGCTTCTGTATTCTCTCGGGACAGCAGCCTGTGCCTTTGCGCCGAATATCTGGGTCTTGCTGCTCTTTCGACTTGCCGTCGCGTTTGGAATCGGCGGCGAGTGGGCGGCAGGCGCGGCGATGGTCGCCGAAGTGGTGCCCGAGAAGCGCCGAATCGAAGCAGGCGCACTCTTGTACACATCGGCTCCCCTCGGGTTGCTTCTGGCAAGCTTTGTCTCTAAAAGCATCGTCGCCAATATGGGTGACCCGAGCGTCTCGTGGCGGTACGTGTTCGCCTGCGGGCTGCTCCCGGCCATCGTTGCGTTTGTGGTGCGAATGTTCTTAAAAGAGCCGGAAAAGTGGCAGGAAGTGGCGGGCAAGGAAAAAAAAGCCCCGGCTCTCTCCGAGCTGTTCACCCCCGAGCGAAAAAAAGCGACCATCGGCGGCGTCTTGATGGCGCTGATTGCGTTGATCGCCTGGTGGAGCTGCAACACGTTCTCTGCCGTGATCGCGGCGCAGCTCGCTCGCGCTGAGGCGACGCTGCGCGGCTTGTCTCCGACAGAGACTAAAGCTTTAGTAGAAAACTGGAAGCTGACGGCGCTGGTGTGCTTCTGCACCGGGGGGCTGATCGGGACCATGCTGACCGTGCCTCTCGCCAAGACGCTCGGGCGAAAAGTGATGTTTGCGATCTACTTTGCCCTGGGAGCGGCGGCAATCTTAGGGACGTTCGCCCTGAGCTGGCCGCCGCACACGCGTCTCTACGGGTTCTTCCCCATCGGCTTGACTATTTTTGGTGTCTTTGGAAGCTTTACGTACTATCTCCCTGAGCTATACCCCACACGCTTACGAGGGACGGGCGCAGGCTTTACGTACAACGTCGGCAGGTTCATCGCGGCGGCTGGCCCTTTCTTGGTAGGAATGATCGCCGCAAAGGGACCAAACGAAATCTTCAAGGCGCTGACCGTCGTCGGCTTTGTACCTATCGTCGGCCTTTGCTTGCTGCCGTTTGTCAAAGAAACAAAGGGCATCTCCCTTGAAGAAGTGCCCGGTGAGACTTCGTAGACTGGCGTCGCCGAAAAGAATGTGGTCTAATTTCTTCAGGCGGCGGCAGTCGTCGCTTTGCTACTCAACAGAAAAGGAACGTTTCCCATGCTCCGTGATGCAAAATCAAAGAGAATCCCTTCCAACAAGCTCGACGACGATAAAGTGGCGCTCGACGCCTTAAAGACGCTCAAGGACTTTGCTCCTAATAGTGGCGCTCTCTCTCTGGAGAACATCGTCGCCGCTTATGAAGCGATGAGCCAAAATCAGACAGCGGAGATTCAGGCTAAAATCGCGTTTGATACCCAGCGCGATGTCACGCTCAAGTCAGAGCACGCGTTCCACGACCTGATGATTCGTGCCTACGACGCCGTGCGTGGGCAGTATGGACGAGACTCGGCGCAGGTCCAGGCCATGGGGCGCAAGCGCGTCAGTGAGTACAAGCGTCCTACCCAAAAGAAACCAGTGAGTGAAGAAAAGCAACCGTAAATGACACAGACTCGTCAGCAGCTTTTAATCTTAAATCTTTCCACTCCCGACCTGGAAAGCCGCGCCGTTGCCTGGGCGCTCTACGACGGCACGCTTAAAGACGGTGAAATCCCGATGCAGTCAGGCGACGCCGGAGCAGAAGGCAAGCCCCCCTATCACTCGGTTCTCGCTGCCATGCGCGACGGCTGGCGCGTGATTAAACTACCGACGCTGCCCTACTTCGTGGAAGGGCGCGAGCATGAGACAGGGCACCTGCCCTATGAGTATGTCTTAGAAAGATTGGTGGAGCTTTCATGAGCAGTGTCCAAAAAGAGCATCTTCTTACCGCCGCGCAGATGGCGCAGTTCGCCTGCGACGGCTACTTAGCCTTTCCGGGCTTCGTTCCTAAAGAACTCAACGAGCGGATTCATGCCGATCAGGAAGCGGGAAACGGACACTGGCACAAATCAGACGCCATCAAAGAGTTATTTGAGTGGGGGCCGGTGAAAGGAATTGTGCAGAGCCTCGTCGGAGAGAATCCGCCCTACGACCACTCGGCGCTGCACGTCGTTAAAGCAGGGCAAAAAGAAGCCCAGGTCTGGCACGCCGACTCCATCATCGACACGCGCCCGTTCGGTTTTGACATTCAAGCGATGTACTTCTCCCACGACGCTCCGAAAGAAATGGGGCCGACGCTGATTCTACCCGGCTCGCATCTTCGACGCGTCAGCAATGTGTCTATCGGGCGCTACAAGAACATCACCGGACAGAAGCAGCTCGACGGTCCTGCCGGAACGATTGCGTTTCTGCACCAGGCGCTCTGGCACTGCGCTCAGCCAAACCAATTAGATAAAACCCGCTACATGTTCAAGCTTCGCCTGCGCCCAGGACAGGAGCAGCGCGGCCTCTTCAACACCGACTGCTACGATTCCAAAGAGGTCCGCGACATTCTCCACGGCGTGCATCATTCGTGGCACGGCGACCAGGGCCGAGCCGAACATGTCCAGCGGGCAAAACTCTGGCGCTATCTTTGTAACGACGACAGCGTCGATGTCAGCTTCGAAGGCGTGCTTACAAGAATGGGGCTTTAGCGTCTTTCCCTCCCCCTGCCCCCTCCCAGGCTTCGCTGTGGGAGGGGGTTAGTAATCTGTGAGTGCTTTTTCAAAAGCAGTGCGCGTTGTGGCGTCTTTTGTGCGATCATAGACGGCGAAGACCACTTGCTCGAAGGCGCTGGCGAGCGGCCCCTCGCCGGTGAGCAGCGCCGAAAAGACGCCCGCGACCATTTCAGGGTCGCAGCGAAACACCCCGCAGCCCCACGCGCCCAGAATCAAGTGTGTGTAGCCTTCTCTTTGGGCGAGCCAGAGCACCCGATGGGCGCGCCGAAGCATCGTCGGGCGGATCAGACCGATCTTTTGGGCATCGCGCTCTTTGATTACTCCCGTGTTGACGGCGGGCGAGGTGAGGAAGCCGCAGAGATAGGGCGCTTCGAGAAGTCTTCCGTGATCGTCGGCGAAGACCGGGACACCTGGTGAGAGGATCAGGTGATCCGAGTAGAGCAAGTCTCCCTGCTGGCGGTGAAAGTCGTAGAACTCTTTTTGTGTCCGCAGGCACGAGTACAGCCCCGATGCCCGCGCGAGACTCTCTTCTTGCGCGGTCGCGCCGTTCAAAAAGCCCCCGCCCGGATTCTTCGCCGACGCGAAGTTCAAACAAAGTGGCTCAATCCCTTCGGACGCCAGCCGCGCCGCCGCCTGAAGCGTCGTCTCCGAAGTCACGCCAAGCTGCGTCGTAAATGTTGGTGAGTTCTCGGAAAGAGAAAGCGATTGCGGAAAGTCCTCGGGGCGCAGAAGCTTCGTGTTGCTCTGCGCCGCTGTCAGAGAACCGGCGATCTCCACATGCTTTCCCTGGGGCGACGTATAGAATCCCTTGCGCTGAATACAGCGACGCCCAGATAAACCTGGGCGTCAGGGAGCCTCGTGCCTCGGCTACGAAGTCGCTCCGCGACAAATTCAAACCGGGCTATGTCGCGGAGCGACTTCGTGGCGAAGCCCTTAGACGCCCGTGTCCATACGGGCGGGTTCATACGCCCGCGTTCATACGGGCGATATGATAGCAGAGATATGGCAGGCAGCAGCTTCGGGACACTTTTTCGCACTTCCACGTTCGGCGAGTCGCACGGGGTCGGGGTCGGGTGCATCGTCGAGGGCTGCCCGCCGGGCATCCCCATAGACGAAGCCCTGATCCAGAAAGAGCTGGATAAGCGCCGCCCCGGCCAGAGCAGGCTCACCACCCAGCGGCGCGAGGGCGACACTGTCGAGATTCTCTCGGGCGTCTTCGAGGGCGTCGCCATGGGAACGCCGATTGCGCTGCTGGTTCGCAACGAAGACCAGCGCAGCAAAGATTATTCCGAGCTAAAAGAGCTGTACCGGCCCAGCCATGCGGACTTCACCTACGAGCAAAAGTACGGCGTGAGGGACTGGCGCGGCGGCGGGCGGGCGAGCTACCGTGAGGCTGTCGGGCGGGTGGCGGCGGGTGCTGTCGCGCGGCAGTTTCTGAAAGTCTCGCACGGTGTCGAAATCTGCGGCTATGTCTTGCAGATCGGGGAGATTCGCGGCCAGATCGACCGGATCGCCGTGAGTGAAGCCGCTGTCGAGGCCCACCCGACGCGCTGCCCGGACCCGGACGCCGCCGAGCAAATGGCCGAGGCGATTGAGCAGGCCCGCAAAGACGGCGACTCGCTCGGCGGAATCGTCGAGCTTATCGCCCGAGGCGTCCCGGCGGGTCTTGGGGAGCCGGTCTTCGACAAGCTCACCGCCGATCTCGCCCACGCGCTCATGTCCCTGCCCGCGACGCGTGGCTTTGAGATCGGGGAGGGCTTTGCAGCCACGACGATGCGCGGCACGACCCACAACGATGCGTTTGAGACCCGCGAAGGGCGAACTCGCACGAAAACCAACCGCTCGGGCGGGATTCAGGGCGGAATTTCGAACGGCGAAGACATTGTGTTACGGGTCGCGTTCAAGCCCACCGCCACGATCCACGCCGCCCAGGAGACCGTCACCACCTCGGGCGAGAGCACTCTTTTTCAGGCAAAAGGCCGCCACGACCCGTGTGTCCTGCCCCGCGCCGTCGCGGGCGTCGAGGCCATGGTCGCGCTCGTTTTAGCCGACCACGCCCTGCGCCAGAAAGCCATTTCTTAAAGTTTAAGAAGCCGCTGAGTGATCGGATTTTCTCTGGAAAAGCCGCATCGTTCAAAGTATAAAACAGCATCACGTTTCAAACGGATAAAATCCTGCTGAAAAGAATCACTTAATGGACTATGGCTCAGTGCTTCTGATAATTTACCTATAATATTTATGATAAATAATTTAGAAGATATATCAAAATCGGGAATATCTTTAGAATTAAATATTCCATAAGCTATTCGGGTATTCAATTGAATATAAAAATCGAAAGAGAGTTTGCTTAAAATCAAAGAATAAAAATCAGGTGATTGGAAAGCTGTAAACTCTTCTTTAATTATTTTCCATGACGGCAAAAATGATTCATAGACACTGGCTTGATAGAACGGCTGAATATAAGATTCTTTTCCTTCGGCGAGAGAAAGGTATCTATTGGGGTCTCCATTTTGTTTTATGGTTTCATAAGCCAGAACTAAAATATAATACAAGTTATTTCGTTCCGTGTTTAATAGCTTGTTTGTTGTTTTTAGGAGTATTTCGGAACTATTGTTTAATTTGTATTGTTTGTATAATAGTGAGAAGATGAATTTTAGTTTTGCACCGGGAAGAGTAATTGCTTTTTGATAGTGTCGAAGTGCTTCGTAGTTGCCGCGCTCCAGTTGGTATCCGTTCGTCCCACCGGGAAAAGCTCGCAGGCAAAAATCACCTTTTGTCATCCAGAACTCGCTTTTTTCGGGGAAAAGAGTAATTGCTTGATCGATTAAAATAAGTTCGTTGTCATTCAGGTTTTTTTCGACATTTGGTGGAAGAATCGCGGAGACATAGTAATCTTTCAGGAGTTTTATGATCCAGGCATGAACCCAGAAAAGCTGAGCTTTGCCTTTTTTGTCTTTTGAGAACTCGTAGGCTTTTTGAAGAAAGTTAGAAAGAATTTTCTGAAGCTCTATAATTTCTGATTTCTCCGATTGACTGAGCTGTGAGAACTTTCGAGTTTTTATTGGAGGAGAGCCATAGCTATCTCGATTTTTCTGCGTAATAGAGTTTGAGAAAAGCGCAATTTTGAATAAATAGGCACCGCAAAGCTCGATATAGATTTCAGGATTTTCGGCGTCTTCCGTGAGTGCTTCTTGAAGGTAGCGAATCGCGCGATTCGGATCGTCGCCACGCCGCAGCACCGAGCGAGCAGAGGACAGAGGATCGGCAAAGAGAGACATGCGATTCCAGTGTAGCGCCTTGCTCTACCTTCTGCCAAGAGGGAAACCACGCCAAAAAACCGAAGTAGTAGCAACGTGAATCCTGCAGAAACGAAGATGCCCTATGAAGTGACGGCAGCAGTAGGCGTGAGCTTTGTCACGTTCGGGCTGGCGGCAGGCTTCAAGCCGATCCTGGTGTTTTTTGCGCTACTTATCGGGCTTTCGTATTTCTCGAAGTTCCGGCTGGGCGACACGAGCGTGCGCTGGTGGGTGCGGCTGGGGCTTTTGTTCCTGGCGGTGGTGCTGAGCCTCGGGGATCAGCAGCAGGACGGCGGGATGATCGGGCAGGCGCGGGGACGAAACATTCTGGCGATGGCCGCTGCCGCCGAGGTCGTGATGCAGTTCTGGCGCAGCCGCCCGCGCGACCCGCGCTGGGGACCACTCGCGGCGCTGGCTCTCTCGGGGTGCGTCCTGCTCTCGGCGACCAACAGCACGGGCGATATCGGGCTTTTGTTTTTCACTCCGCTGTTTTTTGCGCTGACGCTTTTTTCGGTGCGCCGACTGCGAGGTAGCTCCGGCGGCGTCCGGGGCTGGGCGCTGGTTCTGGCCGCGACGCTCGGGGTCGGGGCGCTGGCATCGGGGTATGTCGCCTCGCGCCGGAGCGACCTGATGGACCTGGGACTCTCGCTACTCGCTGGACGACTCGGTGGGCTGGACGGGGATAACACAAGCGACCGCCCGCAGCTCGGGCCGCTGTTTGGCCAGCAAGGCTCTCCGGCGCGCGCCCTGCGCGTGCGGAACTACGACGGCGGCCACCTGCGCGGAGCCACCTACTACGACTATCAGGCGGGCGGCTGGGGTCCGGCGACCCAGGGACGAAAGTTCGACCCGGCGGGAAGCAACACGCTGGCGGTTCTGCCTCCCCGAGGCCAGGCACTGCGGGAGGCCGAGGTGACCCGCTTCTCCCGCAGCTCGCTGATCTATGCCCCGCTTCCGGCGGCATCGCTCGACCTGCTCGACGCCGAGGAGCCGGAGTACGCCCGCGCCGAGGACGGCCCGGTTCGCTCCAAAAACCGCCCGCCGTTCGTGTATCAGTTCCGGTACCCTACCGGGCTGGCGGGCGAGACGTTCCAGGGGGCGCTTGCCAGCCCGCCAAACTCCGAGCTGAAGGCCCGCTGTCTGGAACTTCCCCAGGAGCTGCGCCCGGCATTGGAGCGACTATCGGCGCGGGCCTCGGGTGGCGCGAAGTCTCCGGCAGAGATCACGAGGAACATTGCGGCGTACCTGCTGGAGAACCACCGCTACAGCCTTCGCTGGGTGCCGAGCGGGTCGCGCGCCGATCCGGTGGTCGAGTTTCTGGAGAAGAAGCAGAGCGCCCACTGTGAGTTTTTTGCGAGCGGCGCGGCGCTGCTCCTGCGGGCGCGGGGCATCCCGACACGCTACATCACCGGCTACTTCGCTCACGAACCCGATGGCTGGGGTGGCGTCATGGTGCGCCAGCGCGATGCCCATGCCTGGTGCGAGGCCTGGATCGCGGGAGTCGGCTGGGTGACGGTGGAAGCGACCCCGCCGAGTGGCCTTCCCGACACGAAAGGGGAGGGAGTCGAGGGCTGGCGCAAGCTTCTGGAGCGGGCGCAGGATAGCTGGCTGGCGCTGACAAGCTGGCTCACGGGGCGCACTCCCGAGCAGCTCCTTCTGTTTGGCGGCGGGCTGGCGACCCTGTTTGCACTGGGCGTAGCGGTGCGATTTCTTCTTCGCCGTCGTGGGGTAGCGCCGCCCGCCGAATCCTGGTGGCTTCCTCCCTCAGGTCTTGCGCCGCTGGCAATCCGCTTCGAGCGAGCGCTTCGGGCGCAGGGCGTGCTCACGCGCCCCGAGCAGCCCTGGTCCGAGGCCATCGCAAGCCTCCCCGAGCCGCTCGCCGCTCTTGCCGAGCGCTTTGTGCAGCACTATTCGGCGGTGCGCTTCGGCGGCTCTCTCACCGAGCGCCGCGCCCTGGAAGAAGCGCTTGCGGCGCTGGAAGCCGCGATCTCCTCAAAAGGAGGCTGACGAGGCCGCTTTATTTTATTTTTTCGAGCCGCGCCACGACGACCGAAGGAAGCTTTTCGCGCCGAGCGAACGATAGAGCCTCGCGAATGTCCGGCTTTCGGGCAAGCAGAACGTCCAGCGTGTGGAGCGCTTCTGTCATCTCAGCGTCCACTTCTTGCTGTCGTTCTTTTCGCTCCTGGACGGTAAGCTCTTGAAGCTCGCCCGGTGTCAGGTCGTCCTGTTTTAGCCAGATGTACTCGATCAGAGTCATCAACGGGGTTTTGCCGTCGCGATCTTTTGCTTCCAGGGAAGCGTCGCGCCTGAGCAAGTCTTCGGCGAGGCCAAACTGTCCGCCGTCCAGCGCGACGCAGAGCGCCCGGCCCAGCGGCTCGGGCGTACGCACCCGCGCGACGAGCAGGTCGTAGATTTTGTTCTGTCGGTCCAAGGCGTCCTGAAGCGAGGGGCGCTTCTTCCGCCGCGTCGGCATCCGCCCGGCGCTCTGGATCAGGCGCTCCAGTGCGTCTCCGGGCGTCGCGCCGCGCTCCAGCAGGAGCTTCACGGCAGCGGGTTCGGTGCCCTGGACCGCGTTCGTCAGTGGCGTCACGGGTAAGTCGGGATAGCCGGTGCGGGCATCGATGTCGGCCCTGTGGTCGAGCAAGACCCGCATCACTTCGACATACCCCCACGTCGAAGCCGCGTGAAGCGCCGTCGGGCCAGGCACCTGGGGCGCTATCTCCGATGGACGCGTTGTTGCGTTCGGGTCCGCGCCGCGCTCAAGGAGCAGCTTCACCAGCGTCGCGTTGCCCGACTGCGCCGCCAGAACAATCAGCGGAGTGCCGCTTGAGTTTGTACTTTTGGGGTCGGTGCCGCTGTCCAGAAGCGTCTTCAGGCGGGCCAGGTTCCCCGAGACGGCGGCCTCGAACGCGGTCATGTTCGGGTGAGCCGCACTCAGAATCCGGGTCATTTCCTCGCTCCCTGCCAGCTCCAGCGCCGTCCGTGTCTGTCCTCTCATCATCTGCGGGTTCTGGCTCGTCAGCGCGGGATCGGCTCCGTACTTCAGGAGCAATCGCGCCGTTTTTGGGTGATTGGAGAGGGCAGCCTGCATCAGTGGCGTCATCCCTGTCATCGGCATGAACGTGTTCGGGTTGGCCCCTTTCTCCAATAGAAGCGTTATCAGCGGTAGCTCCGGGCCTTCTTTATCGCGCAGAATGGGCGAGATTGTGACGATTAATGGCGTTCCGTAGATTTTGGAAGGAGCGTTGATATCGGCTCCCCGCGCCAGAACTTCTTTCACTAAATTGACATCACCCAGTCGGCATGCCCAGTGAATTGCGCTCATGTCTTGATTGTCTTTTGCTTTAATATCGACGTTGTAAGCCAAAAATTCACGAAAAATTAAAATTGCCTGTGGTTTATCCAGGTCGTTGTTTTCTCGTGGCTGTACAAACGCTAAAAATGGCCCTAAAATTTCTTGCTGGTTCTCGTAGCTCTGGCCATATTTTGCGTTGGCGCTCGCTCCCTGCGCAAAGGCTCGTTTCACTCCCGCTACGTCGTTTTTGTTCAATGCGGCGTAGAGCGCACGATTGGCCGGGGTGTCGGGCGCGAAGATATCGCCTGGGGCCGAGGGAACCGGCGGATCGAAGGGGAGCCTGGGGTCGCGGGACGGCATGCGCCGAGCCAGAACGAGACCGGTCAGGGCGAGGGGCAGAAGAGCAGTCAGGAGCCAGCGTCGTTTCATGAATTAACAGTACCACAAAAAATAAATTTTCTGATTTTTGTCAGAATCGGCGATCTCACCCGTTGTAGTAAGTGAAGGACAACGAAAAATGACCGCGATTGCCACGCCGCCCCCGGTGCGCTCCGAGACGCCCCGCTACCACACCCGGATTCGGGAAATTCCCACCGATGAGCGCCCACGCGAGCGACTGATCGGCTATGGAGCCGACATGCTCTCGACCTCCGAGCTTCTGGCCGTTCTGCTCCGTACAGGAACCGAGAAATACAGCGCCATCGGGCTGGCGGAGCACTTATTGGCCCGCTTCGACAACATCCGTGGCGTCGCGGGGGCAACCATCGAAGAGATGTCCGAGGTCCACGGGATCGGACCCGCAAAAGCCGCACAGATCAAGGCCGCGATTGAGTTCGGCAGGCGGCTGATCGCCGCAAGCCCCGAGGAGCGCCCCAAGATTCGCTCCCCACGCGACGTGTACAATCTTCTTGGCCCGAGTCTCCGCGACGAAAAAAGAGAACACTTTCAGGCGCTACTTTTAGACACCAAGAACGGGGTGATGCGGACGAAAACCATCAGTGTCGGGGATTTGTCCAGCAGTATCGTCCATCCCAGAGAAGTGTTCGTGGAAGCCATTCGCCACGGGGCGGCCAGTCTCATTGTCGCGCACAACCATCCGTCGGGCGATCCGGCTCCCAGCCCCGAAGACATCGCCGTGACCCGAAGGCTGGCGGAGGCGGGCGAGCTTCTTGGGATAGAATTGCTGGACCACATCATTCTGGGCGACAGCCGCTGGTCCTCGCTCAAAGAAAAAGGCTTCTTCTAAGCTACCGGACACGAAGCAGCAACAAACCGACACAGAGCGTTTTTATACCGACACGAAGCATCACTGTACCGACACAGAGAATTTCTGTACCGATACTAAGATTCGTTGTACTGACATGAAGATTTGTCGAAACGACACTAAGATTAGTTGTACCGATAGGAAGATTTTCTGTACCGACACGAAGAAATTTCTTACGGACATGAAGAAAAGAATTACCGATGAAGAAAAAGAGTAAAAACCGATGAAGCTATTGATTCTGGGCGGGACGATCTTCTTAGGGCGGCATCTGGTGGACGTAGCGCTCGCACGCGGCCACGACGTGACGCTCTTCAACCGGGGCAAGAGCGGCCCGGCTCTCTTTCCCGACGTGCCAACCTTGCACGGCGACCGTAAAACCGACGAGGGGCTGGCGGCACTCGACAGCGCCGGGCCATTCGACGCCGTGATCGACACCTGCGGGTACGTCCCACGGGTTGTCAGGCTCTCGGCGCAGAAACTCGCGGGAAAAACCAGCACTTACTGCTTTATTTCTACCGTCTCCGTCTACAAAAACTGGCCGGGTGAGCCGTGCGACGAGACCGGGACACTCGCAACCATCGAGGACGAAGCGACCGAAGAAGTGACGGGTGAGACCTATGGCGCACTCAAAGTGCTCTGCGAGAAAGAGGCCGAGGCCGCGTTCCCCGGAAAAAACCTGATCGTTCGGCCCGGCCTGATCGTCGGCCCGAGCGACCCGACGGATCGGTTCGCGTACTGGCCGAACCGGGCGATGCAGGGCGGCGAGATACTTGCGCCGGGCAGCCCCGAGACGCCCGTTCAGTTCATCGACGTTCGAGACCTGGCCGAGTGGAACATCCGGCTGCTCGAAGAGGGGCAAACCGGAGTTTTCAATGCCGACGGGCAGCAAACCAGCTTCGGGACGCTGCTGGCCGCCTGTGGAGCCGAGAGAGTCACCTATGTCTCAGAAAAATTTCTGGAAGAGCAGAGCGTCGCGCCGTGGTCGCAGCTCCCGCTCTGGATTCCAGGGATGGCCGAGAACCCCGGCGGCGGTGCCACCAACGTCGAGCGGGCGGTGAAATCCGGGCTGACCTACCGCCCGCTGAAAGAAACAACGGAGGGCACACTTGCCTGGCTGTTGGCCCGCCCGGCAGAAGGAACCTGGAAAAGCACTCTCACCCGCGAGCGCGAGGCCGAGGTTCTCGCCGCCTGGCACGCGGCCTGAGACTTATCGCCAGGTCAGCTCGATCAGGGAGACTCCTCGGCGCGGAAGCGTGAAGCTTACCGTCGCTTTTCCAGCATTGATACTGACTTCCGGCAGGGCGCTTTCGAGGCGAGCGAGCTGGCTGGCGGCTTCGAGCTGAGCGTACTGGGCGCGAGTGGGGCTTGGGGGCGACCCCATCGCCTGCCAGGCCGTGAACGAATTGCTGTGGGTTTCGTCGATGCGCCAGTGCGTCAGCCGGGCTTTTCCTCGCATTCGGGGCAGGTTTTCCAGCGTCAAGGAAATTGTGGCGTCAGGGCCGGGCAAGTCGTCGTCGTGGTAGTGCCAGACAAGCGCGGTCGCTCGTTTTTTCGAGGCGCTGACCATCGCTGAAATATCCGGTGCTTGCCGGACGCCGCCCTGGAGAATGGCGTCGAGCGAGAGACCCGCCGAACTTTGCACGGCCACCCGGTCGCCGTCCATTTTTGCCATCATCCGGAATGTATTGAGTACCGGCAGACCGATCCCGCCCGACGCGAGCTGACGAAATCCCGCAAAGAGCGGCTGGTCCTCGAACGTGAACGCCCAGGTGAGTGCGCCCTCCAGATTCACGCCGTGCCGCGCGGCCAGCTCGTGCTTGCGGGCGAAGACCGCCGCCGTGTAGCTGGAGAACATCGTCGAATTTCTATAGCCGAGCTGCGGCCCCTGACACGCCGCGCAGCCGTCCGGGTCGGACTCACCGATCACAATGGGCTTGCCCTTGAGCGTCGGGAAGGTCGCCACCATCGCGAAGCCCCGGTCGATGTCGCGAAGCTGGTTTGAGATTCCCATTCGCACGTGGCCGTCCACAAAAGTAGGCGCACCCTTGGCGTGGAACGCGAGAAAGTCGGTGGGCGTGTTATTTTTAACGCAGTGCGTCAGAAAGTCGCTGAAGAACTTGTTACCGCCGCCCGCGACATCCGGGCCACCGACCCTCGCGTTGGGGAGGGCGCGACGCACGGCGGCGACGCTCACGTCGTGGAGCTTATGGAACTCCTCGGGGGTGCCGCGCCAGTAGCCGATATTCGGCTCGTTCCAGGTCTCCCACCACCAGGATTCGACCTCGGATTTCCCGTACCGCTCGATGCAGTGCCTTGCCCATTGATAGACCAGCTCGCCCCATTTTTCGTCGTACTTTGCTCTGGGCGTCCAGCGGTGCTGGTAGGGCTGCGGCCTCGTCGAGAGTGCCTCGGGCATGAAGCCGATCTGGACGTACGGCTTGACCCCGTTTTTCAAGTATGCGTCGAAGATTTTATCTAAAATCGTCCAATGATAAATCGGATTTCCCTGGGAATCTTCCGTGTAGGCGTTCGTGCTTCCCCACTTCAGCGCGGGCGTCCCGTCGCCGGAGGTAAGCAGGTTGTGCGTCCGGAAAAACGTCTGCGGCTTCCCAAGTTTTCCGAGCTGACCGAGAAGCTTCTTGCCGCCTTTCATATAAGCGTAGTTCGGCTCGTCGGCCCCGAAGAAGCGCCAGATCGGTTTCAGCGGCCCGAGGCTTTTCGCGGCATCGGCAGTGATGGCGACGGCAAACGAATCTTGCTCCATGGCGCTATCTTACCCGTTCCGCAAAGAGCAGTCTTTGAGAAAAACGGAGCCCATCTTACCGTCCACGATCCCGCGAACCGTGACGCTCTCCCTGGCGTCGAGCTTCTTCAGGAGCGCACGGAGCGCCGGACGCGCGTCTTCGGGGAAGGTGCAGATGATACCGGCGGAGCTGAGATAGAAACCGTTGGACTCGTGGCCCACGTGGAGGTAGAGATCGGGCGGCGTCCTCTCGCCGCGCTTGAGCCGCTCCACGTCCGGCTCGACACTGGTGTGCTGACGCACGACCCATCCCGTCACGAGCACGGGCTTGCCGCGCAGCAGGCGATCCGCCTCTCGTCCGTCGGCTTCGTAGAGCGCAAAGAGCGCGTTGGTGGTGAAGGGATAGACCCCCTGAGCGTCGGGGGAGGGAAGCGCGAGCGCCCGGCCCGTCGTCTCTTTCGTTCGGCAACCCGAAAGCCCGAGTAGAGCGAGCAGAAAACCGAGGCGTTTGCGCATGCTTCGATTTTATCCGGTACCGTCCGAAGAAACGAATCTGGTAAACTCGCCCCATGAACTTCACGATGCTCGGACGGACCAATCTTTCGGTCAGCGTGATGGGCCTCGGGTGCGGCGGGCACAGTCGGCTCGGGCTGGCGACGGGCAAGGACGAAGCAAGTGCCATCTCGGTGATTCGGAAAGCTCTGGAGCTTGGCGTCAATTTTATCGACACGGCGGAGAGCTACGGCACCGAGACCGCTGTCGGGAAAGCTCTCTCGGGCGTTTCGAGAGAGAGCGTCGTTCTCTCGACGAAGATCTCGCCGACAACTGACGAGCGGTTCACGACGCCCGCCGAACTCAAGGCCCGCGTCGAAAGTTGCCTGACGCGCCTTCAGACCGACTGCATAGACATTCTGCACCTGCACGGCGTCCGCGCCAGGGAATATTCCTACTGCCGCGAGCGGCTCGTTCCGGCGCTCCTGGAGCTTAGGGCCGAGGGGAAAATCCGCTTTCTGGGGATCACGGAGGCGTTCGGCCCCGACCCGCAGCACGCCATGCTCGGCCCTGCCGTTCAGGACGACGACTGCTGGGACGTGGTGATGGTCGGCTTCAACGCACTCAATCAATCGGCTCGCGAGCGGGTTCTGGCGGCGACTCAAAGAAAAAACATCGGGACATTGTGCATGTTTGCGGTTCGCCGAGTCTTGAGCGACCGCGCCGCACTCGACACGCTTCTTGCAGAACTGGTCTCAGGCGGAAAGCTTCCCGCCGAGGCGCTCACCGTCTTTCCCGAGGGCGACGTGACAAGTCTCGCGTATCGGTTCTGCCGGGGCGAGCCGGGAATCGACGTGGTTCTCTCGGGAACGGGAAACCCGGTGCACCTCGAAGCCAACGCAAAAGCATTGCTCGGCCCGCTACTTCCGCCAGAGCAAACCGAGCTAATCCAGCGCGCCTTCGCGGGGCTGGATAGCGTCTCCGGGAACTGAGTGGGTACACTAACTGCATGAGCTTGCCATACGACGCGGCGCTGGCCGAGCGCCTGGGGGCCGACGAGCGCGGGATGCGAAGGTACGTCCTCGCGCTTCTGAAAACGGGCGAGGCGCAGGTTCCTGAGGGCGAGGAGCGCACCACGCTCTTTGCGGGGCACTTCGCCAATATCAAGCGCCTCGCCGACGCCGGGAAGCTCTCCGTCGCCGGGCCATTCGACAAAAACGACGCCGGGCTACGCGGGTTGTTTCTTCTCAATGTTGAGACCATCGAGGAGGCACGAAGCCTTATCGAGACCGACCCGACGGTGCAGGCGGGAGTTTTTGTCGTGGAACTGTTCCCCTGGTACGGCTCGGCGGCGCTGCTGACCGTGAACGAAACCCATACAACGCTCATCCCCGGCGCGGGATAGGCTGAAGGTAGGGAAGTGCCGACGATGACGTTTTACCCGCAGGGCGTGGAGCCAGGCAAACCGCGTTTGACGGAGCGTCAGGTTCTCCAGATTGCCAGCGAGTTTTGCACAAGGCTTGTTCAAAAAACAGGAGCGTCGCCCGAAAAATATCGTCTCTCAGCAAAGAAGCCAGAGTTTGAAGCCAGCAACACCTTCACACCTGCCAAAGTCGCATTGTCCGCCGTTTTTGGACCTAACTGGATCGTAAATTTACCAAATGGAGAAGAGCTTCGCATTCAGGACAGTAGTGGCCTTGTCGTCTGGATGAGAGGCGAAGATAGAAAATATTACTCAGGCACCTATCTCACTCCGGCCAAGCAAAAATTCTTGATCGACCGGGTCAATAAATATAAATCTGTTTTCTGGACAGGAAAAGATGTTTTCTCGACAGAACATTCGATTCAGGGTGTACGCAACACGGATAATTTTGGAACAAAAAATATCACGTTTTCTTATATTTGGGAAAGACGGTTTCAAGGAGTTCCCTACATAAACCAGGACTTGAATATCACCGTGACGACGGCTGGCGATCTGATGGGAGCTTCGCTGCGCGGCTGGACTCCGGAACCGAAAAATCGGAAACCCAACATCAGCGAGCAACAGGCAAGGGAGATCGCCCGGAAGGCTGCTACTGCATCCTACGACCTACCCGATGCCCCGATGACTTGCTCCAGGAAAGTGGTTCCAAAAAATCGTTTCTGGGAAAATAAAAATGAGGTTGATCGCGCTTCTGGAAACGCCTTTCTTGCCTGGGTGGTGGAGATTCCTCTTGAGATGCAGGGACGCCGTCAGAAGCGCTGGGCAACCGTGGGGGTGGATGCAGAGTCAGGCGAGGTGATCTTTGGCGAGGTGATTGGCCTTCGCTGAAGAGGGAATGACGCTCTCGATGCGGAACGTAACAGGGAAATGACATTTCGCTCGCTTACGCCGCAACAGTGGAAATCCGGGATCGCCGCCTGGCTCGGCTGGCTCTTCGACGGCCTCGACATGCACCTGTACACCGTCGTCGCGCCAGTTTTCGTCGCGCTTCTGCTGGGCGGCATCGCGCCGACCTCGCCGGATGTCAAAGAAAAATCCGCGTTTATTCAGGCCGCGTTTCTGGTCGGCTGGGCGCTGGGCGGGGCGTTCTTCGGCAGGCTCGGCGACGTTCTGGGGCGTAGCCGCTCGCTCAGCCTGACGATTCTCACCTACGCGCTCTTCACGGGGCTGTCGTCGCTGGCGCAGACCTGGTGGCATCTGTTAATTTTCCGGTTTATCGCCGCGCTCGGCATCGGGGGCGAGTGGGCGGTCGGGTCGGCGCTGCTCTCGGAGACCTGGCCCAAAAACTGGCGTAGCTGGATCGCCTCGGTGCTCCAGACCGGAGTGAATATCGGGGTGTTGCTCGCGACGTTCACCACCTACCAGATGGCCGGGCATGAGCGCTGGGTCTTCGTCGTCGGGATTTTGCCCGCGCTGCTCGTGTTCTGGATTCGGAAAAACGTCCCGGAGACCGAAGAGTGGCACGCAGCCCGCACGGGAGCCGAAAAAGCGCCGGGAATCGCCGACCTGTTTCGCGGCGAGACGCGCTCGATCACGCTGAGAGTCATCGCAGTCTGCGCGGCGGCGCTGACGGGCTGGTGGGCGTTTCAGTTCTGGAATTTGCAGTACCTCCGAAGCCTGCCGGAAGTGCAGGCGCTGGACAAGGCCGCCGTGACGCAGCTCGCCAGCCGGGCGTTTGCGTGGATTATCGGGATTTCGATCCTGGGGAACTTCTTTGCCGGGTGGCTTGCGCGGCGCTTCGGCTACCGAAAAGCGATTGTGCTGATGCTCCTGGGCTTCGCCCTCGCCGATGCCATCGCGTTTGGCGTCCCGCGCCCGGTCTCTCAGCTTCTCTTATTTCTTCCGGTCGTCGGGTTTTTCTCCGGGGTGTTCGCGCTGTTTACGATGTACCTTCCGCCGCTCTTTCCGACCCTGTTGCGGACCACGGGCGCGGGCTTCTGCTACAACATCGGGCGAATCTTCGCGGCGGCGGGGACCGTGTTCTTTCAGCTCATCAACCCGGTCGGCGACATGCGGCTCTCGCTGCTCTGGCTCAGCCCGCTCTTTGTGCTTGCGCTCGTTTTCGCCCTACTTCTGCCCGACCTGCGCGACGAAAGAAAGCTCCCTTGAGAGTTTCTGCCGAGCCGTTTGTTCTGGAGAAGCGCCACGCCCTCACGATCAGCCGGGGGACGAACGCCGGGACCGTCAACCTGAAGGTCGTCGTGGAGAGCGAGGGGATTGAGGGGTGGGGCGAGCTTTCCCCGAGCGGCGTCACGGGCGACACCGCTGAGACGGGCCTTTCTGATTTGGAAGCCCTGCGCCCTGCGCTCGAAGCCCTGGAGCCGTGGGAACTTGACCGGATCGAGGCCGTGCTTCGCGGCCATAAAAGCTTTGCCGTCGGGCTGGGCGGAATCGGGGGCGGGAGCGGACTGGTCGCCGCCGTCGAGATCGCCTGCCACGACTGGCTCGGCAAGAAAGCGAACCTCCCTGTTTGGAAATTGCTCGGGCTGAGCTTGACAAAAATTCAAGAGACGAGCGTCACGGTGGGAATCAACCCGCCCGAAGTCGCCGCCGAGCAGGCCCGCGAGTGGCAGGCCCGCACCGGTGCGTTGTGCCTCAAGATCAAGTTAGGCTCGCCTGCGGGCATCGACGCCGACCGCGCCATGTTCGAAGCCGTTCGCGAGGCGATGCTCCCCGGCACGACTCTCCGGGTGGACGCCAACGGCGGCTGGAGCGCAGAAACCGCCCGCCCGATGATCGCGTGGCTGGCGGAGCGCGGCGTCGAGTACGTCGAGCAGCCGCTGGCCCAGGGCGACGAAGCGAACTTAGCCAAACTCCGGCCCACGCCCGTGCCGATCTTCGCCGACGAGTCCGTGCGCGTCGCCGCCGACGTGGTGAAGCTGATCGGGCTTGCTGATGGCATCAACGTCAAGCTTATGAAGTGCGGCGGCATCGGCGAAGCCCTGCGAATCGTTGCCGTTGCCCGCGCCCACGGCCTGCAAACCATGTTAGGATGCATGAGCGAGTCATCGCTCGGCAACGCTGCCGGAGCGCATATCAGCCCGCTCTTCGACCATCTGGATTTAGACAGCCACCTGAATTTACGGAGCGATCCGTTCGTCGGCTTGGGCTGGCAAGACGGCAAAGTGATTCCGAGCGACGCGCCCGGTCTGGGTGTGCATCTCCCCGCCGCTGAGTTTGTAGGCTCTGCACCCTCTTCGCCGAGGGACGAGGCACAGAAGAGGGTCGCGAGGGGTACGAGCGGGGAGATGGCGAATCAAAAATAGGAGCATTGGAAATTATGCAGCGAAAGACGGCGGCGGACTACCCGCAGGAGGTTCTGGACCTCTTCGACAAATACGTGCACGGAAATATCGACCGACGGGCGTTTCTCGACGGGGCGCAGAAATTCGCAACCGCGACGATCACGGCGGCGATGATTCTGGAGAGCCTGAAGCCCAACTACGCCTGGGCGCAGCAGGTGCCCAAAGACGACAAACGGATTCAGGCCGAGTGGGTGGAGATTCCCTCGCCAGCGGGCAACAAGGCGATCAAGGGCTACCTCGCGAAGCCCGCGAAGGGGCGCAAGAAGCTCGGCGCGGTGCTGGTGATCCACGAGAACCGGGGGCTGAATCCCTACATCGAGGATGTCGCGCGTCGGCTCGCCACCGAGGGGTTTATCGCGCTCGCCCCGGACGCGCTCTCGACGGTCGGCGGTTATCCGGGCGACGAAGACAAGGGCCGCGCACTCTTTGCTGCCCTCGACAAAGGGAAGCTGAGCGAGGACTTCTTAGCGGCGGCCCGCTGGCTGAAAATCCACCCGAAAAGCAATGGCAAGCTCGGCGCGGTCGGCTTCTGCTACGGCGGCGGCATCGTCAACATGCTCGCCGTGCATCTCGGAAAAGACCTGAGCGCGGGTGTCCCGTTCTACGGCTCGCAGCCGTCCGCGACCGACGCCGCGAAGGTCGTGACGCCGCTCTGCATTCACAACGCGTCGCTCGACACCCGGATTCTCGCGGGCGCTTCCGCCTACGAAGCCGTGCTCAAAGAACACAAAGTGCCGCTTGAGGCATACGTCTACGAGGGAGCCAACCACGGCTTTCACAACGACACGACGCCCCGCTACGACGAAGTTAGTGCGAAACTCGCCTGGAAAAGGACGCTCGACTTCTTCCGAAAGCGCCTGGGAAGGTAGGCCGACACCGTTTCGCCTGGCGAAACAGAGGGGCTGGTTCTGGCGCAGAATCTGAGGCACGATGATCCGATGATTTTTGCTCCCCGAGTCGTGATCGCCGGGCTGTACCACGAGACCCACACGTTTCTGGTCCACCCGACGCCCCTGTCGGCGTTCTTGGCGCTGACGCCGGACGAGAGCGGGCCGTCGCAGCTTGCCGGGGCGCTTCAGGTGGCGAAGGAGTCGGGCTGGGAAGTTCTCTCCGGTCCGTACTGGCTCGCGACGCCCTCGGGGATCGTCGAGGATGAGGTGCTGGAGCGCTGGTGGGAGCAGCTTGCGCCACTCCTGCCGGGGGCCGACGGCGTGCATCTCGATCTCCACGGCGCGATGGTGACCCGCTCGATTCCCGACGTGGAAGGCGAGATCCTGCGCCGGGTTCGAGCGATCACGGAAGCTCCGATCAGTGTCGCGCTGGACCTCCACGGCAACATGACCGGGCAAATGTGCCTCTCAAATCTCGTCTGCACGGGCTACCGGAAGAACCCGCACACCGACGCGCAGGCCACGACGCTCCGGGCGGCGCGTTTGCTGAACCGTGTGATCCAGACCGGCGAGCGCCCGAACGTCGTAGGGGTGCAGCCCCCGCTGCTCTGGCCGCCAACCGGGACCGGCACCGACGACGAGCCGATGCGCTCTCTCGAAGAAAGCGCACGGGCGCTGGAGCGATCTTGTCCGGAGCTGCTCGACGTGAGCGTCTTCGGCGGTTTCGCGTTCGCTGATATCGCCGAGTCCGGCCCGAGCTTCCTGGCGACCACGCTTGGCGACCCGGACGAGGCCCGCGCTCTGCTTCATGGGCTTTCGGAGCAAGCGCTGACGCAAAAAGAAGACGCGATAAAACCTCGGGCCTCGCTGGAAACGCTGGAAATTCCCGCCGGGGACGGCCCGTTTCTGCTGGTCGAGCCGTCGGACAATGTCGGGGGCGGTGCTCCAGGCGATGCGACCCACGTCCTGCGCTATCTTCTGGAGAAAAAATGTTTGAATGCCGGAGTTTGCCTGTGCGACCCCGAGGCCGTTGCACAGCTCACCAACCTCCCCGACGGCGAGGCGCTGGTTCTGGGAGTCGGGGCAAAGTCGGGCGAGTGGGGCGTCGGCGCTTCTGTTGTGGGGAGCGTCACAAAGCTACGAGCCAGCGACGGCGCGTACACCCTGGCCGACCCGAACTCCCACAACGCTGCCTACGGCGGGGTTCAGCAGATGGGCCCGAGCGTCCTAGCCCGGCTGGGCGGCGTGACCCTTCTTTTGACCAGCCTGCCGACCGCCCCGATGGACCTCGGGCCGTGGCTCTCGCTGGGCGTCGATCCCGGAGCGTTCTCGGTTGTCAACGTCAAGGCGGCGGTCGCGCACCGCCGCGCCTACGACCCGATTGCCTCGGGCAGCGTCTGGGTCGATGTCCCCGGCCCCTGCGACGAAAACCTGGCGCGTCTGCCCTACAAAAACATCCGCCGCCCCGTGTGGCCGCTGGACGATCTATGAAAAAACATCCGAGCTATCAGAGCGAAGTCAAACTTCCGCTCAGCAACTTTCGACAGATCGGGGAGACGATCTACCTCTCCGGGCAGGGCGCGGTCGGGCCGGGCGGAAACTATGTCTGCGACGATTTCGAGGGGCAGATGCGCTACACGATGGAGCAACTGATAAAAGCCCTGAACGAAGCAGGCGTCGGGCTGGCGGACGTGGTGAGTATCCGGAGCTATGTTCAGAGCGAGTCGGACCTGCCCGCCTACAATAAAATCTACCGGGAGTATTTCGCCGAGCCGTTCCCCGCCCGCACAACGATTGTAAACTGCCTGCCCACAGGACTTCTGTTCGAGATCGACGCTATCGCCCAGGCTCGGCAGAGCTAATTCGGGGCAGGATTTCCTGGGCCGCTTCGATCAGCGCCTCGCCCATCTCGCGCTCCAGCGTGGCGTTCATCCGCGAGGCCGGAGCCGAGAGAGACAGCGCCGCACTCTCGCCCAGCGCGACCCCGACGCACCAGGTGTCGTCTTCGTTTTCGCTGTGATCTGAGGCCCAGCCGCGCTCGCGTGCCAGGCGTAGCTCTCGGTGGAGGGCGGCGAGCGTGGTCAGCGTCTCGTCGGTGCGGGCCATCAGCCGGGCAGGGAGGTGCTGGAGCAGTCTCTCAGGTGGAAGCGCGGCGAGGAGCGCCTTACCGAGCGCGGTCGTGTGGGCCGGGTCGTGCGCCCCGACCCGCGCCTGCATCCGAAGGCTTCGGCGGCTCTCGACGATCTCCCGGTAGACCACGTCCTTGCCGATCCGCTCGGCGAGGTTCACCGTCTCGTTGAATCGGTCGCGCAGAGTGCGCATCGCGGGAAGGGCGGCTTGCACGAGCGGGCTACGGACGGGCGCATCCGAGAGCCGCGCCAGCTTTTCCCCGCCCCGGTAACGGTCGCTGGCCGTGTCGTGATCGATCAGTCCGGCGGCCCGAAGCGTCTGAAGATACCGAAAGCACGTTGTTTTTGGCAGCTCCAAGCGTGTGTGGATCTCGGTCAATGTCAGCTCGCGGCCCTCCCGCGCGACGTACTCCAGAACGCGTAGCGCCCGCGCAATCGGCTGGACGATATAACTTTCGGGCATACCGTCTCTTTCGGCGGAAAGCTCTCTGGCTCCTGCGTTCGTTTCGCCTGGCGGAACAATTCGGGAGGACGCACGAAGAGCGGCGGTCTACACTGAAGCCATGAACCAGGAGCGCTCCCACGAGCTGTTTGCACGTGCCTGCCGGTCGCTGGCAGGGGGCGTCTCTTCCGAGTTTCGCAAGTCCAGCCCGCTGTTCTTCGAGCGGGCCGAGGGCGTCTTTCTCTGGGACGTGGACGGCAACCGATTTTTAGATTTTGCGCTCTCGCAAGGCCCGATGATTCTGGGCCACAGCCACCCGGAGGTTCTGGGCGCGGTGACGCGGGCGTCGGCGTGCGGACAGCTCTTTGCCGGGCAACACCTGCTGGAATTAGAGCTGGCCGAGGCGCTCCAGAAAGCCATTCCCGGTGCCGAGCGATTGCGCTTCTCCCTGTCTGGCTCCGAGGCCGTCCATGCCGCGTTGCGGCTGGCGCGAGCGTGCACAGGTCGCCCCAGGTTCGTGCGATTCTTAGGCCACTATCACGGCTGGCTCGACAACGTCGCCTTTGGAATTCAAAATCCCGGAGCCTGGAGCGAGGGCTTGCCAGAAAATAGCTTCGAGGAAGCCTTTGTTCTGCCCTGGAATAACCTGGAAGCTATTGAAAAACTGTTCTCCGAGAGTTCTGATCAGATTGCAGCGGTGATTACGGAGCCGTATATGTGCAACACAGGTTGTACTGGCCCGAGCGTTGGTTTTCTCGAAGGTCTACGAGAAATTTGTAATAAATACGGCTCTGTTTTGATCTTTGATGAGGTGATTACAGGCTTTCGGCTCTCTCTGGGCGGAGCGCAGAGTTACTTTGGGATCACACCCGATCTTTCGATCTTTGGAAAAGCCATGGCGAGCGGCTACCCGATCTCGGCGCTGTGCGGCAAAGAGAAATTCATGCGCAAGCTCGCTGATGGCTCCGTAATCCATGCGGGAACCATGAACTCGGGCAACCCGACTGTGGCCGCCGCACTCGCTACCCTGCAAGTTTTAGAGCGCGAGAACCCGTACCCAAGGCTGTTTGCGCTGGGAAACACCCTGCGAGAAGGTCTCTTGCGGCTCCATCCGGAACTTACCGTCACCGGGCCGGGGCCGATGGTCTTCTCAGGCTTCTCGGACCCCGTGCGCCACAAAAAATTTGTTCTGGGGCTTCAGGAGCGCGGCGTCCGGATTCTGGCGCGCGGGCTTTGGTATCTCTCGGCGGCGCATACAGAAG
The DNA here is from genome assembly GCA_031363095.1 of Armatimonadota bacterium. Classification (GTDB taxonomy): domain Bacteria; phylum Armatimonadota; class Armatimonadia; order Armatimonadales; family Armatimonadaceae; genus JANLTX01. The sequence goes on along the minus strand of JANLTX010000112.1, from coordinate 25,509 downwards.
AACACGTCGAGCAGGCGCTTCACGTCGCAAAAGAGACGCTGGTGAACTTGCAATGAAAAAGCATCTGCACAACATTGGGGTTTGTCGAAGGGAGCTGCTCCAGGTGGGCTTTTTAGGCGCACTCGGAATGCTCGCCGGGACGCCCGCGCAGGCGGCGCACGGGGGCAAAGGCCCGAAGGCGAAGTCGGTGATTCTCGTCTGGATGCCGGGCGGGCCGCCGCAGATGCACCTGTGGGACATCAAGCCGGGCTCGCCCAGCCAGTGCCGGGGAACCGCTCGGGCCATCTCGACGCCCGTCGCCGGGATGCAGGTGAGCTACCAGATGCCACTGATAGCGCAGCAGGCAAAGCATCTCGCCGTGGTCCGAACCATGACGATGGGCCAGGAGGACGCCAACCATATTCCGGGCCACCAGCTCATGCTCGCCGGGATCGACGAGCTGCCCCGAACCTTCAAGTCGTTCGCCACCAGAAACGACTGGCCGTCGATTGACTCGGTGATCTCTGCCCTGAAACCGGCGCAGAAAGGGCTGCCAGGTGCGGTGCACCTGCCAGTCCGGATTCGCTTCGAGGGAACCCCGTGCCCCGGCGAGACGGCGGGCTGGCTGGGCGCAAAATACGATCCCTGGCTGATCGAGCGCGACCCCTCCGATCCGAAGTTCACCGTCCCGGATCTACTGCCCGTGGCCGGAATGACGATAGACAGGCTGGAAGATCGTCAGCGATTATTAACAGATATAGATAGTTATCGAAAAGATTTAGACCGAGATGTCGAGGTTCGGCAGCTTGCGGACGCCCAGGCGCGGGCGTTCTCGCTGGCGACATCTTCTGCCGTACGCGATGCGTTCGATCTCTCCAAAGAAACCGACGCGACGCGCGAGCGCTACGGAAAACACGCGTGGGGGCAGTCGCTGCTTCTCGCCCGGCGACTCGTCGCCACGGGCGTGACGTTTCTCCAGGTGAACCTGGGCGGGCTGAACCACTGGGACTACCACGACAAAGAAAACGATGGCCTCAAGCGCGACATGCCGAAGTTCGACCAGGGCGTCTCGGCGCTGCTCGAAGACCTGAGCCAGCGCGGGATGCTGAACGACACGCTGGTGATTCTGATGAGCGAGATGGGCCGCAATCCCGTGATCGGGAAGCCCGTGACCGGCTCGGTGGACAACGGGGCGCGCGCCGACGGACGCAATCACTGGCAGTGGTGCTGGAGCGGCGCGTTTGCGGGCGGCGGCGTGAAGGGCGGCCAGGTGATCGGGCAGACCGACGACTGGGCGGGTTTTGCCAACTCCAAAGCCTACTTTCCCTCTGACCTCTCGGCGACGATCTTCGAAGCCCTCGGAATCGCACCCGAGACCGATATCCACGATGCCCTGGGTCGCCCGGTCCCGATCAGCCGGGGCCATGTCATGCAGGAGCTGTTCTGATGCGGCTCTGGCTCTCGCTGCTGGTTCCGGCTGTCGCGATTGTCTCGCTCGCGGCTCCGCCCGCAAAAAAAACCCCCAGAACTGGGGGCCAGGGGGCGTATTTCAAGACGGACATCATGCCGATCCTGACGCGGGCCGGGTGCAACTCGGGGCCATGCCATGGAGCGAACGCGGGCAAGGGCGGCTTCCATCTCTCGCTTCTGGGCTTCGACCCGCAGAGCGACTGGGAATCCCTCACCCGGTTCATCGGGGCGCGACGCGTCCGGCCCGACGCACCCGATCAGTCGCTGATGCTCCGAAAAGCCATCGGACTTCTAAGTCACGGCGGCGGGCCGCGCTTCTCGAAAGAATCGGCGGAGCATGCGGTTCTCAAAAACTGGATGGCAGCAGGTGTCCCCGGCCCGACCGACGCCGACCCGAGCGTGACGACGCTCACCGTGACACCCGAACGTGCGACGGTGGCCGTTGGCGACACCCGGCAAATTACGGTAACGGCGACGCTCTCCAACGGAAAAATCCGCGACGTGACGCCCCAGACCCTGTTTTCGTCGGGCGATGGCGCTCTGATCGAGGTCACACCGGGCGGGCTGGCAAAGTCGCTCGCGCCCGGCGAAGGCCCGGTGGTGATTCGCTACGGTGGGAAGTTCGCCACGGCCCGGCTTCTTGCCCCGTTCGCGCCCGCCCGGACGCCCCAGAGCGCCCCCGACCCGCTGGACAGACTGGTTCATCAGCGGCTGGCCGCGCTCGGGCTGCCCACCTCGCCCCGCTGCGACGATGTCACGTACTTGAGAAGGGTTTCGCTGGATTTAACCGGCCAACTTCCGACTCCCGAAGTCGTTCGTGCTTTTTCCAGCGACTCAGACACCAAAAAACGGGAAAAATTGGTAGATATGCTGCTGAATTCAGAGAGCTATGTCGATTTCTGGACCCAGCGCTGGAGTGATCTACTCCGAAGCTCCGAGCGAACCCTTGGAAAGAAATCACGCGATGCCTATCACGGATTTATTCGAGAAAGTATTTCAAAAAACAAGCCCTACGATGTATTTGTTGCCGAACTTCTCACGAACTCGGGAGACTCGGTAGCAAAACCTGCGGTGAACTTCTATCGGGCAGGAAAGAGCGAGTATCGACCCGCTTTGACACCCGAGGAGCTGGGCGAGACAACCGCTCAGCTTCTGATGGGCGTCCGGCTCCAGTGCGCACACTGCCACAATCACCCCTACGAAAAATGGACCCAGCGCCAGTACTACCAGCTCGCGGCGTTCTTCGGACGTATCGAGGCGCAGAATAAAAATGAGGCGGAAGGGGAGATCAAGTCGCAGGAGATGGGTGAGGTCTATCATCCAAAGACCGGCGAGGCGCTCGCTCCCGCCGCACTCGACGGCCCGATGCTGGCAAAAGACTTCAAGGGCGACCGACGCGCGGCCTTCTCGCAGTGGCTGACGGCTCCGAGCAATCCGTTCTTTGCGCGGCTGCTCGCCAACCGGCTCTGGAAGTACACCATGGGCCGGGGGCTGGTGGAGCCGGTGGACGACTTCCGCGTCACGAATCCCGCTACCAACGAGCCGCTGCTCAAAGCCCTCACCGACGAGGTGCGAGCAAGCGGCTACGACCTGAAAAAGCTGCTGCGACGATTGGTGCTGACCCAGACCTACCAGCGCGACAGTAGGCGCGTGCCCGGCAACGAGCGCGACGACCGCTACTACTCGCGATTCTTTGTGAAACGCCTGGCCGCCGAGCCGCTCCTGGACGCCCTGAGCGCCGCCACCGGGACGTTCGAGAAGTTCGACGGCTACCCCGACGGCACTCGGGCCATTCAGCTCAAAGACCCCGCCGTCGCCTCGATGTTTCTGGAGACCTTCGGGCGGCCCCCGCGCCAGGCGGCCTGCGACTGCGAGCGGATGAGCGAGGCCAATTTAGGGCAGGCACTGCACTTTCTCAACGCCCCAACGCTCCAGGCGCATCTCTCCGACCCGAAAGGCCGCCTGGCAAAACTCAAGGCCGCCCCGCCGAGAGCCGTCGTGGAGGAGCTTTATCTCGCGTCGCTCTCTCGCCTGCCCACCGACGACGAAGCCGTCAACGCGGCGCTTCAGCTCGCACGCGGCACATCGCCCGAGGACTTGCTCTGGGCCTTGCTCAGCTCTCGCGAGTTCGGATTCAACCGATGATAAGTTACCCCTTTGTCCCCAATAATGGGGTATTAGAGTTCCCCATTACTGGGGTTAGGGGAAATCCGCCCGTCACGGCGCTTCTCTACCTTCCCGATGGACGTCTTGCGGTCGGGCAGAGCGGGATTGTGACGCTATGGGCAAAAAACAAAAAAATCGGCTCACTTACCGGGATTTCGGAGAGCGTGACGGCGCTGGCACTCTCGTCCGATAAGAAAATTCTGGCTGTTGGTAGCGGGGTGCCCACACAATCGGGAGAGATTTGTTTATTTGATGCAAAAACAGGAATTTTACTCAAAAAATTTGGAAAAGAGCATAAAGACATGATCTATGGTCTGGTATTTACGTCAGATAGTCAGTCTCTGGTCTCAGCAAGCGGAGATAAGACTCTGCGAATCTGGGACGCCCGCACTGGAGTCTCTAAGAAGTTGCTCAAAGACCATGCCGACTCGGTCTACGCGCTGGCCCTCAGCCCCGACGGAAAGACCCTCGCCTCGGCGGGCGCGGATCGCTCGATCAAGCTCTGGGACGCCTCGTCGGGCAAGGCAAAGTTCACCTTCACGGCGCGAACCCACGGCGACACGATCTACGCGCTCTCGTTCCGGCCCGGCCAGAGCGACCGACTGGCCTCGGCGGGCGGCGATGGCGACGCCAAGCTCTGGAGCGTCGGGGAGAGCGCCGACAGCACCGAGGTGATCCGAACGTTGCCCGGCGGCCAGGCGACCCACGCGGCATCGTTCAGCCCCGATGGCAAGCTGCTCGTCACGGCGACGAAAGCGGGAAGCGTCGCGCTGTGGAGCGGGGTCGGTGGCGGCTGGCTCCGTTCGCTGGACGGTGCATCGGACTGGCTCTATGCCACTGCGTTCAGTCCCGACGGAAAAACGGTCGCAGCGGCAGGCTTTGCCGGTAAAGTCTGGCTCTGGGATGCCGCCACGGGCACGAGCCTGGGGATTCTGGGGACAGTGTTACAAACTCAAGCTACGGAAACACCAAAAATGGAACTCAAAAAAATCGCAGAAAACTTCGCCTTCCCCGAAGGACCGGCCTATGACGGCAAAGGAAACATCGTTCTCTCTAACTGCAATGGAAATACCATTAATAAAGTAGGAAAAGAGGGTAATGCAGTTTTATTTACCTCAGATCCGAAGAAGTTCACATTTGAGAAATCCAACGGTCTTACCTACGGCGACGAAGGCTGGCTCTATGCCTGTGACTTCGGGCGAAAAGCAATTCTCAGAATTGCAAGTGATGGAAAAACCGAGCTGTACACCGATAAGTTTGAAGATCAGGGCTTCAAAGGCCCGAACGATCTGGCATTTGACCCCGAAGGCAATTTATATTTCACGGACCCGGCTGGCTCAGATGCTAAGAATCCGATTGGCTGCGTCTATCGGGTGGAAAAAGGCTCCCGGAAAGTCACGAAAGTCGCCAGTGGGATGGCGTTCCCCAACGGAATCGCTTTCAGCGCCGACGCAAAAACGTTGTACATCGCCGAGTCGAATACGTTTCGGATTCTCAAAGCGGCGGTGAGTCCCGACGGCTCGCTCGGAAAATTAGAGCTTTTCTGTCAGCTTCCTGCAAATCACACGCCCGACGGCATGAACTTCGACCAGGCCGGGAGCTTGTACGTCGCGACGGTCGGGCCGGGGCTGGTGACAGTGATCGGCCCGGATGGCAAGATTTCGAGGACCGTCACCGTCCCCGGCACCGACGTGACCAATGTCGAGTTCGGTGGCAAAGACCTGAAAACTCTTTACATCACGGAGGCACAGAAGGGAATTCTGTACTCTCTTGAGCTTTCTGTTGGCGGGCTGCCGCTGTTTCGTGCTCCACAAAACGAGATAAAGTAATGAAAAACCCAAAAAATGCTGCCGTTTGGCCTACCCGTCGCAAAAAAGTTATCGACTTTGGCTGGAATAGCCCTATGCCAACGTACCTGCGCGACCATTTTGCCCAGATTGAGAACTCTGGCTTTGATGGTGTGGGTATCAAGCTCCCCGACGAAGCAGGGAGTGGCTATGTCTTTGACCTGAAAAAGAACGCTAAAATAAACGCCGAGGCGCGTGCGCTCCAGGCAAAGATTTTAATGTCGCTTCCCAAAAGCAAGAAGCTAACCCATAACTTTCTGATTGTTCACGGGACTTCCAGCATGGACTGGTTCTCGGATAAAGACTGGGCTATCGCTGAGGAACACCTGCGCTGGTGTGCAAAAACGGCAAAAAACGCAAAGCTCGCCGGAATTTTTTGGGATGCAGAGCCTTATAATGGCTTTCCGCTCTGGTCATACGCCAACCAGTCACAAAAATCCAGATATTCGTTTCTCGAATACTACCAGCAGATTCGAAAGCGGGGTGCTCAGTTTATTAAGGCCGTGCAAGAAGAGTTTCCAGGGCTGACGATCTTCTCGCTCCGGCAGCTCTCCGACTTTCAGGATGGCTCGCCGTTCAGTGCTCATCTCTTGCCGACGCAAGACCCGGCGATGCTTCAAAAAGGTCTCTCGGAAGCGTGGTGGGGGCTTCATGCGGCGTTCACCAACGGCATTTTCGATGCAATAGCGCCCGGCGTGACGTTTGTGGACGGTAACGAGGAGGCGTACTACTACAGCTCGGCGCTTGAGTTCGAGCGAATCGCCCGTGTGCTGAGAAATGATGCTCTGGCACTGGTAGCCCCCGAAAATCGCCTGCGGTACGCCGCCCAGATGCAAGTCGGTCATGCTGTCTCCGTGGACTACACCATGGGCAACTGGGCAACAGCGATCTCGTTTCCGGATTATCTTCGTCGCCAGGGGAAAGAACTCGCGCCCGAGCAGCGAGCGCAGTGGTTCGAGCACAATCTCTACCACGCTTTGCGCACTGCCGACGAGTTTATCTGGGTTTACTCCGAGGACATGAGCTGGTGGGAGGGGCGCAATGTTCCCCCCGGCTATTCCAGCGCCTTGAGCACGGTACGCCAGAAAATCGAGACGAATACGCCGCCTTTTGATATCGAAACGACGTTGCGCTCCGTTCGTGAGGCGCTAAAAGCCACCAGGGGAAAAGCATGATCGCAGATCGCTTTCAAAATGTCGTGACGCGCACCGAGGAACTGGCAGAGCTGATCGGTACACCGAGCGAGCTGGTCATTAAAAAGCAACTATCCGCACTGGATGCCCATATGACGGCATTTATTGCCGAATCGCCGTTTGTTTTGCTTGGCACCGTGGGAAAAGACGGACACTGTGATGTCTCTCCTCGTGGAGATGCGCCCGGTATTGCGACCGTTTTGGACTCCAGAACACTCCTCCTCCCGGATCGTCGTGGCAACCGCCGCGTCGATAGCCTGCGAAATATCCTGGAAACGGGGCAGCTTGCCCTGCTTTTCCTGATTCCAGGAAGGGGGGAGACATTGCGTGTCAACGGGAAAGCATGTGTCATCCGAGATGAAGAGCTGCTTGCTTCACTTGCGGTGAATGACAAAAAACCTGTTGTGGGAATCGCTGTTGAGATTGAAGAGTGTTTTCTTCAGTGTGCCAAAGCCATTATTCGCTCCCGGCTCTGGGAAAAAACTGCTGAGCTGAGCACATCGACGCTGCCCTGCCTTGCTGAGATGCTAATTGACCAGACAAAAATTGAAGGACAGACTGTAGACGAGCTGAATACGCTCATTGAAGAGTCTTATGCCAATAACCTGTATTAGTTTATTTGGCTTGAGAAAAAACCAGTACCGCTAAAAGAAAAACTAAAAATGAAAAAAAATAAGCTAATCTACATGGGCTGGGACGCCCCGACGACCGCGCAGCTCCGGCGCGACCTTCCCGCCATGGCCCGCGCTCCGTTCGATGGCGTGGTGCTCTGGGCGCAGGCGAAGGGCAGCGACTTGCCTGCTGGTATCAACGGAACACCGTTTCGGGAGGGATTCTCGCGCACTCCCTGGAAACGGGCCTGGTTTACGCATGCTATCAATGACCTCAAGGCTGTTAAGAGTCAGAAAACGCCGCTGACGGACAATTTTCTGCGCCTGGATGCCAACCCTGGCGACGTAGACTGGTTCGACGATGTAGGTTGGACCGCCATCGCCGAGCACTTCGGGATTGCGGCCTGGGTTGCAAAGCAGGGTGGACTCAAGGGAGTTCTCTTCGACGCTGAGCCGTACGTGAAACCGTTTTATACGTTCGACTATAAGGCTAATCTGGGCGCTAAAGATCATTCATTTGATGCATATCGAGATAAAGCGCGGCAACGAGGCCGTGAGTTGATGCGAGCCATGCGCGGTGAATTTCCAGATATGCATGTAATGACCTGTTTTATGATGGCTTATTTAATTGAATCCAATATGTATCATGGACCAAGCATTACTCGTCCTGGTATTGATTCAAAAAGAGCTTTGTTTCTGCATTCCTATGGGCTGCTTCCGGCATTTTTAAATGGCTGGCTCGATGAAATAGGGCCAGAGATGCGCCTGACCGATGGCAATGAGCATGCCTATTACTACAGTAAGCCCGAGTCGTTCTTCGAGATTGCTACGCGAATCAAAACGGAGGCATTAGCTCTGATCGCCCCGGAGAATCGAGCGAAATACCGAAAACAGGTTCTGGTGGGAGCCGGAATTTATATCGATGCCCACGCGCCCGGTTTGACGCTGAAAGAGTATGAGCAGCCTGTATTCGGAGCGAAGACGCTTCAGAAAAATGTTGCGGCGGCGCTGAGCGCCTGCGATGGCTATGTCTGGCTCTACGGCGAGCGAGGGCGCTTCTGCCCCGATCCCAGGGAGCTAAGCGAGTGGCCGAAAAAAGAGGTGCAGCCGACCTGGGAGAGCCGGATTCCGGGGATTTCGGCGGCGCTGGTCGGGGCACGCAAGCCCGTGGCACGCGTCGGGCAGGCAAGGCCGCATTCGTCGCCAGGGTCGCTTCCAAGTCTCCCGGCAGGCACCCCGAACCTTCTCGTGAACAGTGACTTCGCGCAGGGACCGCCTGAGGGGAAAGCCTCCCGTGACGGCGTCGGCGCGTCGGCGGACTGGGGCGACGTCGGCGCACCTGAGAGCTGGTTCTACTGGCAAAAAGAGTTTTCCAGAGGTCGCTTCGACTGGGATAGTGATAAAAAAGCCGCGCGGGCGGCAGGCGTTCTGGCCGGGACGTTTCTCCAGAACGTCGCGGTAAAGTCCGGCGAGCGGTATCTGCTTCGGGCTGTCTGCCGGATGCGTGGCACCGGGCTGGGGACGCTCGCGGTGCAGTACAAAGACAGTCAGGGCAAGTGGCTGCCCAACGTCACCTCGACAAAAACCATCCAGCCGGTGTCGATTGGGGGCGATGGCGCGGAGACCTTCGGGCTGGTCGTCACGATTCCGGAGGGCGCAGCGCTCCTGGTGATCTTGCTTGGCATGGAAGGTCAGCCGACGCTAACGGACACGCTCTGGTGGGAGCGGGCAGAGGTTTTTCGGCTGAGCAAAGAGAACTGAAACGCTATGCGACAGACGCCACTTTTTCCGCCCGATTTGCTTCCTCTGACCGGCAGCGCCGACGGAGCCGCTCGTTTTACGCCGCAGGGCACGCAGGTTCGCATCGAGGTTTTGAAGCCTGACGGCGCTCGCCCCTACAATGTGCTCGTCAAGTCGCCGTTCTTCCCGGCCTTGAAGAAAAATGACACGCTTCATCTCTCGCTGGAGATACGCTGCCTGGCCGCCCCCTTGCCCGACCGACGCGGGAGCTTCAAGGCGTATCTGCAGGTGGACAAAGGCCCGTGGGAAGGTCTGAGCGACATGGGAGGCAGCGTCCCGTCGGATGGCGTCTGGCGCACCTACCATTTCTCGGCGAAAACCCAGAAAGACTTCCCCGAGGGGGTGGTAAACCTTGTCTTGCATCTGGCGAAGCAGGTCCAGACCCTCGAAGTACGCAACCTTCGGGGCATGAACCTGGGCGATGTCCCGATTGCAACCGTCCCGGAAAACCCTATGGAGTATCTTGGGCGCGAAAAAGATGCTTCATGGCGCAAAGAAGCCGCTCAAAGAATCGAGAAAAACCGAAAGGGTGATTTTAAATTAAAAATAACCGATAAATCGGGGAAAATAATCTCAGGTGCGAGTGTTTCCGTGGAATTAAAGCGCCATGCATATGCATTTGGTTCCTTTGTAGACTATGACCCCTATAAAAACAATATAGATGTCGAAAAGCACAAAAAATACATGCTTCAGATGTTCAACCGAGTCACCATCCCCTGGTTCTGGTCCGAATGGGGCCTGGAGGATGAAAAAACGCTCAAAGGCTATCATAAAATCGCCGAGTGGGCGCAAAAATCAGGCTTCGAGATTAAAGCGCATTGCTTGATCTATCCTCATTTTCTTCCTGATCGCCTGAAAAAGCTTTCCAGTGCCGAACGCCGTGCCGAGATTCTAAAACAGGCGACAAAAAGCATTCAGGAGACTCAGAAATATGGTATTGCGGTCTGGGATACGCTCAACGAGCTGCGCAACGATACGGACCTGGAAAAAGAGTACGGCTTTGAGTTCTATGCAGAAATTTTCAAAGCCGCACGAAACGCCGGGAGCCGCGCTCAGCTTCAAATCAACGAGAACGATGTCGAAGGGCTGGGCGGAGCGTTCGAGCAAAATCTGACGCTCTACGAAAAACAGATTGCACAGAATCTCAAGAACGGCGCACCGCTCGGGGGGATTGCGATTCAGTGCCACTTCGGTCTCAACGCTCCCGGCCCCGAGAGTCTCTGGGGCGCACTGGATCGGCTCGGGAAGTTCGGGTTGCCCATCGAGATCGCGGAGTTCGACCTCGGCATACGCGACGATATCGCTCATGCCGACTATGTCCGCGACTTTCTCACGACCTGTTTTGCGCACCCGTCCACGGCAGGCGTCACGATCTGGGGCTTCTGGGAAAGCGTGATGTGGCGACCCGAGGCGGCCCTGATCCGCAAGGACTGGACCCCGCGCCCCGCCTACCATGCCTGGCAAAAAACCATCGGGGCCTGGACCACGAAAGCGTCGGGTCGGACGGATCGCTCGGGTAGCTTCGGGGTGCGTGGCTTCTTTGGCACCTACGAGGTCACGGTCAGCCACCGGGGAAAAACAACCCGAACCACGCTGACACTCGCGCCCGGTGCGAAAATGCAAACGGTGGTGCTGGGCTGAAACGCATCGCCGTGATCTCGACGGTCTGGTACCAATACTCCCACACCGATGTCATCGTCCGGCGCTGGCTGGAGCCGAGGCCGGAGCGCGACGAACCTCACGGCTTCTCGCCCGACGGCACAGAGATCGCTTCGGTGTTCCTGGCCCAGCGCCCTGAGACCGACCTGGGCGTCGCGCTTTGCAAGAGGCATGGCGTCCCGGTTTTTGAGACTATCGAGGCTGCGCTGACCCTCGGAAGTGGAGAACTCGCCGTCGATGGCGTTCTGCTGATCGGCGAGCACGGCGATTATCCTACGAACGACTCTTTCCAGAAACTCTACCCCCGCAAAGAGTTTTTCGACGAAATTATTCGGGTTTTTGAGAAATTTGAGAAAGTAGTTCCTGTTTTCTGTGATAAGCATTTCACCTGGAATAGTTCGTGGGCCACAGAGATGTGGGAAACCATTCAAAACAAACAAATTCCCTGGTTGGCCGGTTCTTCGACATCGCTGGTGGGATTTCGGCATAAGAAATCAGGCAGAGTAGTCTCACCCACAGGAGTGGAAATTGTTGAGGGCGTTTGTACGTTCTATGTCGGACCGGAAACCTACGGATTTCACTCGCTCGAAGTTGCGCAGTCGGCTTTAGAGAATCGTCCGGGTGGGGAAGCGGGAATCTCTGCGATTACGGCACTGGTGGGCGAAGATGTCTATTCTGCACTGGAAAAGAATGTAATTCCCACGGATTTAGTGGATGCAGTGCTGGCAGCCGAAGGAAAAACGCGCGAAAATCTCCGGGAGAACCTGGAAAATGCTGTCATAGAAGCTGAGTATTCGCCATTCAACCCGGTCGCATTTCTGGTAGAGCACTCCGACGGCGTGAATATCTGGCATCTGTGCTTTCAGGGGCATGTCGAGAACTTTGGAGCTTCGTTTCGCATGGAAAATGGAGATATTTTTGCCGGAATCGCTGACTGTGGCGACGAATCCAATTTCTATGCCCACTTCGCGACGCTCTGCGGGCAGATTCAGAAGCTGATTCTCAGGGAGAAATCTAATGTCCCGCCTGAGCGAACGTATCTCACGACGCTTGCTATTGAGCAGTGTTGTCAAGCACTCAAAACCCCCGGAGTTCGACGTAAAACCCCGAACCTGGAGATAAAATATCCGTGAATATTGCAAAAATAGAACGATTTTTCTTAGACGTGCCGTTTCGAGACGAAGTTCATCCCTGGTGCATGCTTCTGGTCCGAAACTGGCGCATTCGAGAAGTCATTAAAGTCACCACAGATGCTGGAGTGATCGGGTGGGGAGAGTATCTGCCGCACTACACCTGGAAAGCGGTCACGGAGCAGAGCGTTCAGGGCGCACTGGGGCGTTCGCTGCTTGACCTCTGGCACGACGATTCTCTTGGCGCGGGACTTCAGATGGCGGTCTGCGACGCTTTGGGAAAAACCCTGGACGTTCCGGTCTGGAAGCTTTTCGGGCTTCCTAAAATTAGAGACAGAGCGTTTATCGGCTGGTGGTGCACAAAAATGCCACCTGAGAGTCTAGAATCGGAAGCTAAAATCGCCGAGAGTCAAGGCTATACGGCGGTAAAGCTCAAGATTAGGCCCTGGTTTGACCTGGAAAAATCAATAGAGAAGATATCCAGTGTCACCGGGCCAGATTTTCATATCGATGCCGACTTCAACGACATGTTGCTCACGGCAAGTCAGGCCGCGCCGATCTTAAAACGCCTGGAGAGATTTGAAAAGATCGCGCTATTTGAAGGGCCGATCCCGCAGCGCGACGTGGAAGGCTACAAGCTTCTGCGCCAGAAGATAAATCGCCCGATTGCGGCGCACTTCGACCTGCCGGACTTTCGCCTCGCCGTGGACGCCGTCGATGGGTTCGTCGTGGACTCCGGGATTCGGGAGACCCTGCGGCGCGGACGGCTCGCGGAGGCGTTCGAGAAGCCCTTCTTCTTGCAGATGCTCGGCGGCGGACTCATGAGCGCGCAGATGGCGCACCTCTCGGCGGTCCTGCCGTTCGCCCGCTGGCCCGCCATCACCTGCGCCAACATCTGGAAGGACGATTTGCTGGAAACTCCGATGGAGGTGCGCGGCGGGACGCTCGAAATCCCCGATGCGCCCGGTTTGGGGGTTACGTTCAACGAGTCGGTGTTGGAGAAATACCGGCGCGACTCGCCCGAGTCGCTTCCCCTGCCCGCGCAGATTCTCACCGTCCGCTGGCAGAGCGGGGTGCAGGCCCACTACCCGTACATGGAGCGCCCGCGCCTCGGGGTTCCCAACTTCTCCCACGCCCGCCTCGACGCGGGCGACGCGACGGCCACGGGGCTGTGGGAAGACGCGCTGCGCGGCAATCTCCCGCTTTTCCCGCCCGGCGTGACTCTGACCGTCCGCGATAACGACGGGACAAAAGAGTGGGCCGACCTGCGCGCCCGCTGCCTGAAAAGCCCGGTCTGGGAGTAGCCTCCCCAGGCTCGCAAGCTCGCCACCCCCTCCGGCTAACCCCTCGCAAGCTCGGGCGAAGGGGGCTATCTGCCTTCGGGGACGAAGGCGCGGATGGCTTCGAGGCTCAGGTCGTGTTTCTCGATAGCGGTCTTGAGCTGCTCGAAGTCTGCCGGAGTCACGGTTCGGCGGGCGGGCGTCAGCGTGAGGCGCTGGGTCGTCGTGCGCCGCGTCAGGTCGATTCCTGAGTCTCGCAGCAGGTCGGCTCCGTCCGCGTCGCCAGAGATCGCCATATTGGTGCTTCGGAAGCCGCCGCGCCCGTTTTTGGGAAGCGTCGCCAGGTGTAGCTGGTCGCTTTCGTGGCTTGCGGGGCGAATCTCGATGCGCGTGGTCCAGCGCGGCCCACCGACATAGACTCCGGCATACATGATCTTGGCCTGCAACACACCGACACTCGTCGCGCGCATGGCGTAGTAGAAGCACAGATGCACCAGGTCCGCCGGGCGCGTCTTCTCGACGCAGGCGACATCGTGGATGACCGAGGCATCGCGGTACTTGCCCTCCAGCGGGCCGCCGACAATGGTCCAGAGAAAGCGGGGGATCGACGCCCCATCGACGACCGAGCCTCTCGGGGCGAGCCAGCGCCCGCCGCCGGGATCGGTGTAGCCGAAGTCCTTCACCAACTTCATCTTGCGGCCATCGTCGAGCCAGTCGGTCCTGAGCTGGCCGTGGAATAAGCCAAAATTTTCCTGAGACATAGTTTTCTACTTTCTATCTATTCTGAGACTCAGCGAATATCATTGTCACCGTTGAGGTCTTTATCGGTTTCGTCTCCGACCTGACTGACAAAGTAGATCATATCTTTGAGATTTATGACCAAGTTGTCGTCGCTGGCCGAGGTCTCTTTCAGGTTTGTGGCATCGAAATGCACCCGAAAACGAATCACCCATATCCCTTTGGCGTCTTTAAACAGATAGAACGATCCCAGCTTTTTGGTTCGCCCGAGAATCTTGCGCATCAGGGCTTCATCGGGCGGGGCGTCTTTCCCCAGCCAGACTGTCGTGTAGATCATATGCGTCTTGAGCGAAGAGGGCGTCCCCGGCTTGACCGCGAGGTAGATTTTTTGCTTGCGCTTGCCGCCTTCGTGGTCAAACATCAGGGTGAAGCTCAGGCCGCTGGCGCTGGCTTCGTACTTCAGTCCCGTGGCGTCGAGGGCGCTCTTGAGCCGGGCTTTGGCGGCATCGTCGTCGGGCCTGGGGGTTTGTGGTGAGCCGATCATCAGGGCGGCGCACAGAAGCGTCAGGATCATAGGATGTCTCCTTTGTCGGGGGTGAGTTCTTTTTCGATTTCGTCGCCGGTGCCCTGAACGAGCTGAAGATAGGTCTTGAGCGTCGCCTGGGGCAGGTCGGTGGGTGCATCTATTTTGAAGCGAATGCGCCAGTTTTTCTGCGTCTCGCTCGGCGCTTCGAGCACCAGTCCGCCGAGGGAGAAGCCTTTCTGGAACGTCTTCTCCAGCAGCGCCGCGCTCGGGGCGTCGGGCGAGTCGTAGCACAGCGAGTAGATCTCCTGGACGTTCAGGCTGTTGTAGCTATAAACATCTTTGCGGACATAAGCATACTGACTGCGCTTTGTGTTGCTATTGTCGAACTTTAGCTTGTAGAAATTCCCGATATCGGTGTAGATCAGCTTCGATGCCTGGAGCGTCTTGCCCACCGGATCGGTCGGCGCGGGCGCGGGCGGAGGCAGGGGAGCATCCTTCAAAAACGCGATCCCGCGCCCCAGCGCGGCGATGGCGTCGAGCGTCCGTGTCGGCGTGGTTTCGCTGTCGCTCAGCGCGACTTCCAGCGTAATCGAGATTCTGCCGAGCAGGTCGTAGACCCTGGCCGTCATGCCCGGAAACTTCTCGGGGATCGGCCTGGTGCGTGCCGTCGCCTGATTTTCGGTATCTGTAACGTCTAAACTACGCTGAAGCCGCATTCTTCGGGGAGAGACGTAGACGAAAACCTTGAAGTCGCTGCCGGGCGGGTCGAGCGTGACGTATCTTTGTTCCTCGTTCGGCTCGGCGGTTACCCGGACTCGCCTGTAGCCGGACTTCTCCAGGGCAACAAACACCGCTTTTTGATTCGCCGTGAGCGGAAGCGCTTCCAGGTCCGACAGATCGCCTTTCGGGGCAGAAACTCCATCGCGGGTCTGCTCCAGAAACGCTATCGCTCGCTTCGTCTCCGCAAGAGCCTCCATGACGTTCTTCGGCGACGCCTCGGAGAGTTCCACCCGCGCGACGGCGTATGTCTTTCCGTTCACTGCGTAGCAGACAAGAACCACGTTCGGGAACTTCGCTTTAAGCTGCGAGCCGTAGCGAGCGTAGGCGGCGGCTTTGGTCTCCGGCACCAGAATCTCCCGGTCCACCGTGCTGTCATCCTCGGTGTTGAACTTCAGAGAGATTTTTTCTTTGCCGTCGGGCGACAGAAGATCCACCTCGGTGGCGCTGCCAATAATGGTCAGGTCGTTTTCCTCGACGCGGGTACGCTTGTAGCCCGCTTTCTTCAAGGCCGCCAGCGCCTCTTTGTGAATGCTGGCGAGCGGCATGCCTTTCAGGTCGGCGTCATCGTCGATGAGGTAGGCCGGGCAGATCAGCGCTATCGGAATAGGAATCGGTAGAAGCATCATAGTTTATCCTCTTTTTTGAGTTCTTTTTCAAGGTCGTCGGCGGTTGCAGCGACCATAACAAGATACTGCTTGAGCAGGTCGGGCGAAATTTCAACGGGAGCGTCGATGCGAAAGAAAATCCGCCAGTTCTTCTGCGTTCCGTCGGGCGCTTCGAGTCCGAGGCCGCCTATGCCGAGGCGTTTCTGAAAAACGGTTCTAAGGGTTTCTGCGCTCGGGGCGTTTTTGTCGTCGTAGCAGAACGAGACAATTTTCCGCGTTTTGATGGCGCTTGAAGTGTAGATATCTTGACGGACGTAGGCGGTCTGGCTCCGCTTGGCATTGGAGAAATCGAACTTCAGCGAGTAGTAGCCCCCGATGTCTTTGAACGCGAGGCCAGCGTCTTTGAGCGACGCCCCGAGGGAATCGGACGGCGTCGGCGCGGGCGTCGGAGGGGTTGGGGCGGTGGCGGCAAACAGCTTCGCCGCGCCCTGCACGTCGGCGAGCATGTCGTCCATCATATCGCCTGGAGTGAGATCCACCGGACTGCTGGTTCGCGACAGCGTGACCCCCTGCGCGTCGAATTCCGCTCGGACGGAGGGGAATTTTTCTTTGACCTGGGAGCCGAAGAGTACCTGGACTGTGGACGAGTTGGTAAGCGGCACCTTCTGCTCGATCATCGTGTAGGCGCTTCCGAACGTCAGGACGAATTGCTCCCCGTTTTTCGACAACGGAATCTCGGTTCTTTTTCCGATTCCCTGGACTACTCTGGCTTCGCCTTCCTTGAATCCGGCTTTTTGAAACGCGACGAGAAATTGTTTCTGGTAGGGAGTTAACGTCACTTCCTGGGCAGCGGGAACGACGAAAACTACGGCCAACGTTATCGGTACGAGCATCATGGGATCATTATTCCCCAAAATCGTTACGAGAGCGTTACGAGTTTTTCACAGCATTTTCCTGGCATCTCCCCGGTCGCAAGCGACCGACCCTCTTCCCCTTTTTGCTCGCAAGCTCGCAGGAAGAGGGTGATGAATTTACCCTCCAGCGCTTCTCAATAAGCTCTGCATCCTTTTCGGCGAGGTCGCGAAGCGACATTTAATGTCGCTTCGCGACCGAGCATAAGCGAAGAGGGGCGCGCTCTCAGGCGCGGGGAGATGCTTATATCCCGCTTCCTGCCTCTTCGCCGCCTCGGATAGGGGAGCCGGGCGTCCAGGTGGGGTCGTGCTCGGCGGCGGCGACGGATGCGACTTCTCGGGCGAGGAGCACGGAGAGCCGCTCGCGCAGGCCCGCGAGCGCCAGGTCGCGGATCGGGTCGCGCGGGCGCGGGGCGCTGACGGCAAGGTCGGCGATGACCCGCCCCGGACGCGCCGAGAGCAAGATCACCCGGTCGGCGAGCAGCAGAGCTTCGTCTAAACTATGGGTGACAAACACGACGGTCTTGCGGGTGCGCTCCCAGACCTGGAGCAGCTCGTCCTGGAGCAGAGAGCGCGTCTGAGCATCAAGCGCCCCGAACGGCTCGTCCATGAGAAGAAGCGCCGGGTCTAAAACCAGGGCGCGGGCGATAGAAGCCCGCTGGCGCATCCCGCCCGAAAGCTCGTGGGGGAACGCTCCGGCAAACCGCGAGAGATGCACCGACTTCAGGGCGTCGTCGGCGCGAAGAAGCCGCGCGGATTTTCCTAAACCCGCCATCTTCAAGCCGAACGCGACGTTCTCTCGCACCGAGAGCCAGGGAAAGAGCGCGGCTTCCTGAAAAACAACACCGGGGCGGCCCGCGACGTGAACTTCTCCGGCGCTCGGCGTATCCAGCCCGGCAATCAGCGAGAGCAGCGTCGATTTGCCCGAGCCGCTCGGCCCGAGCAGCGCGACGAACTGCCCGGCAGGGATCGAGAGGCTCGTGGGCGCGAGCGCGGGCGTGTCGCCGAAGCTGCGGGCGACCCCCGCCAGCGTGACTACGCCGTGCCCCATCGCCGTGTCACCACCCGCTCCAGCGGGGCAAAAAGCAGCCGGTCGGCCAGAATCGAGATTCCCAGAATTACCCCGATGGTCGCGGCCATGAGCGCGATGTTTTTGTCGGTCTGGCCCTGCTTGAGAAGCGAACCCAGCCCCGGTGCCAGCCCCTGCGAGAGAAGCTCGGCGGCCATGAGCGTTCTCCACGCAAACGCCCAGCCCTGGCGCATTCCCGTTAAACAGGCGGGCAGTGAGGCGGGAAGCAAGACGTGCCAGCCGAGCCGCCAGCCGCGTGCGCCGAGGGTCTTTGCGGCCTGAGAAATCAGAGGCGGAAGGTTGCGAATGCCCGACCGAACCGCCAGCGCGACGGCGGGCGCGGCCCCGGTGACGGTCACGAAGCGGACGGCTGTCTCGCTCGGGCCGAACCAGATCAGCGCAAGGGGAAACCAGCACGCCGACGGCAGGGCCTGGAGCGCGACGCTGAGATTTCCCAGGGCGGCATCGAGTGGGCGGCTCTGCGCCAGCCCGACCCCGAGCGGGATTCCGATGCCGACGCCGATAGCGTATCCGCCCAGCCCGCGCAAGGCCGAGCGGAGAAGCGCCGGAAGCAGCGCCCCTGAGCGCCAGCTTTCGAGAAGCGCCGCTCCGACGGCATCCGGCGCGGGCAGGATTCGCCCTGGCACCAGGCCCGAAGCCGTCGCCAGCGTCCAGACTCCCAGAACCAGGCCCAGCCCGAGCAGGCTAAGCGTCAGCCGCCGCACCAGCGGTTTCTCGGGTGTCGGGCGGGCCGACGATGCTCTCGACGCCTAAGAACGCGTCTAATTCTTCGTTGGTGTGGCGCTGAATGAACGGCGCGAACTCCTCGTTCGGCGCGGCGTGGGCATTGAACGCTCCGAGAAGATTCTCCAGGGCGGGAGCGATCAGCTCGGCGGGCACTTTGCGGTGAATGGCCCGTGTGAAGCTCCGGTCTTTCCCGAGCCGCCCGCCGAGGTGAATGTCGTAGGCTTCGACCTGCTCGCCCGAGGCGACGCGGGCCTTGCAGCCCTGAAGCCCGATGTCGCCGACCGCATGCTGGGCGCAGCCGTTGGGACAGCCGTTCATGTTGATTCTCAAGTTGCGGTCAAAAGAGACTTTGCTTTCTAAATGCGTCACGATCTGGATCATGCGCTGCTTTGTTTCTGTAATTGCCAGGTTGCAGAACTCGCTACCCGTGCACGCAATCGCGCCTCGTCGGACCGCGCTGCCTTCCCAGGTAAACCCGGCGACGCTCAGCGCTGATTTAGCGGCTTCCAGGTGCTCATTTTTGATATCGGGTAGCAAAATATTCTGCATATGACTATTTCTAATCTCACCCGACCCGAAATTATCGGCAATATCAGCGAGAGCATCTAATTGAGCGTCGCTTACCCGGCCCGTGAGGACTGTGAGACCGATCCAGCTTAAACCGGGCTGCTTCTGGGCGTGAATCCCGACATGATCCCGGTAGACATTGAGCGGCTCGACATCGCTTACGCCACGCTTCGGGTCATAGCCCAGGTACTCGACGACTTTTTCGCGGACTTTTTCGGCTCCCCAGTCGGCTACTAAGAACTTCAGGCGTGCGTGGGTGCGGCGCTCGCGGAACCCGTGGTCGCGGTAGAGCTTCGTGACGGCAATGGCGGCGTCGAGCGCCTGATCGGGCGAGAAAAACATATCGAGCCACTGCCCGAAGTGCGGCTGCGTCGAAAGCCCGCCTCCGACTCTCAGCCCATAGCCCGCCTCGCCCGTCTCAGGATCGACGACGCCCACCAGCGCGAAACAATGAATCTCCGGCTGGACGCACTGCTCTTTGCACGCCGAGATCGCCAGCTTGTACTTGCGCGGCAGGTTCGAGAACTCGGGGTTGCCTAAAAAATACTCATGAATCGCTTGAGTGACCGGGCGCGTATCTAATATTTCGTCGGGGTTGATTCCGGCCACCGGGCAGCTCACGACGTTTCTGGCGATGTCGCCACAGGCTCCGATGGGCGAGATTCCGACGGCCTTCAGCTCGCTTATAATCGCCGGAAAGTCTTCTACCGTCAGCCAGTGCCACTGAAATGTCTGGCGCGTGGTGACATCCGCGATTCCTCGGCCTCGCTCACGGGAAATTTTTGCAATCGCTCTAAGTTGCTGGGAATTATAGATACCACCGGGGATTTTGATCCGCATCATAAAATGCCCGGCCTTGGGAATCTGCTGATAGACCCCGTACCAGCGCATCAGATAAAAATCGTCGGCGCTGATGGCATCGAAGCCGTCCTTGGCGTAGCGCAACATGTCGTCCCAGACATCCAGTCCGTCCTTGCGCTTCTTGATCTCTTCTTGCTTGCTGACCTTGCTCATGAGTGATTTTCTATATTCCTGACTAAGTTCGTCGAAATTGTTGGTTTTCATCGTACCGCGAGGTCGTCTGTTTTGCAAGCATACCCCGGCCCCAATTCGGCCTCCCCCGGTTGCAAGCAACCGACCCCTCCGGCTAATCGCTCGTACCTCGCTGGCGAAGGGGGATTTACGATGCGCCGGGCTGTTGGCGGGCTTTGATTCGTTCGAGCAGGGCTGCCTGGATTTGTTCGGTGCTGGCGCGAATCACATAGGCGTTTTTAAAACGTAGTACCCAGAGGCCGTTTTCGCGTAAAGCAATGTCTCGCCAGTAGTCTCGCTCGCGCTGTTCAGGGGTATCATGGGCGCTACCATCAATTTCGACAACCAGACGAATCTCAGGACAGTAAAAATCGGCGATGTACTGCCCAAAAACTCTCTGGCGTCGAAAACGTAGTCCTCCACAGCGGTTGCAACGAAGCTCAGTTCACGCGCCCGATCTCGCATTACCAAATATCCGTTGTCCATCACTTACTACAACGGGTGAGAATGCCGATTCTGACAAAAACCTATATTTTCCGGAAAATAATTTTCGCCAACAGCCCGGCGCATCGTAGATACCCCTTCGCCCCGAGCTTGCGAGGAACGAGCGGGGGAGGTTGGCTTGAGGCTTGGAGCGGCGCTGAAGGGATTTGCGCAGGGTTTGGAGAAAGGGATGGCGGAGACTCCAAGAGCAAAGTGACGACGACGCGAGGGCTGGTGGTAGGACGTGCGGGGGCGGCGACGAGCCAGCCGCTCGCGACGAGTGCGGCGATAGGGATTCTGGCGCGCGGCGGGAGCTTCGCCGATGCCGCCATCGCTGCCAGCGCCGTGCTGTGCGTGATCGAGCCGTGGAACTCGCACCTCGGCGGCGATGCGTTTCTGATCGTCCACGACGCAAAAAGCGGGGAGAATGTCGCGCTGAACGGCTCGGGCGCGGCCCCTGCCTCGGCCTCGCCGGAGAGCTACGGCGCGGAAATTCCCCTGCACGGCCCGCGTGCCAGCACGGTGCCGGGGCTGATCGATACCTGGGCCGCGCTCCACGCCCGCTGGGGCACTCTCTCTGTCGCTGAGCTTCTCGCCCCGGCGATTTCCTATGCGAAAGAAGGCTTTCCCGCCGGGCCACGGCTACTCTTCAAGGCCCGCGAGGGAGCCGCGCTTTTAGAAAAACTCCCCGCGCTGGGCTTCGATTCCACTATCTCTCTGGGCCAGACCATCGTCCAGCCCGACCTGGCGCGAACTCTGGAAGCTCTGGCAAGCGACGGCCTGCGCTCGTTCTACGAAGGAGCGCTTGCCGAGAAAATCTGCACAGGGTCGGGCGGGCATTTCTCGCAAGCCGACCTCGCCGCACACCACACCCAGACTCTTGCGCCGCTCTCGGTGAAGTACCGGAATCTGACCATGCACTGCCAGCCGCCGCCCTCGCAAGGGATGATTCTCGCCGAGGAGCTGGGCCTGGCGCGTGGCTTCGATCTTGCGGCCCTGGACGAAATCACCCGGACGCACTTGCTGGTCGAGTGTAAAAAGATGGCCTTCACCGACCGCAATCGCGTGCTGGCCGAGGGCGCGGATGTCTCCGCGTTACTCACCGACGCCTATCTCGACGGGCGGCGCAGCCAGCTCTCCTACGACCTGCCCCGCCCCGAGGGCCATCCGCCGCTCCGCGAAGGCTCCGACACGACCTATTTCCTGGTGGCCGACGCCCACGGAAACGCCGTGAGCTTTATCCAGAGCATTTTTCATAACTTCGGCGCGGCCTGGATGCCGCCTGGTACGGGGATTCTGATGAACAACCGCCTGACCGGGTTCTCCCTGGACCCGGCCTCGCCCAACGCGCTCGCCCCAAAGAAGCGTCCGGCGCACACGCTCAACGCCTGGCTTGCCACAGACGCCTCGGGCAAGCTTGCGCTGGTCGGCGGGACGCCCGGTGCCCATATTCAGGTGCAGACGAACCTTCAGCTCATCGTGAACGCCGTCGATCTCGGAATGAACCCGCAGGAAGCCGTCGAAGCCCCGCGCTGGCAACACGTCTGGCGTGAAGACAGCCAGAACATCGGCCCGCATCCGTCGGGAGCGACGATTCTTCAAATCGAAAACCGGGTCGGCGAGAGGGCCATAAAAGCGCTCCGCGAAAAAGGGCACATTGTGGAGGCTCTGAAACCCTGGGCGCACGGCTCGGCGGCCCAGCTTCTACAGGTTCTGCCCTCAGGCGCGTACGCCCTCGGCTCCGACCCACGCGTGGACGGTCACGCCGCCGCGCGTTGAACGAACAGGCAGCTAAAGCAGCCTGCTACAGGAAAACAAGCACCGTGAACGGCGCTGCAAAACGGCGTTGGGTCCGGGCGTGGCATTTTCAGGGAGCTTCAGCTCCCTTGTTTTTTGTGTAGCAGGCTGCTTTAGCTGCCTGTTCGTTTAAATCTGGATCTGGCCCTGAAAGACGGTGGTGGCCGGGCCGATGAGAAAGACCGGGTGGTCCTCGCCTTCCCAGCGGACGCGCTGCTCGCCGCCCGCGCTTGCGACCGTGACCTCGCCCGGCTCGACCTTGCCGCGCTTCAGGGCAAGAACGGCGGCGGCGCACGCGCCCGTGCCACACGCGAGGGTCTCGCCGACGCCGCGCTCCCAGATGCGAATGCGGAGCTTGTGGGTACCCTCGACGCGGGTCCACAGGACGCTGGTGCGCTCGGGGAACGTGGGGTGGGTCTCGATCCAGCGCGAGATTCCCTCAAACAAACTGGGCTTCTCGGGCCAGATTCCCCAGGCGACCGTGTGCGTGGTTCCCGTGTTGACCGCATCAAGCCGAAGCTCGCCGAGGTCCGGGACGGGCAGCGCGATGTCGAGGGCGCTCTCGGCCTTCACCGGGATCTTCTTCGGGTCGAAAACGGGGACGCCCAGGTTGAGCGTGACGGTGTCGTCGGGGTTGAGCGTGAATGCGATCTGGCCCGAGCGGGTCTGCGCGACGCCCTCAAGCCCGCCCCGCCCACGTGCGTGCGCCCAGCGCGCGACGCAGCGCAGGCCGTTGCCGCACATCGTGTCCTCGGAGCCGTCGGCGTTGAATATCCGCATCGAGAGGTCCGAGCCGTCCCCGGCAGGTCCGACTAAAAGCACGCCGTCCGCCCCGATCCCGAACGCCCTGTCGCAGAGCGTGCGCACCAGCGGAGCAATGTCCTCGCGCGTGCCCGGAAGATCGGCCTCATCGCACACGACGAAGTTATTCCCGACCGCCTGCATCTTCGTAAAACTCAGCGTCACGGGGCGAGCGGCTCCAGGGAGAGCCGGGCGGTGCGGGCGACCTCGCGGAGCCAGCTACCCGACGGATCGACGAGCGGGAACCACCAGGCCGACGGACGGAGCGCGGTGTGAGGCAGCCCGTGGATCGTCTGGAGAGCGTTGCGCACCAGAGTCGCCCGCTCGTACTCGGCGTCGGCTTCCAGAGCGCGAAGGGCCTGGCGCGTCTCGGTCAGCTCCGGGCTACGCTCGCGAGCCTTGCGAGCCTGCCGAAGCGTCTGCCAGCTCTCACGAGCCTCTGAGATAGAGCTTCTCAGCACTGTTAGCGGCTGATCGAACTGAATTTCGCGTTCGGCGACATCGGAAGCTTCCAGAAAGCTGCCACGTTCTCGAAAATCATCACCTTTGGATTTTTGAAGTATATTTATTTCAGATTTTAGAGCGCGAAGCCGATTTTTTTGCGTGGCTTCGGTTTCTTTGAGCACACGAATGTCGGCGTAGAGATTTAATAGACTCTCCGACGTTTGATCGTGTGAGGCTAACTTCTCAGCCCAGAGAGCGCCGCGCGTCGTGGCGAGGTAGCCGAGCAGGGCGCGGGGCGAGCGCAAGGGACGCAAGGTCTCCAGGCGGTCTTTTTCCCAGCGGAGCGCACGCGGCCAGCACGTCGCGAAGTCTTCCAGCGTCAGTGACTCGCGCCCGAGCGCCTGCCCGAGAAACGCCGGGACGCGAAGCTGCGAAACACTGGCGTCGGGGACGGCGGAGAGCGCACTCCAGGTGTCGTACTTCACCCGCAGAATCGGGCGCAGACGAGGTACGTTCAGCCCGACGCGCTGCATCTCGGCCAGCATCGCGCGGGTGCGCGGCGAGTAGCCCGACGCGCCCTCGTGGAAAACAAAGACGAACTCGGCGGCCAGCATCGGGAGCATCGCGACAGCTTTTCCGACCAGTGTTACCTCGCCCAGCGGCGCGACCCGCTCGGCAAGCTCGCGCACCGAGTTCACCGTGCCAGGCAAGACAATGGGCCGGGGCGTGTCGATCCGAATCTCGGTTTCTAAAACATGCAGCGTCCCGCGCCCGCGCCCGGCGACGATCAGGTCGAACGGGAGCGCACCCTCCCCGAATTTTTCGAGGTTGTAGGCGTCCGCCCCGCCGAGAGCCAGGTCGTAGGCCGCGCGTGCCCGCTCGCGTGTCTCGGGGTCTAAAAACAGCTCGACATACGAAAACCGGGGCAGGCTCGCGGTCTCGGGAGTGAGCCGGAGCAGCTCGCTGGTCTGCGTGGTTTCGAGGTTCCGGGGCGGCGCACCCAGCACGGTCTCGTAGAGATACGGAAGCAGGTGCCGGTAGAGTTGCGGCAGGGTCGCGCCGGGGTTTTCTTGAGAAAAAACCTCGATGCGCCGGATCAGGTCGTCGCGCAATGCCTGGCCCGGCGCGGCGCGGGTCTCGTCCAGGCGGGACAGGCTACCGTTGAGCGCCTGGCGAACTTGCTCGGTGAGCGTCGGAAGGATCTCGGCGAGCCGGATCTCCCCGACGACCTCTTTTTTCCAGCCGCCGTGAATGATCCCGCTCCAGCCCCAGGCGCGGGTCAGCTCGGACAATCGGGCCTCAGGATCGCTCGAAAGCCGGGTCGCGTGGTGCAGCGAGACGCTCCCCTCGCTCTGAAGCAGATCGCGCGTCGGGACATCTTCCGAGCCGAAAAGCTCGCTCATCTCGCCCGCCGCCGACCAGAGTCCGCGCGTCGTGGCGTCGTCGTGGCTCACCAGCGCGAAGTTCTGCCGCGCTGCCGCAGGATGCCCCGGAAGCTTGGCGAAGTAGTCGGTGTCGTGCGCCCCGACGAGCATTTTTGCGCCCGGCAGAGCGTCGTCGAGGCGCAGGCGGACGGCGGCCTTGGTCGGCTCGTCCCAGAGCGCGGTCTGCCCGAGCGCAAGGAACGTCGCGCCGGGAAACTCGCGCTGGATTTGTTGAAGGGCGTCGCTCATAAAAAAACGTCTTAGAAGTATACCGCGAGTGTCTTACAACCCGGAGCCGGGATTGGTTCCCGAAACTTGGTCGTCGCCCGTATGAAACACCCAGCGGCTGGGTAAGCAAGTATTTTGAAGTTGGGCTACACTCGAACCCACCCGTCCCCTCGAACCCACCCGGCCACTCGTTTCCCTCGTGTCCACCCTCCCTTCGCCGCG
>JANLTX010000105.1:0-6905 GCA_031363095.1 Armatimonadota bacterium | reverse complement strand
GGACTATGCTGATGAAGGCACCTTGCATTTTGCCGTGTGGAAAGCGCTGCATGCGGTGGGCGATACGCTCCATATCAATTTTAGACCTTCAAAGGTTAGACCCTTTAAAATGATATAACACATTTATGAATGGGTACTTATAGTAAGAAGCCAGTGTTTTTTCATGAAGTTATCTTTCGGAACTACAGCAAAGGGAGAGAGTCGATGCGAAGATTGACACGGGCGCGATACAGCCCGGCTCCCGCGCCCCCGGTGGTGATGACCGCTCCTGCAGCGCCTGCGATATCCCCTGCCACGAAGCCCGCTGCAACCGGCGTGGGGAACGTAAAGGTGAAGTTGAGTGTCGGATTTCCTATAACCGGGTTGATATCGCACAGCACATTGGCGGTTCCGTTCTGGCTACGAAGCTCGTAGACGATAGGCGCGGCAGCGGCGGCGCTATCGACGAGCTTGATGCTCTGCCAGTCCGGGGCGGCGTTGGCACGCTGGTACTGCATTGCCTCGATAAAGGTCTGTCCACTGATCGTGACTCGGGCGTAGTAGTTCGGGTTGGAGCGCCCATTGACCCGCGCCTCGCCAGGATTGACAAGCTCGTCGAAGCCGACTGTCTGCACGCGAAGCGCTTTTTTGTTCATCGGAGGAACCGGCGCGAGGGGAGGGATTGCAATGGGCGGTGGCATCGCGTTCAGGTTGTTTGTCAGCTCCTGGTGCCAGTGGTCTACCTTGAAATGCCTCACAAAGAGGGAGTCTCTTCTTGCAGTCCAGCCGAGAACGAACTTGTTGAACGAAGCGCCCGACCCGCTCCCGCTTCCTTTCCAGTGACCATTGTTGCCCCTGGCGACGATCCACTCGGAGATCCGGTGCGACGCTTCCAGATCGCGCTGGAGGGCAACCAGGTCGTTCGGGGCCAGCACCAGCGCCTGCACGCTCGGCCAGACTCCGGGGTTGACCGCCATCACCCAGCTACGGATGGCCTCGATCCACTGCCGGGAGGCGTTCCAGCCATAGACATAGGCTTCGTCCCAGCGGGGCCGGACATACGAATCGTGGTTCATCCCGAGGGTGTAGTTCCCGTGGTCGGTTACCAGAGGG
This sequence comes from Armatimonadota bacterium, assembly GCA_031363095.1. Classification (GTDB taxonomy): domain Bacteria; phylum Armatimonadota; class Armatimonadia; order Armatimonadales; family Armatimonadaceae; genus JANLTX01. The sequence continues at coordinate 5,813 of JANLTX010000105.1, read as the reverse complement.
GTTGCGGGGGTTGCCGACGGGTATTTTCCCGTACGCAGGCCCGGTGCGGCGGGTCCGGCGTCGAACCAGGTCCGGGTGTCGTAGCTCGCAGGATTGACCACAGGCCGCCGAAGCTCGACCCAGTTGGAGTGTGTATAAAAATCTTGAACCGCGTGGAGGCTCATTCCCATGAGCGCGACGATCTTGACCGGGTTGTTTGCCTGTGCCGCGCCCCGAACGGCTTGCTCGGTGTTAATCGTGAGGCGGCCCCAGTAGTTCTGAATCTCCGCTGTGGTCGTCAGGTTATCGAAATGAAGATTCTCCAGGTCGTGATCCAGTCCTGTAGTAGGTTGGCTGGAGTAGTAGTCCACCAGCCAGTTCTCTGCCTGCGCCACTCCAATCGCATTGGCGTTCATTCCGAACTCGCTCATCGCATCGCGGGTCATGTCCGCGTGATGCCCCGTGTCGAACGCGCTCGCTCCGCCCATAACCCCGAAAGTCCCGATCAGGGCAAGACCCATCCGCCAGTGTTTCATGGCCCGGTTCTACCCCGATTGATTCGTATTGAAACTTTTTTATGAAAGTATCCTTGTGGTATTCTAAGCGCAGGTGCTGACGTTGTTTCCTCGGACCGGGCGCGGCTGGCTGGCGTTTCTTCGCGCGGAGCTGCTCTCGTGTCTGTTTCCCATCGCCGTGGTTCTCGGCCTTGCGCTGAGCAAAATTCTTCCGTTGCCGATCCCGCGCTATGACTTTTTGTTGCTCTGGTGCCTGCTTGTTCAAATATTAATGGTTTATTTTAAGAAAGAAACCATTGACGAACTCAAAGTGATCTGCGTTTTTCACATCATTGGGCTAATTTTAGAGCTATTTAAAACCAACAAAGGCTCCTGGGGATATCCTGAGCCTGCGTATACGAAAGTGCTTGGGCTGGTGCCGCTCTACTCGGGGTTTATGTATGCCAGTGTCGCGAGCTATATCTGCCAGGCGTGGCGACGGCTGAACATTACCCTCCACGAGGCACCGCGCGGACGCTGGGACGTTTTTCTTGCAACGTTAATCTATCTGAACTTTTTTACGCATCAGCTCGGGCTTTACGATCTGCGCTGGCTGTTGGTTGTTGCCGTGATCGGGCTGTACTTCAAGACGTACGTACTCTACCGGGTCGCAGGCGAAGTTCGAAAGATGCCGATGGCGTTTGCGTTTCTCTGCATGGGCCTCGCTGTCTATGCCGCAGAGAACGTCGCGACCTATTTTGGGGCGTGGAAGTACCCCAACCAGCACAATGGCTGGCAATTGGTACATGTCAGCAAGATCAGCTCGTGGTTTTTACTGATTATTTTAAGTTTTCTGCTGGTTGCGTTCTTGAAATGCGTCAAAGGGCGTGGCGCGTGGCTCGTTCCAGGCGGCTAAACGCCCTGGTAGTCGTTCAGAATCGCCGTAAGCCGCCAGCCGTCGTTGTACGGCTCAAAGACCAGCCAGAGCGATGCCCAGTTCATCCCGCTGAACTTCTCGGTGCCCTTTGAGTAAAACTCGACGCACACCGCGCCGGGAAATGCTTTGTCCAGGCCGTTCACATAGTTCAGCGGGCGTGATTTGAGAACGTTGAAGTTGGTCTCGGTCGGGGTTTTGAAGCGCTTGTTCCAGAGATGGTCGTAGCGCTCTGTAAAAGTCAGCTTGACGGGCTCGTCGCTCTCGCCATCGGTGCCCCAGTCGTATTTTTTCGCGTTTTTCAGCAAGTCGGGAACCTGAGAGAGCGTGAATTTCGGGCCGAGGCCGAGCGTCCCGCCGCGCCCGCAACCGCTGGGGAAGCGCAGTCCCTTGATCGGATGCACGAGCCGGGTCAGGGTCTTCATGTCGCGCCGCGCCAGCGCCCCCCGGACGATGCTCGCTCGCGTCGTCATTTGTTTTTTCGCCTCGGCGGGTGAGAGGGTGAACTCGGCCCGCACGGAAGCCGTGAGTGCCGAGAGCGTTAACAAACAGATCACAGAGACTTTCATGGGGTACTTTCTGCGGTGCGCGTCCAGCCTGTGGTCCACTCCAGCAGGGTCTGTGCCGGGACGCGCGGATAGCCGAAGCGCCCGTGGAGCGTGCGGGCGTCGGGCGGGAAGGGTGCCTGGGCTTCCTCTGCTTCCAAGAAAATTGCGGGCTTGCCCAGCGCTTCGGCGAAGAACGCGGCCACGGAGCGCACCGAGAGCGTCTCCGGCCCGGTTAGATTAAAAACAGTCGCAGGCGTCGAGGCTGCGCCCAGCGATTGGAGAATAAACGCGCTGGCGTCGCCCTGCCACAGAACTTTTATTTCTCCCGGCGTGAGCGAGATCGGCTCCCCGCGCCAGACTTTCCGGGCAAGCTCGGCGAGCGGTCCATGGCGCAGCTCGGAGATCCCGGACGGACGAAGAATCGCCGTCGGGGTTGTGTTAATCTCGGCAAAATGCGAGAACAATCGCTCGCGGCCAGGCCCGCTCTCCTGCTGGGGCGATGCTCCCAGCGCGACGATTCGGGAGCGCTGATAGCGCCGCGCGACCAGGCCGGGCAGAAACGCGTTCGTCGCCCAGGACAGGCCGGGGTCGCCGCTGTGCCCGACCAGATGCACCACGAGCGGGGCATCGGGCAGAAACTCGAAAGCACGTGGGGCGAGCAGGTCGGCAGCGCGCGTCTCGACGCCCCAGCCCTGAAGCTTCTCCTCGACGCCCGGCGCGGAGAACCGGCTGAGCGCGATGACCTTTCGCTTGCTCCCGGCCAGCTCCAGCGCACGGCGGGCCATCCGGCACAGACTCGGCCCGAGCCGTCCGCCCGCGCCCAGCACCAGAACGTCGCCGTCGAGCGCGGAGAGCGTCTCGATAGCGCCGGGCGTCGGCTCCGAGAGCAATTCTTCCAGATGGTCTTCGTCGCGAATCGTCATGGCTTGTCTCTGAGTTTACCCCGGAACCGCCCGCATGTTTCATGTCGGCGGAGATCAACCCGCGAGGCTTTCGATGAGGCTTTTCAGGCGCTCGTAGTCGGCGGTGAGGAGCCGGGAAAGCTCGCGTCCGGCGCGGAGCGGGAAGTCTTGCGGGTCGGGGGCGGCGGCCCACAGACGGCGGAGCGTCGCGAGCGTGAGTTCGTCGGCGAGGCCCGCCGGGACGCGCTCTCCCCGGACGATTCCGCGTAGCCAGCTCAGGTCATTTCCGGCGGCACTGAGGTCGGACTCTGTGGCCTCGAAGACCTGGGCGTGCGGGCGCGGCGGACGCGGGGGCAGCCCGGCCCGAAAGACTCCCGACGAGTCGCGCCAGCCGATCAGGGCGGCGGTGAACCGCGTCGCCAGAAGCTCGTAGAGCTGCGGCTGCTCCAAAAGAAGCTGCTCTTCCGTCAGTCCTAAAGCCCCGACGAGTCGCCCCGGCTCGATGGCTCCGGTCTCGGCGTGAAAGACGATCCCCAGAAGCTGCGTCGGCGCGTCGTCGAGCGTGGGAGCCGGGCTGGCGTCGGCGAACGGATCGAACTCCCCTAACCCCAATAATGGGGAAAAATCCGAATCTGGTTCCCCGGGTACCCATAGTGGGTGATTGGGGCCGGGGGACCGGGCATAGATGCAGACCAGTGCGCCGAACGGGGGCGGGTCGGGCAACGGGCTGACTTCATCCGGGCGCGGAAGCTGGAGCGCCTGCGCGGTAAACTGCGTCGTGGTTGCGAGGAGAACCTCGCCAAGCGGGGACATCGCCCCATCGTATCGCAAAGCTATGCAAACAACCCTGGTGATCGGCGCGACGGATCGCGGCAAGACGACGCTCGTCGCGACGTGGGCGCGGGCGCTCGCCGCCGAGAACGCCGCGACGTTTATCTTAGACGCCGACACGGGGCAGTCGGAGATCGGGCCACCGGGCTGCGTCGGGCTGGCGCGGGCGCAGGCGGGCGTCGAGCGACTGAGCGACTTGAAACCCGAGGCGAGTTTTTTCGTCGGGGCGCTGACGCCGAGCGCTGCCGCGCTGGAGCACGTGCTGGCCGTTCGTCGCGCCGCCGACACCGCTTGCGCTCTCGGAGCCGAGCGGCTGCTCATCGACACGCCCGGCTGGGTCCACGGCCCCGGTGCGCGTCGCTGGCTCGCGGCCCTCACGCAGAGCCTTTTGCCGGGCACCGTCGCGGGCGTCGGCACGCCGGGCGAGCTGGCCGGACTTCTGAAGTTGCTTCAGGCAAGCTCCGGCGCAACGATTGAAAACGTCGCGCCGCCCGAGGGCGTGAGTCGCAAGTCACCGGGCCTGCGTGCCACGCGCCGCGTCCTGAAGCTCTCCAAAGCGCTGAGTGGAAGCCGCGACCTCGCCCTGCCCCTCGATTCCCTCTCGACTCTCGGCGCGACGCTGGGCACGGGGACGCCCCTGCCGCCGGAGCTTCTGCGCTGGTGCAGCGCGGCCCTCAAGATGCCCGTCGCGCATGCCGAGCAGTCCGAGGGGGTTCTGAGCGTCTATGTCTCCGGTCCGCTCCGCTCCGGCTGGGAGTCGCTCACCAGCCCGGTGGCCTATCACTTCAAGGCAAAGAGCGTCCGCGTTTTCCCGCTCCGCTCCCACGAAGGCGTCCTGCTCGGGCTTCACGACGGCGCGGGCAAGCTCCTCGGAATCGGGCGCTTTGCGGGCCTGGACACCGAGCGCGGCGAGCTTCAGGTCACCACGCCCCTGCTGGAAAGCCAGGTCGAGCGCCTCGCTTTAGTTGCCTTCGGGCGCTTTCGCTGCGCCCCGGACGGCTCTGAGATCCAAGACCTCAAGCCCGGCGAGCTGTAGCACCTTGTCTTTTGGTTCCTGCGAGAGCATTCATGGATAGAAACCTTGAGAAAGATATTTTTAAAATCCCCCAGACATACCTTGACGGCCAAGGTAGCCCTATGATTTAATGCCCGCGAGAGTTAGAGTTTGTACGCTTTCTCTTCCATGTTTGTCAGAACCTGAGAGAGTCAATGCCGTCGTCATTTCGTGGGTGGGTAAATCTCACTCCGTCAGAGAAATCGTCAGAAGTCAAGAGGTCTGTCTCAAATGAACCGAAGCCTGTTTCTGAAAGTGTCGTGCTTGGCTGTTTGCCTTGTCGTTTGCGGAACAACTGCACAGTCTCGCCCTGTTCCTCCTGCGAGTTTGGGAAGTTCTGACGCAGACATCTCTGTCGTCCATAGCTTTCCAGTTGCAGTGATCCTGAAATTACGGAAGACAGAACCGTATGGGAAGGCTCTATCTGGAGTTTGGGGCCTGGATCTTACACAGCATCCCGAGCAAATGTGGGCCAAAGTAGATTCTCGGCAGAGGTTATTTGGAAGTTTACCGTTGCCAGGCCTGCCCCGCTACTTTCCGTGCTGGGTTATACAGCAGTAGTGTTCCTGTTAGAAGGAACTGCATCAGCCAAATTTAACTCCGCTGATGGTGTGGGCTGCACCCCTGATTTAGTACCACCGACATTCTGAGATTTCTTGCCCTTCTTGAAGGGGGCGCAGGCCCCCGAAACGAAAGGACAGGAACAGACATGAAAGCCGGAGAAATGAGCGACGAGCAAATCGTCGCCCTGCTTCAAGAAGCCCAGAAGGGCCAGATCAAGATCGCCGAGCTGTGCCAGCAAAAGGGCATCAGCGGCTAATCGTGTGGCACGATGTACGCCCAGAACACCTTCTACACCTGGAGGAAGAAATTCCAGGGAATGCAGAGCGCCGAGGTCAAACGACTGCGCGAGTTGGAGCGGGAAAACGTCGGGTAAGCAGATCCCTACAAGTTCGGTTACACCGAACCCACCCGAGTGCTTCGAACCCACCCGAGTGCTTCGTTCGTCCCTCACTGCGCCTCGCCCTCCCTTCGCGGCGAAGGGAGGGTCCGAGCTTGCGAGGGGGTGGG